>DASRFJ010000160.1:0-48156 GCA_035651595.1 Streptosporangiaceae bacterium | reverse complement strand
CCGTGTCGTGATCCTGACCTGGGATCCGCGGGTCACCCGGAAGTTCTGGCTGCTGCGCGACTACCTGCCGGAGGCGGCGGCGCTCGACGACGCGCGAGCGGTGCCGCTTGGCCGCCTCGCCGACCTGCTCGGCGGTGTGCGTACCGAGCCAGTTCTCGTCCCGCACGACTGCACCGACGGCTTCGCCGCCGCCTACTGGCGCCGGCCTCGCGCTTACCTCGATGCCGCCGTGCGGGCAGGCATCTCGGTGCTGGCACGAGCCGGCGAGGACGCACTCCGGCCAGGATTGCGGCGGCTCGCCGCGGATATCGAGGCTGGTCGCTGGCAGGAACAGCACAGCGAACTGCTGCCCCTGGACCGGTTCGACGCGGGGTACCGGCTGCTGGTCGCCGATGTGTAACCGCCTGGCACGCGCGCTGGCTTACGCGAGGCTGAGCCGGAGCGCGATCGTCCTGCCCACCGCTGCCAGGAACGAGCCGGCCTCCAGCGCGCCGGATTGCAGCGCGCCGGCCAGGCCGGATACCACCGCCTGACCCTCGGTGACGTCCCGCGCCGAAGCCAGCAGCACGTCCATCCCGGCCTTCGCCGCGAGCACGCCGGTCTGTCCCGGGGTGCCGAACGCGCTGATCGCGCCCGCCTCCAGCGCATCGGTGATCGTCACGCCGCGGAACCCGAGCCGCCGGCGCAGTTCACCCTGGACGATGGCGGGTGACAGGCCCGCGGGAAGGTTCGGGTCCAGCGCCGGGTATACCGCCCAGCTGCACATCACCAGCCGGACGCCCGCGGCGATCACCTGGTGGTAGGGCCGCTCGTCGATGCTGCGCAGGTCCGAGAGGGACAGGTCCAGGGTGACCGGACCAAGGTCGGTGTTCTGCGAGACGGTCGCCGCACCGAGCCCGGGGAAGTGCTTGGCGGTCGCCGCGGGCCCGACGGCCTGCTGCGCCTTGACCATCGCCTTCCCGCATTCGGTCACGATCCGCGGATCGGAACTGTACGAGCGCCCGAACTCGTCGATGAAGTTGCCCGCCTGCCGGAACACGTCGAGCACCGGCGCGAGGTTGACGTTCATGCCCACCCCGGCCAGGTTCTGCCCGGCGCCGGTGCCCGCCAGCTTTGCCTGGGCGACCGGGTCGGATGACGCCCCGACCTGCTTTTCCGACAGCGTCGGCGCCCCGGGCAGCCGGCGCACGATGCCGCCCTCCTGGTCCGTCATCAGCAGCAGCGGCGCCTTCACCGGGCTCTGCGCGTTCGCCGCGTTCAGCTGGCCGATCACCGCGGCGATCTGGGACTCGCTGGAGATGTTCTCGCCGAAGAAGATGACGCCGGCCGCCTGGCCCGAGCTGATCTGCTCGAGCAGGCTGTCCGGTGGGGTGAGCCCGTGGTAAGAGAAGATCACCCGCTGCCCGGCGAGCTGCTGCGGGGTAAGCGCCGCGTGCGGTGCCGGGCGCGCCTGCTGGCCGACCGTCCGCCACAGACCGGTTGCGGCAATGCCAACACCGCCCATCAGCACGCCTCGCCGGCTGAGCGCGTTATCCGGCATGGTCGACATGATCAGCTCCTCTCGTCCCGGTTTGCGACCAGCCTGCCGCCCGGAACCCGCCCCGTCAAGATGTAACCAATTCACGTTCGCTATGGGCAACCATTCACGATCATGCGGAACGCGCGCCGGCGACTGTCGGGGTAAGAGCGCATTGCCAGATCCGTCGACGATGTGTGCGATTACCCCCTTGTGGTAGATCGACCCCCGTACGCGAGGGCCGCGTTACCACGAAGGGGGAAACTGCCACGTTATCGAGGCCCCATCGCGCGGGACATAGCGGGCACTGCGGGCAAACCTGTCTAGTCGCATTGCGTTCCTCTTCCATTACGGAGAGGTATCTGATAGTTGGTAGAGCATGGCACCAGCAAGCTCACTGTCACGTCTAGCCTCACTGGTCGCAGCGCTGGGGGTCGTCGGCGTTTTGCCGGCGGCGCCGGCCTTGGCTTCGGCGCCACCGTCGACGGTCACCGTGACCGGGACCGGAACGGCGTCCGGGACGCCGGATGAGCTTGGGCTGGCGCTGGACGTATCCGCGGCCGCCTCCTCGGTGAGCGCGGCGCTGGACGCGGCCAGCCGGTCCATGGGCCGGGTCCAGGACGCGCTACTCGCGGACGGCGTGGCCGCGAGGGACCTGCAGACGTCGGGCTTGGACGTCCAGCCGCAGTACAACCAGCAGGGCGCCATCACCGGCTACACCGCGGACGAGCAGCTCACCGCGGAACTGCACGGGCTCGCCAAGGCGGGCAAACAGATCACCGACGCCGTCGACGCGGGCGGCAACGCGGTCCGCGTCGACAGCGTCCAGCTCGACCTGACCGATCAGTCCGCCCGGCTGATCGCGAGCGCCCGCGCCGACGCCATCGCCGACGCGAGGACACGCGCCGAGCAGTACGCGACGGCGGCCGGCCGGCGTCTCGGCGATGTGCTGAGCATCGCCGAAGGCAGCACCGTCGTGCCGGTCCGGCCGCTGACGGGCGGGGCGATGTTCGGCGGCGCCAAGCCGGTACCGGTTTCCGCGGGAAGCCAGCAGGTGACCGCCTCAGTCACCGTGGTGTACGGGCTGAACTGAACCAAGCACGGCTGCCGTTCTGCCCGTTAGTTAGCAGCATCCAGCCTCGCGCGCTGATCCGCGGTCAGCGCCAGGTCGACGGCGGCCAGGCTCTTGTTGAGCTGCGCCACCGAGGAGGCCCCGACCAGCGGAATCACCGGAACGTCGCCGCCCATCAGCCAGGCCAGCACCACCTGCCCGGCGGTCGCGCCGGTCTCGGCGGCGACCTCGCGGAGCGCCGCGAGCCGGGCGACGGTGCCCGGGTGATCGTGTTCTGGCGACATGGGCCGGTCCGCGCGGTCGTAGGCGCCGCCGAGCAGCGGCGAGTAGGCGACCAGCTTCAGCGCGGGATCGGCGCGCACGTAGTCGAGCAGGTCGCCGGCCGCCGCGCCGATCTCCCCGTCCGGGGACAGCCGGGTCGGCTGGTCGGTCCGCATCCGCGCGTAGGTGTGGTGGTACTGGAGCACCTCGTAGCCCGGCAGGCCCGCCGCGGCCGCCAGGTTCCTGGCCCGCTCGACCCGCCATGACCAGTGGTTGCTGACGCCCAGCAGGCCGGCCGTGCCGTCCTTCACCAGGGCGGCGAAGCCCTCGACGGTCTCCGCCAGCGGCACGGCGTGGTCTACGATGTGCGCGTACAGCAGGTCGAGCCGCTCCACCCCGAGCCGTTCCCTGCTGCGGTCCGCGGATTCCCTGATCACCTTCGCGGACAGGCCCTCCCGGTGGGTGAAGTAGCTGTGACCCGGGGCCGTCGGGCGCGCGCCGACCTTGGTGGCGATGACGGCCTCCCGGGTGATGCCGCGGTCGCGGCGCCAGCGGCCGAGCAGTTCCTCGCTCTCGCCGCCCTGCGTGCCGTTCACCCAGAACGCGTAGTTGTCCGACGTGTCGATGAAGTTCCCGCCGGCCTCGATGAACCGGTCGAGGATGGCGAACGATGTCGCCTCGTCGGTCCGGGTGCCGAAGTTCATCGCGCCCAGGCTGAGCACGCTCACCTCGCGCGCGGTGGCCGGGTCCGCGCCGATCGTTCGGTATCTCATCGGGCCAGTCTGCTTGCTAGAGCGCTCTCTAGCGCAAGGCTTCCATTACCACGTCTATATAGATATGGCTATGCTTATGGCGTGAGCGAGGCGCGGTCCGCCATTGCCGAGGCGTTGTTCCGGCTGGTCGCGGGCGTTGTCGTGCAGCAGCCAAGGGACCTCAGCCTCACCTCGGTGTCGACGCTGGCCACGGTGGAGCGAACCGGGCCCCGGCGGATCACCGACCTGGCGGTCATCGAGGGCGTGGCCCAGCCGTCGATGACCGCGCTCGTCAACGTGCTGGAGCGAGCGGGCCTGGTCGAACGGCGGCCGGCGCCGCAAGACCAGCGCGTGGTGCTGGTCGCGCTCACCGCGGCCGGCGCCGGTTACCTGCGGGCCCGCCGCCGGGCCGGAGCGGACGCGTTCGCCCAGCTGATCGGCAAGCTGCCCGCGGACGAGGTCGCCACCCTGCTGGCGGCCGCCCCCGCGCTGCGGCACCTGAACGAACTCGACGACGAGCGGCGCGCCGCTCAGCAGCACTGACCGGTCATTGGAGGCAGCGACATGCGCCTGAGGTCGCCCAAGTCCCGTCGGCAGATCGCCGCGGCCGGATCAGGGCTACCCGGGTCCGGCCCGACGGGGATCGCGACCGTGGTGATCGGGACCGACGGCTCCCCCACGTCATGGGACGCCTTCAGCTGGGGATGCGGCGAGGCCCGCCGGATGGGCGGCCGGGTCGTCGCCGTGTTCGCCGGAGCCGACGAGGCACCCGAAGGCCAGGCGATCGCCGAGGAGGCCGAGAGCATCAGCCATGGACTCGACCTCATCTTCATCCACGCCCCCGGTGATCCCGCGACCGAGTTGCTGCAGGTAGCCGACGCGGTGCACGCCGACCTGCTCGTGGTGGGCAAGTCCACCAAGGTCCGCCACCGTTTCGCCGGCTCGATGGGCCAGCGCCTCATCGCCCGGCGTCCCGTGCCCGTGGTCGTCGTCGTGCCGTAGCTCAGTCAGCCGGGAACTCGTCGGCTACCACCGGGATAATCGAGCCGGGGTCGCGAAGAAATCGTGCTTCGACTTCCCGCCATTCATCGCGGGTGAGTGCTCCCGCGATCACCACGGGCGCGGCATCCGGTGCGGTGAATCGCGCATAGCGAGCGATGAATTCCTCGCGGGCGCGATCACGCAGGCTCACCAGCTCGCTGACCGTGTCCAGCAGACCCCACCTCGCCTGGCCGAGCAGGTCCACGAAGATGCCGCGCAGCAGGGTTGCGCTGTCCAGCAGGTTGTCTTCCACGACACCGGTACGCGGAGACGTGCCCGACAGCCGCAGCGCGTCGATAGTCCGGGTAGTAGCGTCGGCTAGTTCCGCGACATCGATGTCACGGCCGGTGTCGCGCTGGATGGTCGCGATCCGGAGCCGGAGCTGGCCCGCCGCCTCAGCGAACGTGGCCACGCCGGCCACCAGGCTCGGGCGGTTCCGTGGCAGCCGCCCGGCCAGATCGCTAAGCAGCGCGGCGAACTCGTTCACAGCGGACCAGGCCTCGGGGTGGTCGTATCCCTCGTCCAGGTACTGCCAGACCACCCGCAGGAACGCCGCAGCGCAATCAAGCCCCTGAAGCCGGTCCAGCGCGTCCAGCAAGTCATCGCTGAGGAGCAGCGACCATCGCAGGCCGAGCAGGTTGAGCATCATGCGCGCGTGCAGCGAGGTCGGCCCGGAGACCTCGACAAGTGACACCGATGCGTTGAACATGCGCACCGCGACCTGGCTGAGACTGGTTGCCGCGGCCGCCGTACTCAACGCCGCCGCCGACTCCAGCCGTGACATCGCGATCGGATCGCCGGTCCAGGCGCCGCCCAGGGCGCCCATCCCGTCAAGTACGGTCAGCGCGGCCCGGGCTTCGGCGTGCGCCAAGCCCATCGCGTCGAGGATCGCCGCCGCCTGGCTCTCCGGTACCGAGAGCTCGCGTACCGAAATCGCCTGGATGCTCCGCACGTCCCTGACGACGTCCGCGCCGGGCGCGTCCGCGCCGCTGTTCGGCATCAGGTGCCACAGATTCACGCCAGCGTTGCCGGCCGATCCCGCAATGACCTCACGAGCCTGACTGGTGAGGGCCGGGCTCCCGTCACGAAGGAGATGCCAGGCACCCAATAGCGCCTGGTGGTACAGGAAGCTACGGGCGAGATTGCTTCCCCTGTCCTCAAGGCCAGCCTGGAGACCTTTCGGCTGAGGCCCTCGAAGGTAACCACCATCGCGGCGAGGTCCTCTGGCTTGGGCGGATGCAGCTGCAGGGCGGCCGCCCCCAGGTACTTCTCCTCGAACCGCTCCTGCATCCGGTCACGGAACGGCCGGGGGGCAGTGGCGAACACACCCAGCCGAAGCGCGTCGGTCAGCGACCGGTCGCTGGCATATGGCGCGCTCGACAGCAGGCCCGTTCCGGTCTCGCCATCGGAGTCCCACAGCGCGGTCCACGTGGACAGGATGCTGTCGTCCGGGTTCCCGAGGGCGCTGTTCGAAAGAGCACCGAAGCGCTCCTCGTAGAGGATCGCATCCATCGCGGAACCAAGGTCGGGCAGCGTCGAGAGCAGGGGGTTGAATGCCTTGAACCGGATCAGCGAGCGGATATACGGGATAACCACAGTTACCCCCGGAACATCGACCGAGCGGCGGGCAAGCGTCAGCGCCGCCTGCGCGACCAGCGGCGCGGCCCGGTCGATCTCGTCAAGCACCACGACGGTACCCCGGCCGGACCGGGTAACCCGGCTCGTTACCCGCTCGAAATGGGATTGCCAGCGCAGCCTGGGGATATTCAGGTCGAGTTCGAACGCGGCCTTATTGTCCCGTACCTTGAGTTCAATGCTGGAGCGGAGGTTGTGCACCGCGGCGATCCAGCGGGCGATCAAGAAGCTGGCGGGAATCTGCAGCCAGTTCAGTCGTTCCAGATACGCCGGGTGACTGTACAGGCTCTCCAGGATCGCACCCTGCAGATCGGATTCCGTCTGCTGCTGCCATACGTCCACGATGACGATCACGGGTTTGGATCGGTCGTCCTCCCAAGCCCGCCGTAGCCAGTGGACCAGAAACGATTTGCCTTCGCCGAGGCGTCCCTCGATGGGCAGGACACGGTCGGCCGCGCTTTCCGTTATCAGCGCGATAAGCTCGCGGGCGTTCTCCTCCTGAGAGGGCAGCAGCGGCAACGGTTTCTCTGGCACCCGCGTATAGGCCCGGCTCGCATAACGATGCAGGAGCGCGAACTTGGCGAGTAGCACGGCCAGGAACCCGGCGGCAAGCACCTGGGCCCAGCCGCCCACCGGCACCGCACCGGCGTGGCTCAGCGACTTCGGCACGTCGATGACGATCAGCAGTGCTGCCACGACCGCGAGCGGGAGCACCAGCCAGCCGAGCCAGCGAAGGCGAAGATAGACCGGATGGGCGGCGAGCGCGACCAGAATGAACGCGAGCAGCGGATAAATGCCTGGCCAGCCTTTACCCGTAGCGAACGGCCGGATCGGCCCCGGCAGATGGTCAGCCGGCGGGCGCAGCCAGGAGATCAGCAGTTCCCGGTCGGCGAGCAGGAGCTGCACCGCGGCGGCAAGCATGACGAGGAGCAGAATACGGATGGCGAACAGCAGAACCCGATTACGCCGATTCGCATGCCCACCGCCAAGAACAGGATCACCGATGTCCCGTGCCTGGCCATTCGAAATGAGCGAGCGTCCGCCTGCCATCGGCCACCTTGCCTGATCCGATGCAACTGCGTGCGCAACAGTCCACATCTCGCGCATCGCGAGACCGCCTGGAGCGCTCGCATGCTTCCCCCCACGGGTCGCAATGCAATGATGCCTGACGCTTGTCCAGAGTTCCACTGGGCGGAGGAGCTGCGAATTATAACCCGCCACATCTGTCGCACCAGTGGCCGTGCCTTAGCCGCCGTTATTAGAATGGAATCCCGCCGTAAGCATTCCTACCCTCAGCTATTCCTGCTCGTACGTTCACGCGGTGACCGACAGGAAGTCGTGCCCGACATCGGCGCACTCGTCGTCCTGTTCGAGCGTCCCTCCAGCGATTGCGATCGCACCGACGACGACCCCCTCGCGCCGGAGCAGCCGAGCGGCCCTGCCCGCCACGATAGGTGTTCCCGCTACCTCAACTATTTGTGCGAACACCGCGGGGTAAGCCTGCGCCAGACTCATCAGGTCACTGCTGTCACGGTGAAACAGCGCAACGCCGGCTGCCTTCGCCGGGGCGATTCGGGCCGACAGGGGATTTGCACCGTCCATGCGATCGAGAACCTGCAGGTGCCCGCCGGCGTCGACGATTGCGATAGTGACCGTCGCGCCGAGTTCGGTGGCGTGTTCGCGGACGCGGTCGCTGACGGCCCGGGCTTCGTGCAAAGTGAGTGACATCGTTTCCACCTTATCTCTTGGTTCGACCAACCTTGGTCGGACCCAGCATACACCGATCCGTGGGATGGCCCAAGAGATTTGGCTAGACTCCGAGCGTGGACATACGCGAAGTGCCAGCCCGGTTGCGCTGCAAACCCAGCTGGCTGATCAACAGGGTTTCCACGCGGGCGCATCGACTCATCGGAGAAACGATGGCCGCTGCTGGTGGACATGCCTATCACTTCGCGATCCTCGCCGCGCTGGACGAGTTCGGCCCCGACAGCCAGGTGCAGATCGGCCAACGGTGCGGAATCGACCAGAGCGACATGCACACGATGCTCAACGAGCTGGCAGCACTGGGCCACGTCGCGCGCGCCTCAGACCCCGCCGACCGGCGCCGCAACCTGATCACCTTGACCGCCGCCGGGCGACGACGGCTCGAAGAACTGGACACGACACTCACCGAGGTTCAACACGACATCTTGGCCGTCCTATCGGCCACCGAGCGCGACAAGCTCACCGAGTTGCTCACCCGCATCCTCGACTAGATCGTCACGTCGGACCTGCCTCCGCGACCCGCACACCCGGCAGCGTGCCGTGCCGCGTCTGAGACTACGCGTGCCGACGGGCGGTCCTCACCTGGGCATATTCTTCATGATCACGAAGGGTTGTGCGGCCTAGAGGATGCTGGTGGCTTATTCTCCTGGGCTTCGGATGTGCCGGCCCGGCCATCTGCCGGCAGCCGCCCGATAGCGACTGGAGCTGGCGTGCAGCATGGGGCTGACGATGCGCCAGCGCGCCGCCTGGCTCTGCATCAATGTGGTGGATTTCCCTATCGTGGTGGACTGACCCTTGAAAACGAGGGTCAGCCCACCACAAAGGGGTAATCCGCCACATTGTTCGAGATTTTCGCCGCCAGCGGGCCGCCTGCGGGCGCCGATCGCCTCGCCGCAGGACCCTGAATAAGCCACCAGGATCCATATCCGCCTGACTTAACAGGGCTAGGATCTGAGCCGCCGTGCGGCAGCCAGCGGTGACCAAGTCAAGGTTGGCGAGAGACGCCCGGTGCGCCTCCTCCGTCGCGGTCATCACGCAGTCGCTGACCGGGTGCACGGTGAACCCCAGCTCGGTCCCGTGCCGGGCAGTCTGCTCCACGGTCAGGTTGGTCGCCACACCGGTGATGAAGACGGTGTCGATGCCTCGCGTCGTGAGGATGTCCGGCAAATCGCTGCCGGCGAAGCCGGACAGCTTCTGGTTGTCGACCACCCAGTCGTGTTCGGCCAGCGGGAGCACTTCGGGGATCAGTTGCGCGCCCGGCGCGGTGGGGCGGAAGGCCTCCTGTGCGTCGCCCACCGCGCACATGAAATCGGTGTTGCGGACGAGGCCACCTTCCCCTTCGGGGATGACGAAACGGGTGAAGAAGATCGGCAGGCCGACGTTGCGGGCACCCGCGTGGAAGCGCGCCGCACGGTCGATGACGCCGCTGCGCGCCACCGGCTCGCTCAGCATGCCGCCGAAGAACCCCTCCGGCTTGATGACGTTGACCTGCCAGTGCAAAGCGAGGACCGCGGCACGCCCTGGATCGAACGACACGTCCACCCCCTCCTGCCGGGTCAACCCCGGCGCCATCAGATCGAGGGTAGCGGGGCGGTCGAAGATCGCGAAGCGCTAACGATTCCCTGACACGCCCGCATTTACTCGCTTTTGTCCGCCTTGTGGGCAAACACCCGTGTTACCGTCCACACGTCTAACTCGTTTGTTTAACAAAGATGTGGTCATGCCGGGGGGGTCTCGGCTACCGCCAGGGTTTAGCTGCGGGGCGTACGAAGCCCGGCGGCGTATTTCCGCGCGCGGATGAGCAGGTGCCTCCCTGCGGATTTATTCGTGCGAGGCGCAATGGCAGTTTTCCGGCGTCGTGTTCGCTCCCGCCCCATCCGCGTGTTCCTGATCAGCATGTTCGCGGTTCCCCTGGTGTCGCTGATCGCGTTGTGGGTGTTCGCCGCGGGCATCACGGTCCGCAGCGCGATCAGCAACCAGAACTACAACTCGACGACGCGCTCGATCAACGCCAGCATCCAGGCGCTGTCGGTCGGACTGCCCCAGGAGCGGGCGCAGTCTTACCTGTGGCTGATCACCGGCCGCAGGTCCCCGAACGCAACGCTGCTCGCCACCAGGCAGCTCGTGGACAAGGGCCTGCCGGCCACCAAGGCGGCGCTCCAGGCGCAGCTCGGCCAGCTCTCGGGCGAGCCGAAGACGGCGCTGTCCGCGCTGCTCACCGACCTGGGTCAGCTCGGCCAGATCCGGCAGGGCGTCGACTCCGGTGCGCTGAGTGCCGCGGCCGCCTTCGGCGCGTACACCGGCATCATCGACGTCGAGTTCCGCTACTTCTACGCGTCGATCCAGGACAAGAGCGACGCGCTGGCCGACGTGTCGATCGGCGCCGTCGACGGGGACTACGCGCTGGAGATGACCAGCAGGGAGGCCACGCTCGTCGGCGGCGCGCTTGCCATCGGCGGCCAGCTGAGCGACCCCGTCCGGGAGCTGTTCGTCGCCAGTGCGGCCAACCGGAACCTGATGCTGAACCAGGCCCTCGCCGTGCTGACGCCGGGCCTGCGCGCGCCGTATATCGCCGTCGGCAACTCGCCGGAATACCAGCGGTTCCTTGCCCTGGAGAACCAGGTTCTGGCCAGCCCGGCCGGCCATCCGATCCCGGTCAGCCTCAGCGCCTGGGGGGCGGCGTCGACGACGTACCTGACCAGGTTGCAGGGCGCGCTCACCATCGACGGGAATCAGCTCACGGCGATGAGCGCCTCGCTCAGCGACTGGCTGATGACCGAGGCCATCCTGGCCGGAGGCGTCGGGCTGGTCGCGGTGATCGGCTCGGTCATCCTGCTCGTCTGGTTCGGCCGCAAGGTCACCCGGGACCTGACCCGGCTGCATGGCAGCGTCCGCGGCATGGCCGAAGTCCGGCTGCCGCGGGTCGTGCAACGGCTCCGGCGCGGCGAGGACGTGGACGTGGCCGCGGAGTCTCCGGCCCCGGAACCGAGCTCGATCAGGGAGATCTCGCAGATCGCGGAGTCGTTCGGCACCGTGCAGGAGGAGGCCGTCGTCGCCGCCGTCGACCAGGCCAAGCTGCGCAAGGGAGTCAATCAGGTCTTCCTCAACATCTCGATGCGCAACCAGTCCCTGCTGCACCGGCAGCTCGCCATGCTGGACTCGATGGAGCGCGGTACCAGCGAGCCCGCGGTGCTCGCCGACCTGTTCCGGCTCGATCACCTGACCACCCGCATGCGCAGGCACGCCGAGGGCCTGATCATCTTGTCCGGCGCCACACCCGGCCGCGGTTGGCGCGAGCCGGTGCCCGTGGTCGACGTGCTGCGCGCCGCGGTGGCGGAGGTCGAGGACTATGTGCGGGTCGACGTGGTCAGCGAATCGCGCGACCTGGTCGCGGGCAGCGCGGTCGGCGACGTCATCCATCTCGTCGCGGAGCTGGTGGAGAACGCCACGGTGTTCTCGCCGCCCAATACCCGGATCGAGATCCGCGCGGACCGGGTCGGTACCGGCCTGGCCGCGGAGATCGAGGATCGCGGCCTGGGCCTCAGCGAACAGGAACGGGCCGACATCAATCAGCGGCTGGCGAGCTCGCCGGAGTTCGACATCGCGAACAGCGAGCAGCTCGGGCTGTTCGTCGTCGGCCGGCTGGCGGCCCGGCAGGGCATCAAGGTCTCCCTCCGCGAGTCCGTGTACGGAGGCACCACGGCGGTCTTGCTGATGCCGTTCGGCGTGATCGTGCGGGAAGAGGAGGCCGGACGGCCCGCCGAGCAAGACGACTGGCTTGTCGCCCACGCGCGGGCGACGGCGAACGGCACGACGGCCGCTTCCGCCGGCGCGGCACGGGAACTTGAGCTGGAGCAGCCCGGCATGCGGGCGCTGCCGCCGCCCCCCGCGGCATCTTCGAGATCGTGGGACCCGGAGGCGCTGGCACCGTGGTCGCAGGCCTTCCAGCCGCCGGTCGCGCGGCAGCGGCCCGTGCCCGAGCCGGCCGATACGCCGGCCGCGCCCGGACCGGCCGGGTCGACCAGCAGCCACCTTGGCATGCCGATACGGGTCCCGCAGGCAAGCCTCGCCCCCCAGTTGCAGCGCCGTGACGTGCCCGCCCGGCAGCAGCAGCAGCCGGCGCGTGAGGCCACCTCGCGATCGCCGGAGGCGCATCGCGACCTGATGATCTTGATGCAGCAAGGATGGCAACGCGGGCGCGTGGACGATCTCGATGATCCCGAGGGCGCACCGGACAACGGAAATGACTGATGAACGAGGCTGATAATGGCAAAGACTGATACGACCGGACAGCTGAGCTGGCTGCTGGATAATCTCGTCGATCAGGTCGAGCATGTCCAGCAGGCGCTCATCTTGTCCAGGGACGGCCTGGTGGTGGCCTCATCGCAAGGACTGTCCCGTGAGGAAAGCGAGCATCTGTCCGCCCTGGCCGCCGGCGTGCAAAGCTTGGCCAGGGGCACTGGGCAGCAATTCCGCGGCGGCGAGGTGCGGCAGACCATCATCGAGATGGAGTTCGCGTTCCTGTTCGTGATCGCGGCCGGCCAGGGAACGTGCCTGGCGGTGCTGACTTCCGCGGATCCGAATGTCGGGGTCATCGCCTACGAGATGGCCATGCTCGTGCGGCGGATGGGCAAGTATCTCGCCGCGGAACCGCGTTTTCCTGACGATGAAATAGCCGTCGAGTGACCGCCCACGGCGGCTACGGGGAGCGCTGGCTGGACCGGGACGCAGGTCCGGTGGTCCGACCCTATGCCTTGACCAAAGGGCGTACCCAGCCGACCAGCGGCACGTCGTTCGGCCTGATTGATGTGGTTTTGGCCACCGGCGAACGGCCATCGGCGCGCTTCCACCCCGGCCCCGAGCACCGGCGCATCCTGAGCCGGTGCCGGCGCCCGGTGTCGGTTGTCGACCTCGCGTCGGAGATCGACTTGCCCGTCGGGGTGGTGCGGGTGTTGCTTGGCGACCTCGCCGGCGAGGGGATGGTGCAGGTCCTCGCCACGCAGGAGCGGCCAGGAGCGGATCAGCGACTGCTGAGGATGGTGCTCGATGGACTTGAATCACTCTGACGACGGTGTGCCCGCCACCGCGAAGATCCTCATCGCCGGCGGCTTCGGCGTGGGCAAGACGACGCTGGTCGGCGCCATCAGCGAGATCAGGCCGCTGCGCACCGAAGAGCCGCTGAGCGACCGCAGCGTGGGCATCGACGACACCAGCGTGGTGCTGGGCAAGACCACCACGACGGTGGCCATGGACTTCGGCCGGATCAGCTTCCAGTCGGATCTCGTGCTGTACCTGTTCGGCACGCCGGGCCAGGAGCGTTTCTGGTTCATGTGGGACGAACTGGCCGTCGGCGCGGTCGGTGCCGTGATCATGGCCGACACGCGGCGGGTCGCGGACTGCTTCGCGTCGATCGACTACTTCGAGCGGAACGCGACGCCGTTCATCATCGCCGTCAACTGTTTCGACGGCGCGCCGCAGTTCGAGCCGGACGACATCAGGATCGCCCTCACGCTGCCGCCCGAGGTGCCCATCGTCTTGTGCGACGCACGGCAGCGCGATTCGGTGAAAAATGTGCTGGTGAGCCTGGTCAGGTATGTCATGGCGAAGAGCAGTCAGGCGAGCCTCGCCTGACCGGCCGCGACCCGTGCGGGCAGGTCGCGGCCGGTTTCCGGGGCGAGGGGGTGCGCCCTGGTCCCTTAGCTCAGCGAGAAGTCGTCGGCGAACACGTTGCCCTGGGCATACCAGCCGTGCACGAAGACCGTCACGGTTCCCGACGATCCCGTGGTGAACGAGACCGTCAGCTTCGTCCAGCCGCTGGCGGAGGTCCAGGTGCTGGCCGAGGCGCCGCCGCTGACGCCGATGAACGCGAAGTTCCCCTGCACCCAGGCGGTGAGGGTGTGGCTGGTGTTCGGCGACAGGGTGACGGTCTGGTCGCATTCGCCGGTCTGGCTGCTGGTGGGCGTGACCTGGAGCGCGTGTGTGCCGGAGTGCGCGGGCGTGGTCACCACGACGCTGCCAGCCTGGCAGGTCCACGGTGCGAGACTGCCGGTTTCGAAGCCGCCGTTGGCCAGGCTGCCGCCACCACCGCTGCCGCCGGAACCGACGGTGAGGCTGTAGCTGGTGCTGTGGCTGCCCGAGGCCGCCGAGCCGGTCACGGTGATCGGATAGGTGCCCGCCGCGACGGACGACGACGTGCTGATCGTCATTGTCGAGGAGTTGTTCGCGGTGACCGAGGACGGGTTGAACGACACGCTCACTCCGGACGGCGCGCCGCTGGCCGACAGCGACACGGTCTGGGCCGAGCCTGAGGTCACCGCCGTCTTCACGGTGGCGGTGGTCGAACCGCCGGCCGTCACCGAGCCCGACGCGGGCGACAGCGAGACGGAGAAGTCGTTGGTCGTCGTGCCTCCGCCGCTGGTGAACGGCTCAAACGTATGGCTGAAGAACCAGGTGCTCTGCGAGATGCCGGAGCAGGTGTCCGAGCCCGCGGTACCGGGACAGCCGCCGTTGTCGCGCTGGAGCGCCCAGAAGGACAGCTCGCCGACGCCCATGGATTCGGCCCAGTTCAGGACCGTGCTGGCATCCGCGGTGGTGAAGGTCTCCGCCGCGCCGAAGTCGTCTATACCGACCATCTCGGTGATGCCGGTCATGGCCCACAGCTGCGCCGCGCTCTTGCTCGGATACAGGCTCTTCAGCTGGTTGAACAGGCCGTTCGCGGCCGACTCGGTGTCGGTCGCCATCTCCTGCGTGGTGCCGATGAAGTAGTCGAACGTCATGATGTTCGCGATGCCGACCGTGGCACCGTTCGCGATCGCGTTCTGCAGCACGGCCAGGCCGCTGGAGTCGAGCCCGGTGGTCGTGGTGGGCATGGTGTAGCTGAACTGCACCGACCGCCCGTTGCTCGCGGCCCATGATTCGACCATCGCGACGGCCTGGTTGCGCCGGGTGATCCCGGCCGAGTTGGTCAGCGAGTTGTCCTCGATGTCGAGGTCGATGCGGGTCAGGTTGTAGGTCGTTATCACGCTTTCGTAGGCCGCGGCGATCTGGCTCACGTTGGTGCAGCTGTCGGCGATGTCGGTAGCGTCATGGTCGGCGGTGAAGCCGCCGAACGACGCGATGACGTTGCCACCCGCGGCCTGGATGGCCGCGATGTCGCTGCCGAACGTGGACGACGCGATCGGCGTGCTGCTGTCGCCGTCCCAGAAGGCGGTGCACGAGCCGGTCGAGGCGGTCTGGATGAACGCCATGACCAGGTACTTGGCACCCGACTGCTGGAACAAGGTGAGGGGGCTGTCCCCGTTGTAGGCCTCGAAGTAGGGCGAGAATACGCGGGCGGGGATGGCTGTCGCGGCTGTGGTCGCGGTTGTGGTCGCGGCGGTCGCGGGCGCGGGCGAGGCGGCGAGGCCGGCGAGGATGGCCGCGGCGGCGCCGGCGACGGTGAGGATTGAGCGTAGGCGGTGCTGCTTCATTGGCGGTTCCTGTGATTGAGGCGGAGAGGGAAACGCGGGCAGCGGCCTTACCCAGATGCAGAAATTAATAGTAAAGTTTCCTAACAGTGTGCTTATCGTAGACCACGCCATAACAACGCGTCAAGGGACGGCGACGCTGAAGGTTGGTTGGTGTAGGCGCCCCAGGACAACGTGCGCTCTACGCCGTATCGCGCGGTGCGGCTGCGATCGGCGGTCCGCGCGCTCGCACGCTCACCCGCTCGCCCGAACCTGGACATACCGGCAGATCCGGGACGCGGGAGCGAGCGGGCCAGATCATTGCGGACAGTTACCCCCCCAATCCGGGGGGGTAACTGTCCGCGATAATTCTCGAGCGCCGCGCCGAGCCCGGGCAGGCCGCTGGACGGCAGGGCCATGCTGGAACAAACCAGGGCATCGCAGGCAACGAGCACAGGTCGAAACCGCCCAGCATGAGGGCGAGCCTGTCCGCGAGTCAGCGAACGGATCGCTCAGCCGGGTCAGGGTGCCGGGCGCGGGCACGATCCAGGTGCTGACCGCTAACTGGTCGCGGCTGCTGGTTCTGGCTGCGGGCTTCGGCAAGACGGCGTCCGGCCTGCCACGCATCGCCGGCGGGTACTCGCTGCTGTGGTCCGATCCGGCAAGCGGCGTCGCGCGGTGGCTGTTCAAGGGCCAGGCGACCCGGCCGGACCCGATGATCCGCGAGTTGCTTGGCTCCGAGCCCGGCCGCGACACAGAACACCGGGACGCACGCGACCACGTACCGGGCGCTGAAGCCTGCGGTGGCCGCCGGGGAAACGAGCAGCACGAAGCCGGTCAGCCATGGCAACGACGCCGCCCCGCCGAGCCGGCGCCAGGCCGCCGCCATACCCGCCAGTCCGGTGAGCGCGATGAAACCGAGCAGCCAGCCGGGAACCACGGCGAAGCGCTGGTAACCGCGGGCGATCTGCGCGAATGGCGTCACGATGCGCGTGCTCGGGTCCGCGCGACCGTAGGTGTCAGCGTCGCCGACGTTCTCGTCGTTGCTTGCGGCAACTGCCTGAAGTGACTTCGGTGTGTCCGCGGGAAACAGGTACTGGGTCTGGGTCGGGCTCGACCGGAAACTCAGAAACGACGAATACAACACCGCCTTGAGGTAGTCCAACGGCTGGGCCATGATCGCGCGCCGGTCAAAGTCGGTCGCCATGCGATCGACCTCGTTGCCGAACTCCGGGCCTGGGCCGTGCTTGATCGGGGAATTCGTGCCCCAGACGTAGTAGTCCGGCGACTGAACTCGTTTGCCGGGCGGCAGGGTCAGGCACAGCCACTGCTCGTCGGCGGGCGGCTTGATGATCGAGCAGTCGGCGAACGTGCTCACCCTGCCGTACAGGAACGCGCCCGTGCTGCTCGTCTCCGCGAAGGTTCCGCCATCCCGGTCGAACCACTGCTCATAGCTGAGCACCGGGATGGCGAAGGTCACGCACATTGCGAGGAAGCCCGCGATTATCCGGATACCGCGGAGGCGAGGGACGAGAAAGAGGCAGAACGGAACCATGAGCGGCAATCCTTCGGATCGGACCACCGCGGCTCCGGACAGCAGCAGCCCGGCCAGCGCGCAGATCCATACCGGCGGCACCGGACGCCAGAGCATCAGCACGACGGCCATCGTGCCGAGGAAGCCGAACAGTGTGTCGCTGAGGACGAAATGCTCGATCTGGATCGTGTAGGCCGACAGCAGCGGCGGGATCGCGGTCAGCGTCGCCGCCCACCCCGGCATCTGGAACCGGCGGCGCAAGAGCAGGTAGATCGCGGTCCCCGCGGCCAGTCCCATCGCGTGCTGGACCAGGACTACCAGCGTGAAGCTGTGCAGCGGCCGCAGCGCCCACAGCATGAAGGAGTACCCGACGGGCCGGATCCGGTACGGCGCCACATACAGTGCCGCGTGCACGTACGGCAGGCTGTCGGGATACCACAAGGCCGGTGCGAATCCGAGCATGGCGATCACCCGGACCACGGTCGCCACCAGCAACACGGCGCAGAACACCTGGTGCTCGCGGATCGTCCCGCCGGCGGACTGCTGTTCCGCTGGCCTGCCGGGAAACCACCGCGGCGGCTGCCTGCGCCGCGGCCGAGACCCGAAACTGCCCCGGCGGCTGAGCGGGCGGCCGTCCGCGCCGAGCGGGAGCAAGTTCGCGGGCGCCCGGCCGCCGGTCACGTCGGCTTCTCGATAACGACGAACTTGTTCTCGGTGCGGCGGACGAACTTCACGAAACCGCGCAGCCCGCTGACGGCCTCGAGCGCTGCGAAGAACGGCAGCAGCACGAGCATCACTGGCGGCTCCCACCATCGGCGGGAGCCGCGCTCCGAGACGCCCGCGTTCAGCCGAAGGCCCTCCCAGTACGCCCACAGCATGTACGCGATGTTCAGCGACCAGAGCGGGATGATGAACAACGACTCGGGTGCCGTGTTGAAGTTCGCGAGCAGCGCGCTCACAATCAGGATCGTCACGATGTGCTGCAGTGGCCCGAGAATCCAGGTGAACATCGAGTATCCGATGTAGCACCGGCTCCGGAGCGGCAGATTCCGGTCGAAGATCAGCCCGATCAGGCCCCAGCACCAACGTTCCCGCTGCCTGACGAAGTCGCGTATAGACGCTGGCGACGCGCCATAGCAGCGCCCAGCGAACCACGCACTGCGCCCGGGATACAGATTTCCGAACATGAGCCCGAAATGAGCATCCTCGACGATGCTCCGCGGACCGAAATCCCAGCCGATTGTAGCCTCGACGGACGCACGCACCAGCAGAAGCTCGCCGTGCAGACCCGCGCGTGGCACGCCACTGCCGGTACACGCGGAGAAACGGCCGATATCGTCCGCTGGCCTGATCGCGTCGGCGAGCCAGGCAAGCCTGTTCACGGCGAGCTCCCGCGGATAGGTCAGGATTCCCTGCGCCAGATGAAAGGCGCCGGGCCCAGCGAGGTGCTGCTCCTCGATGAATCGGGCCATGGCGACCGCGGTATCCGGGCCGACGCCGGTGTCGTCGTCCATGTGCAGGACCCATGTGTCGTCGCGGTCCTCGCCTTCATAAATACGCAATTCATGGGAGAAATGGTTGGCGCGCGCCTTGAACTTCGTGCCATTGGGAGTCCGGTACCGCCGCGGGATGGCGACCACGCGGATGAGCGGACTCCGCGCGCCGAGCAGGACGATCCTGGCCTCGGCCTCGCAGCCCTCCTCGATGAGAATGTCCACGCGCATGAATGGAAAGCACCGCGGCAGATGCCTGATAAAGGAAAGGACTGAGCGCTCCAGCGCGGGATAGGTGTCGTGCCGTCCGATGGTCGGAAGTACAACGAGCAGGAAGTCCTTGCAAATGACCGGGTCATCACCGGCCCAGCGATCACGCGACGCCCGGAGCAGGCGTCGAGTTTCCCTGACACCCTTGATCCCGACGAACGTATTGACGATCGGCCAGGTCCACAGGATGGTGAGCGGCCAGCCAAGCGGACCTCCGTAAGGTTCCGAGAACCTGGCGAAGATGGCCAGCATGATGAGGAAGACCACCACCATCGGCCAGAACTGGGGTCTCCAGCGGCTGAGGCGATCGTGAAGTTTCTGTGACCGGCGAGGACCAAACGAGTTAAGCGCGGCCCGGAAGGCATCCGTTGTCTTGCTCGCGTCGAATCCGGCGGTAGGGTAATCCGGCGGTATTGTGAATAGCTCGTCATGCCCAGCAAGCTGGGAATGCCTGCCCACCGTGATCCCCGTTTCCCGCCGTTGGCCCCGGTGCTTTCGGTATCCAAGCCATCACGGATAACGAAAGATGCGGTGCTGCCCCGTTTGCCCGCGCGGAATGAGCCTATAGGAGGATCCGGGCAGCAGCGGACAGTTCCCCAAATATCGACTTTTGTCGGGTTTTAGTATGCGGCCGACCGGCTGGTGACGGTGGGGCTAGCGTGGCGTCATGTGACTAGCAGTACGCCAGCGCATCAGCGGCCGGGCATTAGCGTGGCAGATTGCCCCATCGTGGCAGATTGACCCTCGTTTCCGGGGGTCAGGCCTCCACGAAGGGGTAATTCGCCACATTGTTCAACTCTTCGCCGACCCGCTAGCCGCTAACCGGAACCGGACGGCGCGGCTAAACGATCGCATCTGGCGGAGTGGCATGCCACGCTAATGAGCGGGATGAGAGAGCTGGTTTCCGATCCGGACGATCCGCGGCTGGCTGACTACGTGCGGCTGACCGACGTGGACCTGCGCACCAGCCTCGAGGCCGAACACGGGCTGTTCATCGCCGAAGGCACGAAGGTCATCACCCGGGCCGTGACGGCGGGTTACCCGCTGCGTTCGGTGCTGCTGGCGGAGCGGCGGGCCGGCGATCTGCCGGCGCTGCCCGCCGGAGCGGGGCCGGTGTACGTGGTCCCGGACGCGGTGGCCGAGCACCTCACCGGTTATCGCGTGCACCGGGGCGCGCTGGCGTCGCTGCGGCGTAAGCCGCTGCCCGCCGTGTCCGAGGTCGCCGCCGGAGCCCGCAGCCTGATCGTGCTCGAGGACCTGGTCGACCACGCCAACGTGGGGGCCATCTTCCGCTGCGCCGCCGCGCTCGGCGTCGACGCCGTGATCGTGTCGCCGCGATGTGCCGATCCGCTGTACCGGCGTTCGGTCAAGGTGTCGATGGGCGCCGTGTTCGCCATTCCTTACGCGCGCATGGCCGACTGGTACGACGGCCTGGCTGCGCTGCGCGCGGCCGGCTTCCGGCTGCTGGCGCTCACGCCGGATCCGCACGCGCTGCCGTTCTCGGCGGCTGAGCCAGGGGCGCGGACCGCGCTGCTGCTGGGCACCGAGGGCGACGGACTGTCCTCGCGGTGGTTGCGCGAGGCCGACCAGGCCGTGCGCATCCCCATGCATCCGGGCGCGCGGGCGGCCGGCGTCGACTCGCTCAACGTGGTCGCCGCCGCCGCGATCGCATGTCAGTGGCTCGCCGGAACCGGGATCAGATAGTGGCGGTAACAGCCCGCCAGGTGCGGCTACCGGCGGGCGTAGCATAGAGGACACACATCGTGAGCCAGCGTGCAGGAGGCTGCGATGAGACTGCGAGCGCACCGGCGGAACCTGGTGGTGTGGAACTCATCGGCCGGGTTCGATCACACGGTGTCCATCCGGCTCGGCCGCCCCGGCCGAGTCCGCCGGCTCATGCGTACCGGCGCGCTGCTCCTGGTCGTCGGCCTGCTGCGGCTGGCGCGGGCGGTAGGCCCGCGATGGCTGCCGCTGCTCGGCGGCGTGGCGTGCACGGTGGCGGGCGTCATCTTGCGCAGCGGCACGTGGAGCATCGTTCTGCTTCCCGGCCTGCTGCTCCTGCTGTACTGCCTGCTGGTTCCACCCGGCCCGGACGAGGAGCACAAGCGGCTGGCGCGTGAGCTGACCGCGTACTCGACGCCGGCCCAGCGGCGTGACCTCGAAGCGATTCTCGACCGGTACCCGGATGCCGTCACGCGTGACCTGCGGGACATGCTGGCCGATCCGTCAGCGGCGGAACGACACGGGTTCGACCTCCCCTGAACCTGCGCCGTAACGCTAACGGCCGGACCGTCGGTAAGTAAGGAGTCACACTGCGCCGATCTTACCGATCGACGGAATGGAGGGAACGTGCTCCGATTCCTGCTTCGCCGTGCCGCGCGTCCGGCCGCCGTGCTTGCCACGTGCGGCGCGGCGGTGGTCGCGGGTGCTCCGGCAGGCTCTGTCGCGCTGACCGCGGGCAGCCTGCCGGTACCCGTGCCGGCGATTTCCGACTATCAATTCCTGAGCGCCGGCACCACACCGCCGGCCGAATCCGACTGCCTGGCCGCCGGCCGCCGCTGCTTCACCGCGGCCGCGATGGAGAACTCCTATAACCTCCCGTCGCTGTACGCGGGCGGCAACGAGGGGCAGGGTGTCACGATCGCGATCATCGACTCCTTCGGCAACCCGAACATGGCCGCGGACCTGGCTAACTTCGATACCCAGATGGGCCTGCCGCACATGTGCGGCGAGCCGGGCCAGGCGTGCGGAACCGATGTTCCCGCGTTCCAGCACCTGTACTGGAACGGGAAGACCGAGGTGAAGTCGCCGCCGCCGGGCAGCCACAGCCCGGGTAACCAGGACCGCACCGCCTGGACGCTGGAGACAAGCCTGGACGTCGAGTGGGCGCATGCCATCGCGCCGCTGGCGAACATCATCGACATCACCACCAACCCCGCGGAAACCCAGGGAGTGCAGGGCTTCCCGGCGATGATGGACGCCGAGCAGTTCGTGGTGGACACTCACCAGGCCACGGTCATCTCGCAGAGTTTCGGAGCGGTTGAGGAGGGTTTCAACGGCACGCAGGCAATGCTGAACCTGCGGCACGCGTTCGTCTCCGCCGCGGCGAGCGGCGTCACGGTGATGGCAAGCTCCGGTGATGGCGGCACGGCGAACACGGTGAAGACACCGGTGAAGAACCCGTCGACGGTGCCGTATCCGACCGTCAACTGGCCGGCGGCCGACCCGCTGGTGACCGCCGTCGGCGGCACCTACCTGTGCACCAACCCGGTGACCGGCAGCGGTGTCGACTCCACCGACGTGCCCGCCGCGTGCCAGGCCAATCCCGGGGTCAGGGAAGTCGGCTGGATCGACTCCGGCGGCGGCTTCAGCCATGTCTTCGCCAAGCCGGGCTACCAGGACACGCTGCCCGCCGGGTCCACCCCGATCGGCGACATGCGCGGCGTCCCCGATGTGGCGTTCCAGGCCAGTTCCCGTACCGGGCCGCTGGTCTACGACACCGCACCCGGCGCCGGCGGCTGGTTCATCGTCGGCGGCACGTCCTGCTCGGCTCCGGAGTTCTCCGGGCTCGTCGCGATCGCCGACCAGATGGCCGGACACGGCCTTGGCCAGATCAACCCGACGCTGTACAAGCTGGCCGTGAGCCCGGCTCATGCCAACTACTTCTACGACGTGACCACCGGAAATAACCAGGCCGATCCGAGCATTCCTGGTTACCCGGCGACCGCCGGCTGGGACCCGGTGACCGGCCTCGGCACGCCGAACGCGGCGGCGCTGGTACCGGCCCTCGCCGCCGGCTAGAAACCGCGAACGCTGCCGCCCGGCCCGCTGCCACCCAGGCAGCGGACCGGGCGGTTCTCAGTGCATTTTCGCCACGGCGACCAGGACGATGAGCGCCGCGACACCGAACAACAGGGCCCGCCCCCACTGCTCCCGTTCCGCCTTCTGCGCTGCTTTCACCGACGCCTTATATCTGTCGACGTCGGTCATCGCCCGGTGCAGGATCTTCCAGTGCCAGCCCGCCCACACGCCGAAGGCGCCGACCAAAATAGCCACGAACGACACGGTCACACCCTCCTCCCGCCATAGAAGTGTGGTGGATCCTAGCCTTGCCGAAGGGCTATTCGCTGTTGCTTAAGATTCCCCCTCGGCCGGTGCCCTAGTCCGGACTTCCGGGTATATGTGCAGTATCCGTAGGAGCCAGGTAAGTAGGACTTAACGATGGGCGGATCACTTCAGGACCCAGCAAGCGCGCCAGCCACGAATAATGAAGGGCGCAGTCGCGAAGTCAAGTTCGGGCAGATGCTGGAGAGCCTGATTGAGCGGGGTGGGTACAACCGCAACCGAAAAAAGATCTTGAGTGCCCTGGATATCAGTGCGGCGGCGCTCTCCCAGTACATCCGCGAGCAGACCCGGCCAAGCTTCGGCAAACTGATCGCCATTGCCGACTTCTTCGACGTCAGCCTCGACTACCTGGTCTACGGCACGCCGACCAGCAGCCTGATCGACTACGGGCCGCTTTACCGGTACGTCGACCACGCGCTGGCCGACGTGCAGGCGCGCGGCAGCCGGCATTCGGCCGTGGTGGCGCGGATCGGGCGGGTGCTCGCGGACCGGATCGACGAGGTCGCGGCCGAACTCGCCAACGCACCCACCGCGACCCGCGAAGGACTGCTGCAAGACGACGAGGTGCTTCGCCTGGAGCGGTACAGCCGCAGGGCGGACATCTTGAGCCTGAACCTCGAGTTCGACGTCATCCACCGGGAGCAAGGCACCGCCGCGGGCCGCTTCCTGCCCGTCGTCGCCGCGAACCTGGAACGAGGTGCCGAATACCGGTTCCTCGTCCCGGGCCCCGATCGCGCCATGGAAACCACCGTGGAGGCGTGCCGCCGCCTGCTGGCCGACCAGGTCGGCGGCGACCGGGTCAGGGAAAGCTGCGCCTTTCGCCGGACCACGTCGCCGCCGCTGGTCGGCGTGCTGCTGCTCAAGCTCGACACGGTCGGCCTGAAAGCAGAGGAACCGGCCTTGTACTGGCAGATCAGCGACTATCTGAGCGAGGACAGGTGGCTTGGCTGCATCATCCGGCCGAACAACGACTCCAACAGCGACATGCTCATGGATCCGCTGCACGCCCACCGGGCACGGAACTCATTCGAGGCCCTCTGGTCCACAGGCGTAGCCATCTAGCCGTCGGCAACGCTCACGAAACGGGACTTTACAACTAATGCGCGCACCCCCCGCGCACGCCGATTGCCAGATGGTACCGTCCCGTGCTTGTGGCAACGAGAGGCGTGGTCGTGGGGCGCATCATCAAGATCCGCCCCCACCCTTACGGTGACCGGATCTGGCTCGCCGACGTCGACATCGGGCGGGACTATCAGCCGCAGATCGTATGGGGCGGCATACCGCTCCTGGATCAGGGCGACCTCGTCCCGGTGGCGCCACCCGGATGCTGGCTGCCCCAAGGCAAGATGCGCCGGCGGCGCTACCGCGGCGAAGTGTCCGAGGGCATGCTCTGCAGCCTCGCGGAGCTTGGCTGGGACCTGTCGGTCACCGACCGGGTCGCGCTCCTCGACGAGGACGCCGGCCTGATGCCCGGCGACTCCCTCGATTCCCACGAGCACGACTGGGCATCGATCACCGGGCGTGCTCGACTGCCGCTGACGGCGCCGACCGTATAGCGTCGGCGCCCGATCGACTGGGGCCGACGCTATACGGGCGGTGGGGCGTAGTGGACACGGGCAGCCTGGGGGGCTGGTGGCCGGGCTACGGGACCTGGCTGGCATGACTCAGGAAGAACTCGCGGCTGCCTCCGGATTGAGTGTCCGGTCGATCAGCGATCTGGAGCGCAACAAGGTCTCCCGGCCGCGCCGCAGATCCCTTTTTCAACCCGCTGGACCCGGATCTCCTCGAGGACCCGTATCCCGTCTACGCCCGGCTGAGGACGGAACGACCGGTTTACTGGCACGAAGACATGGGCCTGTGGCTGGTCTGCGGCTACCGCGACTGCGCCGCGCGGACAACGGGATCATCGGTCATGTGCGCGCGTCGCCGCTGGCGGCGGCCGTGCCGCGCGACCTGCTGATCAGCTCTCTGCGCGTCACGCTGATGTCGATCGTCAACTCGGCCGGGCGGTTCTTCGGACTCGGGCTCAACGCGTTGCTGTCGCATTCGTCGTTGCGCGCGTTCCGCGACGCGTCGTCACCGGCCCGTGCGATCCACGAGCTGGTGCGGTTCGACAGCTCGTTCCAGGTTCAGGAGCGCATCTGCGTGACACCCACCGCGGTGGGTGGCGTTCCTATCGCGGCGGGCGAGATGGAGGCCAACCCGGTCAGCCGCGGCATGCTTTGCATGCCCATCCGCTTGTAATAGACATGCTGATGACGTTCGGACACGGGACCGCGACCGCCGAGGAGATCACGGGGTTGCTGCGCGGAGCGGAAGTGGCCGCGGTCGTCGACATCAGGACCGCCCCGGGCAGCCGTCGCCACCCGCACGTGGCGCGCGCCGAACTGGAGCAGTGGCTTCCCGCGGCCGGGATCGCCTACCGTTGGGACAAGCGGCTGGGCGGATTCCGCAAGCCGCGGCCGGAAACGCCGGACACGGCCTGGCGGGAAGAGATGTTCCGCGGCTACGCCGGGCACATGCGGACGGCGGAGTTCGGTTCCGCGCTCGATGAGGTGCTCGCCCAGGCCGCCCAGCAGCGCACCGCGGTGATGTGCTCCGAGAGCGTGTGGTGGCGCTGTCACCGGCGGCTGGCCGCCGATTTCGCGGTGGCCGCGCGCGGGGTCGACGTCCGGCACCTGATGCATGACGGGCGGCTTGCGGAGCACCGGCTCTCCCCCGGACTGCGGCTGCGCGATGATGGCCTGCTGGTCTACGACGCGGGGCAGCAGACCCTGGAGTAATCACCTCCGGCGATCGCCCGCCCGCGGCCTCCTGACCAGGCCATTGACAACATGGGGCGGCACACCCAAAATGGTCTAAAAATCAGTCCTATAGACCAGAGGGTAGGCGCATGCCGGACAGCTCGTCCGCTTCGTCCTGGGAAGCTGTCGACGCGGCCATCGCGGGCAGCGCCGAGTCGGCCTTCGCGTTCCTGGAGCGGCTGACGGCCGCGCCGAGCACGGTCGGGCACGAGATGGCCGCCCAGCAGGTGGTCGCGGCGGAGCTGGACCGGATCGGATTCGAGGTCACCGCGCTTGACGTTCCGGAGGAGATCGCCTCGCGAGCCCCGGGCGGGGTCGCCCAGACCGGCTACGCGGGCCGCCGCAACATACTCGGCCGGATCAACCCGGGGAGATCGCCGTCGCTGCTGCTCAACGGGCACGTGGACGTCGTACCGGCGGATGACCGGACGTGGACGTCAGACCCGTTCACGCCGATCCGGCGGGACGGCTGGCTCACCGGTCGCGGTGCCGGGGACATGAAGGGCGGCTTCGCCATGGGGCTGCTCGCCGTGGCGGCGCTGCGGCAGGCGATGCCGGACGCGATAACCGGCGAACTGGCGTTTTTGTCGGTCATCGAGGAAGAATGCACCGGCAACGGCACGCTGGCCGCCTGCGAGCAGGGCGTCCTTGGCGACGCGGTGGTGCTGCTCGAGCCCACTGACCTGGGCCTGATGCTCGGCGGCGTCGGCATCCTGTGGGCGGAAGTGGAGATCAGCGGGGTTCCGGCGCACGCCGAGTCAGCGGACCGCGCCGTCAACCCGGTGGACCGTATTCCCGTCATCCTCCGGGCGCTGGCCGCCCTGGAGTCCGAGTTCCACAAGACGGGCGAGGATCCCGCGTTCGCGCACCTCCCCAGGCCCTACGTCGTGAACGCCGGCGTGGTCGCCGCTGGCGACTGGGCATCGAGCGTCCCGGCGCGGGCGCGGATGGAGGTCAGGGTCGGCTTTCCGCGCCGCCTGTCGCCGGAGGAGGCACTCGCCCGGCTCCGCGCGGAAATCCAGGCGGCCAGCGCGGCGGACCAATGGCTCGCCACGCATCCGCCACGGGTGCGGGCATCCGGGTTCCGCGCCGAGGGCTACCTGATCGACGACGCCCACCCGCTGGTCAACGCGCTCGCCGACGCGCACGCGCACGCGCACGGTGGCGAGGTCCCGCGCACGTTCGCGCTGGGCAGTACCACCGACGCGCGCTACTACCTCAACCAGTTCGCGGTACCCGCGGTCGCCTACGGGCCGCGCAGCCGGAACATCCACGCCACCGACGAGGCGGTGGAGCTGGCCAGCATCGTGGCCGGCGCCAGGACCATGGCGCGGTTCATCGCCGGCTTCTTCGCCAGCGGGGGGCTGCGGTGACCCAGCCCGGGCCGGCCGGCGACGAGTCCTTCGGATCGCTGCTTCAGCCGGTCGCCATGCGCACGGCGGGCGAGCGGATCGCCGAGCGCCTGGTGACCGCCATCGCGCTCGGCGAGTTCGAGCCGGGCCAGCGGCTGCCGCCCGAGCGCGAGCTCGCCGCGACGCTCGAGGTGAGCCGGACCACGGTACGAGAGGCGCTACAGCGGCTGCACGCCGGCGGCTACGTGATCACCCGGCGGGGCCGCGGCGGTGGCACGATCATCGCGACCGGGGCCGGGCCCGGCTCGGACGAGATGATCAAGCGCACGCTGGATCCGGCGTGGGAAGAGCTGACGGTAGTCCTCGATTACCGGCGGCTCATCGAGCAGCTGATCGCGCGCACCGCCGCGGAACGGCGCGACAGCGACGACATCGCCACGATCGCCCGCGCCGTCGATGACTACGCACACGCGTCGGGCCGGGACGAGTCCCGGCTGGCGGACCACGCGCTGCACCAGGCGATCGCGCGCGCCACGCACAACGTCCGCCTGGTTGACCTCAGCGCCCGCATCCGCCGCGAGGTCGGCCTCGGCTTCGACGCCGAGCCGTACACGCCGGAAATGCGCCGCAGGGCACTGCGGCAGCACCCCACGCTCGCCGAGGCGGTCATCGCCGGCGACCCGGATCGAGCCGCCACGCTGGCGGCCGGTCATTTCTCGCTCACCGACCGCATGCTCACCGAATTGCGCGCCCGCCTGCACCTGCGAACCGGAGGGGACAACGATGCCCGTAGCCAGGGTTAACGGCATTGAGCTGAACTACAAGCTGGAAGGCGACGGCCCCGAGACGATCGTCTTGATCAACGGCCTCGCCGACGACCTGGAGACGTGGGCGCTCCAGCTGGACGACTTCCTGGCCGCGGGCTTCCGGGTGCTGCGCTTCGACAACCGGGGAGTCGGGGCCAGTGCCAAACCCGCCGGGCCGTACTCCAGCCGGATGCTCGCCGACGACGCGAAGGCCCTGGTCGACCACCTGGGCGTCACCGGCTTTCACCTGATGGGCATCTCGATGGGCGGCATGATCGTCCAGGAATACGCGCTCGCCTATCCGGATGACCTGTCTACCGTCACCTTCGCCTGCACATACGCGGCGCCCGGGCCGTTCTGCTCCCGGATGTTCGCCATGTGGGCAGACCTGGCCCCGGTGCTCGGCGTCCCGTTCGTCATGCGTGACGTCACGCTCTGGGCGTTCGGGTTGTCGTTCTTCGAGGAGCGCGGCGCCGAGCTTGCCGAGTTCGAGACCGCGATGCGGTACATGGACCAGCCGGTCCACGCGTACCTCGCGCAGCTCGCCGTGATCCAGGACCACGACACCACCGAGCGCTTGGCTGGGATCACCACTCCTTGCCTGGTGCTGGCCGGAGAGGACGACATCCTCATCCCCGTCGCGCTCTCGCGGCGGCTGCAGGAGGGAGTTCCGGGCTCGGAATGGGCCACGACCAAGGGCGGCCACGCCTGCGTCTGGGAACACCCCGCTGAATTCAACCAGACCTATCTCGCCTTCGTCGCACGGCACCGAAAGGGCTAGCCATGGCCACCACCAGACAGTCACCGGGGCTGCGCCGCGGTCAGCTCGGCTTGTTCGGCGTCATCATGCCGGGCGTGGCTCAGATCGCCCCTGCCTTCAACCTCTTCTTCACCACCGGGCTCATGGTCAGCCTGGCCGGCGCCTCGGCGCCGCTGGTCTTCCTGATCTCCATGGTCGGAATGGTGGCCACGGCCAGCAGCCTGGCCCAGTTCGCCGGCGTCTACCCGAGTGCGGGCTCGTTCATCACGTACATCACGCGTGCGATCGGGACTCGGGTCGCGGTGGCCGTGGGCGTGATCACGATCCTCGGCTACATCATCGCTTTCGGCGGCATCTACATCTTCGTCGGCAGCTACATCGCGCAGAACGTCTTCAACAGCCCGCACATCTGGGGGTTCACGCAGCTCATCACCATCGTTTACGGCGTACTGGTGGTGGCGCCTGTCGTTCTCGGCCTGCGGTTCGGCGTCCGGGTGACCGTCGCGCTTTACGCGTTCGAGGTCGTCCTGCTGCTGGCGATGAGCATCACGATCTTGGCCCGCGGCGGGCACGCCGGGCTCTCGGCCACGCCGTTCCACTGGCCGCACGGCTCGACGGACGTGCTGCTGACGTTCAGCCTCGCCGTCCTCGCCTTCGGCGGCTTCGAGGCCGCGGCGCCGCTGGCGGAGGAGACAGAGAACCCCCGGCGGAATGTGCCGATCGCAGTCATCGGCGCCGTCGTGGTCAGCGGCATTATCTACGTGCTGGGTTCCTACGCGCTGGTGATCGCGTTCGGGGTGAACCACGCGGGGGCACTGGCCGCCGACCCGAACCCGTTCCGCACGGCGGCGAAGGCGTTCATCCCGTTCGTCGCGCCGCTCATCACCTGGATCTTCCTGTCGAGCGTGACCAGCTCATACGTGGCGGCGAACACCCAGACCTCCCGGGTGATCTTCGCCGGTGCCCGCGGCGGGCTGTGGAGCCGGTCGCTGGCCGCGATCTCCCCGCGGTTCCGCACCCCGGCGATCGCGGCGGTGGCCTTCGTCGCGCCGAGCATTCTCATCGGCGTGATCTCCACCGCGTTCACCGATCCGGGAACCGCGTCGAGCTTCCTGTCGACGTACGGGATCCTCGGCCTGGTGATCATGTACCTGGCCGCCAACATCGCGCTGATCGTGGAGTGGGTCAAGCTGCGCAGGCGGGGTGAGCGGAAGAGCGTCTTCCTGTGGGTTATCGTCCCGGTGATCGGAATCGCGGTGCTCGGCATCCCGGTCTGGGGTGACCTTCGGCCGGGCCAGGCGAGCCCGTACAACACCCTGCCCTGGCTCACCCTCGGCCTGCTCGCGGCCGGATTCATCTACCAGCTGGTGCTCGGCACCGTGCGCCCGGCCGCGCTCCAGATGGCGTCCGCGCTGCTGGAAGGCGACGAGGACCAGGCCTCGGACTCGGACTCAGTTCCCGCGCCCGGTTAGCGGCGGCTTCAGCTCAATCCGAACCGAGGCGCGGGATGTAAGCGTTCCAAAGCAACGCGCGCTCACGGCGTATCGCGCGGTCCGGCTGCTATAGGCAGCCCACCGGCTCGAATCTGTAGCTGTTCACCAGGCGTCACAGGCGTGTTTCGGTTGCTGGTTCGGGCGGAGCGCGCGTTGTGCGGATCGTCCGGGGCGAGGCGTCGGGGGGCGGCCCTCGATACAGGGGGGTATGCGGTCTGGTTTGTCCTGCTATGTGGGCTTGCGGCGAGGCGATCGGCGCTCGCAGGCGACCCGCTGGCGGCGAAAATATCGAACAACGTGGCGGATTACCCCTTTGTGGTAGGCTGACCCTCGTTTTCAAAGGTCAGTCCACCACGATAGGGAAATCCACCACATTGATGCAGAGCCAGGCGGCGCGCTGGCGCATCGTCAGCCCCATGCCGCGCGCCAGCTCCAGTCCCTATCAGGCGGCTGCGGCAGATGGCCGGGCCGGCACATCCGAAGCCCAGGAGAATAAGCCACCAGCATCCTATAGGCCGCAAAACCCTTCTTGATCATGAACTATACCCATAGAGGGTAGATCGTTTATTAATTTGAAATTTTATCTCTGCGCTTGATGAACAGTTAATGCTCGCCATCGGCATGGCGTTCGCGGTGCTGATCGACGCGTCCCTGGTCCGGATGGTCCTGGTGCCGTCGGTCATGTCGCTGCTCGGGTCGCACGCATGGTGGCTGCCGCGCTGGCTGGAGCCGGTGGTACCGCACCTGCAGCTTGAGGGCGAACCCGGCCAGCCGGTGAGCGCCCGCTAGCTACCCTCCTGCACCTGGAAGATCTCGTCAGCGACCAGCCCGTGCGCCTCGCGGTGCACCGCCGACGCCGCCTCCGCGGAGGGCGCTTCCACTAGGCAGAAGATCTTGCCCTGCTGCTCGTCCACCCAGTACCGCAAGTAGCTGACGTCGTGCCCTGACTGCGCCTGCAGGTCGGCCTTGTGCGCTTGGGCCACATCGTCCATCGTGACGCCGTCCGCGATCGTGTGCACGTCCAGGTAAAGAGGCATGACCGGTTCTCCTTCGTCGTAGCTGGTGCATCGACGCTAGGCTCCTGCCCCGTCAGGCCGAATCGGGAGCGCCTCCCTATATTGCGCCGGCCGGTACCTACCTTGGGGATGCCGCCGTTCATGATCGCGAAGGGTTTTACCCCCGGAACGGGGGCAAAAGGCTTCGCGATCAACGTACGGATCCTTGGCACGCGCTGGCGATAAGCAAGCTGGAGCTGGCAGGTCCGGGCAGGCAGCGCGGCGCGCCGCCGCGCCGCGGGTCGGCACGGCTAGCTTCGCGAGGATCGCCGATACGTGGTGGCCCGCGGTTCTGGCGGAGATGAACAGCTTCGCGGCGATTTCGGCGTTGGTGTGCCCGGCGCGGATGAGGTCGAGAACCTCGCGTTCGCGAGGGGTGAGCCGGAACGGGTCCGTCCGGGTGGCGGTGCGCGGGCCGGCCGGGATCGATCGTGCGCCGAGCGCGCGCAGGCGGTGCCGGACGAGCTGGCACGCCGGGGTGGCGCCCAAGTCGGTGAGGATGCCCAGGGCCTTGCGTAGAGCCGCTTGGTCCGCCGCGCTGGCCAGCGCGATCGCCGCCTCATACGGACAGCCCAGTTCGGTCCATACCTGTGCGGCCGCGACCGGGTCGCCGTCGAGCAGCATCCGGTAGGGCCGCGCGACTTCGGCGGGAACCGGACGGGCGGCGCCGGCGCGCACCAGCCAGACAGCCACGGCGCCGCGACGCCAGGCGTCGCAGCCGGCGGACGCGGCATCGGCGAGCTCGGCCTCGCGCCGGGCCGCACCCGGCTGGCCCGCGAGCCAGTACGCCTCGGCGCGGGCCAGCCGGACCGCCACCTGGTGCCGCGGCTCCCCGTTCGCGTCGCTTGTCGCGGCCGCCTCGTCGAGGTACTCCCAGACACCCGGCTCGCCGCGCCGAGCGCGCAGCACGCCAAGCCGGATCAGCGTGCACAGGCGGCTGGCCGGAGACGTCCCGGCCTGGGCCAGCAGCTGGCTGCTCAGCGCGATGGCCTCGTCCCAGTCGCCGGAGCGCTCCAGCATGGTGGCCTGCTCGCCGCGCAGGAACGTCGCGTACGCGGTGAGGTCCTGCTCCTCGCAGAACGCCATGCCCTCCGCCAGGTACCGCCGAGCCGCGCCGGACTCTCGCTTGTCGTTGTGGATCCCGCAGAGGTTCGCGTAGGCGCGTCCCGCCTGCTCCTGGTGGCCGGCGGTGAGCGCGAGGTCCAGGGCGCGCCGAAGCTGCCTGGACCACCAGTCCAGTCCCTTGGCCGCCGCGCTGGCCGCCTCCGTGTTGAGCGCGTCGCTGAGCACGTCCGTGGCACCGAATTCGCCGGCCAGATCCTGCGCCCGGCGCGCCAGGTCCATCGCGGCATCGTGGTCGCAGTACAGCATCCGCTGGTTGGCGAATGTGGCGTACGCCCGGGCCAGCTCGACGCTGTGCCCGAGCGGTTCGAGCGTCGACACCGCGGCCTCGGCGGCGGCGACTGCCTCGCGGCCACGGCACATGTGCCACTTGATCCGGGACAGCCGCCAGAGTGCGTCGCCCTCGCGCAGCCGGTCGCCGACCTCGCGCCACAACGCCAGCGCGCGCTCCTGGGCAACCTCGGCCTCCGGCCATCGGTCCAGCAGCGACACCTCGCCGGCGAAATCCTGGTGCAGCTCCGCCCGCGTCGCCGGGTCCGCCTCGTCAGCGAACCGCAGTGCCCGCTCGAACTGGGCGGCGGCTTCCCGGTGCGAGACCAGCCGTGCGGCCTGCCGCGCCGCGGCCGCCGCATGCCGCAGCACGGCCGCACCGTCACCGGCCGCCTCCGCGTGGAAGGCCAGCCGGGCGTCGTCCGCCCACTCCACGGAACCAAGCGCGGCCAGGATCAGCCGGTGGATGGCCTGCCCGCGGTGCGCGGGGACCGCCTGCGCGACGGCCAGGTGCGCAATCTCGTGCCGGAACCTGAGCCAGGCGCCGTCCCCGACCAGCAGGCCGCTGGCCACCAGCTCGTCGACGGCCGAGACCGGACAGCCGGTCACCGACTCCAGGAACCGTACCTCGACCCGGGTACCGCTCAGCGCGGCGACGTCCAGCACCTCGCGCGAGCCGCCGCTCAGGCGTGCGGCGCGGGCCAGCACCGCGTCTCGCGCGGAGGCAGGCACCTCGCCCGTTCCGGCGCGCAGCACCTCGGTGACAAAGAACGGGTTGCCGCCGGTGAGCCGGTACAGTTCGGCGGCGGTCAGCTCGCTACCCGCGGCCAGGAGACCGACCGCCCGCGCCGTCAGCGTCGCCAGCCCGATGCGCCGGGTGTACCGCTGGGTGGCGAGATCCCCGAGCACTACCCGCAACGGGTCGTCGGCGGCGAGAGCGTCGTCCCGGTACGTGACGATGAGCAGCACCCCGGAGTCGCGTAGCCGCCGGCCCAAGTACCGCAGCAGGTCGAGGGTGGCGTCGTCAGCCCAGTGAACGTCCTCGATCACCACCACGTCCAGCAGCTGCGGCGGACTGATCTGGCGCAGCAGTGCGCGGAACAGCTCTTCGCGGCCCGCGCCGGCGCGGCACAGATCCGCGAGGTCACCGCCGAGCTGGTCGGCCAGGTCGAACAGCGGCCCGAGCGGCCGCGGCGTGAACAGGCCATCGCAGGCACCCCACCACCAACGGGCGCCTGGCAGGTCCAGTCGCAACTGCTCGACCAGCGCGGACTTCCCCACGCCGGCTTCGCCAGCGACCAGGACCAGCCGTCCGTCGCCGCATCGGGCTTGCGCCGCGTACTCCCGCAGCGATGCCAACGGCGACTCGCGTTCCAGCAGCTCCAGCAGCGGTTCTCCGGTATCGGCCTGCATACCTGACCGGCGTTCCATCCGGTTCCATCACCAATGTGGGGAGATCACGAACCGAAAATAGGCACCGGCACCGATGTCTGGCGAGCCGTGCTGAGCGGACCCTGGAGGCTGCCGATGACCAACAGACATGGGGGACCCAGGTCATGCCTACCCTGAACGGCGTAAGCATCACGTTCCATACGATCGATGAGGACAAGGACTTCAACACGGTCGTGCACGTGTTCGTAAAGAACCGCCTCGACACCACCGGCGGCTCGGATTCGAACGCCAACTTCATCTCGAACCTCCTCGCCTCCGAGCGGTACCTGCCCGGCGGCGATCTCGCCGATCACGCCAGCAGCCCGTTCCTCGCCCGGGGCATCGGCCTGGCGTCCACTTTCGGGTTCGACAACGGGACAGATCACACGTTCAGCTCGCCGCTGGACATGGTCCTCATGCCCCAGCCGGTAACCCTGGACGACATCGTGCTGCCCGCGGTCGACATCCACATCCTGACCCACGGCAACGACACCTGGCGGTTCGACTTCACGCTCGCGCTCAGCTTCGACGACGGATCGAGCATTTCGTATTCATCCAGCACCGACGGCGGGCTGCCAGGGATCACGCTGGACCAGGACAACAGGAACTATTCGGGGATCTGCTCGGAAAACCCGCTGGTGCCGGTGCCCGTCCCGGCCAAGCCCCTCACCAAGTCGGCACTCAAGTCGGTGGCCGTCGACTTCTTCACCCACGACGACAACCGGGACTTTGACACCAAGCTGAACATCGAGATCGTCAACCGGCTGAACGCCACGTCCAGCACCGTGATCGCGTCCGGCACGAACCTGCTCCCCGGCGTGGAGTTCGTGGACAAAGGCGCGGTGCACACGATCCGCTGGCCGTCGTCCGACGGCACGCTCACCTTGGGCGAGATACTGCTCGCCGACATGGTGCTGCCTGAGATCGTCATCACGATCGCGCCGAACGGCGACGACACCTGGATCTTCGACTACCGGGTGACCTTCGAGTTCGCCGACCCGAACGACTTCGCGCAGAAAAGCGTCTTCTACGTCACCTCGACCAGCGGCGTCATCCTGGACCAGGACCACACCAAGCACGTCGGGGTGTACCAGGGCCCGGCGTTCCCCGCGGTGGCGGCCAGGCCCGCGGCTCCGCTGACGCTCAACCCGGACCAGTCCGTCCAGACCAAGCACATCCCGATGGGGCTGGTGCGCCGCAAGCTGGACGAGTTCATCAACACGAGAAACGGTCCCGACACCAGCACGACCCCGCCGCTGCCGCCGCTGCGCAAGATCCGGCTGCACAATGCCGGGATCTACAACGACGAGGCGTTCCCGGAAAGCTATATCGACGTCCGCTCGATCGCCGCCGTGCACGGCGGCATCACGTACGCAAGCAGCCCGACCAGCCTCGGGCAGCTGTCGGTTTTCCACGGGCTCACCAACACCATTTATTTCGTCGACGTCAACAGCGACAACCTCAGCGTGAGCGTCGACTCGGTGCAGCCACCGGTGTTCAGCCTCGTCGTTCACTTCGAGACACTGGGTCCGGAGGAAGCCCAAGGGCTCGCCGACGTCGACTTCACCGACTTCTCGCTCACGCTGAAGCTCTCACTCGGCGTGCTGACGACCGACGGCCGCACCGTCATCGACGCGTTCAACTGGATGACCGAACTCGACAACCTCAGCAACACCGCCAAGCCGGTCGGCCAGGACGCCGCCGGGAACACGCTGTTCCACTACACCGGCACGATGCTCGGCCAGCCCGTCGACTTCACCACCGCGGAGACCCCGCGCGAGGTCTTCCTCGACGAGCTCATCCACGTGCACCTCGTGACGTCGGAGATTACCGATCCGGGCAGCTTCATCCGCGAGGGCCTGCGCGACAACATCTTCGACCAGTTGCGCACCCAGGATCACTTCACCGGGCGGACGCCGCGGGACAGCATCAACTCCACGCTGACCTCGTGGCTGGCCGGCGGCGTCTCCGATGACGACGTCGACATCGACGGCCACAACATCGAGATCTTCGACCTGCACGGGGATGCCACGAACGACGAGATCGTGATCACGCACTCGGTGCCGGAGAACGTGTTCGTCCCGCCTACCCCAGCGGACTGGCCGACCAAGCAGAATCCCAACCCGGCCTGGAACTTCGCACCCGGCACGCTCTCCCACATAGACCACATCGTGGTGCTGACCATGGAGAATAGGTCGTTCGATCATATGCTTGGTTATCTCAGCCTGCCCGCCGCACAAGGCGGTGCCGGGCGCACGGACGTCGACGGGCTGACAGGCACCGAGTCCAACACGTTCCGCGGCACGAGTTTTCCGACCACCGCGGTCAGCGACACGTTCTTCTCGCCCGACCCGCCGCATGGGTTCGAGCCGGTGCACCGGGCGATCAACGGCGGCCTGATGGACGGGTTCGTGCGCGAATACGCGGCCGAGAATGGCGCCGCGATCGCCGGCCAGATCATGGGCCACCAGACCGCGAGCACCGTCCCGACCTATGACTCGCTGGTCCGCGACTTCACCATCGGGCACCGGTGGTTCGCCGGCCACCCGGGCCCGACGTTCTGCAACCGCTTCACCGAGCTGACCGGGCGGCTGAACCTCGACCCGCGAGGGTTCTGGGAGTTCGACAATTCCAGCCCGCTCCGGCCGGTCTTCACCAAGACGATCTTCGACTACCTGTCCGATCCCGCCTTCTCCGACACCGGCCAGCCGGTCTCGTGGAACTACTTCGAACAGGGCTACTGCTTCCTCAGGTTCTTCGCGAACCACACGTTCGACGACGAGCACATCGTCGACCTGAACGACCCCAACCGCGGCTTCTTCGCCCTCGCGAAGGCCGGGACCCTGCCGAGCGTGTCGTTCATCGACCCGCACTACATCGAGCTGCCGCCCAACGCCAACGCCGACGGGGCGCCGGCGGACGTCAAGGACGGCCAGGCGTTCGTCCGGCGGGTGGTCGAGGCGGTGGTCGCCAGCCCGGCGTGGGATTCCACGCTGCTGCTCGTCGTCTACGACGAGCACGGCGGGTTCTACGACCACGTGCCGCCGTCGGCGGCGGAGAAGGTCTCCCCCGAGCTGCCGATCGAGACCCATGGCGTGCGGGTCCCGGCATTCGTCATCTCGCCGTGGGTCGCCGCGGGCGCGGTGTTCGGCAGCGACTCGGCGCCCGTTCCTGCCAACCCGAAACAGCGAGGTGACCTGCACTTCGACCACACCTCGATCCTGCGGACGATCGCGCGTCGCTTCATGAGCGCGAACCCGCCGTACCTCGGCGCGCGGTACGCCGCGGCCAACGACCTGTCCGAGGTCGTCGGGAACACCAAGCGGCAGTCCCAGTTCCTGCCGTTCCTGCGCTACAACTTCCAGTTCGGCGCGTCCCAGCAACTGCTCAGCGTCAAGGACGCCAATCCCGCGCCCGGCGCCGCGCTGTGGCAGCTGCCCGCCGACGGCTCGGCGGCGCAGGACTTCTCCTTCGAGGACGCGGGCAACGGGTTCTGGTACATCCGCAGCAACGTGAGCAACCTGTACCTGACCGTTCAGGTACCGACGATCGCGCCCGCTGCGGCGGCCACGCCCCCGCGGCCGATATCGCCGACCGTCGTCCAGGATGTCAAGTTCGTGCCCGGCTTCACCGCTGCCGGGGTTGTCATCGACCCGGAGGCGGTCGCCCGCCAGAAGTGGCTGCTCAGGCCCGTCACCCCCGCCGTCGGACCCAATCTGTTCCTGGTCCGCAGCGAGGCGGCGCCTGGCGTAGTGCTCCAGCCCGCCGATCCCGCCCAGACCGGACCGGTGGTGCTCCGCGCGGTGCCCCTCGGCGCCGCACCGGGGACCGGCGCATGGAAGGTCACCAGCCCGGCACTCAACGACTGACGCCGCGGCCGGCGCGCGGCGCGCCGGAGGGGCACGGCAGGCGCCCCACCCGCGGCGGCAGCCCGCGCCCGGCGACGGGCGGTGAGGTGCGGCGCGCCGGCCAGCCCGCGCCCCGTATCCGGATATTTGGCCTTATTTCCGGGCAGGTCGACGTCGGGCCGGATTATTGCGGACACTTACCCCCCCGGATTGGGGGGGTAAGTGTCCGCAATCTTTTTCGGACGCCTCCCGGAGCCCGCGCAGACAGTCGAACGGCAAGGCCATACTGGAACAAACCGGAGCATTGCGGGCAGCCGACACAGTAGCCGCTCTCACCTGGCCGACACGGCTTAGCCTGGGCCGCGGGGATCCCAGGCCGCGCCGGGCGGGCCGTCCCGCAGGAACGTGATGAGCAGCTGGTTGACCAGATCCGGGCTCTCCACCGGCAGCGCGTGCGTGCCGGGCAGCACGGCCAGCCGGGCGCCCGGGATCGCGGCGGCCACGTCGGCGCTGTGCCCGATCAGGACCTCGTCCTTGTCGCCCTGGAGGATCAGCGTCTGGGCGGAGATGGCGGCCAGCGCGGATAGCGGGATGTCCGGCTCCCTGGCAACCATGTCGAGCATCTTGCCCAGGAAGACCGGATAGTGCTCGGGCCCGTCCGGCGAGACCCGGTCGTAGTGCTCGTGCAGGAACGCCGGGGGCGCCTCCCGCCACTGCGACGACATCAGCTCCACCAGTCCATCCGGCACCTGGCCGCTGGGGTTGAAGTACTGGCCGATCAAGACCAGCCGGTTCACCAGATCAGGTCGCTGGGCCGCGACCAGTGCCCCGACCACCGCGCCGTCGCTCCAGCCGACCAGGTGAGCCGGGCCCGGCACCACGGCCTCGAGGAAAGCCACCGTGTCGTCGGCCATGGCCTGGTAGGTGAGCGGGCCAGCGACATCGGGCGTATGCGCGTGCCCACGACGCTCGGGCAGGTAGACCTCGAACTCGGCGGCCAGCGCGTCGCGCTGCGCGAACCAGGACTCGGCACCGAACAAGCCGCCGTGCAACAGCACCACCGCGGGCCCGGATCCGGCCTGCTCGAAGTAGGTATTCACGGCGGGAAGCTGCACATAGGGCACGGCGACCGAGCTTATCGAAGGCTCCTAACGACAGGTCGCTTCGCTCCCCGCACCACCGCGTGCGAGCGTGTTTACCCGGCGAGCAGCGCCTGGGCGCTGAGGTAGGTCGACATTACCAGGCCCTCGTGCGCGGGCACGTGCAGGCCACCGAACTTCTCCACTGCGAGCAGGGCGTCCGAGGCCAGGAACAGCGCGCCGCCCGCGGCCGTTCTGGGCGAGCCGGAATCCAGCGCCACCAGGGACATCGCCAGCAGCGCGGTGCTGTAGGCGAGGACCGGGATGCGGTCATCGCCGGTGCGGTTCCACAGGTAGGCGTTCAGCGCGCCGAACGCGGCCACGTGCGGTGCGGCGAGGGCGGGCCGGGCGCGCAGGCAGCCGCCACCGGGACGCTTGCGCAAGGCGATGATCCAGGCCACGTGACCGGCCAGGAAACTGGCCAGCCCCGCGGTGAACGCGGCCTGACTGCTGCCGAGCAGGGCCACGTCGCCGGCGCCGCCGAAGGCCAGTGCCCGTTGCACCGGACGGTCGCGCCCCGCCATCAGCACCGGCATCAACAGCGGCTTGGTCAGGCGGCGCGGCCGGTGGTGCCCGGTCGCCGCCAGGAGCACGTCGGCGGCCGCGAGGGCCGCGAACACGGCAGTTGCCCGACGGGCCATGACGCACCTCCCTGTCCGTGCCGCAAGCCTAGTGTCCTGGCACGTGGCCGTGGACGGCCAGGGAGCCAGCACGCTACCGTCGCGGGCATGGAGACGGTGGGCGAGGATCTGGTGCTGCTCGGGATCCGTGCGAACGGGACGATCGGCGTGGCGGCGAAACTACGGTTCGGCCTGTCCGGCGCGGAGCTGATCCGGCTGGCAGCGATGCGCCGGGTCGATATCGAGCGCGGCAGGATCGTGGTTCTGGACCCGGCGCCGACCGGCGACGCGCTGCTTGACGACGCGCTGGCGAGCATGCGGGGCCGCGGGCGGCCACCGACCGCCAAGAACTGGGTGGCTCGCAACCGCGCCGGCCTGACCAAGCGGTATCTGGACCGGCTCGTCGCGGCCGGGACCATCCGGCTGGAACGGCGCAAAGCGCTGGGGCTCATTCCCGTCGATCGCTGGATCGTTGCCGATGCCGGGCGGCTGGCGCAGGCGAAGGCCAGGCTGGACGCGATCGCGTACGGTTCGGGTGGGGTCAGTGCGGAGCAGGCCGCGCTCGCCGGGCTGGCCAGCGCGATCGGCCTGGCTCGGCTCCAGTATCCCGGCTCTGCTGACCGCGCCGCGATCGCGGCGGCTACCGACGCGGCGATCAGCGCGTCCATTGACGCCGCGACCAGTGCCGCGACCGATGCCGCGCAGCACGCCGGGAGCGGCGGTCATGGTGGCGGCCATCACTGAGTGGCCCGGCTCACCGGGATGAGTACGCGCACTCAGGCCGGGGACCCGATGTGCATGCGAACTTGTTCGCATGCTTCCGCTATCGACGTTGTGCCTGAGCCGGACGACGCGCCGCCGCGATCGTCTCTATCGCCTGGCCACGCGGCTGCTTTCGGTCGCATTGCTGCCGCCGGCCTTCGTGGTCGCGCCGCACCGCGCGCGGCATGTCGCCTGCCGGTGGGCGCTCGCGGCACGATTCCCGGCCGAGAACCTGGCCGGGCTGACCCCGGCCACCCGGGCGGCGTTCGAGGCCGCGCGTGCCGAGGCTTTGTGGCGTCACGGCGAGCTGATCGGACTCACTGACGGGTACCGCGACGCGCACGTCCAGGCCGGGCTGTTCGCCGATGCGGTGCGCCGCGCTGGCTCGCCCGGACTCGCGATGAAGCGGGCGCTGCCACCGCACGCGTCGCGCCACGTGGCCGGCACCGCGTTGGACGTGCGGCCGGTCGAGGGCGCGCGATGGCTGGAACGATACGGGTCGCGGCACCATCTGTACCGGGTCTATGACAACGAATGGTGGCATTTCGAATACTGGCCGGGCGGGCGGCCGCCGCGCCTTTCGCACCCGGGCGCGTCGATTGCGCCAGATACGTACGAAGCCCGCGACGATCCGGCATCATCACGGGCATGAGCGCACCGACCGCCCCGCACCCGGCCGCTCCTGACGCCAGGCCGGCCCCGCGGCGGTTGCCGGTCGTGCTGGCTGGCATGGCCGGCTGCCTTTTCCTGGTCGTGGCCACGTCGTCCCCGGACATCGCGTGGCTGCCGCAGTTCCTCAACCCGCCGTTCAATAAAGGCGCCAGCAGTCCTTCGAGCCTGCAAGAGTGGATGTTCCTGGTGGCGCCGGTGGCCGCGACGGCGCTCGGGCTGTGGTTGCTGCGTTGGTGGCCGTACCTGCTCGCGGCGGCCGCGCTGATGGCCGTGCCAGGCGTCATGGCCGAACTGAACGTATACGCCGCCTACCCGTGGGGCTTTCTGATACTGCCGTCGGCCGGGTACGCCCTCGCGGTCGTTGCGCTGCTGGCCTGCGCCCAGGGACTGATCCGCACGTCGGTGGGCTGGGGCGCGGCCGTCGCGGCGCTGACGCTGGGATCCCGCTTGGTCGGCTCCGCGGCGGCGGACGGGCTCAACCCGCAGTTCCCGCCGCACAACCCGGCTTCCTGGCACACCGCGCTGCTCGGGGCGGGCCTCGCCGGGCTCGCTCCGGCGGTGTGGCTTTACCGGCGGGGCGACCCGGCCGCCAACGGTCCCGCCGGCAACCGATCGTGGCAGCGCGCCCGCCTTGTCATGGCCGGCACGCTGGCGGCCGCCGTGACGATCCCGCTGGCATTTCTCACCACCCAGCGCCTGGCCGATCTGCTCGGGGTCACCTGGGACCAGCTCTACCGGCACGGCGTGGCGCAGACGGCGGTGATCGGTGCGATCACCCTGGTGGCCGTGACCGTGCTCGCGGCCCTCGCTGGCCTGTGGCCGCTTGCCGGGGCGCTGACCGCCGCGGTGGCCCAGGTGGCCGTGATGGCGCCGGTCGTCCTCACGGTTACGGCACTCCAAAACCGCGATCCGCTGCGCTGGCTGGCGGCGCTGGCGGGAGCCGCGCTCGGCGCCGCCATAGCGGGCAGCCGGTTGCGCGTCCCGCTGGCCGCCACGCTCACGGTACTCGGCGCGATGGCCCTGTTCATCGAGTACGGCGCGACCACCAGCCCCGACAAGCTGGAGGACCCGCACGTCGTGATCCCGTCGGTGCTGATCCTCGTCGTGTGCGCCGCCGCCGGTGGTGCGGTCGTCGGTGCCACCGCCCCGATGCTGGGCACCCGCGGCTCGCTGCCGGCTGTGCTGGGCCCGCTGGCGGGAACCCTCGTGGTGGGCGGACTGCAGGTCATCGAAGTGACCGACCTGAGCGATGGCGAACCGCTGCCCTCGTTCCTCAACCCGCTGACCACGTCGGCCATCCTGCTGCTGGTGGCCGGCGCGGCCGTGGGCGGCCTGGGCTTCGCCCAGCTGCTGGCCGCACGACGTGCGGAGCGCAAGCACGCCGAGCAGATCAGGCGCGAAGCGGCCATCGCCGAGCGTGACCGGCTGGGCCGCTCGATCCACGACGGCGTGCTCCAGGTGCTCGCGCTGGTGCAACGGCAAGGCTCCGATCTGGGCGGCCGGGGCAGCGAGCTGGCCGCGCTCGCCGGCGAACAGGAAGTAGCGCTGCGCGGCCTGCTGGCCGGCACCGGGAGCGCCGACGCCGACGAGGGCGAAGACCTGTGTGCGCCGCTGCGGGCGCTGACCGGGCCCGCCGTCGAGGTCGCCACCCCCGCACATGCCGTGACGTTGCCGTCCGGCATCACGGCGGAGGTGGTTGCCGCGGTGCGCGCCGCGGTGGACAACGTGCGCAAGCACGCCGGCACCGATGCTCAGGCCTGGATATTCCTGGAAGATGAACGGGACGGCGTCCGTGTCACGGTCCGCGACAACGGCATCGGATTCCCGCCGGAGCGCCCGGCGGAGGCCGCCAAGGCGGGGCGGCTGGGGATAGCCCAGTCGATGCGGGGACGGATCGCCGACTGCGGCGGCACGACGACCATCCACAGCCGGCCGGGGGCGGGTACCGAGGTGGAGTTCTGGGTACCCCGCGTGCTTCGGACCCGACCGTGACGGTGCGGGTGATGGTGGTGGACGACCATCCCATCTTCAGGGACGCGGTGGCCCGGGACCTTGCCGAGGCGGGATACGCCGTGACGGCGGTGGTGGGCGAGGGAGCGCAAGCGATCCGCGTGGCGCCGGCCGCCCGGCCCGACGTCGTCGTTCTCGACCTCCAGCTACCGGATCTGTCCGGCGTGGAGGTCGTTCGCAGACTGCTCGCCGTCGATCCGGCGGTTCGCGTGCTGATGCTGTCGGCCAGCGGGGAGCAGCAGGACGTACTCGACGCGCTGAAAGCCGGCGCCATCGGATACGTGGTCAAATCCGCGAAGCCCGCGCAGCTCATCGAGGCGGTGGCACGCACCGCCGCGGGCGATCCGGTGTTCACGGTCGGGCTGGCGGGCATAGTGCTCGGGGAGTACCGGCGGCTGGCCGCCGTATCCGCCCCGCCCGACGACACGCCCCGCCTCACCGGACGGGAAACCGAGGTGCTGCGCCTGGTCGCCAAAGGCCTGTCGTACAAACAGATCGCGGAACGGCTCGTCGTGTCGCACCGGACCGTGCAGAACCACGTCCAGAACACACTCGGCAAGCTGCAACTGCACAACCGGGTTGAACTGACCCGCTACGCCATCGAGCAAGGCTTCGACGAGAACCCTAAAGATTGCGGACAGTTACCCCCCCGATCCGGGGGGGTAAGTGTCCGCAATAATCTGGTGGGCTTGGCGGCACGCCCGGAATATGGGCAGATATCCGATATGGGGTGGGCGGCCCGGCCGCCAACGATCCAGGCGCGGGGGCCGCCGCGCGGACGCGGGGGCCGCCGCGCGGACGCGGCTCAGCGGCCGGGACCGTCGCTTTCCGTGACCGGCGCGGGCTGGATCTCGAACGCGGGGTTCTCGATCAGGCCCACCACGTCGCCGATCGGACTGCGGAACGCGGCGAGCTTGATGCCTTCCCCCACATCCTGGATCCCCTCGACGACAACCGCGCCGGCTGCGGCCGTATGCTTTGCGGCCGCCTCGATGTCGCGCACACCCCAGTAGGTGCGCGGTCCGGCCGACGGGTCGGCGCCCGGGTTGAGGCCGAGTTCATAGCCGCCCGGATTGAACCCGACGTAGAACGCCTCGTCGAAGTAAGGCTGAATGCCCAGCACTTCGGCCCACCAGGCCTTGCTCGCGGCGAGGTCAGGGGCGGGATAGATCACCGTGCGGAGTCCGAGGAACATGACTGCCCTTTCTTCGGTTGCGCTGACTCATCAAGTCAACCTGGCTTCGCGCGGTCTGGTATTGAACGAAACGGCCACCAGGCTGGGCTGGCACTCCTCGGCGGAAGCCAGCCCAGCCGTCAGGAATTAATCATGGAGTCCCGGCGAAAACCTGGAGCTCACCGACGCTCAGCTCGGTGACCGGGCCTTGGGTGCTGGTGATGTCGAGCCGGACGAAGTTCGCGTGGACCGGGGTGGCCAGCTTGATCGTCTGGTAGTTCAGCTCGGGCGCGACGGGCCGTGGCGGGTCGGTGTGCACCGTCCCGGTGGCGACCGTCGTCCAGGTGGTGCCGTCATCTGACACCTCGATGGTGTAGTCCTTGGCCGCGCCGAACCTCGGCAGCCCGATGCCTGGGAAGGCGCCGACCTCGATCGAGCTGACCGTGGTGCTGGCGGTGTCCAGCGTGGGAGACAGCGCCACCGTCACCGAGCCGCTCTGGCTCTGCGCTGTGGTGGTGGGGGTGTTTCCCCACGATGTCGCCTGGGTGTCGTCGATCAGGTTGGCCGTGGCGTTCTTGCCGTCGTTGCCGGAGGACGCCGCGATCGTGGCGCCGTTGGTGGCGGAGGCGAGGTTCGGTTGCAGGGTCACCGCCTCGGCTGTGGTGGCGCCGGCCGTGATCTGGATCCCGGTGATCGTGCGCGAACCCCAGCCAGGTGCCTGGAGCGTCACGTCGTAGGTACCGGGAACCATGTTGACCGCTCCGGTCCCGGCGCGCCCGGCGGTGATGGCGGCGGGGGTGACGCGCGCCTCATAGTCGCCGATGAACACGTTGACGCCGGTCACCGCGTGGCCAGCCGGGTCCGTTGTGGTGACGGTCAGCCGCCCGTTGTCGTGGGTGTTAGGGCTGGCGAAGCCGGGGTCAGGATCGGGGTCGGTGCTGCCGATGCTGCCGGCTCCGGAGCCCATGCCCCGGTTGGCGAACGTCGTCCAGATGAGCTCGGTGTCCTTTCCGCTGTAGAGGTCCTGGTCGGCGGTGAGGATGCCGTCGCGCGCGTCGAGCATGCTGGGGTTCGGCGCGGTGTCGGCCAGCGCGGTGGTGATGAGCAGCGCGGTGCGCTTCTCACCGGCCTTGGTGCCGTACTTCGTGAGCAGGCCCTGCCGGAGCTGCCAGAGCGTGGCGGTCCAGATCTCGCCGTCGGCGTGAACCTCGTTGCCCACGATGTCGTAGCCCAGGTCGCCGTAGTTCAGCGGGCTGCCGGCGTAGTTGTAGTTGCGGATGCCGCGCTGGGCGTTGCCCGTCACGTAGATGCCCTCGATCGGCTGGGTCTCCAGGCCCGCGTCGAACAGGTGGTTCAGGGCGTAGAAGTCGCTCCAGCCCTCACCCATGGCGCCGGCCTGCTCGCCGCCGAGTGCCTCGCCGCCACCCACCATGCGGGTGCTCATGCCGTGCGTGTACTCGTGCTGGATCACGCTGACGTCGTTGTCGCCGTCGACGCACGGGGCGAGGAACGCGCCGGGGATGGGCTCCCACAGGAACATGTTGGTGATGCCCGGCAGACCATCCGGCGGGGTGCTGAAGTTCGCGTTGTCGAGTTGCGGCGTGCTCGCCTGGATGCCGGCCTGGACGTCGCCCTGCACGGCGTCGTTACCGACGCCGCCGCGGCCGAAGTCGTCGTTCTGGAAGTTGCCGGCCGCCTCGGTGAAGCCGTAGCCGTAGTACTCGTCGTGGATCCGGTTGTGCTGGTAGAAGAGGTTGGTGGTGGCCTGCGCCACGTCCTGCTCATACGACGTGCCGGCGCAGTTGTTGCGGCCCCAGTTGTCCTGGAACGGGAACAGGAACTGGCCGTTGGCCGACACCGGGCGGAACGGGTTCGCTTCCGGCCGGGTCGCCAGCCAGTTCTCGTGATCGTCGACGTTGTTGCCCTGGGTGGTGAAGAAGCCGTTGACGGCCGGGTTCAGCCAGCCGGAGGGCGAGGCGGTGGGATCACCGGTGAACGGCTCCGCCACCTGGTTCGGCGCGGCTGGCGCGCCCGGGTAGTAGGGGAACGCCAGTCCTTCCGGGCCGGTCTTCTTGGCGGCCGTGCCGGAGGTGGCGCTGGGCTGCTGGCTGCCGCTCGCGGCGGCGGTCGCCGGGCTGTCGTCCGGCGAGTTGTCCACGTAGCTGGCGGTCAGCGACTGGCTGTAGAGGATCTGGCCGGTCACCGCGTCGACCGCGGCGTCGATCATGTCGCTGGCCGAGTCGGTGAAGATCACCTCGTAGGCCGGCCTGACGCCCTGCGCGGTCGGGAACGCGGCCGCCCTTGCGTACTGCGGCACGCCGAACGGGCCCGGCGCGAACTGCGTCCAGATCCCGGACGTGCCGGTAACCGAGGCGCGGTAGGCGGCCTTGGGTGCCTGGCTGCTCGCCACCGCCGTCACCGCGCTGCTCATGCTCAGCGCGGGTTGCGCGGCCAGGCTCGCCGACGGCCGGGCGTCACCGGTGAAGCTGAGGACGCGACCGGAACTGGTGACGGCCACGTTCAGCCTGCCACCGAACACGGCCGGGAACCCACCGAACAGCTGCGTGAACGTGATCACGTGGGAACCGCTGGTCGGGTTCGTGTAGTCGCGCGACACGGCCAGCGCCTGCACGTCGTCCGCGGTCAGCCCGAACGCGGCGCGGTTGGCGGCGATCCAGCCGCGGGCGATGCTGACCGGGGTGCCGCCGGCCGGGCGGGTGAGGTAGCCGCCGTAGTTCAGCAGTTCGCGCGGCGTGCCGAACAAGGGGTCATAGGTCACGCGAGCGTTGCTTCCGATCGCGGCGACCAGGCCGGCGATCGCGGTGCTCTGGGACGTCGTCCGGGTCAATGGCGCGCTGTGCGCCCGGGAATCGAAGACCGCCGGTGAACTGGCGGCCGGGCCGCCGCTCGCGCCGCGGGTGGCGGCTTGGTGAGCGCTGGCGGCATTGGCGGTGCTGGCCGCGGTCGTGGCCGCCGCCGCCGTGGCCGCTGCCGTGGCCGCCGCCGTGAGGATGATGGCTACCGGCAATATCAGGCGTGTGCGCATGCCTGCTCCTTGGGGGTGGAAGGGACCGGCCACCGGCGCGACGGACCTTTGCCGTACATACCGGGCACGAGCGGAGCATAACCACAGAAAACGACATCGGTAAAGGATGATTAGTGTGAAACTGTGCGTGATCGCGGCCGATTTGTTTGTATTTCTTCGCTGACGGTGAAAGACGCCCGGTTATGGTGATCTTGCCGCGGCAGCGAAGGAGGTCTGCGGCGGGCTCGATCGGCGTCGGTTAACGTGGCGGATTTCCCCTTCGTGGTAACGGGACCCCTGGTTACGAGGGTCGATCCACCACAACGGGGTAATCTTCCACGTCGCTGACGGGACTGCCGGTGCGCTCCTATCCCGGTAGTCGCACAGTGCACTCCAGGCACAGGCTGCGCGCACGCAATTGGCCGTCCGGCTAAGGCGGGCCGGGGGACAGGCAGCAGCCGGCGAATGCGCCGAGGGCCTGGTTGATGATGCCTGTGCCGCTGTCGATGACGGCTCGTACGTATATTCCCCCGTAGCCGGGCGAACCGGTGAACAGTCCCCAGACGGGAATCCACGGGATCAGCTCACCGTCCTCGTCGGGAAAGAGCTCCAGCTCGGGCCGGACCCGCTGCTGGATGACGTACCAGGGGTCGGCGACGCTGGTGATCAGCATGCGCCATTGCTCGGGGCTCTGCTCCCAGCCGAGTACCACCCCGATGCCCTCCCGGCCCAGGCTCGGCTTGAGCACGAGCTCGTTTTGCTGAGCCATCGCGTAGTCGAGCAGGTCGGCCCTGCTGCCATCGGGGGTCGTCACCGGGCCGGGCCGGACCAGCCGGGTCCACGGGACGATCCGGTCGATGCTCGCCAGCTCCGCCGCCGTGAACAGGTGCCGGTTCGCGTCGTCG
>DASRFJ010000159.1:0-53581 GCA_035651595.1 Streptosporangiaceae bacterium | reverse complement strand
CGCCTGGGCGGCGGGCGCGGGCGGGGGCGGGGGCGGGGGCTTGCGGGGGCGGGCTAGGTTAGGCGGATGGCGGCTAGCTGGGTGCTTTGGGCGACGAGGTGGCCGGCGCTGTCCCAGACGAAGCAGGCCTCGTCGACACGGTGGTCCTGGATCAGCTGGGCGCGGTGCAGGACGCGGACCGGGCCGGGCGCGGGAACCGCTCGTATGTAGGCGGTGAACTCGAGCGTCGGGACCCAGCCGGACATCGCGATGTCGAAGGTGGCGGGCGGGAACGCGTCGAGCGCGAACAGCAGCGAGACCGGGTCGAACGGCTCGTCGTCCGGTAGGGACAGCCAGCCGCGCAGCTCGCCGCGCCCGGACGGGCGGCCGTCGGCGAACCGGAGCGTCTCCGGCTCGAGGCGCACCTCGATCTGCCGCATGATCGCGACGGGGAACGGCTGCGATACGGGGGGACGACCCCCCGGAGCCCCCCGCGGCACGGGCAGGCGGACGCACCGCTCCCGGGGCACCGATGGCGCCTCGGGCAGGCCGGCCTGCCAGTACGGCTTCGCGTCCGGGTCGAGCCGGCCCAGGGTGAGCAGCGCGGCCACGCACATCCGCGACTCCTGGCTCATCCGCGCGGTGACCTGGGTGGCGGAGCGGCCCTCGCGCAGCACCTCGGCCTCGATCGCGACCGGGCCGGGCTCGGGCGCGCGCAGGTAGCAGGCGCTGGCCGTGAGCACGTCCGGATGCGCCGCCACCCCAGCGGCGGCCCGGCCGAGCATGGCGAGCAGGTAACCGCCGTTCGGCTTTCCGGCGATCGTCCACTGCGCGTCGACCTCCGCCGTGTAGCCGCCCGGACCGCCCGGACCACCAGGACCGGACGGCACGACGGCACTTACCTCACTGAACCTCACGGGCCCACCTCCGCGATACAGGCTAGGCGGTGGCGGCTCCGGGAAGGACGGGGACGATCTCGGCGAAGTGACACGCCACCGGGTGGCCCTGGCCGCGGTCGGTCAGCTCCGGCTCCTCCTCGGCACAGATCGACTGGGCCTTCCAGCAGCGGGTGCGGAACCGGCAGCCAGACGGCGGCGCGGCCGCGCTCGGCACGTCACCAGTGAGCAGGATCCGCCTGCGACGGCGCTCCACCTCGGGGTCGGGCACCGGCACCGCGGACAGCAGCGCCTGAGTATACGGGTGTGACGGCGCGTCGTACACCTGGGACCTGGTACCGGTCTCCACTATCTTGCCCAGGTACATGACCGCGACCCGGTCCGAGATGTGCCGGATCACCGACAGGTCGTGGGCGATGAGCAGATAGGACAGGCCCAGGCGGTCCTGGAGATCCTCGAGCAGGTTCACCACGCCGGCCTGGATCGAGACGTCGAGCGCGGAGACCGGCTCGTCGAGCACCAGGACCTTCGGCTCAAGGGCGAGCGCACGGGCGATACCGACCCGCTGCCGCTGCCCGCCGGAGAACTCGTGCGGGTACCGGTTGCGGTGTTCCGGGTTGAGGCCCACCAGCCGGAACAACTCGTCGACCCGGCCCGGGCCCGCGGCGCGGTCCCAGCGGTCGTGCACGTGCAGCGGTTCGGCGACGATCTCGCCGACCGGCATGCGCGGATCCAGGGACGCGAACGGGTCCTGGAACACCACCTGCAAGTGCTGGCGGAGCGGTCGCATCTGACGCCTGCTCCGCGTGGTCAGTTCCTCGCTCTCGAACCGGACCGAACCCGACGTCGGCTTGATCAGCTGCAAGATCGACCGCGCGGTGGTGGACTTCCCGCAGCCGGACTCGCCGACCAGGCCGAGCGTCTCCCGCTCCCGCAACTCCAGCGACACGCCGCAGACCGCGTGCGCCTGCCCCACCGCGTGCCGCACCAGCCGGCCGCCCATGATCGGGAAATGCGTGACCAGATCGGTCACCCCCACGATCGGATGGCCGTTGGCGGAAGACGGGGGTACGGGCAGTGCTACCACCGGCCGTTCCGCATCAAAATCAGCATCCACCGCGGTGGGGGCGAACAGCGGCGCACCTGCCTGCAGCTCAGCCGCCCGGTGGCAGGCGGAGCCGTGGCCCTCCGACAGCGTGAGCAGGGCGGGTTCTTCTTCCCTGCAAAGGTCATAGGCCACCGGGCAGCGCGGCGTGAACGGACAGCCTGATGGCATGCCGATCAGCGACGGGGGCGACCCAGGAATCGGGCGCAGCGGCTCGCTGCTGTCCACGTCCAGCCGGGGCAGCGAACCGAGCAGGCCGAGCGTGTACGGCATCCGGGAGCGGTAGAAGATCTCGTCAGCGGTCCCTGTTTCCACCGGTTTGCCGGCGTACATGACCATGATCCGGTCCGCCATGCCCGCGACGACGCCGAGGTCATGGGTGATCAGGATCAGTGACGCGTGGGTTTGCTCGCGGGCCGCCCGCAACGCCTCCAGCACCTGCGCCTGGATCGTGACGTCAAGCGCCGTCGTGGGCTCGTCGGCGATCATCACGTCGGGGTCGTTGGCCATCGCCATCGCGATCACGACCCGCTGCCGCATCCCGCCGGAGAACTCGTGCGGGTACCGGCCCGCCTGCTCCGCCGCGCGCGGGATGCCGACCGCGTCGAGCAGTTCCACAGCGCGGCGGCGCGCGGGTTCCTTCGGCACCTTACCGCGGGTCCAGATCGCCTCGGCTATCTGCCAGCCGACCGGGAACGCGGGGTTCAGCGAGCTGAGCGGATCCTGCGGGATGTAGGCGATCGTGCCGCCGCGGATGGTGGCGAGGGTGCGTTCGGACTGGCCGAGCAGTTCCTTCTGCTGGCTCTTGGCCGACCCGCCGACGCGGGCGTTCTTCGGCAGCAGGCCCAGGATGGCCAGCGCGACCGTCGACTTGCCCGAGCCGGACTCGCCCACGATGCCCAGCGTCTCGCCGGGGTTCAGGTCGAACGACAGGTCCCGGACCGCGCGAACATCGCCATCTCGGGTACTGAACGTGACGGAAAGATCCGACACCTCCAGCAGCGGGCCGGTCACCGGCTACCGCGCTGAGTCGGGTCGAGCGCATCCCGCAGCCCGTCACCGATGAAGTTCACCGACAGCACGGTCAGCACCAGGAATCCCGCCGGGAAGTAGAACAGCCAGGGCAGCGTGGATGCGGCGTCCTGGCCGGTGTTGACGAGCAAGCCCAGCGACACCTCCGGGGGCTGGATGCCGAGCCCGAGGAAGGATAGCGCTGCCTCGATCAGCAGCGCCAGCGCCACGGTCAGCGTCGCGTTGACGGTGATCGGGCCCATCGCGTTCGGGATCATGTGCCGGCCGATGATCCGCGCGTCGCTGGCCCCGATGGCCCGCTCCGCCTCGACGAACTCCCGCTCGCGCAGTGACAGGAACGCGCCCCGGACAAGCCGTGCCAGCGGTGTCCACAGCACCGCGGCCAGGATTATGGCGATCCAGAACCAGGATCCCGCCTGCTTGCTCAGCTTGTTGGCCACCACGAGCAGGACCGCCAGCAGCGGGACGGCGAGGAACAGGTCGGTGACCCGCATCAGCGCCATGTCGACCCACTTGCCGTAGTAGCCGGCCGTGGCGCCGACCAGGGTGCCGAGCGCGGTCGCGATCACCGCGACCACCAGCGCGGTCTTGACCGACGTCGCCTCGGCGGTCATCACTTGCGCGAACAGGTCGTGGCCGATCAGGTCGGTGCCGAACGGATGCTGCGCCGACGGCCCGACCGCGTTGTCGTTGGTGACCTGCGTGAACGAGTACTTCCAGAAGAGCGGACCCACCGTGGACCACAGCACCAGGCCCACGAACAGGAACAGGCCGATCAGCGCGACGCGATGCCGGATGAATCGCTCGGTCGCCATCCGCAGCTGGCTTCGGGCCTGGATACCCGGCCCTTCGGCATCGGCGAGCGATGTCGCGCCGCCGGGCGGCGGCCCGACTGGCGGTGCGGGTTGCGACGCGCCGGGGAGCGTCGCCAGCGGAAGGGCGGCCTGCGTTTCCCGGCGGGCCTCGGGAGCGGGTTCAGGCATAACGAATCCTCGGGTCGAGGAGAGCGTATATCAGATCAGCCACGATGTTGAAGGCGACCACGGCCGCGGCGGTAATCAGCAGCCACGCCTGGACCACGTAAACATCGGGGGATTCGGTGCCGGTCAGCGCATCCAGCAGGAACTTCCCCATCCCCTCCCAGCTGAAGACGATCTCGGTGATCACCGCCCCGCCGATCAGGCCGGCGAAGTCGATCGCGACCACGGTGATGACCGGGATCAGCGCATTGCGCAGCGCGTGCACGAACAGCACCCGCCGCGGCGTCAGCCCCTTCGCCCGCGCGAGCCGGATGTAGTCGGCGTTGAGCACGTCCAGCATCGCCGATCGCTGGTAACGCGACCAGGTCGCGTACGTGATCAGGGTCAAGGTGACCACCGGCAGCACCGAATGCTGCACCGCGTCGGTAAACGCGCCCCAGGCGGTTCCGGAGTACCCCGGGGTGGCCTCGCCGACGGTGTACAGGACCGTCTTGCCCGCCGCCTTGTTCACGTCCACCGCCAGGAAGTCCTTGAGCAGCAGCCCGACGACGAAAACGGGGGTGGAGAAGAACAGGTAGGCCAAGCCCGTCGACACGTGGTCGACGGGCTTGTACTGCCGGATCGCGCTGACCACCCCGACGGTGACGCCGAGCGCCACCGACAAGATGACCGCGGGAATGATCAGCTTCAGGGTGACCAGCAGTCGCTGCCACAGCTGCGACCCCACCGGCTGGCCGGTGGTGCTGGTGCCGAAGTTGCCGCGCAGCAACCCCCACAGCCAGGTCCAGTAGCGCTCCAGCAGCGGCTGGTCCAGGTGCAGCTGCGCCCTGGCGGCAGCGATCGTGGCCGGGCTGGTATTGGGGTTCGCCCGCAATGTCGCCAGCGGGTCCCCGGACAGGGACACGATGACGAACATCAGGAAGCTGACCACGAGCAATACCACAAGCCCGGTCACGATCCGCCGGATAAGGTAACTCGACACTGATCGGAGCCTTAACCGATGTGCTCAGCGCCGCCACGCCACGGCCGGCTTTGCCACCTCACTTCGCGCCCCACGCCTGGGCGTTCCAGGTAATGCCGACGTTGCTGGCGTTCGGCACGATGTTGAGGTAACTGCTCGTCCAGCCCCACAGCTGCGGCTGCTCGTAGAGCGGCAGCGTGACCATGTCCTTCCACATGAGCTTGTCCGCCTGGTTCCACAGCGCGGCGGACTGGGTCGGGTCGACGGTGCCCACTGCCTGCTTCATCAGCGAGGTCACCTGCGGGTTGCTGTAGTTGTTCCAGTTGTCCCCGCAGTCGGCGGCGTCCTTGAAGTCGCAGTAGATCGACTGGTTGGCGGACGCGAACGGCGAGAGCACCCAGGCGAACTCGATGATGTCGTACTCGCTCTTCGGCCCCACGGTGCCGAACAGCGCGTCCGCGGTGTAGTTGTGGATGTTCAGCTTGACGCCGATTTGCTTATAGTCCGCCTGGAGCAGCTGCTCGATCTCCGACCGGACCTCGACGCCGCTGGTGGTGGAGATGGTCAGGCTGAAGTCCTGGCCCTTCTCCGGCCCGAAGTTCGGGTGGAAGTAACCGTCCGAGCCCATCGTCATGCCGGCCTGCTGGAGCAGTGTCTTGGCCTGCGCCGGGTCGTACGCACCGGCGCCAGCGCTGTTGTCGCTGTACTGCGGCTGGACGGGCATGAAGAAGTGGCTGTTGAGCAGCCCGACGGCGGGTTTGACATCGAGCGGGCTGACCAGCTTGCTGATCAGCTGCTGCCGGTTGGTCCCGAAGGCGATGGCGTGCCGGACGCTGGCCAGTTTCAGGTACGGGTTCGCCTCGTTGAAGTCGATGTGCTGGAACTCCAGGCCAGGGATCACGTCGGTGGTGAAGCCGGGGATGTTCTTAATGCTGTCCAGGTACGGGATCGAAGCGCTCACCGGGTTGACCATGTTCGCTTCGTTGTTCTGGATCGCGGCCGGCTGCTGGGCGTCACTGAGGATGAACCGGTAAAGGATCTTGCTAAGTTTGCCGGGCGGGCCCCAGTAGTGCGGGTTGCGCACTTCGACCAGGCTTTCGCCCTTGGTGTAGCTCTGGATCATGTACGGGCCGCCGGAGACCTGCACCGCCGGGCCGAAGTTCTGGAAGCCGGCGTTGAAGCCGACGGTCTTCGCGATGTGCGCGGGGATAAGCGGGTTGGTGACGCTGAACAGCGACTGCCAGTCGCCATACGGCTGGGCCATCACGACGGTCACGGTCTTGCCGTTGTCGGAGCCGGTCACCGACGCGATGCTGCTGTACCCCGACGTGCTGGCCGGCAGGTATGTCTTGCCGCCCACGTCCTTGAACTTGGTGCTGCCGCTCTGCGACTGCCAGTTGTAGATGAAGTCGTCCGCGTTGATCGGTGTCCCGTCCGACCAGACGGCCTTCGGGTTGATCTTGTAGACGATCGTCTGCGGGTTGTTGTTCGTTACCGTGGCGCTGCTGACAAGCTCGGTGTTCAGCTGCGGCTTGAGCTGATTATTGATGGTGAACACCTGAGGCAGCGTCTGGTTGAGTATCTCCTGCAGGACGAACTCGGTGTCGCCCGTCAGCAGCGGGTTGAAGCCGGCCACATCCTCGTCGAGGGCGAACGTCAGCTGGCCGCCGCTTTTGACCGTGCCGGTCTTCGGGGCCGAGGACGACGAGCCTGAGCCGGCGCAGCCGGCCGCGGTCAGAGCCGCCGCCGCGGTGAGCACAACTGTGCTGAACCACCGGCCTCGCCTGCTGCGGATGTAACGTTGTGCGCTGTGTAGTGCCATGGGCGGCCCTCCGCGGGTTACGGGTGTCCGATCCAAAACGGTTCCCCTTATCCCCGTAGTCGGCGCCATTTGCTCGGAAATGTCTAGCCGATGCGGCAAGATGCGGCCGATCCGTAATCACACTGTTGTCTAATCACTCACTTTAATAACTCACGTTAACTTGATTACGATCTCGGGCGTGACAATCAAGCTTTCCGCTACGGACTGTGTCCGCATCCAATGCGGGCAGTTCAATCACTCACGTCACTCGCAGGTGACACCTCGGCGCCCGCCAATGCGCTGCTCCGGTCCGGCCGGCCGGCCAGCCGGTATACGTCGGAGCCGTCCACGGTTTCCTTCTCCAGCAGGAGCGTGACCAGTGAGTCGAGCTCTGGCCGGTGGTCCTTGAGCAGCTCGATGGCGCGTTCCTCGGCCTGCCGCAGCAGCTTGCTGACCTCCTGGTCGATCGCTGCCTGGGTGGCCTCGGCGAACGGCCGGCTGGACAGGCCGCCACCGCCGCCGCCGAGGAACACCGAGCCGCCCTCCGGGTAGCCGACCGGGCCGAGCTGAGCGGACAGGCCGAACTCCCGGACCATCTTCGTCGCCAGGTCCGTCGCGCCGGCCAGGTCGTTGGCGGCGCCGGTGGAACCCTGGCCGAGCACCACCAGTTCGGCCGCGCGGCCGCCGAGCCGGACCGCGAGCGAGTCGTGCAGGTAGTCCTCGCCGTACATGTGGCGCTCCACCAGCGGCAGCTGCTCGGTGACGCCGAGCGCTTGGCCGGCCGGCAGGATCGTCACCTTCGCCACCGGGTCGGCGTGCTCGGACAGCGCCGCGACAAGCGCGTGCCCGGACTCGTGCACCGCGACCGCGTGCTTCTCCTCCGGCAGCAGCACGTTCGAGCCCTCGCGGCGGCCGAGGATGATCCGGTCTCTGGCGCTGTCGAAGTCCCCGGCGGTGATGATGTTCCGGTTGCCGCGGACCGCGAAGATCGCCGCCTCGTTCGCCAGGTTCGCCAGGTCCGCGCCGGAGAAGCCGGGCGTGCCGCGGGCCACCGCGTTCAGGTTCACGTTGTCCGCGAGCTTCTTGTCGCGGCAGTGCACCTTGAGGATGGCCTCGCGCTCGGTCACGTTCGGCAGCGGGATCGTGACCTGACGGTCGAACCGGCCCGGCCGCAGCAGGGCGGGGTCGAGCACCTCGGGACGGTTCGTCGCGGCCAGAACGACGATGCCGGTGGTCGGCTCGAAGCCGTCCAGCTCGGCGAGCATCTGGTTGAGCGTCTGCTCGCGCTCGTCGTTGGCGACCACCGCGCCCTGGCCCGCGCGCCGCTGCCCGATCGCGTCCACCTCGTCGATGAACACGATGGCGGGCGCGCGCTTGCGCGCCTCGGCGAACAGGTCGCGGACCCGCGCCGCGCCGACGCCGACGAACATCTCCACGAAGCTGGAGCCGGCCACCGAGAAGAACGGCACATGCGCTTCCCCGGCCACCGCCCGGGCGAGCAGCGTCTTGCCGGTGCCGGGCGGGCCGATCATCAGCACGCCGCGCGGCACCATCGCGCCCGCCTTGGCATAGCGCTCGGGCTCGCGCAGGAAGTCCACCACCTCGGCGATCTCGGACTTCGCGCCCTCGTACCCGGCCACGTCACGGAACGTCGTCGCCGGGCGCTCCTCGTCGAAGATCTTCGCGCGGGACCTGCCCGCGCCGAGCACGCCCTGCATCGAGCCCATGGCGCCGCGGGACAGCCGCACCCACAGCCAGACCGGCAGCAGGAACACCGCTATCAGGATCAGCCAGCTGAGCAGCTCGGAGCCGAAGCCGCTGGACGGCGCCGTGGAGGTGACCTGGACGCCGTCGGTCTGGAGCTGCTTGAGGAAGCCCTCGCCGGCCTGGGACGGAACGGTCAGCGAGTAGTTCGTCCCGTCGGTCAGCTGACCGCTTGCGGTGCCGGTGCCCTGCGGCAGCGTGATCGTCTTGACCTTGTGCTGCGACGCGTCGGTCAGGAACTGGCTATAGTTCAGGCTCGTCTGCGGCGTCGAGTGGACGGTCGGCAGGAAGAACCACAGCACCAGCGCGGCGATCAGCCCCACCAGCCACAGCCAGTGCCGCCAGGCCGGCGGGGGCGGCGGCGGTGGCTGCTTGCCCGGCGTCGGCCTGTTGTCAGACGGCGGGGTTGACGCTTGCTTGCTCATGGCGACTCCTTCGAGGGCAAGTATGCCCTTCGCTATAACGCAAATCGCTCAGGCAAGCGTCCCGCGCGATTCGCAGTACTTAGCGCAGGTCGCGTGGTGTGTCAGGGTCTGAGCACCGCAGCGCCGTCGAAGCGGCCGGCCTTGAGGTCGCCGAGCGCTTCGGCGGCGGCGTCCAGCGGGTACGGGTGCACGGTGACGGCCAGCTTGTGTTCGGCGGCGAAGGCGAGGAACTCCCTCGCGTCTTGCCGCGTGTTGGACGTCACGCTGCGGACCTGCCGCTCCTGGAACAGGTGCCGCGCATAGTTCAGCGGCGGGATATCGCTGAGGTAGATCCCGGCGATCGACAGCGTGCCGCCCCGGTCGAGGGCTTCGAGGGCGGGCAGCACCAGGTCTCCGACGGGCGCGAACAGGATCGCGGCGTCGAGCGGCTCTGGCGGCATGTCCGCCGCGTCTCCCGCCGACGCGGCCCCCAGCTCCAGTGCCAGCCGCCGGGCCTGCGCGCCGCGGGTCAGCACGTGCACGGTCGCGCCGCGGGCCAGCGCCACCTGCGCGGCCAGGTGCGCGCTGCCGCCGAAGCCGTAGATGCCGAGGCGTCCGCCGGCCGGCAGCTCGGCCCGCTTCAGCGCGCGGTAGCCGATGATGCCGGCGCACAGCAGCGGGGCAAGCTCGGCGTCGGTGTACCCGCCGGGCAGGCGGTGCGCGAACGCGGCCGGGACCGTCAGGTACTCGGCGTACCCGCCGTCGGCATCCCAGCCGGTGTACCGCGACCGCGGGCACAGGTTCTCCGCTTGCATGCGGCAGTACCTGCACGTTCCGTCGGTCTGGCGCAGCCACGCCGCGCCCGCTTTGTCGCCTTTCTCGAAGCCTGTCGCGCCCGCGCCGAGCGCGACCACCTCGCCGACGACCTCGTGGCCGGGGACGACGCCCGGCCGGTGCGGCGGGAGCTCGCCCTCAGTCACGTGCAGGTCGGTCCGGCACACGCCGCAGGCCAGGACCTTGAGCAGCAGCTCACCCGGTCCTGGCGCGGGCACCGGGGTGGTGCGGCCGCGGAGGGGATGGCCGGCCAGCGGGCCTGGCGCGTCGACGTGCCAGGCCCGCATGGTGGCGGGGATGCCGGGGCTCATCTAGGGCGCTACTCTTTCCTCGGCTCGCCGCGGTAGGTACCGAACGACCAGCGGTTCCCCTCCGGGTCACGTGCCGCGAAGTCCCGCGAGCCGTAATCGGTGTCATGCGGCTCGGTGAGGATCTCCGCACCGGCCGCCCTGGCCCGCTCGCAGAGCGCGTCGGGTGCCGACGTGACCACGTAGGCGCCGAACGTGCCGGGCAGCGAGGGCATCGTGACCCCGGCGTCCTCCCGGGCCGATCCGAGCATGATCCCGCCGCCTTCGGGCCAGGACAGCTGGGCGTGGTCGACCCGGTCCCCCTCGCCGTAGACCACGGTCTCCTCGAAGCCGAACGCGTCGACGAGGAACCTGATCAAGGCTCGCGCGTCGTGCGCCCGTAGCGTCGGCCAGACCTGGGCTTGCGGTGCTGCGTTCATTCCTGCTGGCTCCTTCCTGCCGGATCCTTTCGTTACGGCAAGCCTTCTCCGCTCAGCCAGAGCCCGGCTTGGATGTTTCGGAACTCCTCCGCCAGCCACTGGCTGGGCGGACAGCCGGCCAGCGTGCGGAACTCCCTGGCCAGGTGGGCCTGGTCGAAGTACCCGCAGTCGGCGGCCAGCGCGGCCAGCCCGTATCCGGGTGGGCCGGCCGGCGGCCGCACCAGCCGGCGCCTGGCGCGGTCGAACCGGATGACCCGGGCGGCGGCCTTCGGGGACAGCCCGATCTCGGCGCGGAACCGGCCGTTCAGATGCCGCTCGCTCCACCCGGTGGCGGCGGCGAGCCGGGCGACCGGCGTGGTGCCGCCGGAGCGCAGCAGCAGCCGCCAGGCCCACGCCAGTTCGGGCGCCGCCGCCGCGTCCCGGGGGCCCAGCAACGTGAGAAAGATCTCGTCGAGGACGGCGAACCGCGCTGACCAGTCGATCGCGGTCTGAATTCGCTCGTGGATCTGGGCCCCGGACGGACCGAGCACGGCCTCGGCGGGCACGTCGAGCTGGGCGAGTTCCCCGGCCGGCAGGCCGAGCAGAGCCCGCGCGCCAAGCGGCCGCAGCGCGATCTGGACGCCGGATTGCGCGCCCTGGTGGCCGATCAGCGCCGGGCTGGTGTGCAGGCCGCCGATCAGCGTGGTCCAGTCGCCCGGCCGCTGCCGCGGATCGGGGTGCGCGAGCACCGTGAGCGGCTCGTCGAGCGTGAAGATCAGGGTGAGCAGCGGGGAAGGCAGTCCGCGATGGAACGCCGGGGGCACCGCGCGCTGCCGGTAGCCGGTGTACCAGGCAACATAGGGCCGCAGCGGCTCCGCCGGAAGCCTCCGGACGTGCTCGTCGACAACGGCCGTCACCATACCTGGACGATAACCCCTGGTGAGAACCCCACCCGAGCGCGGACCCTTTCCTCAGTGAAATTCAAGTTAACGCCCAGACTTCCGGACTGTAATGATTTGCGCTGGTAGATAGCTTGCGTAAGAATCGGGACTACCGCTCGGGGCCAGGGGAACGGCCACCAGGCGGCACGCCGGTTCAGCGGACACGGGGAAGGCATAGCTGGCCGCTGACGTTAACCGGACAACGGGAGGAAAGATGACCATTCACGCGGAACCGCCGGCGGGGGCCGGCCTGGCGCCGCTGCCGGGTGTGCCGGCACAGCGCGACATATCACGGCGCGACAAGGGCCGGCGCGGGTTCGCCGAGCAGCTCGGCCTGTCCGCCCGGACAGCAGCCGACGGGTACAAGGTCGTCAGCGTGACCGGGGAACTCGACATCGCCACCGCCGAGCAGGCCTATGCCTACCTCAGCGACGTGATCGACCGCAGCAAGGCGCCGGTCAGCGTGGACCTTGCCGGAGTCACGTTCTGTGACGCGTCCGGACTTGGCGTGCTAGCCAAGGTCGCCAACCTCGCCAGGGAAAAGGGCCGCCAGCTCAGGGTGACCTCGGCCCGCCCGCCGCTGCTCAAGATCATGCGCATCACCGGGCTGGACAAGGCATTTCCCGAGCTGGGCTCCACGGCACTCGCCGTTTGACGCCGCAACCTTGCCGTTCGCCTCGCAGGGGCGGGGTCAACCTAGGCGTGCGGCACCCTCCAGCGTTAAGTTTGTAACGCTTGCAGCCTTCTGTTTCCGTGGCTGCGTATGCTCGCAACGCGTGGAGGGATATGTATGTCAGAAGGACTTTCCGGCAACGGGGCTAGCGACGCAAGTGAAGCTCAGGAGTCCGCTGAGTCTTCTGAAGCAACCATTGCCGTCCACTGGCGCGAGGAAGACTATTACAATCCGCCGGCGGAATTCACCGCTCAGGCGAACGCCAACGACCCGGCGATCCGCGACCGCTTCGCCGAGGAGAACTTCCCGGACTGCTTTACCGAGTACGCGGACCTGCTCAGCTGGGACGAGCGGTGGCACACGGTGCTGGACACGAGCAACGCCCCGTTCTGGAAGTGGTTCACCGGCGGCAAGCTGAACGCCAGCTACAACTGCGTCGACCGGCACCTTGCCGAGCACGGCGACAAGCCGGCGATGATCTGGGTTCCGGAGCCGGAAGACGCCGAGCACGTGGCGATCACGTATACCGAATTGCACCGGAGGGTGAACGAATTCGCCGCGCTGCTCCGCGACTTCGCCGGTGTCAAGACCGGTGACCGCGTCACCTTGCACATGCCGATGGTGCCCGAGCTTCCGGTCGCGATGCTGGCGTGCGCGCGGCTCGGCGCCATCCATTCGCAGGTGTTCGGCGGGTTCAGCGGCGCGGCCTGCGGCCACCGCATTTCCGACTCGGGCAGCAAGGTCCTGATCACAATGGACGGCTACTACCGCAGCGGCGCCATGCAGGACCACAAGGTCAAGGCCGACGAGGCCGTCGAGGCCGCCCGCAAGGAGGGCGCGGAGGTCGAGAAGGTCCTGGTGTTCCGCCGGGTGCCGGGCGAATACCAGTCTCAGACCCCGATGGTGGACGGCCGGGACTACTTCGTCGACGAGGTCATCGAGGATTACGCGGGCCAGACCGTGGCGCCGGTCTCCATGCCGGCCGAGGCCCCGCTGTTCCTGATGTACACCAGCGGCACCACCGGCAGGCCGAAGGGCTGCCAGCACTCCACCGGCGGTTACCTGTCCTATGTGGCTGGCACCAGCAAGTACTACCAGGACATCCATCCGGACGACATGTACTGGTGCATGGCCGACATCGGCTGGATCACCGGCCACTCGTATATCGTGTACGGCCCGCTGGCCCTTGGCACCACGACCGTGATCTACGAGGGCACGCCGAACTACCCGGACGCCGGCCGCCCGTGGCGGATAGCGCAGAAGCTCAAGGTCAACATCTTCCACACCTCGCCGACCGCGATCCGGATGCTGCGCAAGGTCGGGCCCGACGAGCCCGCCAAGTACGACTACCAGTTCAAGCACATGACCACGGTGGGCGAGCCGATCGAGCCCGAGGTCTGGCGCTGGTACCACGAGAGCATCGGCAAGGGCCGGGCGGTCATCGTGGACACCTGGTGGCAGACCGAGACCGGCGGCTTCCTCGGCAGCACGCTCCCCGGCCTGGACAAGATGAAGCCCGGTAGCTGCGGTCCGATGGCCCTCGGCATCAACGCCGAGATCCTGGACGAGAACGGCGAGGCCGTGCCGCCGGGCAGCGGCAAGGCGGGCAACATAACGATCCGCAACCCGTGGCCCGGCGTCTTCGAGACGATCTGGGGTCAGCCGGAGCGGTTCGTGCAGACCTATTACGCCAAGTACAACAAGGATCCGAAGAGCACCGACTGGCACGACTGGCCGTATTTCGCCGGCGACGGCGCGGTGCAGGCACCGGACGGCTACTTCCGCATCCTCGGCCGGGTCGACGACGTCATCAACGTGGCGGGGCACCGGCTGGGCACCAAGGAGCTGGAGTCCTCGGCGCTCGTCGTCCCCGAGATCGCGGAGGCGGCGGCGGTGCCGGTCATCGACGACGTCCGCGGCCGGGTGGTGGAGATGTACGTCTCACTCAAGCCCGGCTTCACCCCCAGTGCGGACATCGAGAACAAGGTCAAGACCGCCATCGAGACCGACATCGGCAAGATCGCCCGCCCGAAGAACATCTGGATCGTGCCCGACATGCCGAAGACGCGGTCCGGCAAGATCATGCGCCGGGTGATCGCCGCCACGTCCAACTTCGCGGACGTCGGCGACATCACGACGCTGGCCAACCCGGAGGTGGTCGAGCAGATCAGGCATCAGGTGCAGGCGGCCAAGCACGCCCGCGGCGAGGTGCCGCGCGAGCTCACCGAGGCCGAGGTCGCCGAGATCAAGGCGTTCGGCGCCAGCGAGTAGCGTTCGCTCAGCGGCGGGCCGCGGTACCGTGTCGCGGCCCGCCGCTCAGCTCTGCCGGGCCCACTGCTCCCAGGCGTCGAGCCAGCGTGTCCTGGTTATCTCGACGCCCATTTCGGCCGCGGGCTTGATCTCCGGGGACGCCGCCTGGACCGAGATCGAGTGGCTGCACCGCCAGTAGCCGGTCCACGCCTGCTGCGCGTCGTGGCTGGACACCCGCTCACCGAGCACCGCGTGCCGCAGCGTCTCGTCGATCGCGCGCTCGCGCAGCCGCGGGCTGGCGGTGAACCAGGAGGCCTTCTCGTCCAGGCAGTTCAGGTGGTTGATCATTGCGGTGATGAGGTCGTCGGCCGCCCGTCTGCTGAGGCCGGACCTGTCGGCAAGCTCCCCCACCGCGCGCCGCCACAGCGCGCTGAGCGTGGCGCCCTCCGCGGCCCGGTGGCGGGCCACCCGGCCGTCCCGCACCGCCGCCATCAGCCGCACGTGCGAGTCGAGCTGGGCGTCCACCAGCGCCCGGTACGCCGCCATGCCCTGGGCCGGCGCCAGGACCGGCGCTGGCCGCTGGCGGCGGTGGTCCGCCACCTGGCCGAGCACCACGTCCCGGCCCAGCAGGTACGGCCCGAGATCGGTCACCACGGCGAGCCGGATCGCGTCGGCGGGGACGCCGCGGCTCACGATCGTCACGCTTGTCTCGTCCAGCCGCAGGCTCAGCGCGACGAGTTCGCCATGGCGGCCGGCGAGCGCGCCGGCCTCCCGGTCGCCGGCTCGCACGCTCGTCCGCCAGTACCGCGGCGGCTCGGCCGGCTCGTCCTCGTCCAGGCCTGCCTGATCGGCGAGCCGGTTGCGCTCGGTGTCCATCGCCCGGAGCAAATCCGCCTCGGTGCCCGGCTCACCGGCGGTGGTGCCGCCGGCGGCGGTGGTGACGACCACCCAGGGACCGGACGGCGCCGCCCAGTCCCCGTACGCCAGGCCGATCGCGTGCCACGCGTCGTTCTGCCGCACGGCATCGACCAGCATGGCGGGCCGAAGGTCCGGCTCCGCCAGCCCGGACACCTCGAACGCCGGCCGCGGCACCAGCTCGTCGGCGTCGCGCCGGGCAAGCTCGCGCAGCCGCGCCACCCATTGTTCGCGGGCCTCGTCAGGCACTATCCGGCCTCGACGACAAGATCGTCGTGCAGGAAGCTCAGGTAGCCGCTGACCTTCGCCGAGTCCCCGCCCGCCGCCGGGTAGCTCCACACCGCGTCGGTGAGTTCCTTGCCGCCGGCCAGCACGGTCCAGTAGGACGCGGTTCCCTTGTACGGGCACACGGTGTGCGTCTCGGTGGGCCGCAGCAGGTCCTGCCGGATATCGGCCTCCGGGATGTACAGCTGCGGCAAGATCCCCGTCTCGTGCAGCAGCATGGCACGGGTTGTGTCGAACACCGTCGCACCGCCGAAGACCGCGCGCGCCCGGCGCGGGAACTCCTGCATGAGCAGCCGGTGGGCCGGGCCCTCGATCCGGTAGTTGACCGAATCCGGCGCCTTCCCGGCCAGCGGGCCGGAACTGATCGTCAGCGACATCGCGCCCCTCCTGTCACAGATCCGCGGGTCTGACGAAGGCGGCCAGCCGTGCTCCGTCCGGCGCGAGATCGGCCCAGGCGCCGTCGAAATCCAGCACGGCCACCCCCGCTGTGGGAAAGCTCGGCTTGCCGCGCGATGTTCCCGCCAGACTCGACGCCAGGTCCGATACGCCGGGATTGTGCCCGATCAGCAGCGCGGCCCGGCAGCTGGCGGGCAGCTCGCGCGCCAGGTACAGCAGGGTCAGCGCGCTTGCCGCGTACGCGCGCGGCTCGAACGTCACGGCCGGGTCGGCGTCCAGCTTGCCGGCCACCAGCTCCCAGGTTTCCCGCGTTCGCCGCGCGGTGGAGCAGATCACCGTGTCCGGCAGGTACCCGCGGCCGCGTAGCCATCGCCCGACCGCCGGGGCATCCTTGCGCCCGCGCTTGGCCAGCGGCCGGTCGTGATCCGGCACGTCGTCCGGCCAGTCCGACTTGGCATGCCGCAGCACGATCAGCCGCCGGGTTACGTCCTCCGCCACCCCACTAGCCTCCCACGCCGTCTCCCAGCCCGGCGATCCTGGCGAGCTATCTTCGCCGCACGTGGGCCTGGCCGCGCGCTGCCTGTGGCTGGAGTGCAGTGTGCGGCTGCCGGGATAGGAGCGCAGCGGCAGTCCCGCCAGCAACGTGGAAGATTTCCCCTTTGTGGAGGATCGACCCCCGTACGCGAGGGCCGCGTTACCACGAAAGGCAAATCCGCCACGTTAACCGACGCCCATCGAGCCTGCCGCTGACCCGCCGGGCGCTCAGCGATCCCGGCACGCCACCGGGCCGCCTCCCGGAGCCTGGGCAGACCGCTGAACGGCAGGGGCATGCTGGGGCAAACCGGGCATCGCGGGTAGCCTGCACGGCAGGCCATGCCGGCCCTGGCACACCAAAGAGGCAAACGATCTCGGGGTCAGAGCCAGCCGGAGCGGATCAGCGCGGGGGCGCCGTTCCCGGCTGCGACGGGGGCGCCGGGCGGATTGCCCAGCTCGCCGGCCCGGACCCGGTCCAGCAGCCGACCGGTCGCGTCGACGATCTCCGGTATCGCGGCACGCAGTTCTGCCGCGTCGTCCGGGCCCGCGGTGTCCGCCGGGAAGCCGGCCTCGGCGAGCAGCCCGTCCAGGTCCGCGAGCTTGCCGCCGAGCCAGCCGAGCGGGTCCGCGGACAGCTCGCGGGTGAACACCCGGCTGCTCGGGTCCCAGGCGCGGAACACCGGGTGATGATGCGTCCGGTCGAAGCTGCCCGGTTTGCCGTCGACGGACTCGAGGAAGTCGGCGCGCCACACCGGCTGTCCGATCGCGATCGGCTGCGCCGAGTAGATCGTGCCGCGCAGTTCGCCGCGCTCCAGCAGCCGCAGCTCGAGCCGCGCGCCGTGCTCCGCGCCCTCCTGCCCCTTCTGCGGCGCCGGATCGACGAAGTACAGGTCGCCCGCGACCACGCCAACCCGCTCGAACCCGAACACGTACAGCATCGAACCACCTTCCGGTGCCAGCGTCGTGTCCCACTATCTCCCGCCCGGCACCCGCGAGACCAGGGGTCAGGGGCGGGTGCGGATGAAGTTGACGGCGGTCAGGCTCAGCACGGTGGCGCCGTCCTGGTTGACCGCCTCGATGAGCGTGCGGACGATGCCGCGGTCCGGCTTCGAGTTCGACGCACGCGCTGCCACGACCGTCGCGCGGACACGGAGCGTGTCTCCTGGGCGGACCGGAGCGGGCCAGCGAAGCTCGTCGACACCCGCGGCACCGAGGCTCGACTCGGCAGACAGGTAGTGCTCCACGAGCTGGCGCATGACCAGGCTCATGGTGTGCCAGCCGCTCGCGATTAGCCCGCCGAACGGCCCGCCGTTGGCCGGATCGACGTGGAAGGGCTGCGGGTCGTACTCCTTCGCGAACGCGACGATGGACGCCTCGTCCACAGATACGCTGCCGCAATCGAACACGGCGCCCACCGCGTAATCCGCGAAGTACCGCACAACCGGATCAGCCATCCACGCAGTATCGCAGCCCGCCAGAACGCCGCGAACCGCCCCCGTCAATGATGACAGATCACGAACGTGTCACAGGAATACTTCGATTCGCCTGCGCGGGCAACCGCCCGCCTGTCATGATTCCGCAGACGGCACAGAACGCCGACTAGGGGCCAAATGCCCCAGCGGTCGCGGACGGTGACCGTGGTTAGGTCTGCCGACGGGCCCACCGCAACAGGGCCTGGTAGGCAGGCGGAATTACTACTTGGGGAGCTCGGTGAGCACGACTTCTATGCACCGCCGATCGCGCAAGATCAGGCGTACCGGCAGGCATACCACCCCGTCACAGGTAGAGAAGGTCGCGGAGGTGGCAGGCAAGGCGGCCCCCGCGGTGGCCATCGCGGGCGTCCTGGTCGCGGCGCCGGCCGCGAACGCCGCGACGAGCGGGCCGGTCAAGGCCACCACCGTCGCCGAGCAGGTGCACACCGATGCCAAGGTGACGCGGACCGCCAGCCACGCACAGGTGGCCGAGCGCACGTACACCGTGCGTTCCGGCGATTCGCTGGCCTCCATAGCGCACAAGTTCTACGGCAATTACAACGACTGGACCTGGATCTACCAGGCGAACAAGTCGACCGTGCACAACCCGAACTCGATCTTCCCCGGCGAGCACCTGCAGATCCCGAACGGCGCCCCGGCGCACACCACGAGCGGGCACAAGCCGAAGCACGCCAGGTCCAGCTCGTCCGGCACCACGCTGACCAGCTCCGCGGTGCCCGCGGGCACGCTCAGCTGCGCCGGCCTTGAGCGGCTTTGGGAGGACGCGGGCGGCCGCGCATCGGCTGCCGAAACCGCGGCGGCGATCGCGATGGCGGAGTCCGGCGGCAACCAGTACGCGCACAGCCCGACCAACGACTACGGCTACTGGCAGATCAACGGTTCCTGGGGCGCGCTGGCCACGTACAACCCGCTCGGTAACGCGAAGGCCGCGGTGCACATCTCCGACGACGGCTACAACTGGAGCCCGTGGACCACGTACACCAGCGGCGCATACCACGGCCGCTGCTAGGTTAGGTGGCCGGTCGCTGGCCGTAGGACGCTAGCTTGCCGGCCACGAGCGCGATCTCGTCGGCCGGCAGCAGCCGCGGCGCCAAGGGCACGCTGAGGGCGCGCAGGTACACCTCGCAGAGCCATTCCAGGTAGCGGGCCCCGGTGCCGGCGGCACGCAGGTCCGGCGCCACGACCACGGCTCCGTGGTTCGCCATCAGGCAGGCGGTGCGCTCCCGCAGCGCCGCCACCACGTTCGCCGCCAGCTCGTCGCTGCCGTATGTGGCATACGGCGCGACCGCCAGCGGACCGCCGAACATCGCCACCTGATAGTGAATGGCCGGCAGCTCGTCCGCCACCGCGCTGAGCGCGGTCGCCGCCACCGGATGGGTGTGCACGATCGCGGCAGCACGATAAGCCGCGTACACCGCCAGGTGCAGCGGCAGCTCGCTGGTGGGCCGCAGCGGCGCGTCCACCGCGGTGCCGTCGAGCTGGTGCACGCCGACCATGTCGGGCGTGAGCGACGCGTAGTCCACTCCTGTCGGCGACACCGCGATCAGGTCGCCCTCGCGCGTGCTGACGTTGCCCGACGTCCCCGGCATGAGGCCGGCGGCGGTCAGTTCCCGGCAGACCCGGACCACTTCGTCTCGTGCTTCGGCGAGCAGCATAGGTTCAACGGTATGGACACCCCTGCCGTGCTCGCCTGGCGGGACGGGCACATCGAGGCGCTGGACCAGACCGCGCTGCCGCACCAGGTTCGCGTGCTCCGGCTTACCACCGTCGATGAGCTGGTCCGGGCGATCGCCACCCTGGCCATCCGCGGCGCCCCGGTGCTCGGCGTGGCCGGCGCGTTCGGCGTCGCGCTGGCGGTGCGCCAGGGGCAGCGCGAAGGCTGGGATGACGACCACCTGCGCGGCCAGCTCGGGCGGATCGCGGCCGCCCGGCCCACTGCGGTCAACCTGGCCCGCGAGGTGACCGAGCTGGCCGCCGCGGTCGACCTGACCGACGCGGCGGCCGTGACCGAGGCCGCGCTCGCGGTCCAGCGCGACACCGAGCGGATCAGCCGCGACATCAGCGGCCGCGGCGCCGCCTACCTCATGGAACGCGCCGGCGGCCGGCTCCGGGTGCACACCCACTGCAACACCGGCACGCTCGCCTGCCTCGGCTGGGGCACCGCGCTCGGCGTGATCCGCGCGCTGCACCAGCAGCACGCGCTCGACCATGTGATCGTGGACGAGACCCGGCCGCTGCTCCAGGGCGCGCGGCTGACCTGCTGGGAGCTCGGCCAGCTCGGCATCGAGCACCGGCTGGCCTGCGACGGCGCGGCGCCGTTCCTGATCAGCCAGGGGCTCGCCGACGCGGTGATCGTCGGCGCGGACCGGATCGCCGCGAACGGTGACGTGGCCAACAAGATCGGCACCTACGCGCTGGCGCTGGCCGCGCACCGGGCCGGGATCCCGTTCATCGTCGCGGCGCCGGAGTCCACCATCGACCCGGACACCCCGTCCGGCGCGCAGATCCCCATCGAGCTGCGAGCCGACGAGGAAGTAACGGCCCCGGCCGCGCCGGCCGGCACCAGAGCGCTCAACTACGCGTTCGACGTCACGCCCGCCGACCTCGTCACCGCGATCGTGACACAGTCCCGGGTAGTCGAGCCGATGCCGTTAGGACGCCTCGTCTTTAAAAGCGGTGGCGAGGGCCTGGCGGAATGTCTCGGCCGGCTGCGCGCCGGAAATGCCGTACTTGCGGTCGATCACGAAGAACGGCACCCCGGTGATGCCGAACGCGCGGGCCTGGTCGATGTCGGCCTGGACCGCGTCCGCGAAGTCGTCGCCGTCGAGGACCGCGCGAGTGCGATCCGGGTCCACGCCGGCCTCCTTCAGCAGCGCGACGAGGGTGTCCGGGTCGGCGAGGTTGGCGCCTTCGGTGAAGTGGGCGTGCAGCAAGCGTTCCTTGGCGGCGTCGGCCACGCCCTGGTCAGCCGCAAGGTGGATCAGCCGGTGCGCGTCGATCGTGTTCACGGTCAGCGCCTTGGTGAAGTCGAAGTCGAGGCCCTCGTCGCTGGCGATCCGGGCCACGCGGGCGGTCATCTCGCCGGCCTGCGGGCCGAACCGCTGGGTCAGGTAGCCGATCGTGGGCACCGCCACGCCGCGCTCGGCCTCCGGGTGCAGCTGGAAGCTGCGCCAGCTGACCGCGACCTGATCCGCGTGCTCGAACTCGGTCAGCGCGTGCTCCAGGCGCCGCTTGCCGATGTAGCACCACGGGCAGACGACGTCGGACCAGATCTCAACCTTCATCGGACTGATCCTCTTCGGCCCGCGGCACGAGGCACACGCCGTCCACGCAGACGGCCGTCTGGTCCGCGTCGCCCAGCAGGCGCAATGGGCTGATATCCGCGTTGTCTGTCACGATTCTGCCAACCAGGGGGTGGGCGGGCTTGTTCCTGCGGAGACGATATGTTCGCTTCGTGACGGACGAACATGGGGGTCCAGGCCGACTGGGGCAGGCGGTGTCCGCCGGTGTGCTCGGGGCGCTGGCCGGAGCGGCGCTGGGTGCTGGCCGAAAGGGCGCCGGGCGTCGCGGTCTCGGTGCCGTGCTGGGCGGTGCGGCGGCCGGAGCCGCGTTGCTGGCGGCGGTGGACGCGGCCGCACGGGCCCGCCCCGCGCCGGACGGCGTGCCGGCCCTGTGGGGGCGGATCCTGGCCAGCGGCGCGGTCGCGGCGCCCGTCGGCTGGGCGGCACAGCGGGTGACCGGCGTGCGCGGGCTGCCGGTGGCGACGGTCGCCGGTGCCGCGGCCGGCGCGCTGGGGCTGCGGCCGCAGAAGGTGGCGCTCGGGCCGGTGGTCGGCGCCGCGGTGGGGTTGTCCGTGCCGCGCGCCTCCGGCGCGGTCGCCGCCGCGGCGGGCGTGGTGGCGTACCGGACCACCGCGGCGGTGCTGTTCCGCGATCCGCAGCTGAGCCTGCTCGCCGAGCGAGTGCAGCCGGCCGACGTGCCGTTCGTCGTGCCGGTGGCGAGCCAGACCCGGTACGTCGGGACGGACTACGTGCGGACGCTGGCCGCCCGGACCGGAGGCGGGTACGCGGCCGACGTGACGGACGTGGGGATCGTGGCTGCCCTGGACGCGCTGGCCGGGCCCTCGTTCGATCCCGGCACGGTGGACCCGCTGGTCCGCGAGTTCTACGAGCACACCACCAGGTTCGCGCTGGACATCGTGCCCGCGTGGCGGCCGTGGGTGCGGCCCGGGTACCTGCTGTACCGGACGCTGCTGGCCCGGCCGCTGGGCCAGGCGAACGTGCCGATGAGCCAGCGCGAGGCGCGGCACGGCATGCGCAGCAGGATCGACACGATCTCGGGGACGGACGGCACGATCTCGGTGCGCGGCTGGATCCGGTCCGACGGGGTGACCGGGACGCCGGTGTACGTCGGGATTTACACGACTTATCGGGATTCGTCGCGCGGCTATGTGAGCGTTGGGTTCCCGCTGCCTTCGGCCAGCTTCACCGCGACGCTGCTGCCATCGGCGCGGCCCGGCGGGGGGCTGGTGCTGGACAGCCGCAGCTCACTGGACCAGCCGGGGCACTACCTGACCTACGTCGACCCTTCTTCCGGTGAGCTGACTACCGCCGCGGTCCGCGGGTTCGCGGAGCGGCTTGACGTGTACGTCGCGGACGGCGAACTGCGCGCCGAACACGCGTTCTGGGTGTTCGGCATGCCGTTCCTCGTGCTGCACTACCGGATGCACCGCAAGCCTGCCTAGCGCCGGTTTCTCCGGCCGCCGGCGCAGCTATCGGGGGCCAGGCAACGTGATGGATTCACCCTTCGTGGAAGCCTGACCCCCGATTGTGGGGGTTGATCGTCCACGAAGGGACGATCTTCCACGCTGATGGACGCCGCGGGCCGGGGCCGTGGCGCTGATTCGTGGTGGTATGAGCAGGTCGCGGCGCGGATGGCGGCCTGGTTTTGTCAGAGGGCGAGGTTATCGTGACGGCCATGACGGAAGATCTCGTGCTGCCGGTGCCGGAAATGCTGCCCGCGATGTACCTGGTGCCGGTCTCGATGTCGCGGGAGCGGGCGATCGGGCTGGCCGGCACGGCGCTGGCGCGGCGCGTCGCGGAGCCGGTGCGCGGGCTGACCAGGGGCCTGCTCGGCACGCCGGCGCTGGTCGTCACGCCGCGGCGAGCCGCTGTCTCCGGCGAGGAGGTGGTCGCGTTCGCCGCGCTGAACCCGCCCCGGCCGGGACCCGTGCACGAGTGGGTCACCCGCGCGGCCGCCGCGGCGTTCGCCGCGGAACTCGGGCTGCCGCTGATCGACGCGTTCGCGCGGCAGGCCCTGACCGCGGCCGAGGCGCTCGGCACGCTGCCCGGCGCGCCCCGGCTGTCCGCCGTCGACGGCGGGTTCCGGCTCGCCGACTGGGTCCAGGTGCGAGAGGAGGAGCAGCGCCTGACCACGCACGGCCTCGGCCGGTTCGGCCTCCCCGAGCTGCGGCTGGACGGCGTGCCACCCGAGCTGCACCCATGGTGGACGGTGGCGCTCACCGCGCTCGGCAACCGCCTGCTCGAGCTGCTTCGCCGCGAGCTGCGGCGGGGCGCGGCGGCGTTCGTGCGGGTGCCGGAGCTGATCGGCATCCGCCGCACGGACATCGGCTCGGCCTATGGCCTCACGCTGGCCGACGCCGGCGAGCCGGTCCCGGTGCGGCTCAGCCTCGATCCCTCGGTCACCGACCGGCTGGAAAGTCACCTCGCCGTGGACCCGGCCGAGCACCGGCTGACGATCAATCGCATGCTGCTCGCCGGCGCCGGCACCGCTATCGACACCGACCCCGCTACCGACGCCGACCCCGCTACCGGCGGCGGCGCACCACGAGCACGGCGGAGTCGACGTGCGGCGGCGGCTCGAAGGCGCGACGCGGCAGGGCCAGCCCGGCCGACATGGTAAACCGTCGCGTCCGGCCCGGCGCGTGCTTGCGCACCACGGCACGCTGGAGCACCAGGTCGGCCGCGATCAGGTTGCTGCCGGGTTAGCCGCGCGTGCGGCCGGCGCTCAACTGAATTAACCGCGAGGTGGACGCCCGGATCATCAGCCGCGGCCGCACCACCTGTACGGCGCCGGGCTGGACCGAACCCTCGAGCAGCCCGTGCAGCAGCCCGGCGAGGCGCCGGCCCATCTCGTCGGCGGCTAGGTCAAGCGCGGTGATCGCCGGGCTGCAGGTGCGCAGCGCGGGACTGTCCACGCAGGACGCGACCAGCAGGTCCTCGGGCACCCGGCGGCCGAACTCGGACGCCGCGACGAGCGCGCCCAGCGCGCCGCCGTCGACACCGCTGACCACCGCGTCGGCGGCCGGGTCGGCGCGCAGCGCACGCATGGTCGCGTCGTGCACCAGCTCGGGCGAACCGGGGAACGGCACGTCGAACAGCAGCTCCGGCCGATCGCCGGCCGCGCACCAGGCCTGATAAGACGCGCGCAGCTCCAGGCCCCACGCGGTCTCCGGGCCGGGCGCGATCAGCGCGACGCGCCGCGCGCCCTGCTCGGCGAGGTGATCGAGCAGTGCCGTCATCACGGGCCGGTAGTCGCCCTCCACCCGGCCGGCGTGCGTTACGCCGGGCGTGAGGTCACGCTCGCAGGTGACCACCGGGATGCCCAGCTGGGCGAACGCGCGAACCACCGGGTCGCTGGTCACCGGGTCCACCGCGACGAACCCGTCGACCGGGAACGCGGTCAGCCGGGACGGGTCCGGCGAGCGCGGGATCAGCGTCAGCGCCAGCCCGTGGGCCAGCGCCTGGCTGGCCGCGCCCGCCGCGAGCTCCAGGTAGTACGCGAAGTTGCCCGCCTCGTCCGGCAGGTACAGGCCGATGCCGCCGACCCGCTTGCCGCGCAGCGACCGCGCGGCCGGGTTGGCCCGGTAGCCGAGGCGGCCGGCCACCGCGGCGACGCGCCTGCGGGTCGCGGCCGGCAGCCGGCCGTTGCCGCTCAGCGCGTCCGAGACCGTCGTGGTGGAGACCCCCGCGGCCTGCGCCACGTCGCGGATCGTCACCCGCCGTCTGGCTGCCATCCGCCCATGGTAATGCCGCCGCGGTTACCCGTTGACATGCCCATTGACCGCTGTTAGCGTGCGCAGAAACGTTTCTGCACATTGTGTGTCCAACGGGCTCCGGAGGCGCGGCGGTGAGCGATACCACGGCAGACCTGATCCTCATCGGCGGCAGGGTGCGCACGCCGTCTGATCCGTCCGGGTTCGCCGAGGCGATCGCGATCCGCGGCGGCCTGATCCAGGCCGTCGGCGCCGACGCGGACATCCGCGACCTGGCGGGCCCGCGCACCCGCGTCATCGACCTGGCCGGCCGGCTCGCGCTGCCGGCGTTCGGCGACTCGCACGTGCACGCGATCAACGGCGGGCTGGAGAGCCTGCGCTGCAACATGCTCGGGCTGAAGACCCGGCAGGCATGCCTGGACACGATCGCCGCGTACTGCGCGGGACTGCCGGCGGACGCCTGGGTGCTCGGCGGCGGCTGGTCGATGGAGGCCTTCCCCGGCGGCACGCCGACGGCCGCCGACCTGGACCTGGTGACCGGCGGGCGGCCCGCGTTCCTGCCCAACCGGGACCACCACGGCGCCTGGGTGAACACCGCCGCACTGGCGCGGGCCGGCGTCGACGCCACGACGCCGGATCCATCGGACGGGCGCATCGAGCGCCACCCCGACGGCTCGCCGACCGGCACGCTGCACGACGGCGCGATGGCGGTTGTGGCGCGGTGTGTTCCATCAGCAACTGCCGCCGAGCTGCGCGCCGGGCTGACCGCGGCGCTTGAGTACCTGCACGGCAACGGCATCGCGCACTATCAGGATGCCTGCGTTGGCACGGCCGGCGAACTCGCGATCTCGGACACGTTCGGCACGTACCTGGACGCGGCACGGGACGGGTCGCTCACCGCGAGCGTGACCGGTGCGCTCTGGTGGGACCGGCACCGCGGCGCCGCGCAATACGAGGACCTGCTGGCCCGGCGGGAGCAGACGCTGGGCGAGGCCGACGGCGGCCGGTTCCGCGCGACCTCGGTCAAGCTGATGCTGGACGGCGTCTGCGAGACGTTCACCGCCGCGATGGGCATGCCGTACCTGGACAAGCACGGGCACCCTACCGACCACCACGGCAACTACTTCATCGACCCGGACGAGCTGAAGACCATCACCAAGCGCCTGTCCGGCGAGGGCTTCCAGCTGCATTTCCACGCGCTCGGCGACGGCGCGGTGACGGCCGGCCTGGACGCGCTCGCGGAACTCCCGGCCGCCGAGCGCCAAGTAGGCCGCCATCACCTGGCGCACCTTCAGTTCATCAAGCCCTCGGACATGGACCGGTTCGCCGCGCTCGGCGCGGTAGCCAACTTCCAGCCGCTGTGGGCGATGGCCGACCCGCAGATGCTCGAGCTCACGCTCCCGTTCGTCGGCCCGGAGCGGTACCAGTGGCAGTACCAGATCGGCGGGCTGGCCCAGCGCGGCACGCGGCTGGCGTTCGGCAGCGACTGGCCGGTGTCCAGCGGCGACCCGCTACAGGAGATGCACGTCGCGGTGAACCGGGTGCTGTCCCACGTGCTCGGCCGTCCCGGGACCCCGGAGTGCGAGGACCCTTTCCTGCCCGGACAGGCGGTGACCATCGACACCGCCATCACGGCCTTCACCGAGGGCGTCGCGTACGTCAACCACGAGGAGGACGTGACCGGGCGACTGCTGCCTGGGATGCGCGCCGACGTCGTGGTGCTCGACCAGGATCTGTTCGCCATTCCGGCGACGGACATCGGTGACACGTCAGCGGTGCTGACGGTAGCGAACGGACAGGTGGTGCACGGCGATGAGTGAGACGACGCGGGATGTGACCGCCCCGGCGGCGACGCGAAGCTTGCCGGCCAACTCGATCGGCTTGTTCGGCACGACATCAAGCACGCTGGCGAACATCGCGCCCGCGCTCAGCGTGTTCCTCACGATCCCGGCGATCGTGCTGTCCATGGGCTCGATGGCGCCGTGGGCGTTCGTGCTCGCCGCCATCGCGATTCTGGCCACCGGCAACAGCCTGATCGAGTTCACCCGCCGGATGCCCAGCGCCGGCGGGTTCATCAGCTACCTCACCCGAGCCGTGCGCGGCAGCAGGACCGGCACGTTCCTCGGGTCGATGACCTTCTACCTGCTGCTGTTCATCTACCCGGTGTCGGTCGGCAGCGTCGTGGTGTTCATCGGCTCATGGACGGTCAGCTACGCGAACTGGTCGCCGGGCATCTGGATCTGGGTCACGCTCGGCGCCATGGTGGCCGGCCTGCCGGTGCTGCTGCGCGGCACCGGCATCTCGGTCAAGGCCGCGTTCGTCATGTTCCTCACCGAGGCGGTCGCCCTGGTCCTGTTCGCCGTCGTGGTGCTGGTCCGCGCGCACTCCGCGCTCGCCGTCCCGTTCCACGCCATCGGCGGGTCCCCGGGCGGGTTCGCCGGCATCGGCGGCCTGACCTTCGGCCTGGCGGTGTTCGCGTACGTCGGCTGGGAGAACTCCGCCCCGCTGGCGGAGGAGTCGAAGAACCCGCGGCGCACGATCCCGCTCACCGTCGTGCTGAGCATCGGCGTGGTCATGCTGGTGTTCTTCCTCGCCGCGTACGCGCTGGTCGTCGGCTACGCCAGCTGGCAGGGCAGCGCGAAGGGCATCGCGAGCATCGGTTCGCTGGCCAACCCGTACCTGACGCTGACCAGCCACTACGTGCCCTGGCTGCACTTGATCATGTTCCTGATCGGGGTCACCAGCTCGTTCGGCTGCTACCTGGCCGCGGCCCTGCCCGGCTCGCGGTACATCTACCACGGGTCGCGGGCCGGGCTGCTGCCCGCGCAGCTGTCCCGGGTGTCGGCGCGGACCGGCGTGCCGTACGCCTCGATCACGCTGTACGTGGCGCTCATGGTCGCGACGACGGTGATCCTCGACCTGATCCTGCACAGCGCGGGTTCGATCGCCACCTACGAGGCCGGCATCTCCACCGTGCCGCTGCTGATCATCTACGGCGCGACCTGCGCGCTGCTGCCGTTCTTCGTGTGGCGGACGGACCGGGGCACGTTCTCGGTGCTGCGGCACATCGTGTTCCCGCTGCTCGGCGTCGGCGTCGTCGGCTACGGCATCTGGGAGTCGATCAACCCCGGCCAGGCGGCGCCCGCCGACCACTACTGGTACTACGTGCTGGCCTATCTTGTGGTGGGCGCGGCCGGCGGGCTGTACGCGCTGCGGTCCCGTGGTCCGCGGGCCGAGGTACTTTCCCGCGGGCTCGAATGACCGTTCTTTCTCCCTCCGAACGAGACCGCCTGCTTCTGTTCACCACCGCTGAACTGGCGCGGCGCAGGCGGTCGCGCGGGCTGCGCCTCAACGTGCCCGAGGCGACGGCAATCGTCGCGGACACCGTGTGCGAGGCGGCCCGCGACGGCCTGCGTCTCGCCGAGGCGATCGAGGCAGGCCGGTCGGTGCTCGGCGCGGACGACGTGCTGCCCGGCGTGGTCGGCGCGGTGCCCGACGTGCGGGTGGAAGCCGTTTTCGACGACGGGACACGGCTGGCCGTGGTGCGCGACCCGTTCCGGGCCGGATTGACACGCTCTAGTGGGCTCGATTGCGCAATTGACACGGTGGGGGCGGGGGCGGGTGCGGGGACGGTGGCGGTGACCAATACCGCGGACGTCACGATCGGCGTGACGAGCCACTTTCACTTCTTCGAGGCGAATCCGCGGCTGCGGTTCGACCGGGCGGCGGCGTACGGGATGCACCTGGCGATCGAGGCCGGGGCGGCGGTGCGTTGGGAGCCCGGGCAGACCCGGACCGTGCCGTTGGCGCCGATCGGCGGGCGGCGGGTGGTGATCGGCTTCGCCGGGCTGGTGGACGGGCCGCTGGACGAGGCCGGCGCGAAGGAACGGGCGCTGGAGCGAGCCCGGGCCTGCGGCTATGAGGGCGCATGATCTCGCTGGCGGACACCGGGCTCGTGATCCGAAACGAAGCTGACGCACGGGCGCCGGGCGATGAGTTCCGCACCGGGTTCGGGCGGACCGCGCGGGACGGCATCCACCTGCTCGCGGCGACCGCCGCGGATACCTGCGACGTGGTGGTCACGAACGTGACGCTGCTCGATCCGGTGCTGGGCATCGCGAACGCGTCGATCGGCATCCGCGAAGGGCGGATCAGCGGGATCGGGCGGGCGGGGAACCCGGACACGCTGGATGGGGTCGACGTGGTGACCGGCACCGGCACGACGATCATCCCCGGCGACGGGCTGATCGCCACGCCGGGCGCGGTCGACACCCACGTCCACCTGCTGTCGCCGCGGGTGCTCGAGGCCGCGCTGTCTTCCGGCGTGACGACCGTGATCGGCCAGGAGATCGGACCGGTGTGGGGCGTCGGGATGAACTCGCGGTGGCTGCTCCGCCGGGCGTTCGCGTCGTTCGACCAGTGGCCGGTCAACATCGGCTTCCTGGCGCGGGGTTCCTCGTCGCGCCCCGCGCCGCTGATCGAGGGGCTGCTCGGCGGCGCGTGCGGGTTCAAGGTGCACGAGGACCTTGGCGCTCACCCGCGTTGCCTGGACACCGCGCTGACCGTCGCCGACGAGTTCGACGTGCAGGTGGCGTTGCACACCGACGGGCTGAACGAGGCCGGCTGCGTGGCGGACACGCTGGCGGTGGCCGGCGGGCGGGTGTTCCACGCGTTCCATGTGGAGGGCTGCGGTGGCGGCCACGCCCCGAACGTGCTCGAACTGGCCGGGCGGCCGGACGTGATCACCTCCTCGACGAACCCGACGCTGCCGTACGGTCGCGACGCCCTGGCCGAGCACCTGGACATGATCGCGCTGGTGCACGGCCTCGATGCCGCGCGGCCGGGGGATGCCGCGCTGGCCAGGGACCGGGTCCGCGGCGGCACGATGGCGGCCGAGGGACCGCTGCACGACCTCGGCGTCATCCCGATCACCTCCTCCGACGCGCAGGGCATGGGCCGGGCCGGCGAGACGATCCGCCGCACGTTCGCGATGGCCGCGCAGCAGAAGCAGGCTGATGGGCCTGACGACAACGAGCGGGTGCTGCGCTATCTGGCCAAGCTCACGATCAACCCCGCCATCGCGCATGGGCTCGCGCACGAGGTGGGGTCGCTGGAAACCGGCAAGCTGGCCGACATCGTGCTCTGGGAACCCGCGTTCTTCGGCGCGAAGCCGTTCCTCGTGCTCAAGGCCGGGGTTCCCGCCTGGGGCGTCACCGGCGACCCCAACGCGGCCATCGACACCGCCCAGCCGCTGGTGCTCGGCCCGCAGTTCGGCGGGTGCGGCGCCACCCCGGCCGAGATCTCCGTGACGTTCGTGGCGGGGGCCGCCGTGGACGCCGATCTCCCCGGCGTCCGCCGCCGGGTCCCGGTGCGCGGCACCCGGACGGTCACCGCGCAGTCGATGCTCCGCCACGGCCGGCTCGCCGAGGTACACGTCGACCCCGCCACCGGGCGCACCACGCTGGACGGCGGCCTGCTCGCCGTGCCGCCCGCGGACACGGTTCCGCTAAGCCGCCTGTTTTTCCTTTAGGCGGGTGCTGGAGTGTCAGTGATGCCGTTCTGGATAATGAGATTTATGTCTGTTATCTCCTCCGAGGCGGAGTTGCGGGAACTGCTCGGGTTCCCGGTCGGCCGGGCAGTGACCAAGGAGCGGGCGCGGCTGCACCCGATCGACCGGGAGTGGCTCGCCGCGTCGCCGTTCTGCATCGTCGCGACGTCGGACGGCGAAGGCAACTGCGACGCCTCGCCGAAGGGAGACCCGGCGGGCCGGCTGGTGCACGTCATCGACGACGTCACGATCGCGATCGCCGAGCGGCCGGGCAACAAGCGGGCGGACGGGTACCTGAACGTGCTGGCCAACCCGCACGCCGGGATCATCTCGCTGATTCCCGGGCGCAACGAGACGCTGCGGATCAACGGGCGGGCGACGCTGCTGAGCGATGCGCCGTTCTTCGACGAGCTGACGGTCAAGGGGCACCGGCCGGTGATCGCGCTGGTCCTCGACATCGAGCAGATCTTCTTCCACTGCGCGAAGTCGTTCATGCGATCGGAGCTGTGGCAGCCGGACTCCTGGCACCCGGAGGTGCTGCCCCGGCACGCCGCGCTTGTCAAAGCACTGCAGAACACCCCGGAAACGCTGGATGAACTGGACGAGTACTACGCGCCGGAGAACTACGCGAAGCGGTTGTACTGACCGGGGGGTCGTGCCGAGTTCCGGCCGGCGGTGTGCTGTGATTTTTCCGTGACCACCATGCTGCCGTCGCCTTGGTCGACCGATCCAGAAGACCTGGCCGTCATAGCCGGCCTTACCGTTGATGACAACGAAGACGACGACCCGATCCTGCGCTGGCCGGACGGCCGTGAAGTAGACACCTGGCGAGAGGACTATCCCTACGCCGAGCGGATGTCGCGGCCCGAGTACAACCAACGCAAACGCCTGCTCCAGATCGAGCTCATCAAGCTGCAGAACTGGGTGCAGGACACCGGTCAGCGGCTGATCATCGTGTTCGAGGGGCGCGACGCGGCGGGCAAGGGCGGCACGATCAAGCGGTTCATGGAGCATCTGAACCCGCGCGGGGCACGCACCGTCGCGCTGACCAAGCCGACCGAACGCGAGATCACCCAGTGGTACTTCCAGCGGTACGTGCCGCACCTGCCGGCCGGCGGTGAGATCGTGCTGTTCGACCGGTCCTGGTACAACCGGGCGGGGGTGGAACTCGTCATGGGGTTCTGCACCCCCGACGAGTACCGGGAGTTCATGCGGGAGTGCCCGGATTTCGAGCGGATGCTGGTCCGCTCCGGGCTGCGCCTGATCAAGTTCTGGTTCTCGGTGACGCGGTCCGAGCAGCGCACGAGGTTCGTCATCCGGCAAGTCGACCCGGTGCGCCGGTGGAAGCTGAGCCCGATGGACATCGAGTCGCTCGGCAAGTGGGATGAGTACACCGAGGCCAAAGAGGCGATGTTCTTCTACACCGACACGGCGGACGCGCCGTGGACGGTGGTGAAGAGCAACGACAAGAAGCGCGCCAGGCTGGCGGCCATCCGGCACGTGCTCGCGCAGTTCGACTACCCGGATAAGGACGAGGCGGTGATCGGGGCGGCCGATGAGCTCATCATCGGACCGCCGGCGACGCTGTCCGAGCGCGCCGAGGGGCTGGCGTTCCCCGCGCTCTAATGGTTCTCTGAGCTATGAGCGAGAACTTCTCGAAGATCATCATCGTCGGTACCGGGTTCAGCGGGATCGGGATGGGGATCGCGCTGAAGAAGGCCGGTTTCGACGATTTCGTGATCCTGGAGAAGGGTTCCGACCTCGGCGGCACCTGGCGGGACAACCAGTACCCGGGCTGCGCGTGCGACGTGCCCTCGCCGCTGTACTCGTACTCCTATGAGCTCAACCCGTCGTGGACGCGGCTGTTCGCGCCGCAACCGGAGATCCGGGAGTACCTGCGCGGCTGCGTGACGAAGTACGGCATCGGCGCGCACATCCGGTACGGTCAGCGGGTCGAGGGGATGGAATGGGACGATGCCAGCCGGCAGTGGACGGTGCGCACCACGGACGGAGAACGGTACCGCTCGCACGCCGTGGTCTCCGGGGTAGGTGCCCTCCATATCCCGACTTATCCGGATATAGCGGGGGCGGTAGGGGTCGACTCGGACGGCGCGTTCACGGGCGCGTCGTTTCACTCGTCCGCCTGGGACGGTTCGGCGGACCTGACCGGCAAACGGGTCGCCGTGATCGGGACCGGCGCCTCCGCGATCCAGTTCGTGCCCTCGGTCGCGGAGCGGGCCGCTCAGCTCACCGTGTTCCAGCGGACGCCGCCGTGGATCCACCCGCGGCCGGACGCGCCGATCCCGCCTATTGCGCGGAGGCTGCTCCGGACGGTTCCGGGTGCCGCCCGCGGGCTGCGCGACCTTATCTACTGGGCGCTGGAGTCCAGGGCGCTCGGCTTCGCCGTCGACCCTCGGCTGATGGCTCCGCTGGAGGCGCTGGCCCGCAGGCACCTGGCGAGCCAGGTGCCGGACCCGGAGCTGCGGGCCCGGCTGACGCCGGACTACACGATCGGCTGCAAGCGAATCCTGCTGTCCTCGGACTACTACCCGGCGCTTCAGCGGCCGAACGTGGCGCTGGTGACCGACGCGATCAAGGAGATCACGCCGTCCGGGGTGGTGACCGGGGACGGGAGCCAGCGGGAGTTCGACGTCATCATCTACGGCACCGGCTTCCGGGTGGTCGACTCGGCGACGGAGCTGAACGTGACCGGCCGCGGCGGCGTCAAGCTGGCCGACGCGTGGTCGTCCGGGGTGACGGCCTACCGGGGTATCACGGTGGCCGGTTTCCCGAACTTCTTCATGCTGCTCGGGCCGAACACCGCGCTCGGTCACACCTCGGTGGTGTTCATGATCGAGACCCAGGTCCAGCACGTCATGAGCTGCCTGCGGATCCTGTCCCGCGAACGGGCCTCGACGATCGACGTGCAGGCGAACGCCCTGCGCCGCTACAACGAAGGGCTGCATCAGCGGCTGCGCCGCGCGGTCTGGTCGGCCGGCGGCTGCCGCAGCTGGTATCTCGACGAGGCCGGCATCAACCGCACCCTGTGGCCCGGGTTCACGTTCGAGTACTGGGCCCGCACCAGGCGGGCCCGCCGCGCCGACTACAACGTGGAGGTGTGATGGCCCTGCGGGTGCACGTCGACCCCGACCGGTGCCAGGGGCACAACCGCTGCTACAGCATCGCGCCCGACCTGTTCGAGCTGGACGATCTGGGCATGTCGTCGGAGATCGGATCTGGCCTGGTGCCGACGGCGCTGGTCGCGGCCGCCCGGCGTGCCGAGGCCAACTGCCCCGAGCACGCGATCCGGCTGGTGACGGAACTGGTGACGGAGCCATGACCGATCGCCATCCGCCGGTGTCTGACTGGGCGAGCGACTTCGATCACACCGACCCGGCGTGGATCGCCGATCCGTACCCGATCTGGGACGACCTGCGGCGACGCTGCCCGGTCGCGCACAGCCCGCGGTACGGCGGCACCTGGCTGCCGGTCACCCACGAGCTTGTCTCCGAGGTGGCCTACGACCACGACCGGTTCACGTCCCGGTCGGTCGTGGTCACCGAGCGGCGGCCGGGCCCGGATGACCCGCCGGCGCCGATCGGCGTCGCCCCGCCGATCACCTCCGATCCCCCGTTCCACGCCATCGTCCGGCGGATGCTGATCCCCGCCTTCGCGCCCAAGCCGATCGCCGCCCTCGAGCCGTTCACCAGGGAGCTGTGCCGGGAACTGCTGGCCGCCACCGACGGTCGCTCGGTGTTCGACGCGGCGACCGAGTACGCCCAGCACATCCCGGTGCGGGTCATCATCCGGTTCCTCGGCTTCCCGCAGTCCGACGCCGACCTGTTCCGCTACTTCATCCGGCGGGTGATGGAGGACGTGGACCAGACGCCGGAGGAGCGCGAGGAGGTGCTCGGGGCGCTGGATGAGTACATGGACGCGCAGATCGATGACCACCGGGCACACCCGCGCGACGACCTCACCACGTTCTTGTGCGAGGCGGAGATCGGCGGCGAGAAGCTGAGCCAGAGCCACATCCGCGGCACCATGGTGCTGCTGATGATCGCCGGGATCGACACCTCGTGGTCCGCGATCGGCGCTTCCCTGTGGCACCTGGCGCGTCATGCCGAGGATCGCCGCTGGCTCGCCGCCGAGCCGGGCCTGATGGACACCGCGCTGGAGGAGTTCCTGCGCGCGTACGCGCCGGTCACCATGGCCCGCCTGGTGGCGAAGGACTGCGACTTCCACGGCCACCAGCTGAAGGAAGGCGACTGGCTGCTCCTCCCGTTCCCCGCCGCCAACCGCGATCCCCGTGCGTTCCCCGACGCGGACCGGGTGCTGCTCGACCGGGCCGAGAACCGGCACGCGGCGTTCGGGCTCGGCCGGCATCGCTGCCTGGGCTCCAACCTGGCTCGCATGGAGCTTCGGGTGGCGCTGGAGGAGTGGCTGGCGCGCTACCCGGACTTCGAACTCGCCGACCCGGCCGCGGTGGCCTGGTCCGGCGGCCAGATCAGGGGACCGCGCCAGCTCCCGATCCGGATCCGCCCGTAACCGCTGCTCTATAGCACTACAGGCGTCTTGTTACCCGAACGGCGGGGACATACCCGAACGAATCACCCGCCGACGCCCTCCGAACGGGTAACAAGACACATGTAGCGTTACCCGTGGGGCCGAAGTGGCGACGCCGCCTCGGGCGACGCGCGGGCGGGCGAGGGGCGTTAAGGCGGGGCTTACGGGCGTTCACCAGTGGGACGATGATCATCGCGGTTCTGGTTCATATGCTGGGGCGATGAGCGAACGCAGGGCGATTGTCGAGCTGGTTGACACGATCTTCGACACGGTGGACGCCAAGGACTGGGATGCGGCTGAGGCACTGTTCGACACGGCGGTGCTGGCGGACTTCACCAGCCTGAACGGGGGTGAACCCGCGACGATCAGCAACACCCAGCTGGTCGATGGCTGGCGCCAGGGCCTGCACGCCAAGAAGAAGAGCTTCCACCTGGTCGGCCACCACCGGATCCGCATAACCGGAGACAGTGCGACAGCGCACGTCAAGGGCTACGCCTACAACGTGCTGGACGACGACCTGGGCGGCGGGATGTGGGAGGTGTGGGGCGCCTACGAGATCCCGGCCCGCCGCACGCCCGCTGGCTGGAAGGCGACCGGCCTGTCGTTTTTCGCCTGGCACACCCGCGGCGACGACGCCGTCCGCACCCACTTGCTCTAGCTCCCGATTTGCGCAGTCTGTGCCCGGAGTGCAGTGTGCGGCTACCGGGACAGGAGCACACCGGCAGTCCCGCCATCAACGTGGACGATTTCCCCCTCGTGGAAGATCGACCCTCGTGAACAGGGGTCCCGCTACCACAAAGGGAAAAAACACCACGCTATCGAGGCCCATCGCGCCGCGCGGGGACGCCGGGCCTGCCGCGCGGGGACGCCGGGCCTGCCGCGCGAGCGCGGCCGCCGCTAGGCGAGGTGGCACGCGTTGCGTAACCAGGTGTGCACGGGGGCGTTGGTGTGCATGTGGTCGATGTAGCGCTGGGTCATCTGGCGCAGCGCCTCTTTCCGGTCCAGGCCGCTCGCGCTGGCCTCGCGCACCGCGGCGATCTGCCAGGCGGCCCCGGTCTGGCCGGTCAGGCAGCGCTGCTCGATAATGCCGAGCAGGCGGTCCGCCAGCGCGTCGTCCGCACCCCACCCGGCCAGCCCCGCGCGGGCGAGCGGCAGCAGCCGGCGCAGCACGAGTTCGGCGGCCGGCACGTCGCCGGCGCCGGGCCAGTACAGGTGCGCGTCGAGGCCTTGCCGCGCGGCCGCGTGCAGGTTTTCCGCCGCGGTCGCGAACGACATCTGCGTCCAGACCGGCCGCTCCGCCTCGGCCAGCGTGCGCACCAATCCGTAGTAGAACGCGGCGTTGGCCACCACGTCGGCAACCGATGGCCCGGCCGGCAGCACGCGGTTCTCCACTCGCAGGTGCGGCATGCCGTCCACCACCGCGTAGACCGGCCGGTTCCACCGGTAGATCGTGCCGTTGTGCAGGCTCATCTCGGCGAGCTGCGGGCAGCCGCCGCTTTCCAGCACGGCCAGCGGATCTTCGGGTTCACAGATCGGCAGCAGTGCCGGGAAGTACCGAAGGTTCTCCTCGAACAGGTCAAAGACCGAGGTGATCCACCGTTCGCCGAACCACACGCGGGGCCGCACGCCCTGCTGCTTCAGCTCGTCCGGCCTGGTGTCGGTCGCCTGCTCGAACAGGGTGATCCGGGTCTCGTGCCACAGTTGCTTGCCGAACAGGAACGGCGAGTTCGCCGCCAGCGCCACCTGGATGCCGGCGATCGCCTGCGCCGCGTTCCAGTACGCCGCGAACGCGTCCGGCGTCACCTGCACGTGCAGCTGGACGCTGGTGCACGCGGCCTCCGGCGTTATCGACGCGGCGTGCGTCAGCAGCTGTTCCGGCCCGCTGATCTCGATGCGCATGTCTTCGCCGCGCGCCGCGAAGATCTGCTCGTTGAGCACCTTGTACCGCTCGCTGGCGGACAGGATGTCCTCCTGGGTGTGCGCCTCGGACAGCGTCGGCAGGATGCCGATCATCACGAGCCGGCTCCCGGTGCGCGCCGCCGCCAGATCCGCGGCGTTGAGGCTGCCGCGCACCTCTTCCTCCAGTTCCGCCACGGAAGGACCGCCCAGGCGGCGCGGCGGAATGTTGATCTCCAGGTTGAACTGCCCGACCTCGGTCGACCACGCCACCGGATCCGCGATCGCCTCGAGCACCTCGGCGTTGCGCATGGACGGCAACCCGTCCGCGTCCACGAGGTTCAGCTCGATCTCGAGCCCGACCTGCGGCTGGTCGGTGTCGAACAGCTGCTCCCTGAGCATCCTGGCGAACACGTCCAGCGAGCGCCTGACCTTCTCCCGGTACCGCCGCCGGTCCTCGCCGCTGATCTTCAGCGGTTCGATCTCACGCCCCATGCCGTCCCTCCTCGTCACGTACCCACAGGGCGATCAGGCCGCGCAGGTGGGCGATGAACCGGTCGTGCTCGTGCGCCGGGTACACCGCGCGCACCGTGTCGATGAGCAGCGCGTCGAATGCCGGGCCGATCACCCAGTCGTGGACCACCTCGTCCAGGTGGTTCAGCGACCGGTCACAGAATTCCAGATACCGCCCGGCCTCGAAGTAGGAGTCGGCAAGCGACCGGTAGGCGGCCAGCTTCTCGCCGTAGGAGATCCCCGGCGTGTCCGCGATCTCGAAGTACTGCTCCGTCGACAGGTCAAGGCGCGGCCGGCGGCCCGTGACGAGCGCGAACAGGGACCACTTGACCAGCGCCTTCATCGCCCACGGGAAGTAGTAGTGCAGGCTGGTGAGAGCCACGTCCGGACACGCGTTCGCGTAGTCGATCGGGTAGACCTCGCCGGCCTTCACTAGCGTCTCGCAGGAGTTGAACTCCCAGCGGAAGAACGCGTTCACCAGCTTCCCGATCGTCACGACCTCCGACCCGGCCTCGGGCGACAGGAACTCATGCGAGACCGCGTACCGCTGGTGCATCGGCTGCTCCGGCTGGAAGCGCATCACCATCGTCTCCGCGCCGATGGACAGCGACCGGGCGAACACGTCGTAGTCCACGGCCTTCTGGAGGTGCATGAGCATCTCGCCGCTGGCGTCGTAGGCGGCGTGCAGTTCGGCCTCGTTCCTGATCCGGGACACGCCGCGCCAGGCCCCGCCGTCGTACGGCTTCATGAACAGCGGATAGCCGATCCGCCGCGCCACCGCGTCCAGATCGAACGGCTGGTTGTACCGCGCCGCGGTATAGGCGTACCGCGCGTTGTCGAGCGGATTCTTGTACGGCACGAGCACCGTCTCCGGCACCTTGAGCCCGAGCCTGATCATCGCGCAGTAGGCCGCGTGCTTCTCCATCGACTGAAACGTGAACGGGCTGTTCAGCAAGTACACGCCGTCCATCAGCGCGACCTTCTTCAGCCACTCGCGCGGATGGTAGTACCAGTACGCGAGGCGGTCGATGACCAGGTTGTAGCGCGGCCGGTCACGCAGGCTGAACGGCTCGATGGTGATCCGTTCGGTGTCGAAGACATGCTTGCCGCCGCTGTCGTCGGTCACCGGGCCGAGCCCGCGCAGTATCTGCTCGAAGGCGCGCGGCCAGTCCTCCTCGGTCCCGAGCAGCATCCCGATCAGGTGCGTGGTCATACGCGGCTCCCGTCAGTAAGCAGAATCGCTGCAGGTGGTGGGCGAGCTGGGCGCGCCACGACGGCCAGTCGTGCGGCACATCGTGGCCCCATAGGTCAAGCTCATGCCTTATCTGTTTACCTTCGAGCAGCGCGGCGAACCGTCGCGTGCTGTCCAGCGACCCGGTGGTGTCCTCCCACTGGCCCTGGCCGCAGACCAGCAGCAGGCTGATCCGGTCGCGCAGCCAGCCGAGGTGGTCCCCGTTCAGGTGCCCGACGTAGTCCATCGGGTTGTTGAAGTACGACTCATTGCCGCGCTCGCCCCATGCGTGCCACGCACTCGGATCGTAATTACCGGAAAAACACAGCGCGAGCGGGAAGAGATCGGCACGCTTCAGCGCGAAGTTCGCCGCGTGAAAGGCACCAAGGCTGCACCCCAGCGTCACGATCTCCGGCGCGCCGCCGCAATCGGAATGGATAAAGGGCACGACCTCACCGAGAATCCACGCCTCGTAGCGGCCATGCTCGCGCGCCCGTTCCTCGGTCGGAATTGATTGGTTCGACCAGGACTGCGCGTCGTAGCTGTCGACGCAATACAGCTTCACCCGGCCGGAGTCGAGCAGTCCGGAGACGGCATCGACCATGCCGTTCTGATAAAAGTCTTCCGCTTTTCCCTGCTCGGACGGGAACACGAGCACCGGTCGGCCCCAGTGGCCATAGCTGAGTACGTTCACTGGCACATCTGCCGGAGCAGCCGGGTGAGGTGCGGATGAAAGGCGTCGCGCCACGCCGTGTAATTGTGCGCGTCCGGCACTTCGTGCAGTGTCGCCGGATAGCCGCGCGCATGCAATCGCTGCGTCAGCTGGCGGTTGTTGTCGAGGTTCTCCTCAGGTATGCCGCAGGTCAGCGATACCGGAACCGGCCAGTTCAGGCGGGCGCCGGCAACGAAGCGGAGGATCCGCTGGTAATAGGGAAACCAGCCTTCGTGCGCGTCGTATCGCAAGCTGAAAAAGCTCCCGGACTGAAGGAAAAGCGCATCGAACACGTTCGGGTAGAGCGAATGGGCGTGCAGCATCGCCAAGGCGCCGAGACTGGTGCCCATACCGATCGTGACCGGCGCCGGCGGAATCGCTTCGGCCAGCGCGGTCGCGTACCGGGTGCTGGCGGAATAATTGTAGTTCCGGTCGCCGGGATCGAGCAGCAAGGCCCGCACCGATGGCACGCCGGATGCCAGGTAGCGCGTCAGGCTCGAGAACGCGTCGTATTCGGGCCCGTCATGCACGACCAGCAGCGGCTCGTCGCCGGTGGCCCCCGGCGGAGACCACAGCCTGCCGGTGATGCGGCCGCTGCGGAATTCCGCGCTAAGGCCGGCGCCGGCTGGTGCGGCCAGCCAGGCTGGCGGCCGGTACTCCGGAAATTCAAGAACGCTCTTTTCCCCGAACGCCCCCGCGGCACGCCGCGGGTTCCCCGCATCGAGAACGGTCTCGCTTCCGCCGTCCGGGTACCGGAATTCGAGCTTGTACTCCATCCGGTTCACCGGCGGCCTGGCGATCACCAGCGTCCAGCCCGCGTCCTCGCGCGAGAAGTCCTGGCCGGAGACGCGGATCTCGGGGATCAGCCGGACGCCCGCCAAGCGGCCGTCCGGGTCCGGCACCCGGAAGGTAGCGGTGTCAGCGGCCACAGCGGACAAACCGGTCACATGCCTATCGTCCCCGCTCAACGCGCACGCTGACAATAGCGGCTCACCGGGCGAGCTCGCGTTCCAGCTGGGCGATCAGGTCGGGGCGGCCGCTGAGGGCCCAAAGGACCGCGGCCGGGATGCCTAGCTGCCGGGCCGCCTCGGCGACCACCGGGCGGCCCATGCCAAGCGCCTTGGCCAGCGTCTCGTCCCTGGCGTAGCCCGGCGGCAGGTCGTCGAGCGCCAGCTCAGCGGGCCTGCGGAACACCCCGTCCGGCCCGGGCAGCCAGGCCGCGCCGGCCGCCGCGTCGGCGAGCGCGGACCGGACCGTCTCCCGGGTGGCGTCCACGAACCCGTCCCGCACGGACTTCTCCACCACGCCTGCCACCAGCCGCCGGTTCGGCGCGAGCACCATGTTCCACACGTACTCCGAACGCGCGTGGCTCGGGTGCGCCAGCGCGAACGCCAGCCCGTCCACCGACGCGTCCGGGTCGAAGCCGTCCAGCCCGCGTTCGTGCCGGGCGAACCCGTCGACGAGCGGCACGTGCCCGAACGGCCCCGGCTCCCGTGCCGTGACCGCCACCGCGGACCGCACGCCCATCTCGCGCAGCCGCGTCAGCCACGGCCCGTACCGGTCCGCCGCGAACCACGCGTCCGGGTTGCCGCCGAAGTACACCTCCAGCTCCCGGCTCCGCTCGTACAGCCCGCCGGGCGCGCGCAGCGACTGCTCACCGGTCGCCGCGTTCTCCCCGATCAGGAACGCCGCCCCGGCCAGCTCTGCCAGCAGCTCCTGGCGCCGGCCGGCCGGCGCCTCGTCCATGGCGCGCATGATCAGCTCCAGGTCCGCGTCGTGCGTCGCCGGGTCAAAATCGGACCGAACGACCTGGAGTGCTTCGTCCACGATGTCCGGCGCGACGATATCCCAGGCGGACAGCAGCGGCTGCGCGGCCGGGGAATCCGCGATCGCCTGACGCACCATCGGGAACCGGCTGCCCGGCCGGGGCAGGAACACCGCGGGGCGGCCGTCGGTGCCGAACGCCATCACCTGACTGCCGTCCGCGAGCCGGATCACCGGCGTCCGCCGGGCCAGCTCGAGCCGCGCCGGGTCGGCCCGCAGGAACGCGTAATACCGGATGAGCCACTCGTCCGGGCGGGCCTGGAGGAACTCCGCGGTAGCGCCCTCGATCGCGTCCATCGCGGTGACCTCGGCGATGCCGACCTCGTCGTGCAGGTACTCGAGCAGCGCGGGCGTCAGGTCCCCGGACACGAACCGGTACGGGTGCCCGCCGCCGAACAGTTCGCGCAGCGCGGGGTCCGCCGTGATGCGCGCCTCGCGCGCCGTGGCATAGCCGTCTTCGGCCGGGATCAGCGGCTCGCTGCGCAGCGTGGCCCTGGCGGCGTCGAACAGCGGGCGGAAGAACGACTCCGGCGGGAACCGTGCCGGATCGATCGGCAGCGCGGCGATCGCACCCGTGGTGAGCAGGCCTTCGTCGCGCAGCTGGCGAAGGGTGCCGGAAAGCAGCGCGGCGGTCTCCCCGACGAGCGCCTGGTTGGCCGGGTCGTGCTCCCCCACGTTGTCCCTGGCCGGCGTCGTCCGGTACGGACCCTGGACGAGGAAGCCGAGGAACGTCTCCTTCGCGGTGGGCAGGAACACGGTCAGCGGCGACCGGTCGGCCGGGATTATCGTGCCGGTGCGCGGATCTTTCCGGAACGCGATCTCAACCATGCGCTCGTCGACGGGTCGCCGGAAGAGCAACCACCGGTCGTTCGGAGAATCACGGCGGACGATGTGACCAGCGGCATCCAGCCGGGCGATGTTCTTGAGGAAGAGCAGCGTCTCGGGCTTGATAGCGCGAAGCGCGGCGCGGATCTCCGCGGCGGCGCTCCGTGCGTTGTCCAGCGGGAACACGAACAGCGTTCCTGGCTCGGCGCGGGGCTCGATGGCGTACGGGCGGACGTAGCTCTCGATCCGGAACGCCTCGTCGCCGCTGTAGATCCGCGGCTCGCTGGTGTACGCGTACACCGCCTTGAAGCCGATGCCGAACTGCCCGATCTTGGTCAGCGCCTTGTCGCCGCGCGCCACGCCGCAGATGGCCACGACGTCTGCCGCGGTGAACGGCCGGCCGTCGTGGCGGACCTCGAGCCGGTCGTCGTACAGGGTGAAGCTCAGCTCGGTGGCGCCAGCGTCCTCGGCGTTCTGGATCAGCTCGAAGATGAAGTGGGTGCGCTCCGCGTACAGGCGCCCGAGCAGGTCCAGTACGGCCGTATCCCAGCCGTACCGCGCGATGTTCTCCTCGCGAATCTTCTGATAATCGGCGGGCATCAGGCCGATACGACAAGCAGGACGGTGTGGCCGATGCGGACCTTGTCACCCTTCTTCAGCCGCTGCGATGCGTAGATGCGGCGGTTGTTGAGGAAGGTGCCGTTCGTAGAGTCGAGATCCTCGACATACCACAGGCCGTGGGCGGACTGAAGCAGTGCGTGATGGCTGGAGGCGTGGTCGTCGGTAATTTTCAGGTTGCCCTGGCGGCCGACTGTGGTGTCGCCGTGAAACACGTGCGTGTCGTCGCCGACCTGGATGATCAGCGACTGGGTCCGCGCGCCCTCGGTGAGCGTCGCGTCCCCTTTGCCGGTGACGGCGGAGACGGCGACCTGCCAGCCGTGGCGTTCTCGTTCTGGCGTGTCGTCCCATTGCGGTAGGTCGTCCCGCCGCGCCGCCTTGCGGTAGGACTCATAGGCGAGCCGGGCGAGGTGGTTCAGGTCGGGGGTAGTCACGTTCCGATGATGTCAGAGACATCGCCGCAGTTGCGCGCCGCACTGGGTCACCGGATACGAAATACCGGAAAGCAGCCTACTGACAACCGCAGAAGACTGACCTAGCCTGTCTGGTATGGCCGTTATGGCATGGCAGCATCGGAGGTAATGGCCATGGGCAGCGCCCATCAAGAAAATGCCATCGTCCACATCACCGACCTACGAGACGTACCACTCGATCAGCTCAGCACCGATGTCGCGGCATCCGACCTGGTAAACACAGTTATGCGGGGGATGGAAGAGCCGTCGCGAGTCAGCGTAGCCGCATTTAGCTCAGGCATCTGAGGCGGTTATCTGCGTCGATGCGACGCGGGCCACTGTTTCGCAGTATGTCCTTAAGGTGCACGGACGCTGCAACCTGGCCTGCGACCACTGCTACGTTTACGAACACGCCGACCAAAGCTGGCGAGCCAAGCCGAAAGCGATCTCGTTGCCGACCGCGGCTACCGCTGGCTGGCGGATTGCGCAGCACGCCGCCGCGCATAACCTCCCGTCCGTTCATGTCATCCTGCACGGCGGTGAGCCGCTGCTGCTCGGCCGGGAGGAAATGCGCGGCGTGCTTTCCGCGCTTACCACGCGGATCGTACCAGTGACCAAGCTCGACCTCAGAATTCACACCAATGGCGTGCTCCTCGACGAGCAATGGTGTGAGCTGTTCGCGGAATTCGGCGTGCGGGTTGGCGTATCGCTGGATGGCGACCGGGCCGCCAATGACGTGCACCGCCGGTATGCCGATGGCCGGAGCAGCTTCGACGACGTACTGCGGGCACTGGCGCTGTTGCGCACGCCGCGATTCCGGCAGTTGTACGCCGGTATCTTGTGCACCGTCGATCTCGCCAATGATCCGGAGGCCGTGTACGCGGCGCTCGTCGCCGAGCGGCCGTCGCGGCTGGACCTGCTGCTGCCGCACGCGACCTGGGAGAACCCGCCCGGCCGGCCGGCCGGCGCGGCGCATCCGTACGCGGACTGGCTGCTGCGCGTCTACCGGCGCTGGACCGCCGACGGGCGCCCGGTGCCGATCCGGTTGTTCGATTCGGTCGTGTCGGCCGCGGGCGGCGGGCCGAGCTGGACCGAATCACTCGGCTTGGACCCGGCGGATCTGCTGGTCATCGAGACCGATGGCAGCTGGGAGCAGACCGACTCGATGAAGACCGCGTACGACGGCGCGCCAGCGACTGGAATGAACGTGCGCACGCACTCGGTCGACGAGGTGGCGCGGCATCCCGGCGTGGCTACCCGCCAGCGGGGGCTGGCCGGGCTGTGTGCCACCTGCCAGGCCTGCCCGGTCGTGCGGATATGCGGCGGCGGACTGTACTCGCACAGGTACCGGGCGGGAACCGGCTTCGACAATCCATCCGTCTACTGCCTGGACCTGATGACGCTGATCAACGAGATAGTGCCCCGGCCGCGCGCGGCCACGCCGCCGCGCACGCCACACGAACTTCCCGACGGAGCATTCGACGCGCTGGCCGCCGGGCCGGGCACCGTCGCCGCCATCGCGACGATGGCGCAGGCCAGGCAGTCCGTGACGCGAGCGCTGGTCGCCGCCGTCGCGGCGGAGGCCGGCTGGCGCGACCAGGACCTGCGGCAGGCGGCGGCCGATGGCTGGGCCATGCTGTGTGCGCTGGACGCGCGGCAGCCAGAGATCGTCGCGGACCTGTTCGCCCATCCGTACACGGCCGCGTGGGCGATACGGTGCCTGCGGCCGCCGGCCGGGGCGGACCGGGACCTGGATCGCGCGCACCTGGCCTGCCTCGCCGTCGCCGCGGCGATCCGGACCGCAGAGCCGGCCGACCTCGTCGTGCCGGTACGCGACGGATATGTGTTCCTGCCCACGGCCGGGGCGATCAGCGTGCCAGCCGGTCGCACCGCGCTGATCGGCGTCACCGGCGGCCGTGCGCACGTGAGCGCGCCGGATCACGGCGGCTGGCTGCCGGCCCGGCGGATCAGCGGGCCCGTTCTGCACACGATCGTCGAGGACCTCGACCCGTTCCGCGACTGTCAGAACTGGGCGGTCGCCGGCCGCCTCGCCGAGCCCGAATGGCGGATCTGGCACACCGCCCTCGACGGATCCGGCCGGCGACTGCACCGGGAACTGCCGGCATATGGCGCGGTGCTCGCCGCGGGGCTGCGCGCCGTCGTCCCGCTCCAGCCCAGCGCCGGTGGCATGCGCAGCAGCACGGCGCGGCAGGCGCACGGCGCGGTGGCGCTGGCGCTGCCCGCCGAGGCACACGCCGTCGACGAACTGCTGATCCACGAGTTCCAGCACGTCAAGCTCAACGGCCTGCTCGACATGTACGAGCTGTTCGACCCGGCAAGCACCGAGCGGCTGAAAGTGCCGTGGCGGGACGACCCCCGGCCCGTGGAGGGAGTACTGCACGGGATCTACGCCCACCTGGCGGTGAGCCACTACTGGCGAGCCCGCGGCGGCGCGCACCGGCAGAAATACCTGCGCTACCGCTCCTGGGTGCGGGGGGCGGCCGAGGCGCTCGCCGCCACCGGTGCACTCACCAAGCAGGGGGAACGGTTCGTCGCGGGCATGGTGTGCGGGACCGATGACGGGTAGGCCGGCCGATTTGGGACAGGTACCGATATTTCAGGTATTTACTGATATCGGCTCTGGTTTCGTGACGCGATTGCGTCGCGAGATTATCACCGTTCCGCCAATGGGCGCCGATGTCGTGACACAATGGCGTGAATGGCAGCAAGCCTCTTCGGCGCCGCCGTTGCTCACAGCTAGCCCGGCGGGAGGTAGCTACCGCGTGGCCGAGGAAGTCCGCCCGCGTACGCCGTTGTTCTTCATCAGCTACGCGCATTCGGGCGGACGCCAGCGGATTACCAAGTTCTTCGCCGACCTCACCGAAAACGTCGCCCAGCTCGTCGGGCGACCCGTCGGCGCCGATCCCGGCTTCATCGACACGCGTATGCCGGATGGCAGTCGATGGTCACCGGAGTTGCTCGACGCCGTCGGCGGGTGCCGGGTATTCGTCGCCATGCTGTCGGGTCCGTACACGACCAGTCCGTGGTGCGGCATGGAGTGGTACGCGTTCGCGCAACGGACGGTGATCCCCAAACCGGGCGCCAGCTCAGTGCACGGTACCTGCGTCGTGCCGGTGATCTGGGCGCCGATTCTTCCCGCGCAGGCGCCGCGGGAGGTGCGGGCGCTGCAATTGTTCACCCCGGACGGGCCGCTGATCGATCCAGCCATTCCCGAGCTGTACGAGGCCCACGGGATTTACGGGCTGATGACCATGGGTCTGGATACGTCCTACCAGACGGTCGTCTGGGAACTTGCCAAGCACATCCGCGACATCTACTACGGCTATGAGGTAGTACCGCTCGTGCTACGCGAGGACCAGCTTCACGACGCATTCCAGGAGGGCGGATCATGACCGGACCCGCGCTGACAGCGGACGCGGTCGGGGTGCGCGCCAGCTATTTCTACCTGAGCTACGCGCACTCCCCGCCACTGGAAGGCGCCCGGGATGCCTCGCATGACCGGTGGGTGCGGTCGTTCTACACCGAACTCGCCGCGGCCGTCCGCCGGCACGCACCGCGGCGCCGGTCCCACCTGGTCACCGGCTTCTACGATCAGGAGATCCCGCTCGACTCCAACTGGAAGGCGCTGCTCACCCGCGCGCTGAGCGCCGCGGAAGTCTTCGTGCCGCTCTACTCGGAGGGGTACTTCACCCGGTCCTGGCCCGGCCGCGAATGGGCCTGCTTCCAGCAACGGCTGACCGACGCCGAGGTCAGCGAGCCGCTCAGCCGGGTGATCCCGGTGCTCTGGGTGCCGCTGCCGCCCGGCCGGACGCCACCCGCGCTTGACCGTGCGCTCGCGCTTGGCGCCGGCGACCAGGTGTACCTGGACAACGGCCTCGCCGCGATGCTCCGGCTGACGCCGTACCGTGCGCGTTACGAGGCGATCGTGGAACGCCTCGCCGCGCAAATCGTCGACCTCGCGGAAAGCTCTCCGCTGGCGCCATCCCCCGTGCCGGACATCGATGACATGCAAAGCGCGTTCAGCCCGAGCGAGTCGACCGCGCTGCTGGCGGTGGCGGTCATGGCTTCGGCGGGCACCGCCTGGCGGCCGTTCCGCGAACAGCAGCTTTCGCTCGCGGACTACGCGGCGACGATCGGAGAGCAACTCGACTTCGCCGTGCTCATCACGGACGCCAAGGCCGGCGGCCAGTTCGACCGCAACCCCGGCGCGCTGCTCATCGATCCCGCGGTCGTCGCGAACAGCCGGGATCAGCGGATGCTGCGCGACCTCGCCCGCGAGCTGCCGGCCTGGGTGGTGCCGGTGATCGTGCTCGACTCCTCGTCGGGCGAACGTGTGACGGAGGATGTGCGTACCGTCAAAGCTATCCTTGAGTCGACCTCGCATCCCCGTACCGAGCCGATGCGTCGCGCCCTGCGGGGCATCGGTTCGCTCGCGGACTTCGTGGCGCTCATGCCGTTCCTGATCGCCGAGGCAGAACGGCAATATCTGCGGCACGGGCCGATCGAGCGTACTGTGGCCCCGGCTGGTTCCCGTCCCCGCCTGTCCGATGGCGAAGGAGGTACCCGATGACTGGCAAGGCAGACACCGAAGACGGCCAGATCGTCACGTTCTACTCCTACAAGGGCGGCACCGGCCGCACGATGGCGCTGGCCAACGTCGCCTGGATCCTTGCCGCCAACGGCCTGCGCGTGCTGGTCGCCGACTGGGACCTGGAGTCGCCGGGTTTGCACCGGTTCCTGCGGCCGTTCCTGCCGTCCGAAACCGATGTCGCCGACACCCCCGGCATCATCGACCTGATCCGGGGCTATCAGCGCGTCGCCGCGAAGACCGAGGGCCCCGCGCGGCTGGACGGCCTCATCAGGGACCTGGCCAGGGTGGAGCAGTACGCCTTCTCGCTGGACTGGGACTTCCCCGGCGACGGCACACTCGACTTCCTGTCCCCCGGCAAGCAGAACCGCGACTACGTGGCGACGCTGGCGAGCCTGGACTGGGACAGCTTCTACGCCGACCTGAACGGCGGTGAATTCCTCGACGCGCTCCGCGATGACATGAAGCGCCACTACGACTACGTGCTCATCGACAGCCGGACCGGGCTGGGCGACATGGCCGACATCTGCACGGTCCACCTGCCCGACGTGCTCATCGACTGCTTCACGCTGAGCATCCAGGGCGTCGAGGGCAGCGCCGACGTCGCCAAGCGCATCCAGCAGCGCCACCGTGACCGCCGCATCCGCATCCTGCCAGTACCGATGCGGGTCGACGACAAGGCGGAGAAGGAGAAGGTCGAGGCCGGCCACGCGGCCGCGGTGCGGCAGTTCGCCGGGCTGCCGACGGGCATGTCCGAGGCGCAGCGCCGCGACTACTGGGCCGCCGTCGAGGTGCCTTACCAGGCGTTCTACTCGTTCGAGGAGACGCTTGCCGTGTTCGGCGACCCGCCGGGCTCGCCGGGCTCGCTGCTCGCGTCGTTCGAGCGGATCACGGCGCACGTCACCGACGGTGCGGTGACCGGCCTGCCGCCCATGGACGAGCAGGTCCGGCTCCGCACCAAGCAGCTCTTCGCCCGCCGTGCACCGCTGCGTGGCGACGAGATCGTGCTCGAGTTCTACCCGGAAGACCAGGTCTGGGCCGAGTGGATAGAGTTCGCCTTGCGCGACACGGACATCAGCGTCCGGGAGCGGCGCCTCGATGAGCACGCCACGGCAGAGCCGGCGGAGTCAGCCGATTCCCACCTCAGGTCGCTGGTCGTCGTCTCGGCGACGTACCTGTCGCGCCGGGGCAGGCAGCTGGCACAGATCGGCGCCCAGGCTATCGCGGTGTACGTGACGCCGACGCCGCCGCTGGCTGAGTTCCCGGCGGGCTCGGCGATATTCCTCGCCGGAGTGCCGGAGAAGGATGCGGTGGAGCGGCTGCGCCGGATCCTCGGGCTGACCGGCAAGCCAGCCATGGCCGCGGGCGGCGTCCGGTACCCGGGCAACGAGCCCACCATCTTCAACACGCTGGCGCGTAATCCGCAGTTCACCGGCCGTGAGGACGCCCTGCTCCAGCTTCGCGAGCAGCTCCGCGACTACGGCACGGCCGTGGTCCTGCCCGTTGCGTTGCACGGCCTCGGCGGCGTCGGCAAGACCCAGGTCGCGCTCGAGTACGTGCACCGCTTCAAGACCGACTACGACCTGGTGTGGTGGATCGACTGCGGCGCGGCGCAGTTCGTCGACGCGTCACTGGCCGACCTGGCCGTCCAGCTTCGTGAGCGTTTCGCCGTACCGGCGCCGAGCACCGCGAACGTCGCCGAGGCGGTCCGCGTGGTGCTCGAAGTGCTGGGCCGCGGGACCGCGGTGCCCAGGTGGCTGCTCATCTACGACAACGCCGAGGACATCGAGAGGATCAGGCCGCTGCTGCCGCACGGCGGCGGCCACGTCCTGATCACGTCCAGGAACCGGACCTGGGCGGAGAGCGGCACCCGCCCGCTTCCCGTCGAGGTGTTCAGCCGGGAGGAGAGCATCGCTCACCTGCGGCACCGCGTGCCGTCGATCAGCACCCAGGAGGCGGACCGGCTGTCCCGGATACTGGGCGACCTGCCGCTCGCGATGGCGACCGCCGGCGCCTGGCTGGCGGAGACGAACCAGCCGGTCGACGCCTACATAGCCGAACTGGAGCGCGAGCCCACCCGGACGCTGTCCGTCAGCCAGTTTCAGGAGTACCCGGTCCCGCTGGCCAACGCGTGGGACCTGTCGCTCACCCGGCTCGCCGAGCGGTCACCGGCCGCGGCGCGGCTGTTCGAACTGTGCTCGGTCATGGCGAACGCGATCGCGACCGACCTGCTGTACAGCCCGGCCATGGCGGAGATGCTCGAGCCCTACGACCCCGCGCTGTCCGAGCGGATGATCATCGGCCGGGTCGTGCAGGAGATCAACCGGCTGGCGCTGATCAAGCTCGACGCCGCGTCCGGGCAGGTCATCGTCCATCCGCTCGTCCGGGCGGCGGTCCAGGACCGGATGCCAGAGGACGAGCGCGCCGCCGCGCGCCGTGATGTCCACCAGATCCTCGTCGCGGCCCGGCCGCGCCGCGACGTAGACGAGCCGGCCACCTGGAGCCGGTACCGGTACATCTGGCCGCACCTGGAGCCGACCGAGGCGATGCTGTCGGCCGAGGAACCGGTGCGCCAGCTGTTCGTCGACCGGATCCGGTACCTCTGGCTGCGCAGCGACCTGCCGAACGGACGCCGGCTCGCCCACGATCTCGTTAGCGCATGGCAGGCCATGGAATCGGTCGAGTCCGATCAGGCGCGCGCCGCAGCGCTGCACCGGCAGTTGCTCCAGGTGCGGTTCAACCTGGCCAACATCCTCCGTGAGCTGGGCTTCTACGAGGAAGCGCAGGAACTCGACCGGAGCGTGCTCGCCGAGCAGACCGCCATCCTCGGACCCGAGCACCCCCACACGTTGATGACCGCGGGCAGCCTGGCCGCCGACCTGCGCGCCGACGGCCGGTACGCCGAGGCGCTCGCGATGGACCAGAAGACGTATCCCTCCTGGACCGAGCTGTTCGGCGAGAACCACCCCCGCACGCTGAGCGCCGCGAACAACCTCGCGGTCTCCTACCGCCTCAACGGAGACGTGACCGCCGCGCTGCGGCTGGACGCCGACACGTACGAGCGGTTCCGTACGACGGTGGGCAACCGGCACTATGCGACGCTGATTTCAGCTCGCAACGCTGCCCGCGATCTTCTCGAGGCCGGACGTTACGCGGAGGCCGCGACCCAGACGCAAGAAATCGCGGAGCTGTGCGCGGATACCTTCGGCAGGAATTCCTTCAGCGCGCTCGACGCGCAGATTCTGCTGGGCGTGGCCCTGCGCAGCGCCGGACGCGCCGAGGAAGCCGAGCCAGTGCTGGTGACGGCGCTGGACCGGCTGATCGCCAACTTCGGGGAGTCGAGCGGTTCCACGCTGGCCTGCCGGCTCAGCCACGCCACGAACCTGGAGTCGCTCGACCGCTTCGCGGAGGCGGCGGTAGAGATCCGGCATGTGCTCGACATTTACAGTGAGCGGCACGGGCCCGACCACCCGCACACACTGGTCTGCGAAGTGAACCTGGCCACCGCGCTGCGTTTCGTGGACGAGCACAACGAAGCCATGCGGGTGATCCGTCGCGTACTGGCGGACCTGCGCCTGGTGCTCGGCGATCTCCATCCGTATACCCTCGCCGCGTCGATGGTGCTCGGCGTCCTGCTGACCGACGAACGGAACCTGGCGGAGGCCGAGCAGGTCGAGGCCACCGCCGCCGCCGACATGGCGCGCACCCTGGGCCCAGGACATCCGGACACGCTGCGTTGCCGCGCCAACCTGCTGCTCACCCGTCAGCAGCGCGGCGAGAGCGGCGCCGCCACCGAACGCGAGGCGGTGATCAGTCAGCTGGCGGCCGTGATCGGTGCCGAACACCCCAACGTGGAGACGCTGCGTAAGGAGCGCAGGCTGATGCGAGCGCTGGACCCGCAGCCGTTCTGAACCACGGGTTCCTTGAGCCAGACAAGGACCTCGGGCAGGATCTCCATCGCGTCGAAATGCGCCGCGCTGGGCTCGATGTCGACCACGACATTGTTATTGCCGTGGCCATTCTGGATCTTCCGGGACAGCCACTGCGTGTGCGTCACCGGGTTGTACACGTCGTCCTCGCCATGCCAGAGCAGCACCGGCACCTTGATCGAGGAGAGCTCGAATCCCCAGGGAGTGCACAGCGCCACGGCATCGTCTATCCAGCCGTCCGCGCCATTACGGAATGCCTCGGAATAGGTCTCCGTCAGCAGTTTGCGCATGCCGAAATCCTCGACGATTCGCCGGTCCGGTTCGGTCATCTCGCCGAGCAGCTTGGCGATCAGGATCTCCGGATCCTCGCGGATTTCGCGCGCCCGTTTGGTGAAGTCCCGGGCGATGGCCGCGGCATCTTTCGTGGCCCCGGCGTAGTCATCCACGTTCGAGTTTGTCATTCCCTCGGACCATTCGAGGTCGTCGGCATCCCGCGGCGCCGGGCTGACCAGCGCGGCGACAGCGGTGATCCGGTCCTCGAGCAAGGCCCCACAGGCCAATGCGTGCGGACCGCCGCCGGACCGGCCGGCCACGGCGAACCTCTTGATGCCCAGGGAATCCGCGATCGCGAGCACATCTGACGCCGCATCGGCAACCTGGCGCCCCTCATGCCGATCAGACCCGCCATATCCCGGCCTGTCGTAGCAGATCAGCCTGACGCCCAGGCGATACAGAACGCTCGCACGCGGTCGCGGACCGTTGCGGCTGCCGGGCATGCCGTGCAGAAGAAAGACTGGCGCGCCGTCGGTAGCTCCCACGCAATCCACGGCGAGGCGGCGACCGTCGGCGGCCTGTACCTCCTGCATCACCCAAGCCCTCCAGGTCCGCCGCCATACCGAATATACCGGCAGACAATAGTAGAGCGCTCAAGGCCCACACGAGCACCGATCGCGGCCCCGCCGACCGCAGTTCTATGTCGAGCAGCCCTCGCTTTAAGGGTAAACCAGCAAAGACCCGCTGGCCAGGGGGCTATTTTTACGGCCATTACAATAGCCGAACGACATGCGGCGATTGCACGCAGTCTGCTCCGACATTTCTCCTTTTATCAGCCTCGCCCCACCAGTCACATCGAGTGCGCGACGGGCCTGGGAGTTCGCGGACATCCGGCGTATAGCGCGCTTGTCGTGCAGATTGCCCGCAGTGCCTGCTTTTGGCCCAGTACGTTCGGTGTCAGTTCCGGCTGCGCAAAGTGGTCCGAAAGTATTGCGGACAGTTACCCCTCGGACCGGGCCCAGTTGGCTTGTTCCGGGGGCTGGCCGGGTTCGCCGGCCGCCCGGCCGCCTGGCCGCCCGGCGGGGCGGCGGGGCGGCGTGCCGACCGCCCGGCGGGGCGGCGGGGCGGCGGGGCGGGCGGGCGGCTTCGATGGGCGGGGACGGGTCCCGGTAACGTGGTGTTTTTGCCTTTCGTGGTAACGCGGCCCTCGGGTGCGGGGGTCGATCTTCCACGAGGGGGTAATCGTCCACGTTGCTGACGGGCCTGCCGGTGGGCTCGTGTCCCGGTAGCCGCACGGTGCACTCCAGGCACAGGCTGCGCACCGTCGGCCGCGCGGCACTCGCGCCGGGCGGCCCGCAGGTGAGCTGCCGCGCGAAGTAGCCATCAGTGTCCGGATCGGGGGGTAACTATCCGCAATAATCCGAGCGCGCCGCCGACGCGCTCGGAATGGGCCAGATGTCCTGATCCGGGGACGGCCATGTCAGGTTCTGGCCGGCCGGTAGACGTTGATGACCGTCCCGTCGGGGAACCTATTGGCCTCGGCGAGATCCAGCGAGAGCGGCCTAGCCAGGTCCTTGAACAGCGGCAGCCCGCTCCCGAGCGCGACTGGGTGGATGACCAG
>DASRFJ010000158.1:0-3801 GCA_035651595.1 Streptosporangiaceae bacterium | reverse complement strand
CCGCCTGGACGTCGGTGTCGGCCGTGCCGCGCTGGCCCCGCCGCAGGTCGCGTCGCTGCTGTTCCGCCAGGACCCGCTCGGGGTCCTGGTGCCGGCCGGTCACCGGTTCGCCGGGCTGGACGGCGTCCCGGTCGCGGTCTTGGCGCAGGAGCCGCTGCTGCTCGCCGAAGAAGCGCAGGCGCCGGAGTTCAACCAGTTCACCGTCGAGATGTGCCGGGCTGCCGGGTTCACTCCCGCTGTTTACCCGGGGACGGTGGAGAGCATCCGGGCGGCCGCCGATCTGGTCGCCCAGGGACGCTGCCTGTACTGCGTGCCGTCTTCCTGTATCGCCGCGCTCCCCGGGACCACCTGGCGGCCGCTCACCGACCCGGCGTCGTACTATCCGTGGTCGGTGCTGTGGCGCGCGGCCGGCGAATCCGGACACGTACGTGCCGTTGTCAGCTGCGCGCGGGTGATGTCACAGCGGCTCGGCTGGCTTGCCGCCGTCAGCGAGGCGGCACAATGAGCAATCGCATACAGCGTGTTCAGCGGCCACCAGCGGGCCGCCGCGGTATCAGCTGGGGGCGGCCAAGCCCGGCGCCGTAGTCGGGGGACACCGTCCTCAGACAGGGATCGGGCCGCTGCTCTCGACGTGGCGTCGTCACGCCGCGGTGGCTGACCCGGGCCAGCGGGCCTGTCCTTCGTCGTGTGATCGGTTCTGGTGATGAGCCTTGGCCGGATTGCTGGTATCCGCAAGGGCAGCAGATGGCGTTTGCTGGACATGTGGATCAACCCCGCCCGCGGCATGGCGGACCCGAGGCTATGCCAGGGCCCGCTGGAGGAATGGCCGTGCTCGCCGACCCGGCACTGCCGGTGCCGCGGCTGCGCCTGGAGCCGGCGCGGTCGCGCCGTGCGCTGCCCGACGGCGGCTGGTGGCCGCGGTCGGGCGACCCGGTGGCGGAATTCCCCGGGCTGATCCGCGTTATCGATGAGCGCTGCGGCCGTGTTACCCGTCTCATGCTCGGCCCGGCCGGCTGGGACAGCCAGCCGCGCCGGCTGAGCGCCGCGGGACGGGTGGTCAAGCTCGGCTGGTTCGCCGGTCAGCCTGCTGGCCTGCTCACCGTGTTCTGCGGCAGCAACAGCCGGGTGGACCTGCTGGTTGTCCCGCCCGGCACCGCTGAGGCCGACGCCCTGGCGGCCATGGAACTCGCTGCCAGCGCCGCCAGCCTCGCCGATGCCCCGGATATCCTCGCCACCGTCGCAAGCCGCTCTGTCCCGCTGTCTCAGACGGGGCCTGAGCTGTCGGTATGGGAGAACGAGGGTGGCTGGCTCCCGGGTGATGCGACGCGGCCGGACCGCCCGCCCGGACCGCCCGCCAGGGCGGGTCGCGGTGCGCCCGCGTCTGACCGGAGATCCTGATGGCCGTCGTTGATGCGGCCCGGGGACCCGCCCGGGTCCCGGCGCGGGCGAGCCTGTCTGCCCTGCGCCGGTCTGGCTGCGTCATCGCGAGGCTGCGCGGTGACCTCGACATCGCCACCACCCCGGCGGTGCGGGAGCGGCTGCTCGGACTGCTCGGTCCCGGCGTGCGGCTGCTTATCATCGATCTGTCCGGGGTGTCGTTTTGCGCCGCGGCCGGGCTGGCTGTGCTGATCGGCACGCAACGCCGCGCCACGGAGCGCCGCATCACCGTCCGCGTGGCCGCCCCGCGTCCCCAGGCCGCCACGCTGCTGCGCATCACCGGCCTGGACCGCAGCCTGACGGTCTGCGCCACGCTGGCTGACGCGCTGCCCCCGCGAGCTGAGCCGCGGCATGCCCGCGGCCGCGACGCTGTCCAGGCCGGCCCGGTGACGTGAGACTACGCCGTGCCGATGCCGGACGGGCAGGGTCAGTCCGGCCCTTCGCCACGCGGCGGGTGATGCGGACCGGCACGTGCATAGCGCTGATCGCGGCCGGGGCGGGCCCACATACCGTCGGGTAGCGTGCCGCCGCCTGACCCGGACGGGTACCAAGGAGCAGGTGCGCTATGCGCTGGACTCGATATGGATGGGATGAACCCTCACAAGCGGACGATTCCACCTCTACCATCCGCTCGGCGCCGCGCTCACCCTCGAAGGGCTGCCCGTCAGAATCCTGGCGACCCTCGCCGCTCACACTCTGCTGCTCACTTAGTTCTGCGGCGCGTCCCGAGCAGAACGCCAACTCACTTAACGGCGCATCAGGGGACCTCGTCTCGCGTTGGCCCTGCGGGGCCGTCTGGTGGTGGTAGCGTGAAATGGAAATGCGGGTAGTGCCAGGTAGGCCCTGACCGCGACATCGTTGCTCCAGACCTTGGTGACGCAGGCCACGAGCGGTGCGCTCGGAAGACACCAGGAGAAAGAGCGACGAAGATGACAGCACCCGGCGATCTTGCCTTGCCGTCCGACCGGGCCCCAGCCGCTGACAGACTGCCCGTCGCCGTCGATCCTTCGACGGCTAGTTTTCGGGCACTGGCCCAGCAGGTGCGGGCGATGGGTCTCCTCGACCGCAGGCCCGGCTACTACCGATTGAAGATCACTTTGACGATCTTCGCCTTCCTGGCTGGATGGGTCCTACTCGTCATTGCCGGCAACTCGTGGACGACCCTCGCCGTCGCCCCATTGGTGGGGATGATGTTCACCCAGCTCGGCTTCATCGGCCACGATGCGGGGCACAACCAGGTGTTCGGCACCCGCCGGCGTAACCGCCTGCTGGGCCTCACCGTGGGGAACGCGCTCATCGGACTGAGCTTTGGCTGGTGGGTTCACAAGCACAACGCCCACCATGCGCATCCCAACGAGATGGGCCGCGATCCTGATATCGGCGGAGGAGTCGCCCTGGCGTCGCCTGACGCGGCGGGGAACGGGCACCGTCCTCTCGCGTCGCGGCTGGCACGCTGGCAGGCGCCGCTGTTCTTCCCCCTCATGCTGCTGCGAAGCGGTGGTATGCACGTACTCGGGATCGGGCGGCTTGTGCGGCGACGAGACCGCGCCTCGGCGGTAGAAGCCTCTCTCATCATGGTGCATGTCGCGCTGTACCTGATGGTGGTGCTGTGGGTGCTCTCGCCGCTCAAGGCACTTGCTTTCATCGTCGTACAGCAGGCGGTCTTCTCGCTGTACCTGGGCATCAGTTTCGCGCCCAACCACAAGGGGATGCCGATCATCGAGTCCGCAATGGCGGCCGGCTATGCTCGCCGCCAGGTGGTCACTGCCCGTAATATCAGGGGCGGCCGGTTCACCGATTTCATGCTCGGCGGCCTCAACTACCAGATCGAGCATCACCTATTCCCCTCCATGCCCCGGCCCAGCCTGCGACGGGCACAGAGTCTGGTCAGGGGCTTCTGCGTAGCGACCGATCTCGGCTACCGTGAGGAAAGCTTCGTCGAGTCATTCCGCCAGATCGTCCACCACCTCAGCGACGCTGGAGCAGCCGCCAGCCGCCGTCCTGACTGATTATCGTGATCTGAAGCCGCCCCGCCGCATATATCCCCGGTGCTCTGGCCAGCTTCAACCAGCCGCCCGTCACCTCGGGCATCCTCACGTCCTACCTGGTGAACTACGGTCTGTCGTCCACCCAGAACTGACGGCTTCGCGGCGATCCGGCATCCGGCTGATCAATGATGGTTGACGTACTGATACAGCAGTTCATCCCGTACCGCTCCTCATGTGTCAAGGGACATCGGGACTTCCCTGTGGGCGGACATCTGATGTCCTTGCGGACGGACAGGTTATGTCCGTCCGCGCGGACAGCTGATCTCCTTGCCGGGTTATGTCAGTGGTGTTACTCCTTGTCCTGCGGTGGCTTCGG
>DASRFJ010000157.1:0-13575 GCA_035651595.1 Streptosporangiaceae bacterium | reverse complement strand
ACCGGCCGGTGGCCAGGTCTGCCAGCGCAGCCAGATCCTGTGGCCGGGTGACGTCGGTGCGCTGGTAGGCCACCTGGCCGCCGGCGTCCGCGATGGCTCCGGCGGTAGCGGCCAGCTCTTGCCCGCCCCGGGATCCGAGTACCACCCGTGCCCCGCGGGCGGCCAGCAGCCGGGCGGTTGCCGCGCCGATACCACGCCCGGCGCCCGTGATCACTACAACCTTCCCAGCGACCTGCCCGCTTTCGGTACCGGTCATGAACCCCTCGCGCTGCATGTCAACCACAGATCAACGTTATCCGGGTCGGCGTGGCCCTGCCGCAACGCCGCTTCTGCCGCGTTCCGACGCTCGCTGGTGACAGGACCTGTCGGTCTCTGGGTACAGTGAGGCGGGTCATGGCCGATCTTCCGCTGAGTGACCGGTTGGGGAGTGCCCTGGTGAGCTTCGAGGCCGCCGCCGGGGCTGATCTGGAGAGCCCGGATGATGCGGCCCCCATGCCGTTGTCGCTGATCGTTGTGGTGTGCGCCGGGCGGGTGCTGATGGTGCTCGACGCCGCGCGCGGGCAGTGGGAGCTTCCGGGTGGGACGCGGGAAGAGGACGAGACCGCACGTCAGGCCGCGGTCCGGGAGCTCGCCGAGGAGACCGGTATCACCGTGGCGGATCTTGAACCCGCAGCAGTCGCCGGATTTGACCTGACGCGCCCGGCCCGGAGGGAGTACGCCGCCGTCTACAGGCTGATGCCGCCTGCCATCCCGCAGCTCGCGGCGGATGACGAGATTCTGGATTTCCGGTGGTGGGACCCGCGCTCGCCGCTGCCAGTGGATATGAGCCCGCTCGACGCCGAGATCGGCCGACGTGTAACGGGACCAGAGCTTGAAACCGATACGAATACGCATCTGCCGCTGACCGGGCGGGTCTCGCTGGTCGCTGTACCTTCGGGCGGGGAGCGTCTCAGGGCCGATAGCGTCAGCGACGTTCCCGCGGAAACGCTCTACGCAATTGCGCGAGGCGTTTCCGGGAGAACGTCCGGTCATGCCGCTGCGGCGCGATGCGCTCACAACCCGAGTACGCGGTGGAGGCCGCGCTCGACGTCGTTCATCAGCGATGTTGGCAGGTGGCCGACAGGTTCTTCTAGGTCGGCCTTGTCGAGGGTCACCAGGGCGGTGATGTTCACCACTGAGTCTTTGGGCAGGCCGGAGGCTATCGCTGGCAGGAACACGTTGCCGGGCATCGCTGCCAGGGCGGTATTGGATGTGATGACGGCGGCGATGGTCGTACTGAGCCGGCTGGCGTTGAACGGGTCGGCTTGGATGACCAGGACGGGGCGTCGTCTGGCGGACTTGCTGCCGTGTGCCTCGCCGAGGCCGGCCCAGCAGATGCTGCCGCGGCTGGTCACCAGTCGTCCCGGCCTGCCGGGAAGCGGCGGCCGGCGGCGGTAGCGGCGGCGTTGGAGTCATCTTGGGTCGCTCGCAGCGCCTCGTCTATCTGCCTGGTCACCGAGTGTGCGGCGAGCTGGTCAAGATAGCTGCGGGCGGCGCGGGCCATGAACTCGGACCGGCTGATGCCGAGCTCGGCAGCCTGCCTGGTGGCCTGCTCGTAGGTGTCATCCGGAAGCGAGATCGCTGTCTTCACGCCTCTAGTATAACCGGGTATTACCGCAACTGCTCTGGGCGCTCCCCATAACAAGGCGTGCACTTATCTGCCGCGTTGAGTGAACGCGGCATGGCGGCTGTACAGATCCGGAAGTTCGGCGAGCGCCATGCATCGAGGGCGAAGCGACGCCCAGCGCGGCGAGTCGGCGATCTGGCGCATCTCTGGGGGTTGAAGGAATGGAGGGATGTGCCCCTTACGGGAGCGCGGTGAGCGGAGCGGTAGGCAGCGCGATCCAGCCTTCGCGGCTGGCTGCGTCCTGTAGTTCGGGATCTGGCCTGGTACTCAGGCTCAGGGCTGCTGCACGGGCCCGTGAGTGCTGCGATGATGGCGTCGAGTGCGTCATGCGAGGTGCGGCAGACGTGGTCGTGCGAGCCGAGTCCCGGCCAGGGGACGGCGGCCTGCAGTTCGCCCGCCAGTTCCGGCAGCGCGGCGGGGTTGCGCGGCTGCTTGTACCCGCGGTAGGACAGGCCCCACAGATTGAGCGAGGCTGCCGGGTACACTTCGGTCACCGTGCCCGACCCGTCGCGGTTGACCGGTGATCCTGATCTCCCCAGTCTCGTCAGCAGCCCGGCACAGCGCATGGCGGCGTGCCCGATCCGGTCCGCTGCGACGCTGAGCGGGATGATGCCCGTCACCGGAACGGGGACATCGCCGGCCTGGTGTGCGGCCAGGAAGGCGGCGAACGCGTCCGGCCAGCCGAAGGGAGCGTCGATGCCTGCCTTGTCCGCGGTCGCCAGCGCAGCCAGGACGCCTTCGTCGTCAGGGCCGACGTAAAGTTCCTCGACGACCGCTTTGCCGTCATCCCACGCGAGCACTGCCACAGCCGTCCTCATCGGCTCGGCAGACAGGTCCACCCCTACCACCCGAACCAGCACAGGCTACGCAGTTCCAGTTGAGGAGGACGGAGAGACCGATTACAGTGAGTCACGCCTTCCCGCGCGCGACCCGCCGTTCGGTACGGCTTTGAGGAGCGGGCTCGTCGGGTCTTAGCTTGTGCATAACTGAACGTTGTGGGCCACCGGACGCGGTGTACATGCCCGTCGACATACCCACATAGCAGGCTGGTCGCTGGTCCTCGGTTACTGCTGCGACGCTGCGCTGTCGATCAGTAGCTTTGGTTGAGCATTGCTATCGGCCGGTGGGCACTCTTTGTTGTCCTCGGTCCCGCCCACGCCGACATGGATCTGAGGTGCGGACGCCCAGGGCTTTTGAGGCTTCCGCGAGTTCTACCTGCGCACTAGGTGGGCCAGGCGGGACCAGTCAACCTGAATCCGGACCGGTACGTCGATGGTGCTGATCTCCTGTTCGGGGGCCAGCGTCCGGAAAAGCGTGTAGGCACCGAGGGTGTGGTCCAGCACGTGAATGTCAATCTGCAGGACATGTTCATCGAATAGCCAGACGAGCCAGTAGAACGGTATGCCGGCATCGGCGTACTCGGCCATTTTATCGAGTTTGTCTGCCTTGCGGCTGCCCGGCGACACCACCTCCACGACTACCCTGATAAGCGAGGCTGGCAGGGGGCGGAGATCGCTGGGAGCGCATTCGAACAAGGCGGCGTCTGGGCTACGGATTGTCGCGGCCGGTGTTTCCCATAGCAGAACATCGAAGTCGTTGCTGGTGTCCAAGCAGGTACCTGGGTTGCGCTTCATGTGCCCGCTTGCGGCGGCATCCAGCATCGCCGTGATGCGGCTGGCCGCTGCCTGGTGTGCCCGGCTTGGTCTCTCGCACCTGACTGCCTGCCCGTTGACAAGCTCCACCTCGCGGCAGAATTCCTCAGGAAGGTTCCGCCACACTTCCAGGGTGATTGGTTCGGGTTGCAGATTTCCTGGCACCGCCCAGTCGTAGATGGAAGCTGACTCAGGAGGAGACGTCATGGGACCTCCCGGTTGGTAGCATGGACTGCCCGCGCACGTACCAGCGCCCACACCGCTCACTCTGTTCGAGAGCGCGCTGGACAGGCACTGTCCTGGGATGTCTGCGGGCCTTCATCATCTCTCTCGGTGCCGGCTCGCTCTCCGGCGCATCCGCATGACGCTCGTCAGTGACAAGCGTCAAGTGCTTGGCTCAAGTAAATCATGGCATGTCTCGCGTCAGGCACCGCCAGCCTCGCGGGCCGGTTCAAGGGCAGGAGTCACCGCGGCCTGGCAGGGCTCTCTGGAAGATATCGCCTCCAACCATGCCATAGGCAAGCTTGAAGGTGTCGGCTCCGCAGCCTAGCCATCGCCACGGGCCTAGCGAACTTTCAGTCGACCTGCCGCTGCGGCCACTCACCGGCGCGGCATGTACACAGTCGGCGGCTGGTGCCGCCACGTGGCACACCGACGCGGTCACGCCCGAGGTGATCAACCTTCGGATTGCCTGGAACTCCCCACCTTGCGAACTATCCGCCGATCTGATCGGCCCGGGGCTGGTAAAGCATGATCGCGAACACCACGCAGAAGAATCATTCTGCAAATACGCACATAAGCGGAACGGCGCAGATCGACTATACGCGACTGGCAAATATGCTTCCCTGGACATAAGTTGAGACGCCGGCGGTATCCGATCCGTAAAGCGGCAGGACCGGCACTCACCGGTTCACAATCGATACCGCCCGGGGATACGAGGTCACCGGCCGCGCGGAAGTTGACGGAGAGCTGTTCGGCATCGTGCTCAGCCGCGTCGGCCAGCATTCGTTCGTGGACGGGCAAAACAAGTTCTGCGTCATGGGGCCAGGGCGCGGCGCAAGCGCATCACCTGCTTGCGCAGCGCGCCGCCCCGGCCGGAGCTCACCGTCCCACGCGATCTCAGCCAGCTCTTCGGCCGGCACTGCACGGTTCGCGCGGACCAGCGGCGCCGCTAGTGATGGTCCAGCCGCACAGCGTGGGCGCTCGCCATGAGTGGAGCTTGAGTAATTTGCGGTATGGCAGTTAAGTGCAGAAGCGTCGGGCGGCTTGCTCTTATCCGCCGGCACGGCAGAACCTATCTCCACATATAGATATAAGTTATGACATGTCTGTCTATTCTTATAGCGTCTAGCCGTTTGACAAATCGACTTCGAAAATTCTAGTCGTATGTATTTATCGCGTTTGACTGCCCTCTTTCTGGGTGATGGCGTTAGCTGAGGCGCTGCGGGGGCGGGTGCTCCCTCGTCTCGAGTGAACGCCGGCCTGTTCAGGGAGGGGAATCTCATGGTAAACACCTTCGGCGAGTTGCGGACGCTCATCGCCAACGAGCGGCTTGGCTGGCAGCCACCGCATGACATGCCGGATGATACGCCGCTGCCGGTTACCGGACTGGGTGCTGACCGGTCCGGGCTAATCAGCGCCAACACCTCATCGCCGGTCGACTTCACCGGCCTCGGGCCGGGTACCAACCCGTACCTGGCGATCGAGCGGGCCAGGATCGGGCTGGTCACCGCGCAGCAGCTTACTGACACTTTTCCGGTCGGCACGCTGCGCCGCCTCGGGCTGGATGAGGCGGTAGCCGGCATCGCCGGACGCGATGGCGACGCGGCGCCTCCCCCGGCAGGCGCGCCCCCGGCCTCGGTGGACTGGCGCAGCCGGTTCGGCCAGAACTGGATCACCAGCGTCCGGGATCAGAATCCGTGCAACTCCTGCTGGGCGTTCGCCGGGGTGGCTCTGGTGGAGTCCATGGTCCGCATCGAGCACGCCATGTGGACCAGGCTCTCCGAAGGAGATCCCAGAGATGGAGTCGGCAAGGGCTGCGCCGACGAGGGCAACATGGGCGAGGTGTCGAACTTCTTCGCGAACAACGGGTTCTGCGACCCGGTCAGCTGGCCCTGGCACACCGATGCGCGCACCTACGCGCCAACTCCGGACCGCTCAGGCCGGTCCGTGCGCGGGCCCGCGTTTACCTCGGTATCAGTGAGCGACTCCAAGAACTGGCTGGATACCGTCGGGCCTCTCGTCACATACATCGACGTCTATGACGACTTCAGTGGAGTCGGCTCCGGCGTTTACCGGCGCAGCACTGACCCGTCCAATGCCTACCGCGGCGGGCACCTGTTCCTCATCATCGGTTACGACGACTCGCTAGGCGCCTGGCTCTGCAAGAACTCCTGGGGCACCAGCTGGGGGATGAATGGCTTCGGCTGGATCGCCTACGGGGAGTGCAGCATCGACAGCTACGACCGCAGCGGCGTGCAGAACACCAATCCGGACCCGTGGACCAAGCGGCGGCTGCACAACGGCAACCTGTACGAAAGCGGCAACGGGGCGATGCACCGCAACCTCGAGGTCGCCGGGTCGAACGGCAGCCGGGTGCTGCACCGGTGGCGCGAAGGCGGACCGCCATGGACCTGGGGAACCGGCGCATCGTTCGCGACCGATGCGGCAGTGTGCCCGACACTGACCGGCACGACCTACAACCGCAACATGGAGCTGGTCTACCTCACCGGAGCCGGCCAGCTGCATCACTGGTGGACTGGCGGAGGCGGCGGCGGACCGTGGAACGACGGCGGTGTCTTCGGCCCGCCCGGCTGTGATGGCGTGCCCGGGTTCGTTCAGGGCGACTACGGAGCGCCGGGCAACTTCGAGGTGGTAGTGAGCAACGGCGGTCAGCTGCAGCACGTGTGGCGCGACGAGGCCGGCTGGCATGACGGACCCCGGTTCGGCAACGGCATCGCACGCTCGGGCCCGGCACTGGTGCAGGGCAGCTTCGGCGCCCCGCACGGCAACCTGGAATGCGTCGCGACGCGTACCGACGGCACGATGCAGCACTTCTGGCGCGATGAGCCGACCCTCACCTGGAAAGATGGCGAGGTGTTCGGGGCCGGCTGCGACACCGGCCCGGTCATGATCCAGGGGCAGTACGGCATGACCAGCGAGACCGGGCCATCAGGCAACTTCGAATTGTGCGTGGCGGTCGGCGGAATCGTCCAGCACTGGTGGCGATGGAACTCCGGCGACGAGCAGTGGCGGCACAGCGCCGACTTCGGGCACGATGTCCAGGCGGTCGCGGGACTGTGCGAGTCCTCGTGGGGCATGAACCTCGAAGTGATCGTCTTGCGCACCGACCAGCAGCTTCAGCACTACTGGCGCGACGGCAACGGCTGGCACGAAGGACCGGTCATCGGCCCGGCGTGAAAACACACTTGCTCCGGAGAAAGGCGTGAACGTGGAACTGCCCGGCCTCCCGCGGCAGGTCACTGTCGCCGCGGGAGGCCGCCACGAGATACCGCTGCCATCGTTCTCCGGATCGGGTAACTCCTGGTCGGCTCGGGCAGTATCGGGCGCGGACGCGGCCACCGTCACTGTGCGGATAAGCCCGCCGCCGCCCCCAGCCGCGGTGCCTGGCACAGGCCCGCCCGAGCCCAGGCACGCAGCCGAGCGAGCCGTCATATCGGGCATCCGGGCCGGCCACGCACGGTGGCGGCTGGAACTGGCTCGCTCTTTCGGACCGCGCCACCCCACGGCCGTCGTGGACATTGACATCGAGGTCACCAACGGATGACAACCCGCCGGACCACTGGGTGCCTGAGATGGAGTGCTGGCGTGATTTATCGTCCGTGGTCAACGGCGTGGGCCCGGCACGGCACCATCTTGAGCCGCCGAAGGTGTACTCCCGCGCCTACGGCTGCTCCGGAGCCACCCCGGCAGAAGTCAACGCCTGCGTCAGAACCATCGAAGCCCAGAACAAGCCCCGCGGCACTTCCCGCAGGTACAGGCCCCGGCCGATCAGGGCGTGCCCGGCCGGGGCCGCGCAGGTCAGGGTGACCGCGACCTGGCACATTGCGATCCCGCCGACGGTGCCGCCGTACTGGCGAGCCGACCCGACGCAGTCCGCTGACGATTTCTCATCGGCGGTCTCATCGACAATCAGCACCACGTCTTCCTCGCTCGCGTCCGAGGTCAGGTGCCCGGCCGTCCAGTCCGCGGCCGCATCCAGCAGCTGCCGCTCATCGCAGCGGGCGCGGGACAGCAGGTGCCGCATCCGGTAGGGGCTGGCGGGCCCGGCCGCCTCGGCCAGCCTCCAGCAGCTGTAGTCCGCCAGCTCGCACAGCAGGTCGTTCACCATGTCACGGCAGGTCAGCCGCGTATCCCGCCGGGAGAAGAACGGCGCGACCCTGGCCATCAGGTCATCGAGCAGTCCCGCATGCGCGGCATGATCTACGCCGGCAGCAGCGGCTGCCGGGTCGTTGTCCTGTTCACAAACTGGCATGATCACGGCAGCCGCGCCGGCTTTCCCGTACATCAATCAGTGTCGCTGAGGTGTCAGGCAGGCGCAGTGCCTCCGCATGAGAGACGGCCGCGACCTGCGAAGACGCACGCACCCACATCACGATCCACAACTGCCGTCGCCGGTTCCGGGAGTGACCTGCTGGTTACTGGGCCGGGGGCAGCAGGGCGCGGGTCACTTCGCTGGTGAATGCATCCAGGTCTTCGGTGCTTAGCGGGGCGGCGGGGGCTTCTGCGGTGATGCGCATGAGTCCGATGTAAGTCGCGTAAGCGAGGCGACCCAGCAGCCGGGCGCGCTGGGGTGGCAGGCCGAGGTCGGCGTACAAGCCGGTGAGGAACGCGATCCGCTGCTCAGCGACCCGTTGCAGGACAGCCTGCACCGGCTCGGAATCGACCTGGCTCAGCGCCGCGTACACATTGCGGCGCTGGCTGAGCCGCAGCGCATTGGCGATGAGGCGGCGGAGCCGGTCCGCAGGGTCTGGGATGTTCGCGACCTCGGACAGGTAACCGTCAGTGTCGCGCCGCTCCCATAGCATAAGGGCCGCGGCGATCAGGTCCGCGCGGCTGCCGTAGTGCCAGTAGAAACTGCCCTTGGTCACGCCGAGAACCCCGGCGAGTTCCTCAACCTTGACGGCATCCAGCCCCGCTTCGATGATCGCGGTCAGCGCCGCCTCGGCCCACGCTTCAGCGGTCAGTCCCGGGCGGCCCCGGCGGCCGGGGCCGCCGCCCCGGCCGGCGACGTGGTCAGCCATCCGCACAGTATGTCCTAGTTCTCTCGGCCACCCGGTGCCCGCCGCTTTCCATACGCAGCGTATTGACACATGATTTCGCATGCCTATACCATACGTTGAGTATGGAAATGAGGACAAGGAGGCAGCCATGACCCCGGAGCAGGACAACAAGGCGACCGTCGCCCGGCTCTACGAGGCATTCCGCGCCGGCGATACCGCGGCGCTCGATAGCCTGCTGGCCGGTGACTTCATCAACCATAACCCGCAGACGACCAACGGCCTTGAAGCCTCGAAATCACTGTTCGCCCAGGTCGGTGCCATTGACGCGGACCTTTACCGGATGGTCGCTGAGGGCGACCTCGTCGCGGTTCACGCACACTACAAGACGCCGGCCGAAACCGCGGGCATGGACTTCTTCAAGCTCCGGGACGGGAAGATCGTAGAGCACTGGGATGTGATCCAGGACCTCCCCGAGCGCACAGCCAGCGGGCAGGACATGTTCAGCGAGCTCAGCTGACCGCACCCCTCGAGGCCAGCATCTGCACGCTGCCCGAACTGTACCGGCTGGCGAAGCATGGAGGCCTGGTCAACGGGCCGGGCGGCTGGCTTCCCGCTGTGGTGCCGCGTGATGCCCGAACCCGGTGGTCTCCTCTCTCGCTGACCGTCATAACGGACAGACCGCTGTTTCCAGGCACTCATAACCGGACAATCGGTGCTATGCAGCAGGTCCGTCATGACCCCATCAACAGGGCGCGTATTCGGCGATACGGGATACCTCGGTGACTCCGCCGTCGTGATCTTGCGGTGCGCATGGGTCATCGCGCTCGATTTGCCGCTGATCAGGTCCGGCCACGTTGCGCTGAGGTGCGGGGTCAGCATTTCCCGCCGCCTGTTCTCTCATGCGTGCATCACGACGGCCCCTGTTCGTTCCCTGCCCACGGCCGGGTGCAAGGCTCCGGTTGCCAGGCGTGCCCGAGGCATCCCGACGTGTTTGACTCAGTGTAATCAACATGGAACAGTGAGTCGACAACAGTACGGGACCACGGAAGGCACGGCGATGCGCACCACGTTCACGACCCTCATCGCACTGCTGGCCGCCAGCATGGCCGCAGGCGCCACAGCCCTGCTCCCGCCCGCCGCCGTCCATGCCGCGGGCACGCCCGCGGCGGGCGTGAAATCCCGGCCGTTCCTCGACGTCACCATCAAGCCCGGCAGCGTCAGCATCGTCCCGCTGGTCAGCGTCACCCTCACCGTCATCTACACCTGCGCCGACCCGGACACGCCCAGCACCCAGATCACCGTGGCGCTGGACCAGGCAGGCCACAGCGGTTCGGCTTCATCCGCCGAACCCTGCGGGCCCGCCGATGTCAGCAAGGCCGTCGTCATCACCGTGCCGTTGCCGCTCGTGGCGGACGGAACCGAAATCACCGCCGAGGTCACCGAATTCGACGGGCTGGACACCGTCACCAGCTCCGCCGACCTGGACCGGGACAACACGTTCCTGGACGCCGATCCCGAGCTCACCTTCAACCCCGACCAGACCATCACCGAAACCGGCAGCTATGACTGCGCCCCCGCCGACCCCACGCCGATGAAACTGGTCATCACCAGCACCCAGGAAAACGCCAGCCACCAGGTGACCGCAGGATCCGCCATCGTCAACATCACCAGGTGCGATAACGCCGTGCACCACTGGTCGGTCACCATCAAGGGCAGCATCTCTGGCGACGGCTTTACCTCCGCCAGTGGCGTTACCTCGACCGGCAGGCTTGGCGGACTGCGCGGCAAAGGCGGCGGCAGCCGTGGCCTGACCCAGGCATCATCCGATTTCGAGGTCAGGTCAGGCTGCCCCTCAGGGAAGCACGACTGCCTCTGACCGGCGGGAGCTCAGCCGGCCATGCTCACCGGGAATCGCGCACAAGCCATTGTCCGAGCCGGGGCAGGTCAGGTCGCGGTGCCCGCGCTGCTGGTGGTGGCGTGGCAGACGGTGTCATCGTCCACGGTGAACGTAATGACCTGGCCGGGCACCGGCGCCCGGTGACGGTGCCGGTGAGGATGGCCGGCAGCTTGCGGGTGAGGGTGATCTGGCCGGGGCTGATGCTGAACAGCACCGGTGAAAGCTGAGCTGCGGACCCTGCTGTACGAACTGTTCGATGCGGCTCTGCGCACGTCAGGAGTGAATGCGCGGCACCGCGACAAGTTCGCCGGCCGGGGCGACGGACTGCTCGTCCTCATCGACCCGGCAGATCACGACCTGGTCCTCAGCAACGTGATCCCCCCTTTCAGCCAGCTCCTGGCCAGCCACAACACCGGCCTCTCCCATCCCGGCGACCAGGATCGCCGCCTCCGGGTCCGCGTCGTCGTCCACATAGGGAACATCCACGACGATCACAACGGATGCTCCGGCGAAGCTCTCGATACCGCCTTCGGGTTGCTTCACGCTCCAGACGCCAAGACGGCGCTCAAAGCAGCGCAAGGCCCGCTCGCGGCGGTAACCCCGGCCGATGTCAGGAAGGCAGCACCCCCCAGCTTTGCCAGGACCAGCCGCGCAAGCGTCCGCGAACCGGTCACAGCGCAAGCCGGCGGTCACCAATACCAGGGCTGGATCCTCCCTCCCTCAGAAGTCGCCTGACACCAATCCTCGCACCAGTGTCAGAGGAGGCGGCCTCCCATAAGCTCAGCGACCTGCGAACCCTCGACATACTGGCGCGGGCCGCAAGAACAGGCGCCGGACAGGTCCGCTGACAGGGGCGACGACCTCCCCGCATGCGCGCATCACACTAGGGCCGAGAGCGCGAGATCCGCCGTTCTGATCGTCTTCAGGTAGCCGTGTTCCGTCGGCAGAAGCATGCCGAGCTGTTTGTTCTGGTCATCGTGGCCTGGCTCGGACGTGATCCTGCCGCCGGGCTCGCCGTGAGTAGTTCTGAGGTCGTGCACCGGCCCGGCGGGGATCTGCCTGGGCCCCGGTGGTCCCTGTGCTGGTAGTAGCTGTCCTGGTCCGCCGTCTCGGGGCCGCCGGGTGGGTGCTGTCAGCCGTCCCTTGGACCGGGCACCCTGGCGAAAGGCCGGTGAAAGCGATGTATGAGCCGGGATTGCCAGACTTCCCAGGTACGGACTGGTGCCTTCATCCGGGCGCCGCCGGATACGCTGGAAGGGGTCACATGCGCATCGCACGACGCTTCGTGCAGCACAAGGTTCGATACTGGACGGTGCTCGCGGCCGGCCTGATCACGCTTACCGCCTTGCTGTCGGGCACGCTGTCCGGCCAGGCTGCTCAGGCCATGACCAGATCGAGCGCACCATCGGGCTCGGCGGCAGTCTGCCGCTGGATCGGCCACGGTGGCAACGTTACCGACATCGCAGTGCATTACTGTGACAATGGAACGGTCATCGGGATGGACGGCGTCTACACCAACTCCACGATCGACCCATTCGGAGGGTACGGGCACTTCGAATTCTACGGACCGCACGGCGAAATCGGGAACACCGCTGATGGCAACGCGGCCAATGGGGAGGGTCTGTCCTTCGCCGCGGAAAGTGCGCCCGGCGGCAGCTTGTGGTGCGGAAAGTACTGGGCGCTTATCGGCAGCTACACCTTGCTCGACAACAACTGCGTGGCGATACCCTGACTGTTGGCGCGCAACACGCACGCGGCGCAGAAGCCGCAGGATCGGGCGAGGCTTAGCCCGCTGGGGGCACCTGGAAAGCAATCCCAGGTGCCCGCAGTGGTCGCCTCCGCAGACCGCCGCTAGAAGGCGCATACCAGATGCATTTGGGATTCGCCGGTTTCACCAGCATCACCAGGGCAGATTTCGCCGGATCGCGGCGCAGAGCCGTTCCGCTGCCACTGACACCCAGCTCATCGCAACCAGCCCCTCCGCGAGAGAGATTTCAACACGCCGTAACAGATGATCTGCGCGAATAAGCATCGGCGTGCCTACCGCTCCAGTCGGTATCCCTATTCGGCGTTACGTGGCGCTCGCCGTGAGCAGCCATCCGCCGAGGGTGAGGTAGTCGGCATCGGTGAGGCCGGTCGCGGGATCGATGCGATGCAGCAGTGCCGGTCCGGGGTGGCAGATGCCTGTCCAGGTGCGGTCGGCGCTGGTGATCTCGTCGTCGGCCCAGGCGAAGGGGCGTCCCGCGGCCCAGCTGACCAGGGTGCGGGTTTTCCAGTGCAGCCCGTGCCGTTCATCGTCCTGCTCCTCAGCAGCTGATGGCTGTGGCCAGGTCACGACGGGCAGCGCGGGCAGGCCGAGGAACGGCGCGATGTCCTGGTTCGCGTCTTCACCCCAGGTGGTTGCCCACACGACCTGGCAGGACAGGGCCAGGAGGCGACGTCCGTGCGCGGGATTGATCCTGGCCAGCAGCGGGTTGCCTCCAGTCCGGTGAGTCAGCTGGTACACCGGATGCGGCTGCGGGCCGCCAAACGGGATGAGCGGCCCGTCGACATCGAGAAACAGCAGCGCGCCAGGACGGTCACTCACGGCGCCACCATACCCACGCCACACTGGAACCGCCGTTATGTTCGCCCGTATCCTTTGCGGATTTCACTGAATGCGGCGTACAGATCAGGTCGTTCCGCATGGCGCGCGGTCGAGGAGATCGCCGGGATCTGACGGGAGGTGATCTGTCCGGTGAGGCCGTAGCGGCCCGGCTTAAGGGGGTGAGATAGGTGAGCACCGCAAGGACACGGCGGTTGGCGTCCTGGTCGGGATAGAGATCGAGTTTGGCGGGGGTCCGGTTCGGGATTGATCTGGACGCCGCTCGACGACCACTTGAGGCTCGACGGCAACGCCGGACGTGGGTGGGTTCCGGCGGTGTGGCCTGGGCGGGCCGCTGCCTGCGCGCCGCCTGACGCCACGGCTTCCACGGCTGTCAAGGGACATCGGGACTTCCCTGTGGGCGGACATCTGATGTCCTTGCGGACGGACAGGTTATGTCCGTCCGCGCGGACAGCTGATCTCCTTGCCGGGTTATGTCAGTGGTGTTACTCCTTGTCCTGCGGTGGCTTCGG
>DASRFJ010000156.1:0-1924 GCA_035651595.1 Streptosporangiaceae bacterium | reverse complement strand
CGCACAAAGGCCGCGGCCTGTTCGTAGCGGACGGCGAGAGCATGCTCCGCGGGGCCCGGTGGGGCGGGTTCTTCGTGCCCACCAACCTCGACCACATCTTCATGCTGTTCGAATTCAGGCGCGTCCAAGAGTCGACCGCGGCATTGCTGGCCGCGACCCGGGCCAGCCCCGCCGAGCTACGCGCCATGGAGGCGGCGGTCGCCTCCTGCCGGCACGGCCAGGCCATCGGCGATCACGCCGAATTCGACCGGGGCGACGACGACTTCCACCTGGGCATAGCCGCCGCCTCGCACAACTCCTTCCTGGTCGCCTCCGTCCGCGAAGCCCGGACCCTGCAACGGCAGGCCAGCGTCATCGGCCTGCACGGGGTGGGCGGCCACGCCGGCGCCGCGGTCAGCGAGCACGAGGCGATCTACCGCGCGATCAGGGATGGCGATCCTGAGGCAGCCGCCCACGCGACATCAGAACACCTGGACAACACCCTGGAGGACTACCGCCGCGAGATCCAGCGCCGGGTCTTCGGCGGACGCTAGCGGGCCGCGGTGCTCGCAGCCTGGTCGCTTGCGTGGCGCCGCGTGAGCTCCCGCTGACCTCTGGCATTATGGGCGGCGACGTTCCGGTGATTCCGCTGGTCGGGGCCTCGTTCCCTCAGGCAGCGTTTCAGATTGAACGGGTTTCCGGCGTGTCGCGGCCACCCGCTGGGCCGACGGTCGGCCGCGCCCGAAATATCCTGGTTTGGGGTAACTGATCAGGTGGCGGCGAGCGCCGAGATCGGCGTAGCCGCCCGGATTGCCGCGGCGGCCGGCCGGTTCCCGGGCGTAACGCGGAAGATCGGGACTACGCGGAAGAAAAAGATACGGATGTGAGCGTTCCAAAGTAACCTGTGTTTCCGGCGTGTCGGGAGTCCCGCCTGCGCTTGCCCCTTGCGCTGTCCTGTTTGTCCCGGTCTGGCCGCGCCGTTCTATGGCTCCGTCGGCTCCGTCCAGCGGCCGAAAATTATTGCGGACACTTACCCCCCGAACAGGGTAGGTAAGTGTCCGCAATACTCCCGGACGCCCGACCATGCGCCAGAAATAAGCGGATAAATCCGATTTGCGGGCGAGGCGGCGCCCATCAAATTGAACGGGTTTCCGGCGTGTCGCGGCCACCCGCTGGGCCGGCTGCCGAAATACCCGGTTAGTTACCGGTAAGGCCGTGCCCTTCCGCAGCTCACGCGGGCGTTCAGCCGAACACGCGGCGCTGGATCTCGCGGCGGTAGTCCTCGAGCGTGTTGTCCAGGTGCACCGACGTGGCCTGCGCGGCAGCCTCTGGTTCGCCGTCCCGAATCGCGCGGTAGATCGTATCGTGCTCCTCCACCGCGGCCTCGGCGTGGCCGCCCAACCCGTGCAGGCCGATGACGCTGGCCTGCCGTTGCAGCGTGCGCGCCTCCCGGACCGCGGACACCAGGAAGAAGTTGTGCGAGGCGGTGGCTATGCCCAGGTGGAAGTCGTTGTCGCCGCTGTCGAACTCCGCGTTGTTGCCGCTGGTGTAGCCGTGCCTGCAGGACTCCACCGCGGCCTCGATCACCCGTAGCTCAGAGGGGCTGGCCAGCATGGCGGCCAGCCTGCTCGCCGCCATCTCCTGGACGCGCCTGAATTCGAACAGCATGAAGATGTGGTCGAGGTTGGTGGGCACGAAGAACCCGCCCCACCGGGCCCCGCGGAGCATGCTCTCGCCGTCCGCTACGAACAGGCCGCGGCCTTTGTGCGCGGTGACCCGGCCGGAGGCCGACAAGATCTTGACCGCGTCACGCACGACGGTACGGCTGGTGCCCAGCCGTGCGGCCAGATCGTTCTCGGTGGGCAGCCGGTCGCCGGGCTGCAGCCCGAGCTCGGCGATGAACCGCAGGATCTGCTCCGCCGCCAGCTCATACCGGGGCTGGTAT
>DASRFJ010000155.1:0-24319 GCA_035651595.1 Streptosporangiaceae bacterium | reverse complement strand
TGTGGACACGAGGTCGCTGGTCGTGAAAGTCACCGCGGGCGAGGACTCCCCCGAGCGGTGCAACCAGGCGTTCACCGTGGCGGCCACCGCCGCGGCGAGCGGCGTGCCGGTGTCGCTGTGGCTGACCGGCGAGTCCGCCTGGTTCGGGCTGCCGGGCAGGGCGGAGAAGTTCTCACTGCCGCACGCGGCGCCGCTGGCCGACCTGCTGGCGGGCGTGCTGGCGGCGGGCACGGTGACGGTGTGCACCCAGTGCGCGGCGCGCCGGGACATCACCGAGGCCGACCTGATTCCCGGCGTGCGGATCGCCGGCTCGGCGACGTTCGTCGCCGAGATCATGAAAGACGGCGTCCAGGCGCTCGTCTACTAGCCGACGGGCTCGACAACGTGGTGGATTTCCCCTTTGTGGGGCCCGGACCCTCGTTTACGCGGGTCAATCCACCACGAGGGGATAACCTTCCGCATTGTTGACGAGGCTAGACCGGTACCGCCGCCAGGCGCTCGGCGCGGAGGTCCGTCACCAGTTCTTCCTGCCTGGGGTCAATGGGGGGCAGCGGGGTGCCGGTCACCCAGCCGAGCAGCATGTCGGCCAGGCCCGGGTTCCGGACCAGCGCGGGGCCGTGCAGATAGGTCCCGGCGATGTGACCCGCGTAGGCGCCCTCGGTCCCGTCGCCGTTGCCCACGCCGGTGATCACTGTGGCGAGCGGCTTGACACCAGCCCCGAGGCGGGTCATCCCCTGGTGATTCTCGAAGCCGGTGAGCCGTGGCACGCCGAGGGCGGGGTCGACATCGGCCAGGATCTCGCCGACACCGCGCCGGTCACCGCGCCCGCTGCTGATGTTGATCAGGTCGAGGCCGGGCACCGGCTCGCCGTCCACGCCGCCGAACTCGGTGCCGATGATCTGGTAACCCGCGCACACCGCGAACACGACCGCGCCCCGGCTGACGGCCTGGGACAGTCCGCCGTCGCCGCGCAGCCGCTTCGCGGCCAGGATCTGCGGCAAGTCCTCGCCGCCGCCGAGCAGGTAGATGTCGCCGTCTGCGGGCACCCGCTGGTCGGAGTTCACCTGGGCGATCTGCACCGGGATGCCGCGCAGCTGGGCGCGCCGGGCGAGCACGAGCAGGTTGCCGCGGTCGCCGTAGGTGCTGAGCAGGTCGGGATAGATCCAGACCAGGCGCATTGTTCCTCCTAGACTGCGCGGCCGAGCACGGCTCGGATCTGCTGGAACGCGGTGTAGTTGGCGATCACTTCGAGCGTCGGACTGCGCGCGAGGTCGATCGCCTCGTCCACCGACGTGACGATACGGAACAGCACCTCGTCGGCCTCCAGCCGCACCGCCAGGTCGATGGCGCGCTCCCCGGCGACGAACACCGGCCTGCCGCGCAGGCGGCGGTAGTCGACATCCCAGAGCCAGGATGTGTCGCGGCCGTCCGGGACCTGCGCGTTCACCGCCAGCAGCACCGGACCTGGCCCGAGCACGTCGAGCGCCTCCAGCCAGCCGGCCGGGTTCTTGGCCAGCAGCAGCCTGACGGCGGTGTCCTTGCGGGTGACCTGCGTGTACCGTCCCGCTACCGATTTGACCATGGCGATGGCGGGCAGCGCCTGGCCCACGGTGATGCCGAAGACCTCCGCGACGGCGAGCGCCATCACCGCGTTCGACCGGTTCGCGCGGCCGGGCAGGGTCAGCGCGAGCGGGCTCGACCGGCCGGACGGCTCGATCACCTGGTCACCGGAGAGCATCCAGCGGACCGGCGGCCGCCGGTAGGAGCACTCCCGGCAGTGCCAGTCGTCGCCGTCCCGGCGCAGGTGCGCACCGCAGTTCGGGCAGCACCAGGAGTCGTCGTGCCAGCGCTGGCCCGCGGACACCCACGTCACCTGGCGCGCGTCCCCGGCCGCCCAGGCCACCAGCGGATCGTCGGCGTTGGCGATCACCTGAAGGTGTGCTGCTTGGGCGAGCGCCGCCCGCCAGCGCCGGGCGAGCAGCCAGATCTCCGCGGCCCGGTCCATCTGGTCGCGGCTCAGGTTCAGCAGCACGACGACGCGCGCGTTCGTCTTGGCCAGCATCGACGGGATGTACTTCTCGTCGGTCTCCAGCACGGCGAGCGTCGCGTCGGGTGCCCGCGCGAGGGCGGACACCATGCCTGCCTCCATGTTCGCGCCGAACGCATTGGAGGCCACCTGCTGGCCGAGGGTGCCGAGCGCGGCGGTGATCAGCCGGGTCGTGGTGGTCTTGCCGTTGGTCCCGGTGACCAGGACGATCTGGCGGTCCTGAGCGAGCAGCGACAGCAGATCCGGCTGGAGCCGGAGCCCGATGACGCCGCCGATGACGGAACCGTCGCCGCGCCCGGCGAGGCGGGACGCGCGGCCTGCCGCGCCGCCGACCGTGGCGGCGAGGCGGGCGCGAAACGGAAGCCGGGCGCGCCGGTGCTGCTGTGGCAGGGCGGGTTGCGTTGATGTGGTCATCTCTGGCCCGATGCTATCCGGTACCCGCCGGGCACCGGGTGGCCGATCAGCCGTTCCGGCCAGGAAAGGACGGCCTCCAGCCAGCCCGCGGCGCCGAGGACGCGGCCCGCGTGGCGGAGTTGCTGCTGCGCGCCGAGGCCGATGCCGGCGATCGCCAGGTCCGCGGCGAACGTGTCCGCTCCGGTCAGGGCGATCGTCGCGATGCGGCGGTTGGGCGGGTAGGCCATCGACATCCGGTGACGGTGCAGCGCGTCCAGCCGGTCGCCGACCCGGATGCCGGGCCAGTCGGTGAGGCCCGCCAGTTCGAAGTCAAGCGGCGGTGCGATGTCTGCGCGGTCCGCCGCGCGGAGCCGGTCCGCCTCGTGCAGCCAGCGGAGCTGGGGGATCACCCACACGTGCCCGGCCCGGATCGGCGTGGGCAGGCGGGACGCGTCGGTTCCGGCTGCCTGGGCTCCGGGTGCCTGGGCTCCGGGTGCCTGGGCTCCGGCAGCGGTTGCCGCGGCGAGCAGGCCGGCGGCGGTGGTGGCGACGGCGGCGATCAGCCGCTTCGGCTCGTAGCTGTGCCGGACGGCGTGCGCACGGGCCGACACCGCGCCGTCCACGACGGTGGCCAGCAGGCACTCGCGGGTCCGCGCGTCGATCGCTGGCCAGCGCCTGCGCAGCAGCGCGGGCACCTTGGGCAGCGGCCGTCCGGTGAGGAACGCCAGCACCAGGGCCTCGCCCCACAGCCGGAACCAGACCTGGCCGTCGCCGCCCGCGAGCAGGCTCGCGGCGTGCAGCTCTCGCCCCGAGCACGGGCGCTGCCGGCAGAGCAGGCCGCAGGCGGGCGATCTGCGGCTGAGCAGCGGCACCTGGGTGGCTCCTGGCGCCGCGCTGGCGGCCGGGGCCGCGCTGGCGGCCGGGAGCGACGTGCGGGGATAACCGGCGTGGATCACCTCGACGCCGGCGCTCCGGGCGTCGTCGAGCAGCGCGCGGAGCCGGTGCGTGCGCGCGGGCGGCACGGCAAGCACCAGCGCGCGCCGTGCCGGTGCCTGGCAGACCTCGCGGATCTGGCGGACCGGCTGCGGCTGCTCAGCCAGCCGGATCAGCAGCACACCGGTGAGGAACGCCGCGTCTTGTTCGTCGGCCAGGTCGCCGGCGGTGAAGACCACCCCGCGGGTGAGCAGGGCCGCCACGTCGGCGGGATGACCGCCCGCCAGGTACCGCCCGGCCGGGCCGGTCCACAGCGTGCCGAGCCTGGCGTCGAGGAGCCCGCGGACGGCCAGCCTCAGCGAGGCGTCCGCGTCAAGCTCGGCGAGCGTGTCGTGTGCGGCCTGGCGCAGGTCCGCGAGCGTGGGAATACCGGGGGCCGCGGCGGCCCCCGGCGGTGCGGCGCCGGTGACGAGATCCCAGCCGGATTCGGCGTAGGCGCGGCGCAGCGCGAGCCGGATCACGGCGCGCACCGGGCCGGGCGGCCGGAAGACGGACTCGATCAACGCGGCGAGCCTGCTGGCGTGCGCCTGCACGCCGCTGCCTGGTCCTGGCTCGAACGGGTTCACGGTGACCGGTGCGTTCCGCGCCGTGGTGACATCGATGACCGGCACGTCGTCGCGCCACTCATCCGGCAGGCAGGCGGCGGCCGCCGCATCGGGCGCGACGGCGAGCCAAGGCCGGCCGGTCACGGTGAGCTGGTTCAGCACGGCGACCCACGAAGTCACCCTAAGTGAATATCAGCTTACGTACGGGCGCGCCATCGGTATCGGTATTCCCGCGGTCACGTACGGTCCCTGCGCCAGTCCAGGCGGGGCGGCGGCGGGCCGAGGTTCGGCGGGACGGCGGACCGGCTCGCGGCAGCGCCGCGGGCGGCTTGGCTGGCGGCATCGCAGGCTGCTCGGCTGACGGGGACCGCCGGAGTGCGCGGGACGGGCGGCAGCGCGGCGAACTCGTCGAGCGTGTGCATCGTGGCGGTACCGAGCCCGCCGATGCCGGGGTTCGCGTCGGCGAGAACCAGCTCGCGGCCGCCAGGACCGGCGTAGCTCAGGATCACCGCACTGACCGGCAGCTGCTGGAGCTCGTACTGTTCGACCAGGAACTCCCTGGACCGCTGGGCGGCCGCGGCCAGCGACTCGCTGGCACCGTCGGCCGCCGACGTGGTTGCGCCCCACGCGGTGGACTCGCTGATCCCCGCGCTGACCGTGTCGCCGACCGACTCCGTGCGCGACTCGCCTGACTGGCTGCTGCGCGAGGAGGAGGTCTGCCCGGTGAACGGCAGCGGGCCGTTGCTCCCGCCGTGCCCGCGACCGGACGCCGTCGAGGTGGCCGTGCCTGCCGAGCGGGACGCGGTCACCGAGCCGGTGCCGCCGATCGTGCTCGTGTAGGAGCTGGCCGTCGTGTCGGTCACCGAGTACCCGAGCGTCTCGGTCAGCTGGGACAGCACGAAGCGGTGTTCGGTCCCGATCTGCTCGCTGGCCGCTCGCGCGTCGTCGGCGTTGCCGAGCCGCATGAACCCAACAGCCGCGTTGCCGCGGCCAAGCCGCTCCTTGACGTGCGTGCCGATCGTCCGGTACCCGAGCACAAGCCCGGTCCCGCTGGTCTCGCACGCGTCGCTGAGCCGGTCGAGCAGATCGCCGCGCAGCCGGTCCGCGCCGAGCACGAAGACCGTGTGCCGCCACGGCTCGTCCGGCTCGACCTGGCGCAGCGCGTGGGTGAGCGCGACCGTGAGATACCCGGCGAGCACCTTGCCCGTCACCACGCCGGCCCGGCTGCCGAGCGCGAAGACGCGCAGCGCGCTGGGTTCCGGCGGCGGGGCGGTACCGGCCGCGGCCAGCGGGCGCAGTTGTGCCTCAAGCGCCCAGGCACGCTCGACGACCACCCGGTCCGTCGCGCCGTTGCCGAACATGGCCCGCAGCCGGTCGGCCTGCGCGTCGTCGAGCAGCCCCGCCGCCACGTCGTCGGCCGGGTTCCCCGCCTGGGCGAGGGCGCGCAGCGCCGCGGCAACGCCGCCGATCGCGGCGGGCGCACCGCCCAGCACGCCGAGAACCCGCTCCAGCAGCGCGTGGTCAGCGGCCAGGTCGCGGGTCGACACCTGCTCTTCGCCAGCGCTCAGCGCCTGCGTCAGCACGTCCGCCAGCGCCGCGTTGTCCAGGTCCCGGCCCAGGTCGAGCGCGGCAAGGTCGGCGGGCAGCAACCACACCTGAGGACTGATCCCGGCCGAACGCGCGAATCCGATGAGGTCGCTCGCCACGGCGGACTCGGTGAGGTCGAGGACGGTGACCGAGCGTCCTTCGGCGAGCGGGCGCGCGGCGGCGGTGGTGAGCAGCGCCGACCAGCCGGACGCGGTTCCGCCGGCGATGTCGACCCGGTGCACGCCCGCCGGGACCGGAACCGCGTACCAGCGTTTCTGATGTTCGTACGCGACGCGCCTGGCCTGCCATTCACGCACACGGTTAGCGTGCTCGGCCTGCCACGTGTACAGCTTGCTCTCCGACTCGGCGCGGATATTCGCCACCCGGCGCCGTTCGGCGGCCACCCGCTCACCAAGCGCGCGCTCACCCTGCCAGACCGCGTTGACGCTGACGACCGCGACGACCGCGCCCAGCGCGGCCACGAACCCGGCGGCCAGCGGGTTGAACCAGCCCGCCGCGCCGGTCGCCAGCGCGACGGCGATGATCACGGCACCCAGCACGGCGGCCGCCCGCAGCGGGCGGCTGAGCCGGTTCTCCTCGCGGCGCTGCGCGGCCACCCAGCCGGGGACGACCTGCTCGCGTTCGGGCGGAGTCGGCCGACGGGGCGGCGGTCCTGGCGCCGGGTACGGCGTCGCGTACTGCCAGCCGAGGAACAGCCGGCCGGTGGTCGTCTCGGGGTCGCTCACCCGGGCCGTCCCGGGTCCCGTGGTCGTACGGTGAGTTCCCGTGGCCGCACCGCGAGGGCGCGCGGCACGATGCGTCGCGGCCGGGCGACCGCGAGGACGAATTCGGCCTCGCCCAGCGTGGCGATATCCTCCGCGCTCACCACGGCCGGCACCTCGACCCCCTGCCCCGGCCCGTGACCCGGCACCGGTACCGGCGCGGGCTGGGGGCCGCCGGAGAGCGGACCCGCGGGGACCGGGCCAGCCGGGACCGGGCCAGCCGGGACCGGGCCAGCCGGGACCGGGCCACCGGCCAGCTGTCCGGAAGCTGGCCCTGACGCCGGCCGCCCGGCAGCGGGGAGCAGCCGGGGCGCGGCCACCGCGGCGAGCCGGCGGGCCGCGCCCGGTTCGCTGACCCGGTGCACGACCAGGGCGTTGGGCAGCTCCGCGAGCTCGGCGGCCGCGCGCGTGGCCGAAGTCGTCGCCACCACCGGCAGGCCAGCGGCGGCGCCGGCCGCGATCAGGGCGGCCAGCGTCTGCTCGTCAAGGGCCTCGCAGCCGGTCAGCCACACCAGACCGTCACCGTCCACGCCGATGCCACGCAACCGCGCGTCGAGCGCGAGCAGGTCGTGGCAGACCAGCCTGGTCAGCATCGCGCCGCAGTCCGGTGTGGCGGCGGTGCCGTTGGCGGCAGCGCCGTTGGCGGCGGCGTCCGCGGCGGGCGCGACACGGAACAGGGCCGCCGTACGGCTCGACACCACCTGGCCGAGGTCGATCGGGGACAGCTGCCCGCCCACGGGCTGCCGCAGCCAGCGCCCGGCTTCCGACGCGCGCAGCGCCCGAAGGCCGGCCGCGAGCCGCGCGGTGGTGGCGGGCTCGGCGTCGATCAGGCTGGCCGAGACCCCGGTCCGCTCCGCGAGCACGACGCGGCGTGCGTAGACATCCGGTACGTGCCGCGCCCGCGCCCGCAGCGCGCCCGGGTTGAGCAGGTGCAGCACCTCGTCGAGCACCGGCACCCGCGGATCTCCCGGCGCGGCATCGAGCAGCTCGAAGACGTCCTCCAGGTACGCGACGCAACCGCGGCGGTGCTGGCTGGCGGCGCCATCCCAGCTCAGCATCCCGGCCACCAGCTCGGCGCGGTGCGACGGCGGGCCGAGCCGGAACGGGTCGTAACAGGCGGCCTGGGCACCTGGCACGGTCACGCCGAACGCCCGCAGCGGTATTCCGGCCGCCGCGCACGCGCCGGCCAGCAGCCGGGGCACCGCGGGGTCCGCGGTCAGGTCGACCGTGAGCACCGGCTTGCGCCGTCGCAACGCCGCGTGCACCAACTGGAAGCTCGTGATCAGCGGATCCGGCGCGACCGAACCGCAGACCAGCACCCCGCCACTGACCTCGGACCAGGACAACCCGACCCGCGCGCCGTCGTCCGGCGCGATGCCGAGGCACGCACCGTCCCTGGTGACCAGGCCCCCGCCGCGGATCCTGCGGATCAGGAGCAGCCGGCGTAGCGCGAGCAGCAGGCCAGGGCGCGGCCGTGGCAGGTCCCACTCATCGGTATGCAGCCAGCTCAGCCACAGCGCAAGGCCGGCCTCGGCGCAACCGGCCAGGAGCGCGAGCGGCAGCTGCCGGAACAGCCAGCCGCTGGCCCCCGCATACGCGCCGACGGGGCGCAGCACGTGGTCGAGCTCATGGCCGGGAGCGCTCAGATATCCGAGGATGTGCGCGGGACCGGCAGCGAAGCCGGCCGCGGCGACGCGCGGGCCCGCGGCGAGCGTCCACACCAGGCCGGTCATCGCCGGAGCGAGCAGCCACTGGGAACGCCATCGGGTCAGCTTGCCGATCAGGTAGCAGACGACGGCGACCACGAGCGTGAGCTGCGCGAACACCGCGTGAGCCAGGACGAGAAGGACGGCGCAGGCAGCGATGAACTCGCCACGGCGCGGCAGGCCCCTCGGAACGAGGTAGCGGGCTCGCCGTGGCATCCGAACTGCCCCTGTCACGACCTCGGCCGGCATCTTCGCACCAGAGTCCCAGGAACTGGCCGTACGTGTCCACCTGGTTACAACTTCTCACAGGGGTTACGCCACGGTTTCGACGACAATGCGGAACAGCTCCGGCCGCAGCAATACGACGGACAGCCCAGCCGGGGTGCCCAGCTGGTCCTCGAAGCGGACCGTCACGTGGGTCACCGGGCGGCCCGGTGACAGCCGCAGACTGCGCGCCGCCGACGGCTGCGGCGGGGACATCTCGATGCTGACCGCGGCGGGTCTGGCCGTCGTCCCCGGCAGCACGTCCAGCACCGCCGCGAAGTCGCCGGCGGTGCCGGAGTCTGGCTCCCCGCGGTCAGGCGTGGCGGGCAGGTACCCGGTCGAGATCGCGGCCGGGTCGCCCGCCAGCGTCCACACGGACCGCACCACCAGTACCGGCTCCTTGGGCGGCACGCCGAGCGCCCAGGCGATGTCCTGCGGCGCCTCGCGGATCGCGCAGTGCCGGGCATGGCACTCGACTGGGCTGCCCATCGGATCGAGCCTGGTGCCGAGCCCGGTCACTCCCTCGAGCGGCACCCAGTAATCGGCGGCGCTCGCCCGGTACAACTGGCCGTCCGGCAAGCGACGGACGAGGGACCTGCGGGTGAGGTCGATGATCGCGGTGTCGATTTCGCCCAGGCTGACGTTGTACCTGCGGGCCAGCGCGCTGCGCCTGGGCAGCCGCCAGCCGGGCTCGCGGTGCACCAGCGCCGCGGCGATCCGGTCGGCGAGCACCTCGGCCTGGTGCACTGGCGCGTCGGTCATCAGGTCAGCCGATCCTGGCGATCAGCGTGGCAGCGATCGCGGAGACCTGGGACGGCAGGGGCTGGAAGTCGACCTTCGACAGGTACGCCGCCGAGCTTCCGCTGGTGAGGATCCAGTTCAGCAGGGCTCTCAGCGTCGTGGCCTTGGCGGCGCTCGGCTGGTGCGTGCTGACTATCGCGTACTCGTAGTTGACAATCGGATAGCCGCCGGCGGACAGGCCATCGATCAGCGAGATCGTGCCGTTGGCGGGAGTGTTCGCGGCGAAGCCGGCCGCCGCCGCGCTGATGCTCGCGGCGTCTGGCAGAACATAACCGCCGGCCCGGTTGAGCAACTGCGCCTCGCCAAGCCCGGCCGCCGTGGCTCGCGGCAGGTAGCTGATGCCGATGTATGCCACGCACCCCGTGGTGGCCGCGCACGCCGTGACCATGCCGCCGTTCCCCTTCTCGGCGAGCGCCCCGGGTACCGGTGGCCACGCCACAGTGGTCCCGAAATCGATCGTGTTCCCCCAGCTGGATCCCGGTTTGGCAAGGTAGCTGGTGAACAGGAACGTGTCGCCGGAACCGTCGGACCTGTGCACAGGAACGACCTTCACGCCCGGCAGCGGAACCCCCGGATTCAGCGCCCTGATGGCGGCGTCGTTCCACCTCGTGATCCGGCCCTGGTACATCTGCGCCAGCAGGGCGCTGTTCAGCTTCAGACTGGCCCGGACGCCGGGCACGTTGTAGCTGACCACCTGCGCGGAGATCGCCAGCGGGACGTTCTCCAGCGCCGGATGGCTGGCCGCGGTGGCACTGGACAGGTACGCGTCGGAGGTACCTATGTCCGCCGTCCCGCCTGCCGCCGCTGAGATGCCGGTGCTTGATCCGGTGCCGGCGGTGCTGATCGTGACGTTGGGGAACTGATTCTTGTAGCCGCTCGCCCACTCGTTGAACAGCGGGTACAGCAGCGTGCTGCCGGTCTCGGCCAGCGACTGCGGCCCGGGCGCCGGCGCCGATACCGCCGCGGCGGGCAACGTCGCGGCCGGCGATGACGACACGACGGAGCCGGACGCCGAGGCGGAGCCCGACGACGAGGCGGAGCCGGACGCCGAAGCGCAGCCGGCTGTCCCGATGCCCGCGGCCACGATCAGCGCCCAGACGGCGGACCGGTGCCGCAATCCCGGCCGGGGTGTCGTTGCCACCGCGCTGTCCCTTCGTGTCGCCGCTACCGCCCCCTCGCCTCCGCGATCTGCGCTAACGCGGCCCCGTCACCGCCGTCCACGCGCCCCGCCGCATGTGAACCCCCGCGAGAGGCGCGCGGCTTCTTTAGGCCTATTGGCAGGCATCACGGTGAATAGCAGACCACTATTTCGGCAACCATTACACGGCTAGTCAGTGTCATTTAGATGAACGATCTCCGGCCGCGGTCCAGCCGTCGGCCAGTGACGGCGCTGGCCAGTAGGCTCTGACCATGGTCGGAAACCGGCAGGAATTCGAGCGCCAGCTCGAAGCAATCGAGGCCAAGGTTATCGAGCTGTTCGCGATGGTCGCCGAGGACCTGCCGGAGGCCACCGAGGCGCTGCTGACCGGCAATCACGAGGTGATCAAGGTGGTCGCCCAGCGGGAGCAGGCCATCGACGCGCTGTACCCAGAGATCGAGAGCCTGGTCAACGGGGAGATCCTGCTCCAGGCGCCGGTCGCCAGCGACCTGCGGTTCCTGCTTTCCGTGCTGCGGATCGTGCCCGAGCTCGAGCGCTCGCACGACCTCGTCATGCAGATCGCCACCCGAGCCAGCCATGTGCTCAGCGACGATCTGTCGCCGCGTAGCCGGCGCCTCATCGAGCGGATGGGCGCCCTCGTCTCCAGCATGTGGCGGCAGGCAGCGGACTCCTGGTACCAGCGCGACCGGTCCGTGGCCCTGGCGCTCAGTCAGCGCGACGACGAGCTCGATGAGCTCAACGCCAGCTTGATCGCCGAGCTCGCCGCGGGACGGATCGCGCTCCCCGTCACCATGGAGCTGACGCTCGTCGCGTGGTTTTACGAGCGCCTGGCCGCGCACGCGGTGAACATCGCCCGCCGGGTGGTTTACCTGGCTGGCTCCGCGCCGGACCAGCTGCCCCCGATAACCGGATCCAGCTAGCCCATGCGGCCGGTGACGTAGGCCTGCGTCCGGCTGTCCTGCGGATCCTCGAAGATCTGCCTGGTCGAGCCGTACTCCACCAGGACACCGGTGCGGACATCGCTCTTCTCGTCGCGGAGCACCGAGTAGAACGCCGTGCGGTCGCTGACCCGGGTGGCCTGCTGCATGTTGTGCGTCACGATGACGATCGTGTACCGGGACTTGATCTCCTGCATCAGGTCTTCGATCCGGCCGGTCGCGATCGGGTCGAGGGCCGAGCAGGGCTCGTCCATGAGCACCACATCTGGCTCGACCGCGAGCGTGCGCGCGATGCACAGCCGCTGCGCCTGACCGCCCGACAGGCCCAGGCCCGACTTGTTCAGCCGGTTCTTCACCTCGTCCCACAGCGCCGCCTGGCGTAGCGACCGCTCCACGATCTCGTCCAGCGCGGCCTTGTTCCGCGTGCCGTTGATCTTCGGACCGTAGGCGACGTTGTCGTAGATCGACTTCGGGAACGGGTTCGGCTTCTGGAACACCATGCCGATGCGCCGCCGCACGGCGGTCGGCGAGACGCCGGAGGCGTACAGCGACGCCCCGCGGTAGTGCACGTCGCCGTCGACGCGAGCGCCGGGGATGAGGTCGTTCATGCGGTTGAGCGTCCGCAGCACCGTCGTCTTGCCGCAGCCGGACGGCCCGATGAACGCGGTGATCTCGTTCTCGTGGATGTCCAGCGAAACGTCCGTGACGGCACGGAAGGTGCCGTAGTAGATCGACACGCTCTTCGCGTTGAAGACCGGCGCGCTCGTGTAGTCGGATACGTATTCCTCACGTCGCGAGTCCAGCGCGGCCGGCTTGGGCAGCTCGGTCTTGACGACGTGCTCTTCTGGCTGGTCCATGTGATCCCTCAAGCCCTTCGGACTAACTCTAACGCGAATACCGGGCAAAGCGGGCGGTGCTGATCCGGGCGGCGATCATGAAGATGAACGCGATGGCGATCAGCGTCAGCGCCGCGCCCCAGCCGCGGGCCTGGGCGCCGACGTAGGGCTGCGTTGCGTTCGCGAAGATCTGGTTCGGCAGCGCGGTATCGGGCCCGCTGAACACGTTCGTGTTGGTGGCCTCCACCGTGAAGATGGTGAACAGCAGCGGCGCGGTCTCGCCGGTGGCGCGGGCGACGGCCAGCAGCGAGCCGCTGACGATGCCGCCGATCGCGGCCGGGAGCACGACGGTCAACGTCACGCGCGCCTTGGTGGCGCCCAGCGCGTAGCTGGCCTCGCGCAGCGAGTCGGGCACCAGCCGCAGCATCTCGTAGGACGACCGGATTACCAGGGGCAGCATGAGGCAGGCCAGCGCGAAGGCACCGGCGAGCCCCGAGTACCCGAAGTGCAGCACCCAGATCGTGAAGACGAACAACCCCATCACGATCGACGGCACGCCGGTCATCACGTCTGCCATGAACCCGATGATCCGGGCGAGCACGCGGTTGCCGCCGTACTCGTTGATGTAAATCGCGCCCAGCACGCCGATCGGTATGGCCATGACCGCGGACAGGGCGGTGATCTCGAGTGTGCCGACGATCGCCGGCCCCATCCCGCCAAAGTTCGCGGGCATGATGTTGGGCGGGATCGAGGAGGTCAGGAACTGCCCGCTGATGCTCGGCGCGCCCTTGGAGATCACCGTGTACAGGACGAAGCCCAGCGGGACCAGCACCGCCACGAAGGCGACCCACATCAGCACGGTCGCGACGTTGTTCTTGGTGCGCCGCCAGCCGGCCGGCTCTCGCAGGTCGACCGGTGGCTGCTCGGCAGCGACGGCCATCAGGCTCCCCTCGCGCGCCGCGTGGACCGGTCCACGACCCCGCGGGCGACCAGATTGACGACGATCGTAATGGCGAACAGGAGCACACCCATCCCGATGAGCGCCGACCGGAACACGCCTGAGGCCTCGCCGAACTGGTTCGCGATGACCGCGGGCATGGAGTAACCGGGGGAGAACAGATGCGATGTGATCGTGGGCGAGGACCCGATCACCAGAGCCACCGCGATCGTCTCGCCCATCGCCCTGCCCAGGCCAAGCAGCACCGAGCCGACCACGCCACCCTGGCTGTGCGGCCACACGGCGCCGCGGATCATCTCCCACCGGGTGGCCCCAAGCGCGTACGCGCCCTCCTTGTCGATGGCGGGCACGGTGGCGATGACCTCGCGCGACAGCGAGGTGACGATCGGCGTGATCATGAAGGCCAGGATGAGGCCGGCGGTGAAAAACGACTCACCGCTCGTGTTCGTGCCGCCGAAGAAGAAGCTGAGCACCGGGATCCCGGTCAGGCCGGAGGCTATCGGGGTGTAGATGTGCTGGACCCACGGCGCGAACACCTGGATCCCCCACAGGCCCCAGACCACCGACGGAACCACGGCCAGCAGGTCGACCATGTAGACGATGGGCCGCGCCCAGCGGCGCGGCACCACCTCGGTCAGCAGCAGCGCGATGGCGACGCTTACCGGGACGGCGAGGATGACCGCGATGAGCGCGGTGATGGCGGTGCCGTACACGAACGTCATCGCCCCGAACGAGTTGGTCGCCGGGTCCCAGTTGGTGGAGAAGATCCCGCTCAAGCCCTCATGGGAGAACCACGACGTGGACTGCTGCGTGGTCGTGATGGCGATCAGGACCAGGATCACCAGCACCAGCAGGCCGGCCGCGAGCGCGAGAATCTGGAAGACGCGGTCGCCGAGCGGGCGCCGCTGCGCCAGCGGGTGGGCGGATCCGGCCACGTCGGCCGGATCCGCCTTGACCGCAGCGCTCACGACGGGGAGCCCGTCTGAACTAGCTGCATTGGTAGACCCGCCACTTACCCGGTGATCTTGCTGATCTGAGCCTTGGCCATCGTGTCGATGTTGGATGGCAGCGGCGCGTAGCCGAGGTTGGACAGCAGCTGCTGGCCGTCGCCGAGCAGATAAGTGAGGTATGCCTGGAGCATCGACGCGTCGCTCGCGTTCGGCTGGGTGGCGTACACCAGGACCCACGACTGGTAGGTGATCGGGTACGCCTGCGCGCCCGAGCCCCAGACGGCCGCGAACGTCAGGTCCGGCTTCACGTTCACCCCGGCTGCCGACACCGACGCCCCGGACGGCGACGGCGCGACGTAGTTTCCGGCGGAGTTCTTGATCGACGCGTAGGTCAGGCCGGAGGCCTTGGCGGTCGAGTAGTCGACGTAACCGATGGCGCCGGAGGTGGATTTGATGATCGACGCCACCCCGGTGTTCTGCGCGCCGGCCCGGGCCGAGGCCGGCCACTTGATCGTCGAACTGCTACCGAGCTTCCACACGCTCGGCACGGCGGTCTGCAGGAACAGCGAGAAGTTCTGGGTCGTGCCCGAGGAGTCGGAGCGGACCGCGGTCGTGATCGCCGTGCTGGGCAGGTTGACCCCCGGGTTATCCGCGGCGATCGCCGGGTCGTTCCACTTCGTGATGTCACCCTGGAAGATCTTCGCGATGACCGTGGGATCCAGCTTCAGGTTGCTGACGCCCGACAGGTTGTACGACAGGGTGATCGGACCGATCACGACCGGGAAGTACAGCACGGTCTTGCCCGCGAACTCCGACGCTTCCTTGGCCGGGATGGGTGAGTCCGAGCCGGCGAAATTGACCGTGCCAGCGGCCAGGTTGGACCGTCCGGTGCCCGAGCCGACGCTGTTGTAGTTCACGGTGATGCCAGACTGAACCGCCTTGAAGCCCTGGATCGCGGCTTCCTGGAACGTGTTCTGGAACGACGATCCGCTGCCATTGAGCGTGCCGCTGAGCGCGGCGGAGCTGCTCGACGAGCCACTGGACGGCGCGCTGCTGCCCGATGAGCCGGTGGCCGGCGAGGAAGAGCTCGACGAGGAGCACGCGGCGAGCGACAGTGCCATCGCGACGATGGCTCCCCCCACCGTCATGACCTGCGGTCTACGTCGAAGTTGCATATCGGGTTTCTCCTTATGGGGTTCATACATTTCCCGGCCGCGGCTTGCAGCCCGGGCGGCCGGTCAGCCGTCAAACCGTTGTGTGCCAGTACAGTTTGCCGACGTTCACGGAATCCACGGGCAAATGTGAGGTTTACAACTGGAGGCCAGAAGGTGAAGTTCTGGTGTACGCGTTTCTGGGCCAGGATTTTGTTTACCGACGCGACGAGAGAACCAACCGGTCCGTTTCCGTTTAATTCACCTTTAGTTCACCGGAGATGCATATCAATGGGGGAATGCGGAAGCAGGGTGCCGACCGCCCTGCACTCAATCGAACGGGTGAGGGCAGTCGTTGTTGGACGCGGCGGTTAACGCCAGCGCGGACGGATCAGGCTCGCCGGCCACCGCGGGGGACACGCTCGCCGACCGGATAGCCTCGGCGCTCACCGACCGGGAGCCGGGCTGGCGGCTACCCAGGCGTAGCGCATTCGCCAAGCGGTATGGCGTGGCCATCGGCGACATCGACGCGGCGATCGCCGATCTCGTGCGCAGGTCGCTGATCCGGCGGCTGCCAGACGGACAGCTGTACCGGGCCAGCCCGGCCAGCAACTGGATCCCGGTCGAGGGTGCCGAGGGGCTCGCCACGCGTCTGGACCCGATGGGAAACACGATCAGCCGCCAGACACGGCAGGTGTCCCGCGGCGAGGCGCCGTCGCAGGTACGGGAGGCGCTCGGCCAGCCGCCAGGGTCGCATCTGCGGATAGTCCGCTGCGTCTGGATGGCGGACGACGATCCGGTGGCCGCATCCGTCGCCTATCTGCCCGGCCCTCCCGGTGACGATGGTGACGACGAGAACGACGAGAACGACGAGGACGCCACGGCACTCGGCGCGCTGCGGGCGGTCTCGGTTCGCGTTGAGATGAGTCTGCCGCAGCCGGAGGCCGCCCGCGCACTCGGCGCGCCCGCGCACCAGCCGCTCATCACCGCGCTGGTCACGTTCGGCGGCGCCGCGGATGGCCAGCCGGGCGCCGTCACGGTGGTGACGCTGAAACCGGAGCTGTTCCGGGTCGCGATCGACCTCGCGCCCGCAAGGTCAGCGGATCGCTAACCCCGCGGACACGAAGAACGGGGTGCGGCCGGCATGCGGCCGCACCCCGTTGCCGACAGTAGGGCTCAAACAGTAGGGCTCAGACAGTAGGGCTCAGAGGGTTACGTCGACCTTCGTGACTCGCCCGTAGTCCGCGTCGACGGTGCGCTCGGCGCGCAGACCGCCGGGAGCGAGCACGCGCAGCGTCCAGGAACCGGGCGCGGCGAAGAACCGGAAGCCGCCGTCCTCACCCAGCGGAACCTCGGCCACGAACTCGTCGCCGGTGCCGAGCAGGCGCGCGTAGCCGGTGGGCACCGGGGCGCCGTCGTGGAGGACGCGGCCCTCCACGACGGCCTGGTCGCCGGCCGTCGCCGAGACGGCGACACCGCCAGCGGGCGCGCCGCAGCCGTCGTTCGTGGTACTCATCGGGCCTCCCCGAGCTCGATCGGCACGCCGACCAGCGAACCGTACTCGGTCCACGAGCCGTCGTAGTTCTTCACGTTGGACAGGTCGAGCAGCTCGTGCAGGACGAACCAGGTGTGCGCGGACCGCTCGCCGATCCGGCAGTAGGCGATCGTGTCCTTGCCGAAGTCCAGGCCAGCCTCGTTCTGGTACAGCTCCCGCAGCTCGTCGTCCGAGCGGAAGGTGCCGTCCTCGTTGGCCGCCTTCGACCATGGCACGTTGCGCGCGGTCGGGATGTGACCCGCGCGCTGCGCCTGCTCCTGCGGAAGGTGCGCCGGGGCGAGCAGCCGGCCCGCGAACTCGTCGGGCGACCGTACGTCCACGAGGTTCCGCTTGCCGATGGCGGCCAGCACCTCGTCCCGCAGCGCGCGCAGCGTGGCGTCCTGCTCGCTCGCCGTGTATGTGGTGGCGGGGCGGGACGGCACCTCCGGGGTCAGCTCCCGCGAGTCCAGCTCCCACTTCTTGCGGCCGCCGTCGAGCAGCTTCACGTTGCTGTGGCCGTAGAGCCGGAAGTACCAGTAGGCGTACGCGGCGAACCAGTTGTTGTTGCCGCCGTAGAGGACGACGGTGTCGTCGTTGGCGATGCCGCGCGCGGACAGCAGGGCCTCGAAGCCCGTCTTGTCCACGAAGTCCCGGCGAACCGGGTCCTGCAGGTCCTTCTTCCAGTCAACCTTCACCGCGGTGGGGATGTGACCCTTGTCGTAGGCGCTGGTGTCCTCGTCCACTTCCACGATGACGACACCCGGCGCACCGATGCGGGCCTCAACCCAGTCGGCGTCCACGAGGACGTCGGAACGACTCATTGAAATACCTCCCGGTCAGGACCCGGCCACACGGTGCGTGGACGGCCGGGCCCGCTGGATGAACAAATACACCTGGCACCCCAGGCAGTAATCGAAGGCCGCGTTGAGGAACGCCGCGGCCAGGGCGAGAGCGGTGAAGACGACGCCCGCGACGGCCGATCCCGCCGCGAAGCCGATGATTCCGGCCAGCGCCATGACGGCGCCGACCGCCTGCGCGAACCGGGGCGGTGCCGCCGCCTCGGTGGTGTCCGGCGGACCGAGCCGCGGCCTCACCAGGCTGCGGTACACCAGCCCGTACGGCGCGTACCGCATCCCGGCCACCGCCCCGATCGCGAACACCAGGCACTGAGCCGCCAGCAGCCAGGCGCTTTGCGTGATCAGGACGATCGCGAGCACGACAACGGTCAGCGTCGCTGCGAATCTGGGACCGCGTGGGTCAATCTCCATGGTGATGCTCCTCGGCGCCGGTCGGGCAATGCGGAACCCGCATGCCGAAAGGCGTACGGGCCGGGCTCAGGCCGCGGAGCAGGGACAGATCGCCGTCGCGACATGGCAGAAATCCACCGCACGCCGCTTGGTCAGCATCTCCTCTGTCCTCCAGGTCACGAACATGATGCTATTCGGACTCACTCCGGCTGTCACGCTCAGGTCCGGTGACATTTCCGGTATTGACGGTCAATCTAGTCGAAGTTTCAACGACGCCCAAGTCGTCCGTCTCGAGGATCCGACCGAGCGCGGCGAGGACGTCGGCCTTGCGCGGCAGGCCGGTGGCGCGCTTGGCGATGACCCCGCCGGGGCCGAGCACGAGCACGGTCGGCGTGCTGAGGATCCGGAGGCGGCGCACCAGGTCGAGCCGCGACGTGGCGTCCACATCCACGTGCTTGACCCCCGGCACCAGTCCGGCCACCTGCGCCAGGATCTGCCGGGTAGGCCGGCACGGCGCGCAGAAGGCCGTGGAGAACTGCACCAGCGTGGCCCGCTCGCCCAGCTCCGTGCCCAGATCGGCCGCGGTCAGCACCTGGTCGTCGCGGGCCGAGGCCGCGGAGACTTCCGCTGCCCCCGGTATCGCGACCGGCCGGAACCGGCCGGCCCGCCAGCGCAGGCCCAGCCCGATTCCCGTCGCGACGATCAGCGCGACGGCGAGTGCGATCAGCCCTCCAGTCATCGGGGGTAACAGCACCACCGCCCCCCAGTGCATTCCCGGTCACCCCGGAGCGCGCCCGCTGGCCGCTCGCCGTCCTCCGGCGGCCCGTCAGGTGGCGGGGACGGTGACCAAAAGCTTGGGACCCTCGGTTACCTGGAAGCTGGCGATGCCCTTGTCCGTGCCGGGCATGGCCATGGCACCCCAGTACCAGACGGTGCCCTCGTCGCTGGCGGTCGTCCACTCCGTCGCCATCGTCCGCGTCCCGTCGTTGTGCACGACGTACAGCTGACAGGTCGTGCCCACCGGGATGCCTTCGACCTTGGCGGCGAGCACCGTCCCCCAACGCTCAATCCCGTAGGAGACCGTGGCGTTGACGTCGCCGCTCTTGCTGGTGCCGCTGACCAGCTCCCAGTTGGTGTTTCCAGGAGGGAATGCGATCGCTGGCGGCCCCGAGGCCGGTCCGCCAGACGCGGCGAGCCCGCCGAACACGCCGGCCACGACCGCCACGACCGCGGCCGCCGACGCCAGGTAACGCCACCTGCTCCGGCGCCTGCGGGCGGCGGCGAGGCTGACCACGGTGCCGATCAGCTCCGGCGGCGCTTCGGTGTATGGCTGCTCCGGCTGTTCCGCGGCGATCCGCTCGACCTCCTCCGGGTTCACCCGGGCCAGCAGTGCCGGTATGCCGGCCAGGCCGGCCAGTTCGTCGCGGCAGTCGCGGCAGGTCGCCACGTGCGCGTCGACGAGGGCCCGCTCGGCGGGGTCGATCGCGCCGAGTACGTATACGCCGAGCGAGATCTTCGCCTCGGCGCAGTCCCAGGACTCGGTCATGGCGCTAGCCCTCGTTCCTGCAGAGCAAGCTTCAATGCCTTCAGCGCGTAGTAGGTTCGCGATTTCACGGTGCCCGCCGGAATGCCGAGGGTAGCGGACGCTTCGGCGACCGAGCAGCCGCGGTAGTACGTCTCGATGATCACGCGCCGGTGCTCGGGCCGCAGCGAGGCCAGCGCGTCGGCGACCGCCCAGGACTCCAGCGTGCGATCCGCGTCGTCGTCTGACGGCAGCAGGTTGAACGCCGCCTCACCCAGCTCGGTGGGCCGTGCCTGGCGGGCGCGGTAGGAGTCCACGGCGAGGTTGCGCGCGACGGCGAACAGCCACGGGCGGGCTGGCCGCTCGGCGAGCGCGTCGGGATGGCGCCACGCCCGCACTATCGTCTCCTGCACCAGATCCTCCGCGCGCTGACGGTCTCCGCCCATGAGGTGGAGGGCATAACGAAGCAAGGCCCCGCCATGTTCGGCGTAAAGCGCCCTGACAAAGGCCTCGTCGGCCACTCGCCCCTGGCGGGACGCGGTTCCCGCGTTCGGCACACTATGTAGAACGTAAGGCCGCGTGGCGTGGTTCAACTCGCCCGCGGTTCTTTTTTCGCCGCTGGAATCTTTCGTACCAGCCGGAACTTCAGGCCGGTGCGGGCCCTCTGGCCCCTGCGTTCTGTCCATGCTCACTGACTTCGGAACGTACATGCCCGGACACACTCGGATATTTGCCGTCCCAGTCTGCCGCACCGCGGCCCCTGTTGGACAGGCTTCCCCGCTATCCCCCGGCGAATTGGGGGAGCACCTCGACCACCGCCGCATCATGAAGCATGAGGTCGGCGGGCTCACGACGGCCGGCCGGCGCGCCGTCGACCAGGAAGGACGAGCCGGCCAGCACCCTGCCGAGGCGGCCGTCCGCCCCTCTGCGCGCGAGAGCGGCGGCCAGCGCCTCCGCGAGCGTCCGCGCCTCCACCGTGTCCTCGGCGACACCCGCCGCGTCCTTGGCAGCCGCCCAGTACCTGATTGTCACCGTGGCCATATGAGATATCCTGCCTTCATCGGGACCCGGGCGCTGTTGCCCCCGGGTCCTTGCGTGTTTATACAGGTAGTGGAGGTGCTATCGGGTGAGTGACCTGCTGCTGATCACCGGCGCGCTCGAGCCGTCCGCGACGGTGCTGCCCGCCCTCGGGCTGCTGCTGCACTCGGTGCGGGTGCTGCCGGCGGATACGTCCGCCCTGGTAGCGGCGCCGCCTGCGGACGCGGTGCTGATCGACGCCCGCCGCGAGCTGGCGCATGCCAGGGGCCTGTGCCAGCTGCTGCACACCACAGGCCTGGAGTGCCCGCTGCTGGCGATCGTCACCGAGGGCGGCCTGGCCGCGATCAGCGCCGACTGGGGGGTGGACGATGTGATGTTGAACACAGCGGGCCCCGCCGAGGTCGAGGCGAGGCTCCGGCTGGCAACCGGCCGCCGCGCGCTCGCGGCCGCGGCGGACGTGCCCGACGAGATCCGCTCCGGCGAACTCGCTATCGACGAGGCAACGTACTCCGCCCGGCTGCGCGGCCGTGCCCTCGACCTGACGTTCAAGGAATTCGAGCTGCTCAAGTTCCTCGCCCAGCATCCTGGCCGCGTGTTCACCCGGGCCCACCTGCTTCAGGAAGTCTGGGGCTATGACTACTTCGGCGGCACCCGCACGGTGGACGTCCACGTGCGGCGGCTCCGCGCGAAGCTCGGACCGGAACACGAGGCGCTGATCGGCACCGTGCGCAACGTCGGTTACCGCTTCGTGCCGGTCAAGGGTCCCAGGGACGACGAGGATCAGCCCGCGACCGCCACGCCGTCCGCGCCGCGCGCGCGTTCCGTGCCGGCCGATCGGTGACCGCCGCGGCCGAGTTCGCGGCCGGGCCGCTGCGGCCCGGTCAGACCGACGCCGTGCTCGGGCTCATCCAGGCCGCCGCCGACGCCGACGGGGTTGACCCGCTCTCCGAGCACGGCCTGCTCCGGCTCCGGCACGGCGACCCCGGCCACGGCAGCGACGTGCTGGCCACCGCCGACGGGCAGGTCGCCGGCTACGCCTACCTCGACGAGCCGGATCCCGCCGAAGGCAGCGAGGTCACCGGGGAGCTCGTCGTTCATCCCGGGCACCGCCGCAAGGGAGTTGGTGCCGCGCTGGCGCGCGAACTCCTCGCTCGGGCCCAAGGCCACCCGGTACGGGTCTGGGCGCACGGCGACCTCGCCGCCGCCGCGGCGCTGGCCAGGTCCGCGCGCTTCGAGCGGTTCCGCGCCCTGTGGCAGATGCGGCGGCCGCTTCCCCAGGGGGGTCCGGGGGGAGGCCTCCCCCCGGAGGACAACGAGCCACCGGAGGTCGCGTTTCCCGCGGGCACCACGCTGCGGACGTTCCGGCCCGGCCAGGACGAGGACGAGTGGCTTCGGCTGAACGCCCGGGCATTTGCCAAGCACCCCGAGCAGGGCTCGTGGACCAGGCGCGACGTCGAACTGCGGGAGAACGAACCGTGGTTCGACCCCGCTGGCTTCTTCATCGCCGAGCACGACGGCGCCATGACCGGGTACCACTGGACCAAGGTGCACCCGGACGGCCTCGGCGAGGTGTACGTGGTCGGCGTTGACCCGGACGCGCACGGCGGCGGGCTCGGCAAGGCGCTCACCGCCGCCGGCCTCCGCTACCTGCGCGATCGCGGCCTACCGGAAGTCCTGCTCTACGTGGACGAGGAAAACACGGCGGCGATCAGCATGTACCAGCACCTGGGCTTCACCCGATGGCGCGCGGACGCGATGTACCGGCGCCCGGGCTAATCCGCGCTGAGCCCGAGCACCTCGTCCAACTCGGCGTCGGTCAGCGGCCGGTCGGCCGCGGCGACAGCGCTCAGCACGTCGGTGTAAAGGTCGATCTCATCCAGAGCGACGCTGTCGTGGACGCGCAAATCCAACTGCCTCGGAATCGCGCTCACCTCCACGCTACTGACGACTCCGTGCACCTTCCGGCCAAGGGTACGTGCCGGCGCCGTTCCTTCGCATGACCCATCAGGGCCATTCCCAGACCACCTGCACGTGCCGTTCTACCCAGCTGAACGGTAACGATTCCGGCAAATCGCATCACCAAGACACCGCAATCCGCTAAGTGCGCCACACCTGCCCCGTCGGTCCCACACCCGATATTTCCGGAAATGTCGGGTACCTCCTCCGGGCTGCGCTCGGATTAGGTGGAAGGCTGGGACTACGCGGAACTCCGGGGTCCCGACTAGACCGTGTTTGCGAAGGGGGATGGTTCCGCCAGCCAGGCGGGCCATGCGGCCGACCCCGCCGGACTAGGCGGTGGTACCTCTGGCGCCACATTCGCACCATGGCGCAAACCACGTAGCAAGTGACACCCCCGATCAGGACGGCCGAACCAGGTAGAAACCAGGACACTAGGTCGTTTCGGTTGCGCGCGGCACTAGTTCCGGACGAGAGTCGTGCTGGTACGGGCGCGGACGCGCATATCAAACTAATCAGGATTCACGTGAGTTCCCCCCAGTGAACTCACTTACCTCTAGCCTCGCTAGGGTTCGGACACGTTCCCGCCTGCAGCCAATTTGATGATCCCCGGGAAGCCGCGAAATGAATGACAACAGTGATCTCCTGCCGAATCTCAGCAACGACGACGTCTTCGAAGTGCAGCTTCGCGGATACAGCCGCCGCCAGGTCGACGAGTTCCTGGCCCGGTGCCGGAGCCAGATCCGGGAGCTAGAGCAGCGCCTTGCACGCGCCCTCGACGACTCGGAAGAACTCCGGCGCGACCTGGCCCAGGCGCGTCAGCAGGCGCTGGGCGCCAAGCCGGCGCACCAGGAAGTCAGCGAGCGCATCGCGCAGATCCTCAAGCTGGCCGACGACGAGGCGCGCTCGGAGAAGTCCAAGGCCCAGGACGAGATCTCGCAGCAGCGCAACGAGGCCCAGGCCGAGGCCGAGCGGACCCGCGTGGAGGCGCGCGAGCAGGCCGAACGCATGCTGACCGCGGCACAGGAGCAGGCCGAGCGGGCGATCACGTCCGCGCGCAGCGAGGCGGAGAAGACCCGCAACTCGGCACGCACCGAGGCGGAGCGGATGACGACCACCGCGCGGGCGGAGGCGGAGCGGCTCACCACCACGGCGCGCGCGGAGGCCGAGCGCGCCACGACCTCGGCCAAGGCCGACGCGGAGCGCACCACCGCTGAGGCGCAAAAGCGCGCCGACGCCGCGCTGAACTCCGCGAAAGCACAGGCCAAGCGGGCCCTGGACGAGGCCACCGCGCGAGCCACCGCGATCCACGACGGTGCGGAGCGCCGCCTGAACCATCTCAGCACCCGGCACGGCGAAACCGTCAAGCGGCTCGCCGAGATCCTGGAGGGGGTCTCCGCGCTGGTCGAGGCCGAGAACGCCCGCCCGTCGCTGGAGGACGAGGTCTCCCTGAACACCGCCAAGAATCTCGGCACGAGCGAGGCGGCCGGCCCGGCGGCACCGGCCGGGCACGCGGTCACCACGCCGGTCACCACCCCGGTGGCCCAGCCCGCGGCACCGCGGCCGCAACCGCCCGCGCGCCCCGTAACGCCCGGCGGACAGCCCCAGCCCCAGCCCCAGCCCGGCCAGCAGCCGCAGCAGAAGCAGCCGTCCGCGGTGCGTCCGCCCACCATCGACCAGAACGAGGCGACCGAGGGCGTCCGTGTGGTGCCGAGCCCGACCGCTCGCATGAACCAGTAGGGCCAGGTCCAAATCATTGCGGACACTTACCCCCCCGAACGTGAGCGATCCAAATTAAGGTGTGTTTCCGGCGTGTCGAGGCATCCGCCTGTGCTGGGTGCGCGCCGATGCCCTGTTCGTGCCGGTATGATCCGCTGTTTCGGAGCCTCCGCGGACCCCGGGAGCCGGCCGG
>DASRFJ010000154.1:0-3196 GCA_035651595.1 Streptosporangiaceae bacterium | reverse complement strand
GCATTCCTGAGGCCGCCAGTGCCGGGACCCGCGGGCGCCGTCGTGTCCTGGCGGAGGGTCCAGTTGCCGCAGGCGGGGCAGCCGCCGACTACCGGGTCACCCCAGCGCTTGCGGGGGTTGGCCAATACAACGGCACCAGCGACGGTCAGGCCGGCGATGACGAAGGCGACGATGCCGGCTATCAGCAGCCAGTTGGTCACGCTGCCGAGGGGCAGGAACGGGATCGCCTTGATCAGCGGGCGCACTCGGAAGACCAGAACCCAGCCGATGACGCCGAAGACGATCGCCACGGCCAGGGCGAGGAACAGGCTGCGGCCTGACCGGCGGTTCCTGCGTTCGCGTTTCGCCGCCTCGATCAGCAGATCCTCGTCAGTGGCCATAGACCCGCCTCCTCCCGCCGCGCGGCCGCCTCCCGGAGGCCGCGGTGATGAGAACAGCATCTCGCAAACCAGAACCGCTGGCTACGGATACCTGGTTGTCCTGGCCGAAGCCGCGGACCGGTAGCTCGACGCTGGTATGCCATCCTGTTCTGGTGCGCTGGATCGTATTCGACTACGGAGAGGTGATCAGCCGGCCGACTCGCGCGCTGCCACGGCTCGCGGAGATGCTGGGGGCGCCCGCGGCCGCGGTCGCCCCGGCTTACTGGGCACTACGGGAGCAGTACGACCGTGGCTGTACCGACCTCGAGTACTGGCAGGCAGTCGGCGAGCGAGCAGGGACCGATGTCGACCGGCGCCTGGCTGCCGCCCTCAGCGAGGCTGACGCGATCGGCTGGCTGGAAACCGACCCCGCGGCGCTGGCCCTGATCGGCGAGCTTGACCGGTCCGGGGCTAGCCTGTGCCTGCTGTCCAACGCTCCGTCCGCGCACGGGGAGGTGTTCCGGCGGCAGGCCTGGGCGCGTTACTTCGATCACATTATGATCTCCGGCGACCTGGGCGGCATCGCCAAGCCCGACCCGGCGATCTGGGCAGCGCTCACCGTGCTGCTGGAGGCGCCGCCGGCCGACTGCCTGTTTCTCGACGACCGGCAGGTCAACGTCGCCGGCGCACGCACGGCCGGGCTGCACGCCGAACGCTGGACCGGTGCCGCGGACGCGCGCGCCCACCTCGCCCGGTACCAGGTCCTCGGCTAGCTGCGCGGGCAGAGTATGACCTGCTCGTGGCCCCGCGGCCACGGCTATCGTGTGTTTCATGACCGGTCTCGTCGCCGCAGGTCCCGGTGCTGGCGCCAACCCCCTGGAGCAGCTGCCCATCGAACAGCTGCGGGCACGCACCAGCATGAAGTGGCGCGCCTACCCGGCCGACGTCCTGCCGCTGTGGGTGGCCGAGATGGACGTCCCGCTCGCCCCGCCGGTCGCCGCCGCGCTGCACGCCGCCATCGACGCCGGCGATACCGGCTACCCGATCGGCGTCGGCTACGCCTTGGCCGTGCGCGACTACGCCGCGCGGCACTGGGACTGGCCCGGCGTGGAGATCGACCGGACCGCGATCGTCCCCGACGTCATGATGGGCGTCGCCGAGACGCTCAAGCTGGTGACCGCGCCCGGCGACCCCGTCGTTGTCTGCGCGCCGGTCTACCCGCCGTTCTACGCGTTCATCAGCTCCGCCGGCCGCCGGGTCATCGAAGCGCCGCTCGGCGCCGACGGGCGCCTCGACCTCGATGCGCTCGACAACACCCTGGCCGCGGCGGCACGCGACGTGTCAAGGCGGGCGGCGCTGCTCCTGAGCAACCCGCACAACCCTACCGGCGTCGCGCACACCCGCGCCGAGCTTGAAGCCGTGGCAGCGGCCGCGGCACGCCACCGGGTCCGCGTCATCTCCGACGAGATCCATGCCCCGCTGGTGCTCCCGGGAGCGCGGTTCATCCCCTACCTGAGCGTGGCTGGCACCGATGACGCCTTCGCGCTGATCTCGGCGTCCAAGGCGTGGAACCTGGCCGGCCTCAAGGCCGCACTGCTCATCGCCGGCCCCGCCGCGGCCGCCGACCTGCGCCGCTTGCCCGAGGAGGTCAGCCACGGCCCGAGCCACCTGGGCGTCATCGCGCACACCGCAGCGTTCCGCGACGGCCACCCGTGGCTGACGACCCTGCTGGCGGGCCTGGCCGCCAACCGCGACCTGCTCGGCGAACTCCTCGCGGACCGCCTGCCGCAGGTGCGCTGCCGGCCGCCGCAGGCCACGTACCTGGCCTGGCTGGACTGCCGCGCCCTCGGTCTGCACGACCCGGACACCGCCACCGGCGACCACATCGTCAGCGACCTGGCCGGCCCAGCCCGCATGTTCTTCGACCGCGCCCGGGTAGCGCTCAGCTCCGGCCACGTGTTCGGTCTCGGCGGTGCCGGGTTCGTCCGCCTGAACTTCGCCACCTCACCGGCCATCTTGCGCGAAGCCATCGAGCGCATGGGCGACGCCGTCCGCGCGCACCAATAGCCATCCCTACGATGGTGTTCGTGGTGAACGTGGTGGTGACCGGTGGTGCGGGTTTTCTCGGGGCGCGCCTGGCCAGGGACCTGCTGGCCGCGGACTCGCTCCGGGTGGCGGGGGAGGACGCGGGCCGAGTTGACCGGCTGATGCTCGTCGACCAGGCGCCGGCGCCGCCGGACCTGGCCGGCAACGTGCGGGTGACGGCGGTCCACGGCGATGTGGCAGAGACGGCAGGAACGCTCGAAGCGGCGGACGTGATCTTCCATCTGGCCGCCGCGGTCAGCGGGGAATGCGAGGCGGACTTCGACCTGGGCATGCGCGCCAACCTCGCGGCCACCGAAGCGCTGCTGGCCGCGTGCCGCACATCCGGGACCTGCCCGGTGGTGGTGTTCGCGAGTTCGGTGGCCGTGTTCGGCGGATCGCCGGAGCACCCGTTGCCGCCTGTCATCGACGACGACACGCTGCCGGTCCCGCAGACGAGCTACGGCACGCAAAAGCTGATCTGCGAACAGCTGCTTGCCGACTACACGCGCAAGGGCTTCATCCGCGGCCGGGCGATCCGGCTGATGACCGTGTGCGTGCGACCCGGGCGGCCGAACGCGGCCGCGTCGGGCTTCTATTCCAGCATGATCCGTGAACCGCTGGCCGGCCTGCCGGCGCGGTGCCCGGTCGATCCCGGCACCGAGGTCGCGCTGGCCTCGCCCGCCAAGGCGATCGCGGCGCTGCGCTGCGCCGCTAGCTCCGCGGAAGCGGCCTGGGGCGGCCGCAGCGCGGTC
>DASRFJ010000153.1:0-63966 GCA_035651595.1 Streptosporangiaceae bacterium | reverse complement strand
GAATGTCCGAGCGGGCGGCGGGGTGGTCAGGTGGCGGTGAGCTTGGCAAGGACCTCTGCTAGGCGCGTGAGGGCGGCGGCTATCCAGGGGAGTTCGCAGGGGTTCGCGCCCGCCGCCGTCGCGGTCAGCGCGGCGCCTCGCTGGGCGGCGGTCTCGCCGTAGAGCATGCCGGTGGCCACCCGCAGCCGGAGCCGCCACGCCTGCTCGCCAAACGAACTGGCCGGCAGCACGCCGACGCCATACGACCGCAGCAGCAGGTCCGCCAGGCCCACGTCGCTGGTGACGCCGTGCCGCTCCAGCAGCACATCCGCCAGCGGGCCGAAGTCCGGGTACACGTAGAACGCGGCCTGCGGCCGCGCGACGGACGCGCCGCACGCCGCGAACCGCCGTGCGACCTCGCGCGCCACCGCGGCGTGCAGCCGGCGGCTCCGCGTGACGTGCTCGGTGAGCTCGGCCGGCTCGGTGAACGCGTACGCGGCGGCGTGCTGCACCGGGTTCGCCGGCGCGGACCAGATCTCGCTGCCGATCGCCAGCAGCCGGTCCCGCAACTCGCGGCCAAGTTCGCCGGGGGGCAGCCGGGCCACCCCGAGACGCCAGCCACCCAGCGCGAGATTCTTGCTCAGGCCCGTGGTAACCACCGTACGTTCGGACAAAAAAGTGGTGGGACTTTCGAATTTTGGCGCATCGTCATGGATCAGGTCACGGTAAATCTCGTCCGAGATGACGATCAGTCCGTGCTGCTCGGCGACCGAACACACCGCTCGGACGGCGGCCGGCGTCGCGAGCGTTCCGGTCGGGTTGTCGGGCAGCGTGACGATCACCGCGCGGATGTTGCGGCCGTTGCCGCGCGCCGTGGCGATGGCCCGGGCAAGCGCGGCCGCGTCGGGGACGCCGCCGCCCGCGACCGGCCCGCCCGCGGCGGGAACGAGGTGTGCCGTCGCGCCGGCCAGGCTCACCTGCGCGGCGTAGCTCACCCAGCTCGGCTGGGTGACCGCGATGTCGCCGCCGATGGCCGCGACCAGTGCGTACAACAGCGCCTTGCTGCCCGGCCCGCAGACCACCGCGTCCGGTTCGGTGGGCAGGTCACGGCGGTTCCAGTACGAGGCGGCGGCGGTGCGCAGCGCCATCGAGCCGGCCACCGGGCCATAGGAGTTGGCGCCGGTCGCCGCGGCGGCGGCCAGCGCGTCACGGAGCAACGGATGCACGGGGAGTCCGGCCTCGCCGAACGCCATCGGCAGGACCGGCTCGCCGCGGCGGCGACGGCCATCCAGCACCTCGTTGGCGGCGAGGGTTGCGGAAATGCCGAAGCCTGGCGCGGTACCAAGCGAGACAACAGAGATAGGGGAATCGAGGGCCGGACCGGGGGTCATCGTGAGGGCCACGGAAACGTCAAGCTCCTAGCTGCGGGATAGGGCGTTAACATCACACTTGATCAAGTCTGCGTGGGTTTAAGCATCAGTACAAGCGACGATATCTGTGGCCGAGCATAAGATGCTCTTATGCTCGATCTCCATCGGCTCAGGTTGCTGCACGAGTTTGCCGCGCGCGGCAGTATCGCGAAGGTCGCCGTGGCCCTCGGATACACCCCGTCTGCCGTGTCACAGCAGCTGGCCACGCTGGAGCGGGAGTCCGGCACCGCGCTGCTCGACCGCACCGCGCGGCGCGCGGAGCTGACCGACGCGGGGCGGCGGCTGGCCGGGCACGCCGAGCGCATCCTCGCGCTGGTCGAGGAGGCCGAGGCCGACCTGTCCGCGCGCGCCACCGAACCGGGCGGCCGGATCGTGGCCACCGCGTTCCCGTCCGCGGCCGTCGCGTTCGCGCCCGCGCTCACCCGGAGCCTGCGCGCGCATCCGCGGCTGAGCCTCGTGCTACGGCAGACCGGGGCGCGGGAGGGGCTGTGGCAGGTGCGTTCGGGCGAAGTGGACGTGGCGATCGTGGACGACTGGACGAGCCGGCTCGCCGACGATCTCGACAACACGATACTGACCAGCTATCACCTGATCCGGGACGAGCTGCTGCTCGTCGTGCCGCGGACCCATCCGGTCGCGAACCCCGCGCAGCCCGTGGACTTGCGCGCGCTGCGCGACGAGCCATGGCTCGCCGCGCCGGCCGGCGAGCCGTCCCGCCAGGCGGTGGACCGGCTGCTCAGCGCTGCGGGGGTGAGCCCCGCCGTGCTGTCCGAGTTCGAGGGCCTATCCACGATCGTGAGCCTGGTGGCCCGCGGCGTGGGCATCGCGATCCTGCCGCGGATCGCGGTCATCGCGGGCGACCGGCGGGTGGTCGCGCGGCAGCTGCCACACGGGCTCGACCTGGCCCGCGACATCCACGCGGTGGTGCGGACGGCGAGCGAGCGCCGCCCGTCGGTCGCGGTGATCGTGCGGGCGCTGCGCGCGGCGGCCAAGACGATGCCGTCCGTGCGTTCGGCCGTAAGCTACCCGGATGGAGCTTGATCTTTCCGCGTCCGGGGCGGCGCTGACCGCCGCGCTGGTCGACGTCCCATCCGTCAGCGGGTCCGAAGGCGTGCTGGCCGACGCCATCGAATCGGCGCTGGGACAACTGCCCTGGCTGGACCTGTTCCGGGACGGGAACGCGCTGGTCGCGCGCACCTCGCTGGGGCGCGGGCGGCGGGTGGTGCTGGCGGGGCACATCGACACCGTGCCGGTCGCGGACAACCTGCCGTCGTCGGTGCGCGGGGACCGGCTCTACGGCTGCGGGACCTCCGACATGAAGTCGGGGGTCGCGGTCCAGCTGCGGCTCGCCGCGTCCGTACCGGAGCCGGTGCACGATGTCACGTATGTGTTCTACGACTGCGAGGAGGTCGAGTCGGCGCGCAGCGGACTCGGGCGGCTGGCCAGGGTCGCACCGGAACATCTGGCCGGCGACTTCGCGATCCTGCTCGAGCCGACGTCGGGGGAGATCGAGGGCGGCTGCCAGGGCACGCTGCGGTTCGCGGTGACCGTCGCCGGAAAGCGGGCGCACACCGCGCGCTCCTGGATGGGGACGAATGCCATCCACCGGGCCGGGGAAGTGCTGGACGTGCTGCGGACCTATGAGCCGCGCGAGCCGGTGGTGGACGGGCTCCGGTACCACGAGGGGCTGAACGCGGTCTTCGTCAGCGGCGGGGTGGCTGGCAACGTCGTGCCAGACGAGTGCGTGGTGACGGTGAACTACCGTTTCGCGCCCGATCGTTCGGCGGCCGAGGCGGCGGAGCATGTGCGGTCGGTGTTCGCGTCCTGGCCGGTGGAGATCCTGGACGTGGCACCCGGCGCGCTGCCCGGGCTGGCCGACCCGGCCGCCGCCGCGTTCGTGTCGGTCGTCGGGGGGACGCCGGTCGCGAAGCTCGGCTGGACCGACGTGGCGCGGTTCGCCGAGCTTGGCATCCCGGCGGTCAACTACGGTCCGGGCACGTCGCAGATCGCGCACACGCCGGGGGAGTACGTCGAGCTGCCGCGGATCCTCGACTGCGAGGAGCGCCTGCGGGAGTGGCTTACCTGACGGGCCCGGAACCCAGCGTGACCGACGCGAAGTGCCTGCCCCCGTCCATGTCGGTCCAGCCGAGACGGACCGCGTGCCCGGGGTGGTACTTGGCGGTCGCCGCGCGCAGCCCGTCCGCCGTCGCGACGCGGACGCCGTTGACCGAGGTGATCACGTCGCCAGGGACGAGCCCCGCCGCGTTGACCGCGGTGCCGCAGAACACGCCGATGATGACCACGCCTGCGTGGGCGGGGGCGATGATGTCGGGGGCGCCGATCTGGGCGTCGTTCTGGATGCAGGTGCCGCTGTCCCCGCCGAGGCCCGCACCGCTCTGCTGCTCCAGGTAACCCTGCTCGTCGTGCGCCTGCTGCTGCGGGTCGGTGCTTGAGCTCTGCGGCAAGATGATGCCGAGAAAACCGGGTGTGCCGATGTAGACGGTGGAGCTGGCCGAGCCGTTCGCGATCTGCACCGCGATCGACCGCGCGCTGTTGATCGGGATCGCGAAGCCGACCGTGCCGCCCGACTTGCCAGCCGAGGTGTTCGCCGCCGTGATCATGCCGACGACCTGGCCCGCGTTGTTCGCCAGCGCCCCGCCGGAGTCGCCCTGCTGGATCTGCGCGCTGGTCTGGAGCATGCCGTGCAGGTTCTCGGTGCCGCCGGATCCCTCGTCGCTGGCGTTGATGGACCGGTTGAGGGCGTTGATGATGCCTTCGGCCGGGGTCGCGCCGCCCCGGCCCTCCGCGTTGCCGAGCGCCAGCACCGGTGTGCCGACGCTGAGCTGGCTGGAGTTGCCCAGGCTCACCGTCGGCAGCCCTTCCGCGCCCTGGAGTTGCAGCAGCGCGACGTCGGCCGAGGCGTCGTAGCCGAGCACCTTCGCCGGGTAGGTCTGGCCGCCGTCCACCCGCATGGCGGTGATGCTCGTGGACTGGTTGATCACGTGGTTGTTGGTGAGCACGAGGCCGTTCGAGGACAGGATCATTCCGGTGCCTTCGGCGGTCTCGTTGTTGTAGGACAGCGTGGAGACGATGTCGACCAGGCCGGGCTTGACCTTGCGCTCCACCGACCGCGGGTTCAGGCTCGCGTTGGCGCCGCTGCCGGTCGCGTTGTTGTGCTGTGCCGGGATGCCGTGCTGCGCGGAGCCGCTGCCCGCCGTCGGGGTTGCGTTCTTGCTGTGGTGGATCGCGACCGTGGCGGCCGCGCCGACGCCCGCCGCGAGCACCGCGACCAGGAGGTAAACGATCGCCCGGCCGCCGCGGGGCCGGGGCGGCTCCGGCGGGACTGGCTCCCACGCTTGATGGAGATTCCCGAAGGCGATCGTGTCGTTCGGGCTTGGCTGGCGGTTCGGGACCGTGGGGTGGTCCGGAACCGCCGGATAATCGCTGGCGTAATACGGCGGAAGTTCGTCGTCCCCGTCCGGTCCCCGTGCCGCGCTTGGGCGTGGCGCCCATGGGCTGACGTAATCCTCGCCGTCGTTCTCGTTCTCTCGCATCATCCTCGCCCTCGACTGAGAACCAGGGTACGTCCCGATCCGGTGCTCCTGAACGTCCTTATTCAGAACGACCTGTGGTGCTCCGGCCGGGTCCCCTCGCCGTCCACCTCACCCGGCGGGGCCGGTCTCGAGGGTCACCGACAGCGAGTGCGGGACTCCGTCGATGGTGACCCAGGTCAGCATCGCCGTGGTGCCCGGGCGGTCCCGGTTGAGGATGGACGTCAGCGAGCTGGCCGAGGTCACCGCTTGGCCGTCGAGCCCCGTGATCACGTCGCCGGCCACCAGCCCGGCGTCGGCGGCCGGGGTGCCGCAGACCACCCCGTCCACGAGGGCGCCTTCCTTGACGGGGGCGATCGCCGCGGGGACCGCGTTGTAGGAGTTGGCGTCTCCGGTCAGGCAGGAGCGCCCGCTGTTGCTGGCGGCGCCGTTCTGCTGGCTCGCCTCCTGGTCAGCCTGTTTTTCCGGGCTGCTGGCCGAACTGTCCGGGAGCAGCACCCCGAGGAAGGCCGGCATACCCAGCTGGATGCCCGGACCGGGCCGGTTTCCCGTTATCCGGCGGGCGATCGACAGGGCCGTGTTGATCGGGATCGCGTAACCGGCGGCGCTCGCCCCCGGACCCCCGCTGCCGGCGGCCGTGTCGATCCCCACCACCTGCCCCGCCGAATCGGCCAGCGGGCCGCCCGAATCGCCAGGGCGGATGTCCGCGCTGGTCTGCAGCATGCCGTGCAGCGTCTCGGTCAGGCCGGAGCTCTGGTCGCTGGCGACGATGCTTCGCCCCATGCTGCTGATCACCCCGGGTGCCAGAGACGGCGGCCCGCCCTGGCCCGCCTCGTTCCCCAGCGCGAGTACCTGCGTGCCGACGCTCAGCTTCGCCGAATCGCCCGTCGTGACGGCCGTCAGCCCGCGCGCGTCCTCGATCTTGAGCACCGCGACGTCGTCCTTCAGGTCGTAGCCGACCACCATCGCCCGGTAGGACTTCCCGGATGTGACGAGGGTCACGCGAACGCTGGTGGCGCCGTCGATGACGTGGTTGTTGGTCAGCACGAACCCGTCGGCGGCGTCGATGACGAATCCCGTGCCCTCTGCCGTTTCGTCCAGGTACTGGAGGTTCGCGTTCACGTCGACGACCCCCGGCTCGACCTTGCTGTAGACCGCGCCGTCATTCATGATCGCGGCGGGCCGGATCGCGGCCGCCTTCTGGACCGGCACCATCGTGGCTGCGTGTACCAGCAGGGCGGAACCGACGCCCGCCGCCGCCGCGAAGACGGCAACGACGAAAAGGACCAGCAACACCCTGCCCCGGCGCGGCTCAGGCCACGCGGTGTCGTCCTCGAACATCTCCATGCCTTTGCCCGGAAACGGCCCTCACAGCTAAGATTTCCCGTCCCAGCGGCCGGTCAAGCCTGCGGGAGCGCACGGAGTTCACGTCTGACCCATGATTCCCGTCGGTAACGCCCCGATGGCGCATTGCTATCGGTATCCGGATCAATCCTCAGGAAACACGCGGGCGCAGATCGGCTGTTCGGCGGTAGTTGGGTGATACTCTGGTCCGCAAGACGCGATATGACGTGAATATCGCCGTGGTGCTCGGAGGGATTCGAATGTCCGCACCTAGTGATCAAGATCTATCCCGGCGCGAGGAGATTTCGATCTCCAGCGCGGCGATGTCGGGGGCCCCGTGGGGTGGGGCGGCTGTCACCGGCGGGGTGGTCGCGGCCGCAGACCTGGGGCTGCACGTCATCGGCGGCACGGTGGGCGTCGCCGCCCTCAGCGGCTCGGTTGCCTTCGGCGCGGCGGTGTTCCTGGTGGTGGCCGCCGGCGGCGCGCTGCTGCGGACCAAGGCGGGCCGCGCCGCCCGCTGGGCGCGCAACAACCCCTGGCGGTTCGCCGTTCTGCCGGCCGTCGCGGCCGCGGCCATCGCGCTCGTGCTGACCGTGATCACCGGCGGCGGCATGTTCCACGGGGTGCTCAGCGGCCTGTGGCACGGCGGTGCTGTCTTCGGCGTGACCGGCGCGATCGGCGCGGTGGGCAAGTCGCGCAAGCCTGACCTCAGCGGTTAACCGGTGGCGAGGGCGGTGCCGGTACGCAGCTCCGCCTCGTCCACCGGGCCATACACCCGGTACACGATGCGGTGCTTGGCGTTCAGGAAGAACGTCTGCGGCAGTCCCAGCCCGTCCACGCCGTAGGCGGATGCCGCGACGATGCCGGGATCCCAGGCGATCGGGTAGCCGACTCCGTCCGCGTGCACGAACCTGACCGCGTTCGTCAGCACGTCGTTCTCGTCCATGCCGACCACCGCCAGCGAGCCGTGCTCGTCGCGGTAGAACTTCGCGATCAGCGGCGTCTCCTGCTTGCAAGGCGCGCACCAGGAGGCGAAGAAGTTCACGATCAGCGGCTTCCCGGCATAGGCGGCGAGGGAGATCCGCTCTGTGGAGTTGCCGAGCGGGGGGAGGCTGAACGCGGGTGCGGTCGGCGTTCCGGCGGGCCGTACCGGGCCGGCGCCGTCGGCGCCGCCTCCGCCGATCATGGTCCCGGTTCCCGCCTGGGCGGCGGCCGTGCTGGCGGGCGACTCGCCCGCGGCGAACGCGACGACCACGAACGATCCCGCGACCACCGCGGCGATGATGCTGGACCGGAGCTTGTGCCGCACCGCGATGCGGAACACCTCGTCAAATGCTGCCTTCCAGGTTCGCTCCGGCATGCTCGGCCTTCCCCTCCGCTCCCTCGCTCGACTCCAGCGTGCTTGTTCCGGACGACATGGTTCCGTCGCCGTGCAACGGAAGCATCAACTCGAAGCTACTGCCTTGCCCGGGCCAGGTGCGCACCAGCACCTCTCCGCCGTGTGCCCGGGCGACGGCGCGGACCAGCGGTAGCCCAAGACCAGTGCCGCGCCGGTTCGGGCCGTCGCCGACGCGGAACCGGTCGAACACATGCGGCAGAAGCTCCGCCGGGATGCCGGAACCGCGGTCCGCGACCGTCACCCGGACGTCGGGTCTCGGGACGAGCGGGCCGGCGCCGGAAGCGATGACCGACAGCTTGATGACATCTCCCGCCGCGGTGTGCCGGACGGCATTCTCCAGGACCGCGTCGATGGCCAGCCCCAGGCGCTCCCGGTCGGCCTGGACCGTGACCTTGTCCAGCCTGCCGAGCTGCCAGCTCCGCTCGGCAGTCGGCCGCCAGCGGCGTAGTAGGTCCATGATGAAGCTGTCCAGTGCGACGGGCTCGGGATGGAGGAACTCCGGGTCTTCGGCGGCGGCGATCACCAGGAGCCGCTCGGCGATCCGGCGGAGCCTGGTCAGCTCGCCGAGGATCACGTTGAGGTCCTTGCTCTGCTGCGGGCCGGACACCTCATCCGCCAGCAGTTCGGCGTGGCCGAGCGCGATGGTGATCGGCGTCCGGAGCTGGTGGGAGGCATCCTGGAGGAACCGGCGCTGAGTCGCCAGCAGCCGGGCATTCTCGTCGCTCACCAGCTGGGACCGGTGGTCCGCCGCGACCTTGCGCCGGGCGTGCCAGACCATCGCGACGAACATCGCGGCCATCAGCGGTACTTCGGTCAGCTCTTCGAGCGGCTCGGTCCCGCGCGACACGTCGAGTCCGATGCCGGCGCCCGTGGTCACCATGACCGCCCCGAGCACCCACATGGTGGGCTTGGTCGCCCAGGTGCGGAAGCCGTACAGCAACGTGAAGCTGATCCAGATGAAATGGAACGGGATGGTCTCCCAGTCGGCGAACTTCAGTATCGCGACGAGGTTGAGCACCGAGAACAGCGCCCACGCGGCGTCGAGCCAGCCACGACTCAGCGGCCACCGGCGCCACACGCGGCGCCATAGGCCGGCCACCTCATCCGCCGGCTTATCTGCCAGCAAGCTGGTAGCCCTCGCCGCGTACCGTCTTGATCAGGCCGAAGCCCAGCTTTGACCGCAGCCGCCGGACGCACACGTCGACCACGTTCGAGCCCGGGTCGAAGTCATATCCCCATACGGTCGCCAGCAGCGTCTCCTTGGGGACGGACTGGCCGACGTGCTCGGCCAGCTCGCGCAGCAGCAGGAACTCCAGGCGGGTGAGCGGCACCGGGCCATGGCCGATGTCGGCGACAAGGCGCCCCACGTCCAGCGTGAGGTCGCCGACCCTGATCACCTCGGACGGCTGCTCGCTGTGGCTGTGCTCCGCCCGCAGCCGGACGCGTACCCGGGCGCGCAGCTCGGCGAGCGAGAACGGCTTGGTCAGGTAGTCCTGCGCGCCGCGTTCCAGGCAGTCGACCTTGGAGGCGACGTCCGCCAGGCAGGACAGCACCATGACCGCCTGGTCCGGGTGGGCCTCGAGCAGCCGTTCGAGGATGACCTGGCCGGGCATATCGGGGATGACCAGGTCCAGGATTATCAGGTCGTAGCGGCTCGCCTGCGCCATGTGCAGCGCCTCCGCTCCGGTGGCCGCCGTGTCCATGGCATAGCTGTCGGCCGCCAGGGCGCGCTCGATGAACGCGCGTATCCCCGGCTCGTCATCGACGACGAGTATCCGCGGCGCTGCCACCTCTGGCGTGGCGTAGGTGGCCCGAGCCGTGCGCTCCTGCAAGATCATGCTGGCTACCTCGGTCCTTGTCGCGCGGCACGGGCTCGGGGTACCGGCCAGCTGAGTGCCGGCCGGGCGTCCCGTGCTAGCGCAAGGGCAAAGAACCCACGTTTGCGATGGTCCATGCGAAGCGCAAAGCTGGTCAAGTCACGGCCTGCCACTCGCGGGATTGTTACGGCTCTGTCATACAAACGATTGCAACGCGACACTGCGCCCAGCAAGTCGTGCCCGCCCGGCCCTCGCGCAGTTTGCCCGCAATGCCGCTTCTGTCCCGGTAGGTTCGACGGCAGCTCGTTGCCCGGATGGTGGACCGAAATTATTGCGGACACTTACCCTCCCACTTTGGGGGGGTAACTGTCCGCAATAATCTGGCGCTCCACCTGGCTCGCCCGGAATAAGGTGAAATGTCATGATATGGGAATGTGAGCTGCCGGGTCGCGGCCCGGGCCACGAGACGCGTCATGAGCGTGCATCGTTGTGGGACGCCTACGTCCGGCGCCCTATCTACCACAAGCCCTTTACCAACGTGCAAGGGCCGCGCGACAGACGGACATAAGGCGCAAAACAGACAATCGCGCGCTGGGCGGCGGGACCCCAAGCCCAAGCCCACGCAAGAACCCGAACCCGGGTCAGCTGGGCAATGTGGGCGGGGGTACGTGCGCGGACAGCGCCCGGTTCGCGGCACCAAGAGCCGCGTCGATCTTGGCTCGCTGCGCGTCGAGGGCGGCCTGGTCCTTGTGCAGCGCCGCGGTGGCGCTGGCCACGGCAGCGGCGGAACTCGCGGTCAAGATCGAGGCGACATCCGTCTGCACCCGCTGCGCGAGCGGAAACCCCCAGGTCACGACGTCGTTGACGGTCGTATCGAGGTGGAAGGAGGCCAGTGATCCCGGGACCTGGTACTCGACGAGGTCATCCATCGGCATGCTGTTCGCGGGCGAGCAGTTCGCCGCCCCATCGGTTGCGATGCGAGCCCCGGTCGAGACGTCGTGACTCGTCCCGGCCTGGATCTCGCGCAGCGCGGTGAGCGACTCGGTGACCCCGCCGGCGCAGGACTCGATGCCGGTGTTCAGCGCGCTGACGACCGAACGCAGGTCACTGACCCGTTCGGCGTTGGACGGCTGATGCGGCCACGCGGCAACCGCCAGTCCGGCGACGAGGACCACCGCCCCCGGCAGCATCCACTTGGGGGCCCGCAGCACCGGCCATCCCGTGCGGCTGGTCGGGGGTCGCGGCGTCAGTTGTGCCGTCATATGCCCTCCCAACGTGCCGCAACATGCCGCAATTGCCCGCCATAGTACGCCCGGGGTCATCCAAGGACATCAAGGTGGCAAACGATTGTCCCAACCACCGACACAATCGCCATCACGCTATCACCGCAGGTCAAGGTCCATTAATATGCAAACCCTCGCAGCCCGCTGAATGACAATTTCGTCATCTCGGATGCCAAGTGTTGCCTTGCCAGGCCCACGATCCGATGATCTAGCCCAAGTAGGCGCCGGCCCCGATGTCGCCGGGAGTCACAACGAACAAAGGTGGTGATCTGGTGTCCGTGCCAGCCCGGGCGGCGGCTCTGCTGGTCGCCGTCGCCGTGGTGATCGGCCTCGGGGTCTTCGTCGCCGTGTACTACATCGGCTCGGCGAGTTCTCTGCCCACGGTTCACTTCGCGGCCGCCAACGGCGTGGTCAACGTGGTGCTCCAGGAGGATCCACAGAACGACTCCGCGAGCAAGCCCGACTGGGTCAGCTACTACGTGCAGGACCCGAACAGCAAGCAGTGGGTCCACACCACCTTTTTCTCCATCCCGGCCAGCACGAAGGTCAACGTGACCATCTACGGCTATGACGGGTGCACCCCGTTGCGGAACAACTTCTTCAGCCAGGTGCAGGGCACCGAGGGCGACACGGTGACGGTCTCGCAGTTCAACAGCAAGGGGAAGGAGTCGCTGACCAACGACACGACGTCGGTCATCAACTCCTGGAGCGACTGCAACGTGGGGCACACGTTCGCCATCCCGGCCCTTGGCCTGTACGTGCCGGTGGCATCGCCGAACGCGGACGACTCAGCGAACAACCTGTGCAGTTCCTCGCCGTGCACCCCGACGTTCACAGACGACGGCAAGACCGAGCACAACCCGTACGCGCTGGAGACGTTCAGCTTCAACGCCCCGACCCACGCCGGGGTGTTCCGCTGGCAGTGCTTCGTCCCCTGCGGCGGCGGTTACCTCGATGGCAACAGCGGCCCGATGCAGAACTTCGGTTACATGATGGGGAACATGGACGTGGTGGCGTCATGACAACCGAAAACACGAACGGAAACGCCACCGGACCCAAGCCGGAGACGAACCACTGGCTGCGGATGTTCCTGATCTGGCTCGTGCTCGCGCTCGCCGCCGACCTGCTCATCTGGTTCGTCTGGTACCCGCATCTGCCGCCGGGCGACATGTCCGACTCCGCCAAGCACCAGCAGTTCGACATCGCGGTGCTGGCGGTGACGGGCGCGCCGGTCGTGATCGCGGTCCTGCTGTACTTCGTCTACTCGATCATCGTGTGGCGGGCGCGGCCCGGCGACGACGGTGACGGCGCGCCGATCTACGGCAACAACAAGGTCGCCGCCGCTTGGATCATCGTCACGGCGGCGATCGTGATGTGGGCGTTCGCGTTCGGTACCGCGGAGCTGATCGGTCCGGCGGGGGCGGGCGCGGGCGAGGGGCCGAACCCCATCTGGAAACTCGCCGGGAAGACGAGCTCGACCTGGACCCCGGGCAGCGGCGACATGCTCGAAGTCCAGGTGATCGGACAGCAGTGGGCCTGGACGTACCGGTACCCGCAGTTCGGCGGCATGGAGTCGTCCGAGCTGTACCTCCCGCTGGACACGCCGGTCACCTTCCACGTGACGTCGCTGGACGTCATCCACAGCTTCTGGGCCTACCAGCTCGGCGTGAAGGCCGACGCCAACCCGCAGGTCGACAACGTGGCATACACCACGCCGAAGCAGCTGGGCGGCTTCACCGTCAGGTGCAACGAGCTGTGCGGCATCTGGCACGGCGCCATGTACAACTACGGCAAGGTCGTCTCCCAGAACGACTTCTCGAACTGGGCAGCCAACGTGCAGAGCAAGGAACAGGGCAACGGGCTGCTCGCCGCCCTGCCGGCGTACTCGCTCACCTATGACCCGACCGTGCTCTCGCAGCTCACCAGCTCGAACAACCTGAACAAGGTGGACGGCATCACCGGCGCGGCCGGCTACTACTACCCGCCCAACGACCCGGTGACGCCATGACGCACGTAACGGTGGAGGGGTAACCAGGATGGCCATAGAGATACAGTCGGAAATAGCGGAGCCGGCCGGCCGGGACTGGGCGGGCTACCGGTCGTACTGGCTGCGCCCCGGAATCCACACCGGCGTGGTCCTCGCGGCGGTCGGCTACATCCTGGGCCACCTGCTCGGCAACTTCCTGTCCAGCGGCTATTCGCAGAACGCGCTGTCCGACTCCAACGACGTGCCGATCGTCCTCGGCTACTGTTTCGGCGTGCTCGGCTGGCTCATCGGGCTGGGTATCTTCAACGACCTTTTCTGGCTGATGCTGGGCAGGCAACGGCCCGCCGACACCCATCTGAGCACGTTGGAGCCTGGTCTGGGCAAGTACTTCAGGTACACCCTCGACCACAAGGTGGTCGGCATCCAGTACCTGTTCGGCATGACCACGTACTTCCTCACCGGCGGCCTGTTCGCGATGGCGATCCGCAGCGAGCTGCTGAGCCCCTCCTACCACCTGCTCGGCGCGAGCCAGTACCTGATGGTGGTCGGCGAGCACGGCACGCTCATGATGATGATGATGTCCTCGGTCATCCTCGGCCCGTTCGGGCAGTACTTCGGGCCGTTGCTGATCGGGTCCAAGCGGGTCGCGTTCCCGCGGCTCGAGGCGCTCGGCTTCTGGCTCACCCCGGCCGCGTACGTCATCTTGCTGTCCGGTGTCCTCTTCGGCGGCTTCCCGACCGGCTGGACCGGCTACGAACCCCTTGCTACACAGGCCACCGCTGGCATGGACGCATACTTCTTCGCGTTCGGACTAATGGGTTTGTCGATGATCCTCGCCGGGTTCAACATGATCGTCACGGTCATCAACTACCGGGCGCCGGGCATGCGCTGGAGCCGCATGCCCATGTTCGTCTGGTCGATGTTCAGCGTCTCGTTTCTCCAGGTCCTGGCCGTACCCGTGCTGGTCGGGGCGTGCTACATGGGCCTGACGGACCGGACGTTCCAGACCGCGTTCTTCACCAACCAGCTGGGCGGCAGCAGCTTCCTGTACGAGGACCTGTTCTGGTTCTTCGGCCATCCCGAGGTGTACATCCTCGCGCTGCCCGGCTTCGGCGTCATTTCCGAAGTCGTGAGCGTGTTCTGCCGCAAACCGCTGTTCGGCTACAAGGTCGCCGCGGCGGGCATGCTGGGCGTGGGCATCCTGTCATTCTTCGTCTGGCAGCACCACCTGTTCGATAGCGGCATCGACCCGGATATGCGTCCGGTGTTCATGCTGACCACAGAGATGATCTCCATCCCGACGGGCTTCATCTTCCTGGTCGGGATGGGCACCTTCTGGAAAGCTCGAATCACGTTCAGCATACCCATGCTATTCGCACTGGCGTTCTATTTCAACTTCCTCATTGGCGGGATCAGCGGCGTGTTCCTGTCCGACGTGCCCGCGGACACCACCGAGCACGGCTCGTTCTTCGTCATGGCGCACTTCCACTACACGATCATGGGCGGGCTGATCTTCGCGTTCATGGCGGGCATCTACTACTGGCTGCCGAAGATGACCGGGATCAAGCTGAACGAGAAGCTGGGCAAGCTGCACTTCTGGACGATGTTCATCTTCTTCAACACCACGTTCCTGCCGCTGTTCGCGCTGGGCATGATGGGCATGCCGCGACGCGTGTTCGAATACGCGCGGAACCTGGAGACGCTCAACGACTGGGTGTCGATCTCCGCCTTCCTCCTCGGCGGGTCGATCCTCATCTTCCTGATCAACCTCGTCATGTCCCTGCTGTTCTGGCGGGAGCGGGTGACCGACATCAACCCGTACCGGGCGCGCAGCCTGGAATGGCAGCTGCCGTCGCCGCCACCGCCGGAGAACTTCGAGCGGGTGCCGGTGATCCTGTCCAGCCCCTATGACTACGGCGTCCCCGGCGCGCTGCCCGTGGCGGACCTGAACCCGCCGCCGGGCGTGATAGCCGGGGCCTACGCCGGGACCGGGGCAGGCATGACCGAAGCGAAGGTGTGACACATGTCCGAATCCCAGCAGGCACAGGCCGCGCTCGCCCTCGAGGACGAGGGCTACTACCACGAGTCCGCGCTCAACGCCGCCTGGACCGGGGTGCGGCTGGCGATCGGCGGCCTGACCTTCCTGTTCGGCTCGTTCGCCTTCGCGTACTTCTACCTGCGCTCGGTCGACTCCGAGGGCCACTGGAAGGGCTCGGGCTTCCATCATCCGAACGGCTGGATGGGCGCCATCATCATGCTGCTGGTCCTGGCCAGCGCCGGGACGCACTACTACGGGCTCCAGCGGATCAAGGCCGGGCGGAAGCGGACCTGGCAGATCAGCGGCCTGGTGGCGCTGGGCCTCGGCCTCGGTGCCGTCGCGGCCCAGATCTGCGAGCTTGTCTTCCTGCCGTTCCCGCCGGGCAGCTCGGGCTACTCCAGCGTATTCACGGGCTTCTATCCGGTGTTCATCGTCATTCTGCTGTCCGCGATGATCTGGCTGGAGACGCTGCTCGCCAGGGCCCGCTTCATGCCGGCCGTCTCATTCATCGAACAGCCGCCGACGTACACTGAGACGTTCGCGCTCCAGCGGTTCCAGGCGTCCCTGAGCGCGTTCAGCACGCTCTGGAACTACCTGGGGCTGATGGCGCTGCTGTTCTGGTTGCTGTTCTACGCTGTCAGCTAGCGCGCCGGAAGAAAGAAAGGGATCGCAGTGCACGGTTTTCTCGCGGACTCCAGTGGCAGCGCGTGGAGTTTCGGCGGATCGATGATCACTTTCGTCTTCCCGATGATCCTGTTCATCGCGGTGGCCGCGGCGCTGTACGTGCTCTACACCAAGCCGGAGCTGATACCCGGGCACCGGGACGCGCGCGCCGAGCGCTCGGTTTCCCACACGTACCAGCCCGGAGAGCCCACGGCCGCGACGCCAGCTGAGGCGGCGGCCACCACCACCGAGGCCGTGGAGTGACCGCTGCCCAGGCCCTGCCCGAGCTTGGTCACCGGGGGACAACTCCTGGCGGTCGGCGCCCGGCGAGCGTACTGCTCCGCGGGCTGGTGGCGCTGACCAAGCCGCGCATCATCGAGCTGCTGCTCGTCACGACCGTGCCGACCATGCTGCTGGCGCAGCGCGGCCTGCCGTCGCTCAAGCTGATCCTCGTCACGCTCGTCGGCGGCACGCTGGCCGCGGGCAGCGCCAACACCATCAACTGCTACATCGACCGCGACATCGACGCGGTGATGAAGCGGACAAAGCGCCGCCCCCTGGTCGTCAACGGCCAGGGCACCATCAAGCCCTGGGAGGCGCTGGCCTGGGGAATCCTGCTCGGCGCCGGGTCCACGCTGCTGCTCGGACTGACGGCCAACTGGCTGTCCGCGGCGCTGGCCGACACCGCGATCCTGTTCTACATCTTCGTCTACACGCTGCTGCTCAAGCGCCGCAGCCCCCAGAACATCGTGATCGGCGGCGCGGCCGGCTGCTTCCCGGTCCTGGTCGGCTGGGCCGCGGTGACCGGCACGGTCAGCGTCCCCGCGCTCGTGCTGTTCGCCGTGATCTTCCTGTGGACCCCGCCGCACTTCTGGGCGCTCGCCATGAAGTTCCGCAAGGACTACGCGGCGGCCGGCGTGCCCATGCTCCCGGTGGTCGCCACCGCCGCCGCGGTCGCGAAGAAGATCCTGTGGTACTCCTACGCGATGGTGGCCGCCACGCTGGCGCTGGCCCCGTACGCGGGCTGGATCTACTCGCTCGCGGCGGCCGGCCTCGGCGGGTGGTTCCTGGTCGAGGCGCACCGGCTGAACACCCGGATCGCCACCACGGACAAGCCGGCCCCGATGCGGCTGTTCCACCTGTCAATCGCGTATCTGACCTTGCTGTTCGCCGCCGTCGCGGTGACCGCGCTGCTACCGTGGGGCCGCTGGTAGAAGCGTGCGTGCCATACACTCCCGATACGCGCCGTAGGCTAATCTTCTTTACTCAGAACGAGCTGTGGTTTCACTGACCGGCCGTGCGACCGTCCGCTCTTCTGGCCGCGCGGGGGCGAAGTGGCCGTCACGTTAAGTTCATGTAGGCCGGGTAGACCTGCTTCCGTCCGCAGGCTGACCGAGGAGGTAGGCGAGTGCCGCAGTCGGGACCAGGGGGACCCCGCAACGGGAGTGATCCGCCCTCGCCCATCTGGCAGCCCCGCCAGCCTCAGTATCAGCCGCAGCAGGGCTCGTATCCGCCGCGGCCGGCCTTCAGGAATCCGCGGACCGGCTCGGACTACCGCCGCGGCGACGACTACACGATGCCGTCCGGGCAGGGCCCGTACGCCCCGCCGAACCCCTACCCGCCGGGCCCGTACAACCAGGGCCCCTACGATCAAGGGCCCTACGGCGAGGGGCCCTACGATCAGGGGCCTTACGACCAGCGGCAGTACTACGATCAGCCCCCGTACTACCAGCAGGACGACACCTACGTGCTAGCCCGGGGGGACGACCCCCCGGAGCCCCCCGGCGGCCCGGGCAAGCGCCGCCGAAAAGATCCGAAAAACTCCAGGATCCGCCGGTTCTTCCGGCGCCCGACGGTCCGGGTGATCTGCGGCGTGCTGCTCGTCTTCTTCTGCTGGGTGGCCTTCTCCCTCGGCCAGGCGCTCACCGCGAACAACGGCCTGTCGCTGTCGGAGAAGCTGGCGGAGTGGGCGCGCGATCACTATCTCGGCTCGGTCGTCACGATGATGGAGGAGTGGACCTACACCCCGCCGAAGGTGGGGGGGAAGCCGAACTTCGCGCTGTCCGACCCGCACGGCAAGCTCAAGTTCAAGAAGGTACACGGCTTCAAGCCCGACATTCCGAAAGATCTGACCCCGTTCGCCACCCCGGCGCTGGCCGGTGAGGGCGTGTGGACGCTCCGGGAGACGGTGAACGGCCAGCCGGCCCTGTTCACCACCGAAATGCGCATCGACGCGATCCACACCTCGTACGTGGCCGGCATCGCCTCGTTCGACCAGCGGCTGGTCAAGTTCGAGCTGCGTCCCGGCTCGCAGGACCCGGGAACCGGGTTCGGCGGCGCGCAGGACTGGATCCCGCCGGGTACCCGCACCGGCCTGCTCGCCACGTTCAACGGCGGGTTCCGGCTGTACGCCTCGCGGGGCGGTTTTTACCTGAACGGCAGGACCAGCGGAAAGCTCACGAACGGGGCGGCATCCGTGGTGTACTACCGGAATGGCACCATCAAGATCGGTGACTGGGGCCGGGACGTGAGCATGACCGCTGACGTCGTCGGCGTGCGGCAGAACCTCGAGCTGATCGTGGACCACGGGAAGGTTGCCCCCGACATCAACCAGAACGTGCAGAGCAACTTCGGCGCCACGATCGGCGGCGCGGCTGGTGTCTGGCGCTCCGGCATCGGCGAGACCAAGGACGGCCGGATTCTCTACGTGTACGGACCCGGGATGTCCGCCGCCGATGTGGCCGGGATGCTCCAGCGAGCCGGCGCGGTCGAGGGGATGGAACTGGACATCAACCCGGACTGGACCGAGTTCGAGTACTACAAGGCGAACGGCCATCCGTCAGACCCGGACCCGGTGGCGATGCTGCCGGATCAGCCGAGGTCGCCGCTTCGCTACTACTCGGTATGGGCCCGCGACTTCACGGCGGTTTACGCGAAGTGACCACTCAGACGAGTGCCGCGCAGGTCGCGGACGGGGCCACGCCGCGCCCTGTCACGCTCGGCCGCTGGCTGTCCGGCGCCGTGCGGACCGCCAGGCCCCGGCAATGGCCGAAGAACCTGCTCGTGTTCGCGGCGCCGCTGGCGGGCCTTTCGCTCGGCCCGCACGACGGGCTGAGCGACGCGATCGTCGCCGCGGTCGCGTTCACGCTCGCCTCGTCGGCGGTGTACTACGTCAACGACGTGGCGGACGTGGAGCGGGACCGGGCGCACCCGACCAAGCGCAACCGCCCGATCGCCGCCGGGCTGCTGCCGCGGTCGCACGCGCTCGTGCTGGCCGGCCTGTTCGTCGCCGCGGCGCTGGCGGCGGGCTTCGCGATCTCCGCCCCGCTGCTCGCCGCGACGCTCGCCGGCTACCTGGTCTCGTCGTTCTCGTACTCGATGGTGCTCAAGCACATCCCGGTGCTCGAGGTGCTGTTCGTCGCGTCCGGCTTCCTGCTGCGCGTGCTCGCTGGCGCGGCGGCCACGCATGTCCCGCCGTCCGGCTGGTTCCTGCTGGTGTGCTCACTGGGCGCGCTCGGCGTCGCGGTCGCCAAGCGGTACACCGAGCTGGTCACGCTCGGCGAGGACGCGGTACGGCACCGGCCGGCGATGCGCTCCTACCGCCCGGCGGCGCTCCGGCTCAGCCAGTACCTGATCGGCGCGCTGATGATCGTCTGCTACGTGCTGTGGGCGGCGGGGGAGCACAGCGGTGCCCGCGACTGGCACCTCGCCAGCGCGATTCCGCTGGTCGCGGCCCTGGCCCGGTTCGGCGCGCTCACCGGGCGCGGCACGATCCGGCCGGTGGAAGACTTGATCATGCGGGACGGCGGCATGCTGGCCTGCGAACTCGGCTGGTTCACGCTGTTCGTGACCGGCCTGTATGTAGCGTAAGGAACTTGTGCTCGTGACTGGTTCGATATTGCCCACTCGCCCGCAGCGGATCCTGCTGCTCGGCGGCACCAGCGAGATCGGCCTGGCCATCGTGGCCGCGCTCGGCCTGCCGGCCGACTCCGAAGTGATCCTGGCGGGCCGGGACGAGGCGCGGCTGCTCGCGGCCGGCAAGACGCTGGGTTGCGAGGTCCGCGCGGTGCCGTTCGACGCGACCGCGACGAGCGCGCACCAGACGCTGATCGACACGCTGTTCGCCGAGGGCGGCCTGGACATGGTGATCTCCGCGGCCGGCATCCTGGTGCCGCAGGCCGAGCTCGACAAGGACCCGCAGCAGGCCGCGACGATGATCGAGACGAACTTCACCGGCCACGTGAGCACGCTGCTCGCCGTGGCCGGGCACATGAAGGCGCACGGCCGGGGCACGATCGTGGTGCTGTCCTCGGTGGCGGCCGTGCGGCCGCGCAAGGCCAACCCCGTCTACGGCGCGACAAAGGCGGGCCTGGACGCGTTCGCCCGCGGCCTGGCCGACACGCTGCACGGCACCGGCGTCCGCGTGCTCCTGGTACGTCCCGGCTTCGTCATCGGCCGGATGACCCAAGGCATGCCGCACGCCCCGATGGCCACCACCCCCGGCGCCGTCGGCACCGCCACCGCCCGCGCCCTGAACGGCAACCGTGGCACGGTCTGGGTCCCCGCCAAACTAGCCGTGCTGGCCACCGCCCTCAAGCTAGTCCCCCGCCCCCTCTGGCGCCGCATAGCCCGCTAACCCCAAGCCCCGCTAACCCCAAGCTCCGTGCCCGAGCCCCAAAGCACCCAAGCCCCGCAGACCCCAAGGGCCCCACAGGCACCTCACGCCCCACTCCGCTAGCCACCCGCCCCGCCCACCTGCGAGCCTCCGCCCGATTCGTCCCCTATGTGCGGCGTGGCGGTCCCTCTCCCATGCCATAAAAGGGCTTCGTGTTAGAAAAGGGTGCGGATTCGACCCCTTTTCTACCAGGGAGCACTTTTTCAACACAATAACTGCCCCCTCGGCCTCCCGCATAACAGCAGTCACACGCTCCGAGGCCGCTTACGCGGCGGGGCGCGGAGTTGAGCCCCTCACGTAACACCAGTCACACGGTGTGGCCCGCCCTGGCGCGTTGACACGGTCTAGTGGGCTCAACTGCGCAATTGACCCGGTGGGAGCTTGCGGGCGGGGCGGGATGGGGGGACCGGGGAGTAGATTCGGGGGCGTGCGGGTGCTGGTGGCCGAGGACGACGAGAAGCTCGGCGCCGTGCTCGCTCGCGGGCTGCGCGAGCAGGGGTATGTCGTCGATCTGGTGCCCGATGGCGAGACCGCGGCGGCCTACCTCCAGGCGTACGAGTACGAGGTCGCGGTCGTGGACTGGCGGATGCCGCGGCTGTCCGGCCTCGATCTGGTGCAGCGGCTGCGCAGCGGCCGGCTGGACGGCCAGAGCCAGGCGACGCCGGTGCTGATGCTGACCGCCCGGGACACGCCGGCGGACCGGATCGCCGGGCTGGACGCCGGCGCCGACGACTACCTGGTCAAGCCGTTCGACTTTGGCGAGCTGCTGGCCCGGCTGCGCGCGCTGCAGCGCCGGCCGCGGCAGACGCAGGCGCCGCGGGTCGTGGTCGGCAACCTGGAGTTCGATCCGGCCGGCCGGGAGGTGCTGATCGACGGGCGGCGTCCCTCGCTGACCGCCACCGAGCTGGGCATCCTGGAGATGCTCATGCGCCGGTCGCCGGGGGTGGCCACCCGCCGCTCGATCGCCCAGCACGTGTGGGACAACGAGGCGGACGTGTTCGGCTCCAACACGCTCGACGTGCACCTGGCGCGGCTGCGGACCAAGCTTGCCGGGTCCGGCGTGCGGATCGAGACCGTCCGCGGCGTCGGCTACCGGATCGTGCCGTCATGAAGGCGTTCGCGCAACGATCGGGCCCCGCGCTCCGGGTCGCGATCATCGCTACGCTGCTGGCCGGGGTCGTCTACTTCGTGGCCGCCGTCATCATGTATTTCGTCACGGTCAATCGGCTGAACGCCGAGGCCGACACTCGTCTCAGCGAGCTTATCGCCAGCGCTCGCGGCGACCCGGCCGCGATCAGCCGCGCCAGCACACAGCTCGTGGACGGCGACAATGATCGCGACCCCGACCGGGTGCCGGCGTACCTGTGGCTGGTGGACGACGCGGGGACACTCACCGCCCGGACGCCCGGTGCGCCACCGTTCAGCGTCAGCGTCCCCGCCGCGGGCACTCCGGTCACCGCGACCCTTACCCCCGGCAAGTCGTACCGGCTGCTCAGCGCCTCCGTGCCGGGCGGGCACCTGGTGGCCGGCGTCAGCCGGGGCGGTGACGTGCACACCGAGAACCTGGTGCTGGACGGCGAGCTCACGGCCGGCCCGCTGGTCATGCTCGCCATGTTCGGCGGGTCGCTGGTGGTGGGGCTGCGTGCGCTCGCCCCGGTCGAGCAGGCCAGGCGCCGGCAGCTCGAGTTCACGGCGGACGCCTCACACGAACTGCGCACCCCGCTGAGCGTGATCCGGGCCGAGGTCGACGTCGCGCTGTCCGGCACCGACCGCACCGCGGCCGAATACCGCGACTCGCTCACCCGGGTCCAGTCCGAGAGCGAGCGGCTGCGCCGGCTGGTCGACGACCTGCTGTGGCTGGCCCGGTTCGATGCCCAGCCGCAGCCGCCCGCCGACGAGCCCATCGACCTTGGCTGCCTGGCGCAGACCTGCGCCGACCGGTTCCGTTCCGTCGGCCCGGCGATCAGCGCCGAGATCGACACCGAGCCCGCGCTGATCAGCGCGCCGCCGGAGTGGCTGGACCGGCTGGCCGGGGTGCTGATGGACAACGCCTGCCGGTTCGCCGGTCCGGACGGGCAGGTCCGGATCAGCGTCCGCAGGCAGGCCGGCCGGCTGACCCTCACCGTCGAGGACAGCGGCCCCGGCATCTCGGAGGACGATCGGCCGAGGCTCTTCGACCGGTTCCAGCGCGCCGAGCAGAACGGCCCGGGCGCCGGCCTCGGGCTCGCGATCGGCGACTCGATCGTGTCCTCCACCGGCGGCCGCTGGCGCGTCGCCACCTCGCCGCTTGGCGGTGCCCTCATGGAGGTCTCCTGGCGCGCCTGAGGCATGACCCGACGGCAAGCGGAACGTCGGGTAGTCTCGGTTGATATGGGGCTGTTTCCGAGGATGACGCGTAAGACTCGGTGGGCGGTGCCAGCGGGGGCACTCGCGATCACCGGTGCGGCGATGGCGGCGGCGCTGATCCCCGTCGCGCAGGCGGCGCCCGCGCTGCCAGCCAGGACTCCGGCGCAGCTGCTCGCCGATGTCGCGGCGAGATCCCAGGTCCCGGCGTTCAGCGGGACGGTGACCGAGTCGACCTCACTGGGCCTGCCGCAGCTGCCCGGCGCGCAGCAGAACCCGACCTCGATAACGTCGCTGCTCACCGGCTCGCACACGATCCAGGTCTGGTATGCCGGCCCGCGAGAGTTCCGCGTCGCGTTCCCCGGCAAGATGAGCGAGACCGACCTCTACCGCAACGGTGACACGGCCTGGCTGTGGCAGTCGGTGCCCGACACCGTGACGAAGTTCACCCTGCCGGACAAGGCGCCGACGACCAGCATGCCGGACACCAAGCTGCCGCTCACGCCGCAGCAAGCGGCCGACGACGCGCTGGCCGCGGTCGGGCCCACCACCACGGTCGGCGTGGACAGCAACGTGTCCGTGGCCGGCCGGCCCGCCTACGAGCTGACGCTCGCGCCCAAGGACGCACGGTCGCTGATCGGCCAGGTGCGGATCGCGATCGACGCGAGCAACAGCGTGCCGCTGCGCGTCGAGGTGGTCGCCAGACATGCGAGCAGCCCGGCGATCACGATCGGCTTCACCTCCGTGACGTTCGCCGCGCCCGCGACGTCCGACATCACGTTCACCCCGCCGCCCGGCGCGAAGATCACCACGGACACCCCGAGCGGCGACCACAGCGGCCACAACAACGGTGACGTCACCCCGATCGGATCGGGCTGGCTCACCGTGCTGAAGGCGCCGGCCACCGCACTGACCTCCCCGGCGGGAGCCGGAGCAGCCAACGCACCGGTCTCGGTGAACGGCGGCCCCGGCGCGGAGCAGGCCGCCATCGCGGCGTTCCTCGGCTCCGCTACCGAGGTGCACGGCGCGTTCGGCACCGGGCAGCTGATCAAGACGACGCTGGTCAACGTGCTGATCGTCAACGGCACCATGTACCTGGGGGCGGTCGAGCCGAGCGTCCTGTACGCCGCGGCCGCCCAGCATTAGGAACAGCGACCAGTGACCGCGATCGCGACCGCTGGGCTGACCAAGCGGTTCACGGGGGGCGCGGGGGGCCGGCTCCTCGCTGGAAGACACAGCGGTCAGCTCGCGGTCGACCACATCGACCTGGACGTGCCGCGGAACTCGGTGTACGGGTTCCTCGGCCCGAACGGCTCAGGCAAGACCACGACGATCCGGATGCTGCTGGGCCTGGCATTCCCGACCAGCGGCACCGCCGCGGTGCTCGACGTGCCGATCCCGGACGAAGCGAACCGCGTGCTGGACAAGGTCGGCTCGCTGGTCGAGGGTCCGGCGTTCTACCCGTTCCTGTCCGGGTACGCGAACCTGGCCAGATACGACGCCGCGGACCGCACCGCCGACCCGAAGACGGCAAAGACGAGGATCAACGCGGCGCTGGACCGGGTCGGCCTGCTGTCGGCCGCGAACAAACGATTCCGGCACTACTCCCTCGGCATGAAGCAGCGGCTCGCCATCGCGGCCGGACTGCTCCGGCCGCGCGAACTGATCATCCTGGACGAGCCCACCAACGGACTCGACCCGCAGGGCACCCGCGAGGTCCGGGCACTGGTCCGGCAGATCGCCGCCGACGGGACGACCGTGTTCGTGTCCTCCCACCTGCTCGCCGAAGTCGAGCAGATCTGTACTCACGTCGGTGTGATGCGCACCGGCAAGCTGGTGTTCCAAGGGCCGCTGCCGGAGCTGCGGCGCACCGGCGCCGCCCGGGTCGTCGTGCGGACCAGCGACGCCGAGAAAGCGGCAAAGGTACTGACCAGCCTCGGCCTCGACAACGCGCAAGCGGCCGACGGCGAGGCGACCGCGGAACTTGCCGACGCGGAACCAGAACGCGTCTGCGCCGAGCTGGTGCACGCCGGCGTCGGCGTGCGCGGGTTCACCGTCGCCGCGCCCAGCCTGGAAGACCTCTTCGTGGGGCTGACCGGGGAGGGCTTCGACGTTGATGGCTGAAGTAACAGCCGCTTCAGAGGTTGAACACCATGCCGTTCTGCGATTCCTTCGTTCTGAGCTTGGCCTGGTTTTCGGGCGGCGGCGCAACCAGGCACTGCTGGTGGTGACGGCGGGGTTCCCGATCCTGATCGGGATCGCGCTGAAGATCGCGTCGCCGAAGGGCAGGGGCGGCGGGCCCAACTCCGGCACCGCGTTCTTCGATCAGCTGGCCGGCAACGGGGTGTTCCTCACGTTCATCGCGCTCAGCAGCCTGCTGATCCTGGTGCTGCCGGTCGTGGTGTCCGTGGTGGCCGGCGACTCGATCGCCGGGGAGGCCGGCTACGGCACGCTGCGCTACCTGCTCTCGGTGCCGGCCGGCCGGACCAGGCTGCTCGCGGTCAAATACGGCGCGATCGTCGTGTTCGGGCTGTGCGCGACGTTCGTGATCTCGGCGGTGGCGCTGGTCATGGGCGCGATCTTGTTCCCGGTCGGGCCGGTGACGCTGCTGTCGGGAACGACCGTGTCGCTGGGCGCCGGGCTGGTCCGGCTGCTGTTCGTGACGCTGTACTGCGCGGCCGCGATGGCCGCGCTCGGCGCGCTGGGCCTGGCGATCTCGACGCTGACCGAGCACGCCATCGGTGCCATCGCCGCCGCGATGATCGTGGTGGTGACCAGCGAGGTCGTGGACAACGTGCCGCAGCTCTCCGCCGTCGGGCCGTTCCTGCCGACGCACTGGTGGCTGGACTTCGACTCGCTGCTGCGGGCGCCGGTGGACACCGCGGTGCTGGCCCGCGGGTTGCTGTCGTTCGCGGTCTACGCGGTGCTGTGCTGCAGTTTTGCCTGGGCCCGGTTCACGTCATCGGATGTGACCAGCTAAGTACTGCAAGCTGCTAGTAGTTGCGAATAATTTGCAACTGGGCTAGGTTGCGGATCATGATCACGCAGCTCCGGCAGTCGTTCGGCACGATGACCCGGACCGAGCGGACCAGAGTGCTGGCCATGTACGGGTCGATCCTGGCCATGCACGTGGTGGGGTTCGGCATCTTCGTGATCTACGTGCTGCCCGCGCACTACAAGCTGTTCGGGGTCGGTCTGTCGGTGACCGCGTACACGCTCGGGCTGCGGCACGCGTTCGACGCGGACCACATCTCCGCGATCGACAACACCACGCGGAAGGTGATCAGCGACCGGATCGGGACCGGACAGCCGCGGCCGTTCGGGTTCGGGTACTTCTTCTCGCTGGGACACTCGACGATCGTCGTGGCGATGGGGATCGGCATCATCGTCGCGGAGAAGACCGTGCTGCCCGAGGTGACCCGCTCCGGATCGGCGCTCCAGACGTTCGGCGGCATGTTCGGCACGGTCGTGTCCGCGGTGTTCCTGTTCCTGATCGGGCTGATGAACCTGGTGGTGCTGGCCGGCATCGTGCGAGTGTTCCGGTCCATGCGGCGCGGCAAGTACGACGAGGCCGAACTCGAGCGGCAGCTGGACAACCGCGGCTTCTTCTCCCGTTTCTTCGGCCGGTGGATGCGGGCGATCGACCGCGAGTGGAAGATCTACCCGGTCGGCGTCGTGTTCGGGCTCGGCTTCGACACCGCGACCGAGGTGCTGCTGCTGACGACCACCGCGTTCCTGGCCTCCGAACACGTGCCCTGGCAGGCCATCCTGGCCCTGCCCATCTTGTTCATGGCGGGCATGACGCTGATGGACACCACCGACGGGCTGTTCATGAACCTGGCCTACGGCTGGGCGTTCTTCAACCCGGTGCGCAAGGTCTACTACAACCTCGCGATCACCGGGCTGTCCGTCGCGATCTGCTTCTTCATCGGCGGCGTCGAGACGCTCAGCCTGCTGCCGATCGGCGGGTTCGTGGGCGGCTTCAACATCAACACCGCCGGATTCGTGATCGTCGGGATGTTCGTGCTCACGTGGGTGGCCGCGATGCTGATCTGGCGGTTCGGGCGGATCGAGGAGAAGTGGAGCGCCCGGCTGCGGCCCCGGGCCGAAGGCGCTATGGAACAGGCTCAGTAACGACGACAGCGTTCACCACCGAGTCGATCAGCCCGGGGAACCTGCGGTCCAGGTCGTCCTTGCGCAGGCTCATGAAGCCCTTGGCGCCCTGGATCCGCTTGGTGATCACGCCCGCCTCGCGCAGGATGCGCAGGTGGTGGGAGAAGGTCGGCTTGGTCATCGGCAGGCCGGCCTCCTGGATGACCTGGGTACACCAGGATTCGCCGTGCCGCGCGACATACCGCACGGCGTCGAGCCGGTGCGGGTCGGCCAGCGCGGCGAGGACCCGCGACAGTTCCATGTCCTCGGCCGCGGGCTCGATGCCGTCGTCCATCACGTGATTCAGCATAAGGCAGCTTGCCAGTAGTTAGATAGATGTTGTACTGTTCGATGGTTGTCGAACTTCGATAAGTATCGAACTCGTGGGGGATACGGTGGTTAACGCTCGGTCCCAGGTGGCGGATTCCCGGGTCTCCGCGGACTCGGGCCCCGATCCGCGGCGCTGGCTGATGCTGCCGGTCGTGCTGATGGCGATGTTCATGGCCGGCTTCGACATCTGGGCCGTCAATGTGGCCGCCCCCTCGCTGGTGCATGACCTGCGGGTCAGCGACGCGTCGCTCCAGCTGATCGTCGGCGGCTACGCGTTCATGTACGCCAGCGGCATGGTGACCGGCGGCCGGCTCGGCGACCTGTTCGGCTACCGGCGCATGTTCATGATCGGCGTGGTCGCGTTCGCGCTGGCCTCGCTGCTGTGCGGGGTGTCCCAGTCGCCGGGTGAGCTGGTCGCGGCGCGGCTGGTGCAGGGGCTGACCGGCGCCGCGATGGTGCCGCAGGTGCTGGCGCTGATCACGGCGACGTTCCCGCCGGCCGAGCGGGCCCGGGCGCTGGCCTGGTACGGCGTGACGATGGGCCTCGGCTTCGTGTCCGGGCAGATCCTGGGCGGCGGGCTGCTCTCGCTGAACGTCTTCGGCCTCAGCTGGCGGGCCATCTTCCTGGTCAACGTGCCGGTCGGCGCCGTCGCGCTGGTCGCCGCCTGGAAGCTGGTGCCGCACGCGTGGGCGCAGCGGAGGCCCCGGCTGGACCCGGTGGGCGCGATCGGCGTCTCCGCGTCGCTGGCCCTGGCGCTGGTACCGCTGACCCTCGGCCGCGACGAGCACTGGCCGGTGTGGACCTGGGTGTCGCTCTCGCTGGCGTTGCCGCTGCTCGTGCTGACCGTGCTCTACGAGCGCCGGCTGGCCCGCAAGGGCGGTGAACCGCTGCTCGACCTGCCGCTGTTCCGCGACCGGACGTTCTCCGCCGGCCTGGTGGCGAACTTCGGCCTGACGTTCTTCTTCGGCAGCTTCATGTTCGTGCTCACGTTGCTGCTCCAGGCCGGGCTCGGCCAGCAGCCGTTCCACGCCGGCGTGGAGACGCTGCCGCTGGCGGCGACGTTCAGCGCGATGTCCATCCTGGGTCCTCGGATCGCGGCCCGGCTCGGCGGCTCGCGGTCGATCACGCTGGGCGCGCTGCTCGCCGCTCTCGGCACGTTCGGGCTGGTCTACACCGGTGCGCGGAACGGCCAGGGGTTGACTGCCTGGGACCTGGCTCCGGCCACGGCGCTGATCGGTATCGGCCAGGGCATCGCGCTGCCGTCGCTGATCGGGGCCGTGCTCCAGCACGTCCAGCCGGCCCGGGCCGGCGCCGCGGCGGGCATCTTGACGACCACGCAGCAGTTCGGCATCGCGAGCGGTGTCGCGGTCATCGGCGCGGTGTTCTACGGCGCGCTCGGCGCGGTGCCCGGCCGGGGCACGTTCGTGCACGCGATGGAGGTGGGGATGACGATCGATGGCATCGCGCTCGTCGCCGTCGCCGCGATCACCCTGCTCCTGCCGCGACGCGCAAGCTCGGCTACCAGGTGAAGTCTTCCTCCCAGAACTCGGTGGTGCCGCGCGGGCTGGCGTCCCGGCCGGTCTCCTCCTGAGTCCGCAGCTCGACGCGGCGGATCTTGCCGGAGATCGTCTTGGGCAGCCCTTCCCCGAGGGCGAACTCCAGCCGCCGGATCCGCTTGTACGGTGCCACCCGCGTGCGGCAGAACGCCATGATGTCCCGCGCCAGGTCCGCCGACGGCTCTTTGCCGGCCGCCAGCAGGACGTACGCCTTCGGCACCGCGAGCCGCAGCGGGTCGGGGGAGGGGACCACCGCTGCCTCGGCGACGGCGGCGTGCTCGATCAGCACGCTCTCCAGCTCGAACGGTGAGATCCGGTAGTCCGAGGCCTTGAAGACGTCGTCGGTTCGCCCGACATAGGTGATATATCCGTCGTCGTCGCTGGTCGCCACGTCGCCGGTGTGGTAGTAGCCGTCGCGCATCGCATTGTCGTTGAGTTCGGCGTCGTCCAGGTAACCGGCCATCAGCCCGAGCGGACGCCGCGCCAGATCCAGGCAGATCTCCCCGTCCCGGCCGGGCTCCCCGGTGACCGGGTCGACCAGCATGACCGCGTATCCGGGCAGCGGGCGGCCCATGGAGCCGAGGCGGACCGCGGCCCCGGGCGTGTTGCCGACCTGGGCGGTCGTCTCGGTCTGGCCGAAGCCGTCCCGCACCGTGATGCCCCAGGCCTTGCGCACCTGCTCGATCACCTCGGGGTTCAGCGGCTCCCCGGCGGCCACGCACTCCCGCAGCGTCGGGATGTGCGTCGCGCCAAGGTCCGCCTGGATCAGCATCCGCCACACCGTCGGCGGGGCGCAGAACGTGGTGACGCCGCAGTCCCTGAGCGCTCCCAGCAACGCGGGCGCCGAAAACCGCGTGTAGTTGAGCACGAGCACGGTGGCGCCGGCGTTCCACGGCGCGTACACGTTGCTCCACGCGTGCTTGGCCCAGCCGGGGGAGGAGATGTTCAGGTGCACGTCGCCGGGCTGGATGCCGATCCAGAACATGGTGGACAGGTGGCCCACCGGGTAACTGACCTGGGTGTGCGCGACCAGCTTGGGCTGCGCGGTGGTGCCCGACGTGAAGTACAGCAGCAGCGGATCATTTGCGCGCGTCACGCCCTCGGGAGTGAACGTCCCCGCCGCGTCCCCATATGAATGCCACCCATCCGCGCCGCCGACCGCGACCCGGATCCAGTCGCCCGGCACCTCGGCGAATTTGGGCGCCTGCTCGGTGTCGGTGACGACGGCCCGCACGTCGCCGCGGACCACCCGGTCGGCCAGGTCGGCGGGCTGGAGCAGCGTCGACGCCGGGATGATCACCGCGCCGAGCTTCATCGTCGCGAGGATCACCTCCCACAGCGGCACCACGTTGCCGAGCATGAGCAGCACCCGGTCCCCGCGGCGGACCCCGAGCCCGTGCAGCCACCCCGCGACGTGGGCGGAACGCGCCGACATCTCCCGGTATGTCCGCGAGACATCCCCGCCCGCGTCGTCCAGGATCCGCAGCGCCACCCGGTCCGGGTGCTCTGCCGCGATCACGTCGAACCAGTCCAGCGCCCAGTTGAAGTCGTTCAGCGCCGGCCAGGTGAACTCCCGCCGCGCCGATTCGTATTCGGTCCGGTGCGCCAGCAGCAGGTCCCGGGCCGCCCGGAACGCGTCAGTCCCCACGCTCATGCCCACATACTCCCAGCAATAGCCCGACGACGGGGAGCCCCCGCTCACACAACACGTGTCTTGGTACCCGGATGTTGGCCGCAAACCCGTACAAACAGGCCCGCGACGCCCACCGTTTGGGTACCAAGACAGCCGTAGCGTTACCAGTGTGACTGGTGGGGCTGGCGGGGCGGCGGCGCGGACGGGCGGCGGCGCGGACGGGCGGCGGTGCGGGCGGGCGGGGGCTAGGTGCGGGGGGTTACTAGGCCGGACTCGTAGGCGAGCACTACGGCTTGGACGCGGTCGCGCAGCGCGAGCTTGGCGAGGATGCGCGCGACGTGCGTCTTCACCGTTGCCTCGCTCAGCGTCAACGCGGCAGCCAGCTCGCCGTTGCTCAGCCCGCGGCCGACCAGCGTGAGGACCTCCCGCTCGCGCGGCGTGAGCACGGAAAGGTCAGCACCGGAACCACACGCCCGCGGGGCGAACCGCTCGACGAGCCGCCGGGTGATCGACGGCGCGAGCAGCGCGTCGCCGGACCGCACCAGCTGGACGGCGGCGACCAGGTGCTCGGGCGTCACGTCCTTCAAAAGGAACCCCGAGGCCCCCGCGGCCAGGGCCCCGTACACGTACTGGTCCAGGTCGAACGTGGTCAGCATCAGCACCCGGACGTCGGATCCGGCGCCGACGATCTGCCGGGTGGCCTCGAGGCCGTCCATCACCGGCATCCGGATGTCCATCAGCACGACGTCCGGCCGGTGCTCGAGCACCGCCGCGACGGCCGCCGAGCCGTCCGCCGCCTCGCCCGCGACCTCGAGGCCCGCCGACTCCAGGATCAGCCGGAACCCGCTGCGGACCAGCGCCTGGTCGTCGGCGATCACTACGCGCACGGGAACTCCGCAAGCGGGATCGTCGCCCGCAGCCGCCACCCGCCGCCAGGCCGCGGCCCCGCGTCGACCTCCCCGCCGTACAGCCCGATCCGCTCCCGCAGCCCGAGCAGCCCGCGTCCCGGCTGGCTACTGTGTCCCCCGGTGCCGCGACCGTCGTCACTGACCGTTATCACCAGCTGGCCAAGGCGACCGCTTATCCGAACGACGGTCGGTGCCTCCCCAGAGTGCCGCAGCACGTTCGTGAGGCCTTCCTGCACGACGCGGTACACCGCGAGGTCAAGCCCGGGCGGCAGCCCGGCCGCCGGCAGGCTGGAGTGCAGCTCGACGGGCAGGCCGGCCGCCGACACCCGGTCGACCAGCGCGCCGACGTCGGCCAGCCCGGGCTGCGGGGTCAGCGGTGCGTCGTCGGCGCCGTTCGCGGCCGGCGCCAGCAACGACAGCAGGTGCCGCAGCTCGCCCATCGCGGTCCGGCCGCTGGCCTCGACCGCGAGCAGCGCGTCCTCCGCCAGGCCGGTCGCGTCCGCGCGCGGGCTGCCGAGCACCTTGCGGGCGGCGCCGGCCTGCACCATCATCACGCTCACGTTGTGCGTGACGACGTCGTGCAGCTCGCTGGCGATCCGCGCCCGTTCCAGCTCGATGGCGCGCCTGGTGGCGGCCTCGTGTTCGGCCTGCACCTTGCGCAGCCGGGCCGTCGAGTCGCCGACTCGCCGGCGCAGCTCGCGGATGCCGAGCCCGGCCGCCACCGTGGGCACCACGACGATCAGCGCCGTGTACCGCTCCGGGATGTCCGGCAGGTTCTCCGGGAACGTCGCCATGACCGCGATCGCGCCGGCCAGCGCGACGCCGAGCGCCAGCTCGCGGTGCGCGCTGTACAGCACGGCGCTGAACACCGCGAAGATCGCGGTTGCGAACACCATCGGCGGTGCCTGGTGCGGGAAGGCGCAGGCGGCTGCGAAGATCACCGCGCAGGCGGCGACCGGATACACCCGGCGGACCGCGAGCGGCACGGCCATCAGCACCACCGCAGCGAGCTGCCACAGCGACGGGTACGGGTTCGCCGGGATGGGTACCACGCCGCCCGATGGCAGGAGGCGGAAGCCGGACAGACCGGTCCCGCGGGCGTGCGAGATCACCTCGGAGATCGCCAGTACGGTGGCGGCCACCGCGATCACCGCGTCGAGGGCCAGGGCCCACGCGGACCCGTCCCGCCGTGCGAGGCCGGCGAAAACTCTCGCCATGCGATGATTGTCGCACTTCGCGGGTGTGATACCGCCGGCCGTTCGGAGTAAGTTCCGTACATCCCTGGGATGAGGGTCAGCCAAATACGGTAGCCGGGTTCGGTTGTGCGGCCGATGTGGTGCGGCGCGGCAGCGACGTACCTTCGCCGCATGGAAGCGCTTGTGCACCTGGACCACGTAACGAAAACGTACGACAGCGGGGCCGCCCCGGCGGTGTCCGACGTCAGCCTGACCGTGACGCCCGGCGAGGCCGTGGCGATCATGGGCCCGTCCGGCAGCGGGAAGTCCACGCTGCTGAACCTCATCGCCGGCCTGGACCGGCCGACCAGCGGAGAGATCGTGGTCGGCGGCCAGCGGGTAGACAAGCTCAGCGAGACCGGGGTCGCCCGGTTCCGCCGGAGCCAGGTCGGCATGATCTTCCAGTTCTTCAACCTGCTGGACGACATGACGGTCATCGACAACGTGCTGCTGCCTGCCCAGCTGGCCGGCCTGCCGTCCGCCAAGGCGCGGGCGCGGGCCGCCGAACTGCTCGCGGCGCTGCGGATCACCGCCCGCAAGGATGCGTACCCGGCCCGGTTGTCCGGCGGGGAGCGGCAGCGGGTCGCGATCGCCAGGGCGCTGCTGCTGGACCTGAACGCGTCCGGGCAGACGCTGATCCTGGTCATCGCCGTGGGCGCCGCGCTCGGTCCGGCCAGCTGGGCCGCGCGGACCAGGACCGCCTTCGCCCTCCGCGCCGAGTAACCGGGCCTGCCCGCGCGCGCCGCCCGGACGGCGCGCGCGGGCAGCCGGCGGTTGACCTCAACTGTGGTTGAGGTTGGATACTTCCTGAGTGGTTAACGATCAATTGCCAGGTCAGGTTCCCGCGGCGGCCGAGCCCGGGGCAGAGTCCCGGGCCGGGGCTGGGCGGGGCCGGAGCCTGGCCGGCCGGCTCCAGGCCTCGCCGTACTACCCGGCGCTGACCCATCCGGTGATCCGCCGGGTGCTGCCTGGCGTGTCCCTGTCCGCGCTGGGCGACGGGATGAGCGCGGTGGCGATCGCCTGGCTCGCGCTGCGGATCGCGCCGGCCGGGAGCCGCGGGCTCTGGGTGGGCCTGGCGGTGGCCGCGTACTCGCTGCCCGGCGCGGCCGGCGCGGTCGTGCTGCGGCGCTGGCTGCGCGGCCGCGGCGGCGCCCGGCTGGTCTATGTGAACGCCGTGCTGCGGTCGGTCGCGCTTGGCCTGGTCGGCTGCCTGGCCCTCGCGCACATGCTCAATCCCGCTGGCTACGTCGTGCTGCTCGGCGCTTCGTCGGTGCTGAGCGCGTGGGGCGTCGCCGGGAAGTACACGCTGATCGCTGACCTGCTGCCCGCCGACCAGCGGGTGGCCGGCAACACCGTGTTCGGGCTGACCGACCAGATCAGCCTCATGGTCGGCCCGGCGCTGGCGGGCGTGCTCGCGGCCGCGGCCGGGCCCGCGCTGGTGATCACGCTCGACGCGGCGAGCTGGGCGGTGCTCGCGGTCAGCTACGCGCGGATCGCGCCGATGGTGAGCCGGGCAGCATCCGGGTCGAAGACCCCGGAAGCCGGGTCGAAGACCCCGGAACAAGCGGCGTCGCGCGGCGCCTGGGCGATGATCCGGGCTACGCCGGTACTGCCGGGCCTACTGGCCCTGTCGTTCTGCTTCTATCTGCTTTATGGTCCTGTAGAGGTTGCGCTGCCCGTTCATGTGGCGCTTGACCTGCACGGATCGGCGGCGCTGCTCGGCATGTTCTGGGCGGCGTTCGGGGTCGGCGCGATCGCCGGCGAGCTCGCGGCGCCGTTCCTGCGGCGGCTGCCGGTGTGGCCGACGATGACCGCGATCGTGCTCGGCTGGGGCCTGGCGCTGCTGCCGCTGGGGTTCCGCACGCCGCTGTGGCTGGCGCTGGCCGCGTTCTTCACCGGCGCGGTGATCTGGGGGCCGTGGACGTCGCTGTCGATGGGCGTGTTCCAGAGCGCCGCCCCGCCGGACGCGCTGGCGTCGGTGCTGGCGGCCCGAGGCTCGCTGCTGATCCTGGCCTCACCGCTGGGCACGGCGCTCGGCGGTCCGCTGGTGGCCGGCCTGGGCGCGCGGGGCACCCTGCTGATCTCCGCGCTTGGCACGGTCGTGCTCGGGCTGATCACCGCGGGTGTGCTGGTGGCCGCGGCGCACCGGCGCGCGGGCGCCCGGTATGCATCAACGTAAACGACGAAATTAATACATATGTACGATACGTATACCCGGGTTGGGTATATTCTTCATGATCACGAAGGGTTTTACGCCCTCTGGCACGCACAACCCTTCGTGATCATGAAAGTAAACCGCATGGCCCGAGGAGCGTAGCCGCATATAGCAGGGCAAAACCGGCAGCATACCCCCAGGCATCCGATCTCCGGGCGCCCGAAGCTCATAGCTTTCCCAGAAGAAGCCTGCAGAGCGCCCGCAGAACCGGCGCCGAATATATAGCCATGAACCGCAACGAGATTGCCGGCGCCGCTGCCAGAGAACGCGGCCGGTCGAGGGTGCGCTCGCTGACCGCCGCCTCCGGCCTGGCGGGTGTCGCGGCCGCCGGCGCCGTGGCCTTCGTCCTGCCCGGCGCCACGCACCACACCACGACGAGCAACTCCGGCAAGAACAGCTCCTCGAGCCCGTCTCCGTCTCCGTCTCCGTCCGCGTCCACTGGGACCAACAGCTCGACGAACAACTCCAGCGGATTCAGCACCGGCAACTCCCCGTCGTCGAGCTCTGGGAGCAGCAGCGCGACGTCCGGCGGCTCCTCGGCCAACTGAGGGTGAGTCATGAACACAGCACAGACCCACGCCGCCGCGAGCTGGCTCGCGCTGGGCACCGAGGTTCGCCTCGTGGTGACCGAAGGCAGCCGGCTCGACGACGCACGCCGCCTGCTCCAAGCCGACCTTGCCGAGGTCGACGCGGCGTGCAGCCGTTTCCGGGCCGACGCCGAACTGCGCGCGCTGCCGCGCGACGGCCGCCCCGCGACGGTCAGCCCGCTGCTCGCCGAGGCGATCGGCGTCGCGCTGCGGGCCGCGCGGCTGACCGACGGCGACGTCGATCCCACGATCGGCGGCGCGCTCGAGGCCGCCGGGTACGACCGGGACTTCGTCACGATCGCACCGCAACGCCGTGCCGTCATCCCGCGAGAGATCCCGGGCTGGCGCAGCGTACGGCTGGACGGCCGCACGCTGACGATGCCGCCAGGGACCAAACTCGACCTGGGTGCGACGGCGAAGGCGTGGGCCGCCGACCGGTCCGCCGCGCGCATCGCCGATCAGACAGGCGTCGGCGTGCTCGTCAGTCTCGGCGGTGACATCGCCGTGGCCGGCCCCGCCCCGGCCGAAGGCTGGAAGATCAGGGTCCAGGACATCGCCGGCCACCCCGAGGACGACCCCGAAGGCCCGTACGCGATCGTGTCGATCCGCGACGGCGGTCTCGCGACGTCCAGCGTCACCGCGCGCCGCTGGCGCCGGGGCGGCGACATCCTGCACCACATCCTCGACCCGCGGACCGGGCTGCCCGCCGCGGCGGTGTGGCGCACCGTCTCGGTCGCGGCCGGCACGTGCGCGGACGCCAACGCCGCGAGCACCGCCGCGATCATCCGCGGCGTCGCGGCACCGTCCTGGCTGGCCGCCCACCACCTGGCGGCACGGCTCGTGGACACCAAGGGCCTGGTGCTCACCGTGGCGGGGTGGCCCGCATGACCAGCTCGACCACCCTCTGGTACGCCAGCCGCGCGACCGGCTTCGTCGCGCTGATCCTGCTCACCGTCGTGTTCGCGGCAGGCATCGGGATCAGCAGGCAGGCCCGGATTCCCGGCCTGCCCAGGTTCGCGGTGACGGATCTGCACCGGAACCTGTCGCTGCTCGCGGTCGCGTTCGTCGCGGTGCACGTGATCTCCGCGGTGCTCGACACGTTCGTGAGCATCCCTGTGCTGTCCGCGGTGATCCCATTCGCGTCCAGCTACGAGCGATTCTGGCTCGGGCTCGGCGCGATCTCCTTCGACCTGATGCTGGCGATGATCATCACCAGCCTGGTCCGGGGCCGGCTGAACCGTCTGACGTGGCTAGCCATCCACCTGACCGCGTACCTGAGCTGGCCGGTCGCGTTCCTGCACAGCATTTACTCCAGCGGCGACCTGCGCCACGGCGTGCTGCTGGACCTGTCGCTTGGCTGCGCGGTGATCGTTGGCGCGGCGGTAATCTGGAGGCTGGTGAGCGTCGTCCGGCGGCTGCCCCGTGCCCAGCGCGTCGCCGCTCAGCTCGCCGCCGCGCAGCCCGCGGCGGGCTCGCCGCCCAGGCGCACACCCCGCACCCTTCCGCCGCGGACCGCCCGATGACCGGGGTCAAGTCGGCGGCAGGCGGGGCAGCCCGGCAGGCTGCTGCCGGGCTGCCCCGGTTGCTGCCGCCCGTCCCCGGCGACCCGGAGGAGCTGACCGAGCACCTGGCGCGGCACGGCCGGCCGAGGTACCACGGCAGCGCGCTGCTCCACGCGGTCAAGTCGGCCGGGCTGACCGGCCGCGGCGGCGCTGCGTTCCCGACGCACGTCAAGCTCGCCGCGGCCAAGGAGGCCGGCCATCCGGTTGTCGTCGCCAACGGCGCGGAGAGCGAGCCCGCCAGCGAGAAGGACGCCGCGCTGCTGTACCACGCGCCGCACCTGGTGCTCGACGGCCTCGCACTCGCCGCCGACGCGATCGGCGCCGGCCGGGCTTACCTGTACCTGCACGCCGGTCACGCTGCCCGAATTCAGAAAGCTCTTACCGAACGACGGAACCTGCGTCTGGACCCCGTCGCTATCACGGTCGTCGCGGCGCCCGCGCGCTTCCTGGCTGGTCAGGAGACCGCGCTGGTCAGCCGCATTTCCGGCGGCCCCGCGCTGCCCACGTTCGATTCGCGCCGGGTCACCGAGCGCGGCATTCTCGTGCAGAACGTGGAGACGCTGGCGCACCTGGCGCTGATCTCGCGGCACGGGCCGGACTGGTTCCGCGAGCGCGGCACCCGCGCCGAACCGGGCACGATGCTGCTCACCCTGCATGCCGGCGGGCGGCCGCGGGTGACCGAACAGCCCATCGGCGTTCCGCTTCGCTCAGCGCTTGGCCTGACGGACGCGGCCGCGGTCCTGGTCGGCGGATACCACGGCACCTGGCTGACCGCCGCCGCGGTGGACTCGCTCACGCTGGACAACGCGGCGCTCCGGCAGCATAAGGCGAGCCTTGGCGCCGGCGTGCTCGCGGCACTGCCGCACGGCAGCTGCGGGCTCGTGGAGACGGCCCGGGTCACCCGCTACCTGGCCGCCGAATCGGCTGGCCAGTGCGGGCCCTGCCTGAACGGCCTGCCCCGGATGGCCGGCGCGCTGGCCGAACTGGCGGGGCCGCGCCCGCGCCGGAGCACGCTGCACGACGTGGAACGCTGGGCGGGCCTGGTCACCGGTCGCGGCGCGTGCCACCATCCCGACGGGACGGCGCGGTTCGTGCGGAGCGCGCTGACCGTGTTCGGCGCCGAGCTGAAGCGGCACGCCAGCGGCGAGTGCACCGCCACGGAGCGGGCGCCGGTCCTGCCGCTGCCGTCCGGCTACGCCGCGCCGACCACCGAGGAGGCCTGGCGATGACCACTGTGCGCGTCAATCCGATCGCCTGCGACGGCCACGGCATGTGCGCCGAACTGCTGCCCGAACTCGTCACGCTCGACGAATGGGGCTACCCGATCGTCGACCGCCGTCCGCTGCCGCCGGGCCTGGAGCGGGTCGCCCGCAAGGCGGTGGCCGCCTGTCCGGTGCTTGCCCTCAAGCTCGTAAGCCCTCCGCCTCCCGTAAGCTCTGGGGCGTGACTATCCTGCGGATGGACAACGTCCTCATCGTGGTGGACGACCTTGCGGCCGTTATCGCGTTCTTCACCGAGCTCGGTATGGAGCTGGAGGGCGAGATGGCGGTCGAGGCGGACTGGGCGGATCGTGTCATCGGGCTCGAGCACACCCGCCAGGACGTCGCGATGCTGCGGACCCCGGACGGCCACGGGCGGCTTGAGCTGACAAAGTTCCGCTCGCCGGCGGCGATCAGCGCCGGGCTGGACAAGGCACCGGTGAACACGCTTGGCATCCGCCGCATCATGTTCGCCGTCGACGACATCGCGGACACCGTTGCCCGCCTGCGTGCCCACGGCGCCGAACTCGTCGGCGAGGTGGAGCGGTTCGAGGACCTGTACCTGCTCTGTTACGTCCGTGGCCCGGAGGGGATCATCGTCGGTCTGGCCGAGGAGCTTGCCGCTCAGAGCACGTCGTGACCCGGATGCGGCTCGACTGGGACCGCGGGGATGCTCCCGAGCCGGCCTGCCTGGTAATCCTCGAAGGCCTGCATCAGTTCGGCGCGGGTGTTCATCACGAACGGCCCGTACGCGGCGACCGGCTCCCGGATCGGCTGCCCGCCGAGCAGCAGGATGTCCAGCTCATGCTTCGCCGCGGCACCGAACGTGAGCACGTCGCCAGCCCCGAAGACCGTTAGCTGGCCCATCGTGGCGGGCCGCTTCTCGGCGCCGACGTAACCGGACCCGGCGAGCACGTACCCGAGCGCGTTGAACCCTGCGTCCCACGGCACCCGGACCCGGGCGCCGGGCGAGACTGTCGCGTGCACCAGCGAGATCGGGGTATGCGTCACCCCGGGCCCCGCATGTCCGCCGAGCGAGCCGGCGATGACCCGCAGCAGCGACCCGCCGTCCGCCGAAGTCAGCAGCGCGACCTGGCCGGCCCGGATGTCCTGGTAGCGCGGCTGCGTCATCTTGAGCCTGGCCGGCAGGTTCACCCACAGCTGGAAGCCGTGGAACAGTCCGCCGGACATGACCAGATCCTCCGGCGGCTCCTCGATGTGCAAGATCCCGCCGCCGGCCGTCATCCACTGCGTGTCGCCATTGGTGATCAGCCCGCCGCCGCCGTTGGAGTCCTGATGCCGGAACGTCCCGTCGATGATGTACGTGACGGTCTCGAAGCCCCGGTGCGGATGCCACGGGGTGCCCTTCGGCTCGCCGGGGCCGTAGTCGACTGCGCCCATCTGGTCCATGTGCACGAACGGGTCAAGCAGCCGCAGATCCACGCCCGCGAACGCGCGCCGGACCGGGAATCCCTCGCCCTCGAACCCGCTCGGTGCCGTCGTCACCGACAGAACCGTGCGCTCGGCTCCTTCGGGCTCCGCGACGCGGGGGAGCACTAGTACGTTCTCGACGGTTACCGCTGGCATGGGGCACCTCCATCTGTTCCGAAGATACCCCTGCCAACAATGCTTGAAAGTTCAATATTTCAGGCTGGCACGGCCCCGTCCGTCCCGCACCAGCCAACTCACTTGCCACGCGTGCGATGATTACATAGTTACATTGGCCATACGGGACGGAGGAACCCGGTCATGAGCGAAGGTGCGCCGGCCGGACGGGGCAAGCTGGCACAGCTCATCGCGACCCGCGGGGGAAAGGCGGCGCCCGAGGCGCCGTTTGTCATCGAGCACCGTGAGGCGCTGATCTACATGCTCTGCGAGGCCGCGGAGCTCGAACACGGCATCATGTGCCAGTATCTGTTCGCCGCGTTCTCCCTGAAACAGAACATCGATGAGGGGCTCACCGCCGAGGAGCTCGCGGTGGTGACCCGCTGGCGGAAGCAGATCTCCCACGTCGCCACCCAGGAGATGCTGCACCTGGCGCTGGTCAACAACATCCTGTCCGCGATCGGCGCCGCACCGCATCTGTCGCGGGTGAACTTGCCGGCCCAGGCGAACCACTACCCGGCCGGCGTGCAGCTGGCGCTGCTGCCGTTCGGCGAGGAGGCGCTCCAGCACTTCATGTTCCTCGAGCGCCCGGAGGGGATGGACCTGGCCGACGCGGCCGGGCTCGAGGCGGTCGGCCGCGCCGAGCCGCTGATGGCCGAGGGCGACATCGTGCCGCGGCTACAGGACTTCGCCACCGTGGGCCACCTGTACCGGTCGATCGAGGCGGGCCTGGCGCACCTGTCGGCGAAGTTCGGCGAGCCGGCGCTGTTCGTCGGGCCGCCGCGTGCCCAGGCCACGTCGGCGAACTTCCACTGGCCCGAACTGATCCCGGTGACCGATCTGGCGTCCGCGCAGCGAGCCGTCGACGAGATCCTCGAGCAGGGGGAGGGGCCGCGCGGCGAGTGGCAGAACGCGCACTTCGGCCAGTTCGTCAGCATCCTGGACGAGTACCAGGCGATGCGTGCGGCCAACCCGGACTTCGACCCGGTCCGGCCGGTGATGGCCGTCAACGTGCGCCCGATCGAGCACGCGGACGTGCCGCTGGTCTCCGACGCGCTGACCGCCCAGTGCATGGACCTGTTCAACGTCGGCTACGAGATCCTCCTCCAGGCGCTGGAGCGGTACTTCGCGCACACCGAGGAGACCGACGACCAGCTCGAGACGCTGGCGGAGCTTACCCTCGCGCTGATGTTCAGCGTGATCAAGCCGCTCGGCGACCTGATCCCGACGCTGCCGGCCGGCCCGGAGTACCCCGGCAGGACGGCGTCGCCCAGCTTCGAGCTGTTCTACGAGACCGACTACCTGCTGCCGCACCGCGCTGCCGCATGGGCGTTGCTGGAGGAGCGGCTGCGCGAGGCGATGACGTTCTGCGAGCGGTGCCGTACCGGCAGCGCCGCGGAGCTGGCATCGGTGTCCGCCATCCTGGACCAGGTCAGCGCCGCGTTCGGCCAGATGGCCGACTCGCTCGCCGCGCACTTCCCTGAGTGGGGTGCGGTCAGCCGCTGGACCGCCAGCGGCGCCGCGGCCGACGCGGCCGACGCGGACGCCAAGCGGCTTGGCCGAGCGGCCGAGTTGCTGAGCGGCGTCGAGTTCGCGGATCTCGCCGAGCTGGCCGCCGACGTGCGGGCGATCGCGGCGCAGGCGCCGCATTTCCCCGCGGACCGCGTGGCCGAGCTGGCGCTTGCGGTTACCCGCCAGCGGGTCACCAACCCGGACCCCGCGGTCCAGGAAGCGACCGCGACGCTCCAGGACCTGGCGCTGCGGCTGGCGCCGGCCGAGCGCGCCGCGGGTCTGCTCGCGGAATTCCGCGACCTCCAGGCAGGCATCGAGCCGGGCATCGTGGTCGCCACCGACGGCCCATATCTGGTCACCAACGCGGCTCACCTGCGCGACTGGCTGGGCCAGGACCTGCCGGGCCGTCCGCAGCTCGCGCTGTGCCGCTGCGGTGAGTCCTCGATGAAGCCGGCCTGCGACGGCGCCTGCGCGACCAACGGCTTCTCCGGCGCCAAGGACCCCAAGCGGGTGCCCGACCGGCGCGATACCTACCCGGCGCCGGCTCTGACGATCTACGACAACCGCGGCATCTGCCAGCACTCCGGCTACTGCACCGACCGGCTGTCCCGGGTGTTTCACTCCGGCGAGGAGCCGTTCGTCAGCGCCGCGGCGGGACGGGTTGACGAGGTCATCGCCGCGGTCCGGGCCTGCCCGTCCGGCGCGCTCAGCTTCGCGATCGACGGGGTAGAGGGGCGCGCCACCGCGGACTACCACGACACCCGCGAGCCGGCCGTCGAGGTGAGCAAGGACGGCCCGTACCGGATCACCGGCGGGCTGCCGCTCACCGACGCGGACGGAAAGGATGTCGAACGCGCGCAGGGCAGTTCCCGGGAGCACTACGCGCTCTGCCGGTGCGGCCACTCGCAGAACAAGCCGTTCTGCAGCGGCATGCACTGGTACGTGGAGTTCGCCGACCCCGAGCCCAGCGCGCGGCCCACCCTGTTCGAGTGGGCCGGGGGATTGCCCGCCCTGAACGCGCTGGCGCGATTGTTCTACGAGCAGCGGCTGCCGTCCGATGCGCTGCTCGCCGCGCGCTTCGCGGCGGCACCACCCGGTGCCGTGCGTGCCGCGGCGGGCCGGATGGCGCAGGCGTTCGGCGGTCCGCGGGTCGCGGCGGCGGCCGCGGTCGCGCCCGGTCGGCCGGACCTGTCCGAGGCCGAACGCGCGCAGTGGATCAGCCTGTGGCTGCGCTGCGCCGACGAGGTGAAGCTGCCGTCCGATCCCGAGTTCCGGTCCGCGTTCGCCGGGTACGTCACGTGGGACGCCGCCGCCCCCGCGGACGCCGAAGTCCCGGCCTGGGACTGGGGCGCCGCCGGACCGCCATCTGCGCCGGCCTCCGTTGGCGCAGCGGCGGCCGCCGAGCCCTCGCTTCCGGCGCCGGACGAGCCGGTCAGCTTCGCCCGGCACATCAAGCTGCTGTTCCGCGACAAGGACCGCAAGTCGATGAGCTTCGCCTTCGACCTGTGGTCCTACGCGGACGTCACGGCGAACGCGGCCGGCATCCTGGAGCGAATCGATAACGGCACGATGCCCTGCGACGGCGCCTGGCCCGCCGAAAAGGTGGCCGTCTTCCGCCGCTGGACCGAATCCGGCACCCCCGAGTAGCCATTTTGACCGCCATAGGTAGCGTTGCTACCAATGGAGGTCGCGATGTCGGGCATGAGCCTCGCGCTACGCAACATAGTTTTCACCATCGTCGTCCCCGGTGCGGGCGGGATCTACGTCCCTTGGGTGATCCTGAGCCGCAATGGCTCCCTCCCGGCGCCGGTCGCGTGGTACGCGCTGCCCGTAATCGTCACCGGCGTCGCGCTGTACTTCTGGTGCGTGTGGGAGTTCGCGACCACCGGCCGCGGCACGCCGGGATTGTGGGACGCGCCGCGCCAGGTGGTCGCCGCCGGGCCGTACCGATGGGTCCGCAATCCGATCTACATCTCCGCGTTCCTCATCGTGGCCGGCGAGGCTTGGCTGTTCGGCTCGCTCGCCTTGCTGCTGTACGCGATCGGGCTCGTGATCGCCTGTCACCTGTTCATCGTCGGCTATGAGGAGCCGAGGCTACGCCGCCGGTTCGGCGAGTCCTACGAGGCATATGTGCACACGGTCTCCCGGTGGATCCCGCACCGTCCGGCCAGGGTCGGGTAGGCCGTGAACAGGTACGGTTCTGTACATGGACATCCGCGGTTATGTTGAGTCGAACGCGCCAGAATTCTTCGCGGCGCTGAAGGAATGGCTGACGATCCCTTCCATCTCCGCCGACCCCAGCCGGCACCCCGACGTCCGGCGGTCCGCCGAATGGCTGGTGGCCCACCTTCAGGCAACCGGCTTTCCCGTCGCCGAGATCTGGGAGACGGGCCAGGGCCTGCCTGCCGTCTACGCCGAGTGGCCGGCCGCGGATCCCGAAGCCCCGGTGGTGCTGGTGTACGGCCACCACGATGTCCAGCCGGTCGAGCCGCTGGAGGAGTGGATCCTCGCTCCGTTCCAGCCCATCGAGCGTGACGGCCGGCTGCTGGCGCGCGGCGCCTCGGACGACAAGGGCCAGGTGCTGTTCCATTGCCTCGGCATCCGGGCCGGCCTGGCCGCCGCGGGCCAGAGCGCGCCGCCGGTCACCATCAAGCTGCTGGTGGAGGGCGAGGAGGAGTCCGGCTCGCCGCACTTCGCCGACCTGCTGCGGCGGGAACGCGAGCGGCTCGCGTGCGACGTGATCGTGATCAGCGACACCACGATGTGGGCCGCCGATGTCCCGTCCATGTGCACCAGCATGCGCGGCCTCGCCGAGACCGAGGTCACGCTGAGCGGCCCGAGCCGTGACCTGCACTCGGGCTCGTTCGGCGGCGGCGTGCCGAACCCGCTGCACGCGATGGCCAGCTTGCTCGCCGGGCTGCACGACGCGGGGGGCCGGGTCACCATCCCGGGCTTCTACGACAAGGTGGTCGCACTGAGCGACGAGGAGCGCGACCTGCTGGCCAGGCTGCCGTTCGACGAGAAGCAGTGGCTGGAAGAGGCAGGCGGCAGCGGCGCCGCCTACGGTGAGCAGGGGTTCAGCACGCTGGAGCGGATCTGGGCGAGGCCGACCGCGGAGATCAACGGGATGTGGGGCGGGCACACCGGTCCCGGCCCGAAAACGATCATCCCGAAACGAGCGCACGCCAAGGTCACGTTCCGGCTGGTCGCCGACCAGGACCCGAAAGAGGTCGCGGAGGCGTTCCGGGCCTACGTGCACGCGCACACCCCGCCCGGACTCGATGCGAAGGTGGAGCTGGGATCCGGGACCCGGCCGTGCCGCTCGCCGATCGACTCCCCGGCGGTGCTGGCCGGCCGCCGCGCCATGGAGCGGGCGTTCGGCAAGCAGGTGCTGTTTACCAAGGAGGGCGGCAGCGGCCCGGAGGCCGACCTGGCCGAGATCCTCGGCGCCCCGCTGGTATTCATCGCGGTCGGCCTGGATTCCGACCAGATCCACGCGCCGAACGAGAGCATCGACATGTCCTTGCTGCTGCGCGGTGCCGAGGCGTCCGCGTACCTGTGGGAAGAGCTGGCCGCGAGCGCGTCCAAGTGACCGGCCGACATGGTTTGGGGCGGCTCGCGCTCGCCCGCGGGACGCTCGACCGGCTGACCGAGCGGCGCTCGGACGAGGCCTGGCTGGAGAAGGCCTGGGCCGACCCGCGCACTCGCGTGCTCACCGTCGACGACGGCCGGGCGTCGGTCCGGTTCGGCGACGACGAGGACGCCACACTCGTGCTGGACTCCCCGGCCGACGTGTCGCCGGACGCCGCGCGCTACCTGCTCGGCCAGGACTCTGACGGCGTCGTGTACTTCGCGGTCCACGACACGTTGCGGGCCGGCCGGGAAGCCGGGCCGGACGGCGTGCGCGCGGCCTCGCTGCGAAGTGTGGGCGCGATGCTCAGCGACCGTGACGCCGGCCTGCTCACCCACGCGGTCGCGCTGGACAACTGGCACACGACGCACACGCACTGCCCGCGCTGCGGGGCAGAGACGTTCGTCGAGCTTGGCGGGCACAGCACGCGGTGCCCCGTGGACGGTACCGAGCATTTCCCGCGCACCGACCCCGCGGTGATCATGCTGGTCACCGACCCCGAGGACCGCTGCCTGCTGGGCCGGAACGCCGCCTGGCCGCAGCGGCGTTTCTCCATCCTGGCCGGGTTCGTCGATCCCGGCGAGGACGCCGAACACGCTGTCATCCGCGAGGTGCACGAAGAGACCGGCATCACCGTGCAGAACGTCACCTACCTGGGCAGCCAGCCGTGGCCGATGCCGCGCAGCCTGATGCTCGGCTTCCGGGCCGACGCCCCGGCCGGCCAGCACATCAGGGTCGATGAGCACGAGCTGACCGAAGCGATCTGGTTCAGCCGCGAGGAACTGCTCGCCCGGCTAGAGGCGCGCGAGATGGCGATCGCGCCCCCGGTCTCGATCGCCCGGCGCATCATCGAGTCCTGGTACGGCGCCGAACTCCCCGCCTACGCGTCAGGCCCGCCTCTCACCTGAGACGCCGCCGCCGCTAGGAGCCGTTGCGGAGGTTTTCTGGGGCCCCGGGGCGGAACGTGATGTCCTCGAAGGTCACGTCGCAGCCCTTGCCGGTGGGGGACTGGGCGAGAAACCCGACCCGGACCAGCTCGGCGCCGAGCGTGAAGTAGCGGATCATGCGCCACCACTCGCCGTCGGTGGACGCGTGGAACGCCCAGGCGGCGCCGGTCCTGGTGACCCGCAGCCACAGGGTGTTCCCGGTGACCTCGAACGAGTTGGAGTCGTCGGACGTCTCCCTGGTCACCACGGTGACCGCCATCGGCGTGTTCTGCGGGGAGTATTCGAAGCACAGCTTCGCCCAGCGCCGGTCGGCCGCATAGAGCAGCAGCACGCCCGCGTCGAACGTGCTCGCGAACGCGACCGTGACCTTGGCCGCCAGCGTGAAGTCGCCGGCCGGGGGCAGGCCCACCAGCCGGCCCGCGTCCGGCAACTCGGTGCTAGCGGAGTCGGCGGTGCCGACGGGGTCGCTGTCCGGACCCGGGCCGAGGGTGGCGTCATGCGCTGGATCGACAAACATGTCGGTGTTCGCCGCCGCGCTCAGGATGAGCGCGCCGTTGAGCACCCGGCACCCCGGCGGCGGATTGCCCTCAGGCGAGAGCGCGAACGGCAATCCGGGCAAGTTCAATGCGGCCACCTGGGTAGTTTGCCACGGCTCGCCCTACCGGGCGTCCACGATGGACGGGTAAGTGCTTTCCTTGTGCGCCCGGCGTAGCTCGGCGAAGCCCTCCCGGGTGCACATGGCGAACAGCGTCGCCACGCCGCCGCGGTTGATCCGGAACTCGCTGTTGTGCGCGGCCCCGGTCAGCCGGATACGCCGGCCGCCCTCGCCGCCCGCGGCGTCCTTCACCTTGCCGCGACCGCTCCAGCTCAGCCCCCACTGGTCGACGACGGCGTCGTCCGGCACCAGCAGCTTGAGCGTGGCGCGGTCAAGCTCGACGTGGACTTCGATCTCGTCCGGCAGCCCGGCCGAACGCAGGTCGAGCATGACGCTGCCGGTGCGGGCTCGGACGTGCACGCGGTCCGCCGTGGTCCAGTCGCCCAGCCGCTTCGCGGTGCCGTGGTCGACGTGGATGAGCTCGCCAGCGCCAAGAGTCGTATTCATCTCGGGTGATTCCCTTCGGGAGGAGTGCCATCTGCTTACGTCGCCAATAGTTGCATTGAAACTAGTTGCTTGTCAAGCAGTCCGGATGCACTAGTATCTAGAGCATGAAGAGTTCACCGCTGGCGCTGACCGTCCTGTCCCTGCTCAGCTACCAGCCCCTGCATCCCTACGGGATCCGCCGGCTGATCAAGCAGTGGGGCAAGGACGACGTGGTCAACGTCGGCCAGCCGGCCAGCCTGTACCGGACCATCGAGCGGCTCCAGGCCGGCGGGCTGGTCGCGGTCAGCCAGACCGAGCGCGACCAGCGCTACCCGGAGCGCACCGTGTACGAGATCACCGACGCCGGCCGCGAGGTCGCCGGACGCTGGCTGGCCGAGATGATCTCCGCGCCGGTCACCGAGTTCCCGCAGTTCCCGGCCGCGCTGTCGTTCGTGATGATGCTGTCCCCGGCCGAGCTGGCCTTCCTGCTCGACCAGCGGGCGAACCGCCTGGCAGCCTCGCTGGCGGAGATCGACGCCAGCCTCGGCGCCGAGCCTCAGCTGCCCCGCATCACCATGCTGGACACGGAGTACCTGCGCGCGGTCATCGCCGCCGAGCTGGACTGGGTGCAGAGCACCGCCGCCGACCTCAAGGCGGGCCGTCTGCGCTGGAGCGAGGCGGAGCTGACCGCCCTCGCGAACGCGCAGGAGGCGCCAGGTGACAGCATGGGCTAATGCGCTTCGCCGTCAACATCCCGAACTTCGGCGATTTCGCCGACCCGCGGCTGGTCGCGGACCTGGCCCGGCTGGCCGAGGAGGCCGGCTGGGATGGCCTGTTCGTCTGGGATCACGTCGTCCATCACAAGGATTTGCGCCGGGAGATAGCCGATCCTTGGGTGCTGCTCACCGCGGCGGCGCTCGCCACCAGCCGCATCCGGCTCGGCACGATGATCACCCCGGTGGCCCGCCGCCGCGTGTCCAAGCTGGCCAGGGAGATCACCACGCTCGACCGGCTGACCGGCGGCCGGATGATACTCGGGGTCGGCCTCGGCGCCCCGTTCGAGGACGAATACGGCACGTTCGGCGAGACGACCGACCCGGTAGCCCTCGCCGCGAAGCTCGATGAAGGACTCTTCGCGCTGAACGAGCTGTGGTCTGGCGAGCCCGTCAATTTCCACGGGCAGCATGTGGTCGTGGACGGCGTGGCTTTCGCCCCGGTGCCCGTGCAGCGCCCGCGGGTGCCGATCTGGGTGGGCGGCAACTGGCCGGCCAAGCGCCCGATGCGCCGCGCCGCGCGCTGGGACGGCGCGGTGCCGATCCGGAAGGAACAGGGCCTCGACCCCGAGGGGAACCGCCCGCCGCCGGAGCCGGATCCTGCCTTCGTGCGCGAGGTGAACGAGTTCCTCGCCGAGCAGCGAGCCGAGAACGGCAAGGCCGGCGATCCGTTCGACCTGTCCGTCTGCGGCAGCAGCACGCCGCGGGATGCCGCCGACCGGACCGGGCCGCTCGCCGAGGCCGGCGCGACCTGGTGGCAGGAATGCCGCTGGACCACCGAACTGGAACGCGCCAAGCCGATGTTCAGCCGAGTCGAGGCAGGACCGCGATGAGGCTCCTCGTCCTGGGCGGCACCCGGTTCGCCGGCCGTGCCGTCATCGAGGCCGCGCAGGCCGAAGGCATCGACGTCACCACCCTCAACCGCGGACAAACCGGCAAGGACGCCGCCGGTGTCCGGGCCCTGACCGCCGACCGGACCGATCCGGTCGCGCTGGCCGAGGCGCTCGGCGACCAGACCTGGGACGCGGTGATCGACACCTGGAGCGGCGCGCCCAAGGCGGTCGCGGACGCCGGACGCGTGCTGGCCGGCCGCGCGGGCCACTACGGCTACGTGTCCACGATCTCGGTCTACGCCGACCCCCTGCCACCGCAAGCCGACGAGCACGCGCCGCTGGTGGACGCGGACCCGGACCGCGCGGAACCGCTCACCGACCTCGCCGACTACCCGGCCGTCAAGCGGGGCGCCGAGCTTGCGGCGCTGCGGGCCTTCGGCGACCGGACGCTGATCGCGCGGCCGGGACTGATCCTCGGGCCGTACGAGAACATCGGCCGGCTGCCCTGGTGGCTGCGCCGGATCGAGCGCGGCGGCAGCGTGCTGGCCCCGGGCGATCCCGCCACCCCGCTTCAGTACATCGACGTCAGGGACCTGGCCGCCTGGCTGGTCAATGCCGCGCGGCGCGGGCTGACCGGCGCCTTCAACCTGACCGGGGAGCCGGGCCACGCCACGATGGGCGAGCTGCTCGACGCGGCCGTCGACGTAACCGAGGCTGACGCGACCCTGGTCTGGGTCCCCCAGAAGCGAGTACTCGACGCCGGGGTCAGCCCCTGGACCGAGCTGCCGATCTGGCTGCCGCGCGATCCCGAGTACGACAACCACAACCTGGTCGACGCCTCGGCCGCGCGAGCGGCCGGCCTCACCGACCGTCCGGTCCGCGATACGGTGGCCGCGACCTGGGCCTGGCTTCAGGCCGAGGGCGACCCGCCGCCCCGGCCCGACATCGGCCTGGACCCCACCCGCGAACAAGCCCTCCTCGAGGCTCAAGGTCGCTTATGTCCGGTACGTTCGACGATAGTCGCGATCCCTGGACGCGGTTAGAAATTATTGCGGACAGTTACCCCCCCATATCGGGGGGGTAACTGTCCGCAATAACCTGGCTCGCCTGTCGGCTCGCCAGAAATGTGGCTTATGTGCATTGTTGGGGTTGGGTTGGGCGGGGGTTGGGGGTCGCGGGGGTCGGCATGGGGTTAGCGGCGCCAGGCGGGGGGGCGGATGCGCCGGGCGCGGCGGGGGAGGGCGCGCATGGGGCCGGTGCTGCCGGCGCGGTCCGGCGGGCGCCGGGGTTCGAGCTCGGCGCGCAGCCGGTCCACGTGGGCGAGGATCTCGCCGCGCAGCGGCCAGCCCACCGGCTGCTCCACCGGGTCGGTCCGCAGCAGGTCGGCCAGCTCATCCTGGCGCTTGTGCGCTTCGGCCAGGTGGTCACGCAGGTTGCGGGCCGCCACCGGGGCGAACGCAGCGCGCCGGGCCTCGACTCGCGCGGCCGGCGCCGGCATCCCGGGCGGCACGGCGGCCGCCGTCACCGCGGGGAGTTCGCCGGTCGAGGCGGGGGTGATCGTCGCCGGGTCGCCGGCCTCGACCAGCTGGCCGTAAGCGCGGACGGCGGCGCTCAGCTCGCCAAGCATGGCGGCGAGCTGCGCGCGGGTCTGCTCGTCCCTGATCGGACTGTCCTCGCTGTCCAGCCGCGCGCTGTCCGCGACCGAGCGGGCCAGCACCCGCATGTCGGTGGCGGCCCGCTCCAGCGTGTCGACTCCCTCCCGCAGGCCCGCCGCGGGGTCCGGCAGCAGGAACCGGCGCGGGTTGAGCCGGACGCTGTCCTCGGCCTGGTCCAGGGCGTCGTCGAGCCGCTCGATCTCGCCGCGCAGCGCGCGGGTGCGGTCCAGCCACTCACCGGCCCGCCGCGCCGACGGCACTTCGGCAAGCCCCGACGCCATGGTGCCGAGCAGCTCCGACATCCGCTGGGTCAGCTCGCTGACCGCCTCCTTGGCCGGCTGCACCCGCAGCGGCGCGAACAGCAGTCCGGCCGCCAGCCCGGCACCGGCGCCAACCAGCGTGTCGGTGATCCTTGCGGTGGCCGCGGCGTGCGTGTCCACGGAGAAGATCAGCATCGCGCTGATCGGCACCTCGAGGATGTCCTGGCCCAGCCGGAGCACCATGCCAAGCGCCAGTGTGGCGGCGATCAGCAAACCCAGCACCCACCAGCTGAACGGGACATAAGCGGTGACCGCGACGGCGGCGAGCACACCCGCGGTCACCGCGCCGACCCGCTGGATGGCGCTGCGGATCGTCTGGAACAACGTGGCCTGGGCCACGAGCAGCGCGGTCAGCGGCGCCAGCACCGGGCGCGGCGTGCCGGGCAACTGAAGCGCTATCAGGTACGCGAACACCGCCGTGCCGGTCAGCCTGGCGATATACACCATGGCCGGCTGGGCACGGCGGCGCACGAGCATCAGCTGGTTGCGTGCGGCACCGGCCGGACGCGAACTCTGGAACGGAAGGCGGATCATCAACTCGATCGGGGTAGCGGGCGGACACGTCAGGGAACGCTCTTGCCGAGAGCAAAACCCCTCTTTAACCGCAACGCCTGTTCCCGCAGGCTATTCCCGGTCACGGAGGTGTAACCACAGGTCGTTCTGATATCAGAAGGAGGGGACGAGGCCTACCGGGCCGGTCACCGGGAGCACTAGCAGGCAGGGGACGCGGACCGGGGCCGCGGGGTCGAGCGCGTTGAGCACGTCCGCGAGCGCGATCGGGTCGGCCGCGATCTCCAGGTGGTCGGTCTGGTCGAACGCACACTGGTTCTGCACGGTGATGTTGGTGACGCCGGGGCCGGTGAGGAACGCGGAGGTGAACGGGGTGACGACCTCGTCGTCCCGGGACTCGATGACCGTGTAGTCGACGCCGGGCACGGTGTCGCCCCCGGCGTTCAGGTTGGTCAGGAACGGCGAGCCGGCCTCCTGCTGGACGCACGCCGTGCACAGCGCGTTGATCGCGCCGTTCACCAGCCCGGCCGCGCCGAACGCGGCAACCAGGTTGGTCAGGCCGTCCAGCGTCGTGCCGTGGTTGCTCGGCGCGAGGCCGACCAGCGTGTGAACGAACGCCGCGCCGCCGAGGAATTTCAGGTAGTACCGCGGCATCATGCCGCCCTGCGAGTGACCGACGAGATCTACCCGAGCGGCCCCGGTCGCGCCGCGGACCTGCGTGACGAACGTGGCGAGCTCATGAGCGGACGTCGCGATGTCACCGGTCGCGGTGACGAAGCCGGTGCCGCCGTAGTTGAACGTGAACACGCAGTACCCGTGGTTGGCCAGCAGCGGTGCGGCCGCCTGCCAGTTGTCGTCCTGGTTGGCGAACGTGCCGTTCACCAGGATGACCGGGTCGGGATGCGCGGCGGAGGGTTTGCACGCCCAGTTGTCCGCGCCGGGCGGCGGCGTGCTGGGCGCGCGGAAGCCGGCCAGGGCGCCGGCGGCGAAGTCCCAGTTCACCGGCAGCTGGGACTGGGCCTGCGCGGGCGCGGCGGGCGCGGCGGCGAGTGCGGTGCCGGCGGTCACGGCCGTGGCGGCGGCGACGGCCAGAGCGAGGCGGAAGGCAGCGAAGCGGGGCATGCCAGCAGGTTGGCCGGCATCCGCGCGCGGTTCCTAGCGCCACGCTCAACGAAACGAACCTTCTCTTTGTCACCGAAGTGACAAACAGGTCTTGACTTGCAAGTTACTTATCGGTAACACGGAAGCAAAGCACGGAAACAGAGCATGGTCCGGAGCGGGATGTGTGTCCGGGCGGTGGACGATGACCCAAGAGCTGGCGGCGGTGCCTGGCGAGGCCGGGCAGCAGCGACGGCTTTCCGACGCGGTCACCCGGGTGGTCGCGGCGGTCGTCGAGCTTGCCGACGCGTGCGCGCAGCCCCAGGGGCATCCGCTGATCGAGGCCATCGTGGCCGACCCGCCGGCCGAGCCTGGGCTGGTCGCCCGGCTGGCCAGGTCCGCCGGGTGGCCGCTGCCGGCCCGGGTGGCGGTGGCCGTGCTCGACGGCCCGCCGCGGGCCCCGTTCCCGGCGTCGCCGGCCGGGCTGCTGGCCGACCTGGCGGGGCCGGAACCGCGCCTGGTGCTGCCCGATCCGGATGGGCCGGGCCGGGGCGCGCTGATCGAGGCGACGCTGCGGCGGTACAGCCAGGGCCGTCCGGCCGCGATCGGGCCGGCCGTGCCGCTGGCCGCCGCGGCCCGGTCGCTGCGCTGGGCGCGGCAGGCTCTAGGCCTGGCCCGCCGCGGCATCATCGCGGCCGACGGGCCGGTTCGGGCGGCCGACCACCTGTCCACGCTGCTGTTGCTCGCCGACGAGGACCTGGCGCGGACGCTGCTCGGCGGATACCTGACGCCGCTGGCGCGGCTCCGGCCGGGGCAGCGCGACCGGCTCGCGCGGACGATGCTCGCGTGGCTCCAGTTCGGCGAGAACGCGGCCGAAGTCGCGCAGCACATGCACGTCCACCCGCAGACCGTGCGGTACCGGCTGCGGCAGATCCAGGAACTGTTCGGCGACCAGCTCCGTGATCCGGATCGCCGGCTGGACCTCCAGCTCGCTCTCCGGGCCCGGGACCTGCTCGGAGTACCGTTAGCGGAGTGAAGCGGTATGACGAGTGGTTCGCGGAAATGTGGGAGTTCGTCCGGCCGGCTCTCCCGCCGGATGGCGGCTCGGTGGTGGAGATCGGCTGCGGCACGCGTGGCGGGTTCGTGCCCAGGCTGCGCGCCGCCGGGTACGACGCGACCGGCGTCGACCCGAACGCGCCAGAAGAGCCCGGCTACGAGCGGGTCGAGTTCGAGCAGTACCGGCCGGCCAAACCGCTCGACGCCATCGTCGCGTGCACCTCGCTCCACCACGTGGCCGACCTGGACGTGGCGCTCGACCACGTCGCGGCGTCGCTGGCGCCGGGCGCGCCGCTGATCGTTATCGAGATGGCCTGGGAGCGGTGGGACGAGGCGACGATCCGCTGGTGCTTCGGCCACCTTGCCCCGGTCGACGACCTGGAGTCCGACGAGGCGACCTGGCTGCACCACCAGCGCGCCGCCTTCGCCGAATCCGGCCTGTCCTGGGACGACTACCTGCGCGCCTGGGCGACCGAGGAGGGCCTGCATCGCGGCGAGCGGATGATGGCCGGCCTGGACGCGCGGTTCGACCAGACCTTTCGTGCCGAGGGTCCGTACTGCTTCGCTGACCTGGACGGCGTCACCTCCGCCGACGAGCAGGCCGCGATCGACGCCGGCCAGATCCGCGCCGTCGGCATCAGGTACCTAGGCGCCGCGCGCCGCTGATCCGCCCCGCCCGGCCCGTCCGGTCCCGCCTACAGCGTGGTAGATAGCCCTATCGTGTCGGATTGACCCCCGTATTCGGGGGTCAGGCTACCACGAAGCGGTGAATCGACACGTTGTTCGGGAGCGCCGGGGGCCGCCGGGGCCGACGGGGGCGCCGGGCACACGCGCGCGGCGGGCGGTCGCGAGGATAATACGTTGCGCTTCCCGGGCCTGTCTTGTGCTACTGAGACGAGAGGAGGGCAGACCCATGCGCGGCACGACCATGTCGACTCAGCAGGCATCCGCAACCCATGCAGAGGACATGACGCGTCGTGCGTATGCTCAACCTCGGAATCCTGGCGCATGTTGACGCCGGCAAGACAAGCCTGACCGAGCGGCTGCTCTACGCCGCCGGTGTCATCGACGAGATCGGCAGCGTCGATGACGGCAGTACCCGGACCGACACGCTCGCCTTGGAGCGCCAGCGCGGCATCACGATCAAGTCCGCGGTGGTGTCGTTCCAGGTCAAGGGCACGACGGTGAACTGATCGATACACCCGGCCACCCGGACTTCATCGCCGAGGTGGACCGGCTGCTCCCGGGGCTGACCAGCGGCGAGGGTGTGCTGGAGACGACCTTTTCACATTATTCATAACGACGCTGGCTCGACGAATCGGGCCCGCTCACCAGCCGCATGGCGAGCGGGCCCCATCCGGATATGGCTGATCCCCGTTAAAGGTGACGCGCGACCCCGCCGTCGAGTTGTCACGAAGTCTCCGGATACCGTGCTGATCATGATCAGCCGCACCAGGAGCCTATGCTGAACGGCGCCGTCGCCGAGGTGCTCTCGGCCGTCGTGCTGGTCGCCATCCTCGCCTGGGCGGTGATCCGGCCGCGTGGCTGGCCGGAGGCGGTCGTCGCGGTCCCGGCGGCCGCGCTGGTGACCGGGTCCGGCGCGATCTCCTGGCACGCCGCGACCACCGAGGCCCGGCGGCTTGGGCCGGTGATCGGTTTCCTCGCCGCGGTCCTTGTCCTCGCGCAACTGTGCGCGGATGACGGGTTGTTCCGGTTCTGCGGCGCCTGGATGGCGCGTTCGTCGCGCGGGCGGGCCCGCCGGCTGCTGGTGCAGGTGTTCGCCGTGGCGGCGGTGACCACGGCGGTGCTGTCGCTGGATGCCACGGTGGTGCTGCTGACGCCGGTGGTGTTCGCGACCACGGCGCGGCTGCGCGCGCGGGCCAAGCCGCACGTCTACGCGTGCACGCACCTGGCGAATTCGGCGTCGCTGCTGCTGCCGGTGTCCAACTTGACCAACCTGCTCGCGCTCGCGTTGAGCGGGCTTGCGTTCGGCCGGTTCGCCGCGCTGATGGCGTTGCCGTGGCTCGCCGTGATCGGTGTCGAGTACCTGGTCTTCGCCCGGTTCTTCGGCGCGGACCTGGCCGCGGGCGCGCAGCGTGCCGACGTCTCCGACGAGGGCATGCCGGTGTTCACCGTGGTCGTGGTCGCGCTGACGCTCGCCGGTTTCGTGGTGTCCTCGGCCGTCGGCGTGAACCCGGCGTGGGCGGCGCTGGCCGGCGCCGCGGTGCTGGCCGGCCGGGCGCTGGCGCGCCGCGAAACCAGCCCGGTGCGGCTCGCTCGCTCCGCCGACGTGCCGTTCCTGCTGTTCGTGCTCTGCCTGGGCATCGTCGTCGCGGCCGTCGTGGCGCACGGCCTCGGGCACGCGCTCGGCGCGGTGATCCCGGGCGGGACCTCGCTGCCCGCGCTGCTCGCGGTCGCCGCGCTCGCCGCCGCGCTGGCCAACGTGATCAACAACCTGCCGGCCGTGCTCGTGCTCCTCCCGCTGGTCGCGCCGTCCGGCGCGGGCGCCGTGCTGGCGGTGCTGCTCGGCACCAACATCGGGCCGAACCTGACGTACACCGGGTCGCTGGCGACCCTGCTCTGGCGTCGCGTGCTGCACCAGCACGGATCGGGGCCGTCCCTGCGCGAGTTCACCCGGCTCGGTCTGGCGACCGTGCCCGCCGCGCTGGCCGTGTCGGTACTGGCGCTGTGGGTCGCGCTGCGAGTGGTGGGAGGCTGAGCACATGACCGTGCTCGTCTGGGTGGCCGAAGGCACCTGGCACGCCAGCGTCGACGCCGCGCGGTCGATCGCGCCCGGCGACGCGGCCATCACGCTGCTCTATGTCGCCCCGCCCGACGTGGCGGATGCCGCGCACGGCGCGTATGTCGGCCTGCTCGGCCGTCATCAGCACGGCCGCGATCCTGGGCCGCACGTCGCGGATCTCGCCGCGACCCGCGCCGGCGAACTGCTCGAGGCCGCCGCCCGGCGGCTGGCGCGGCCGTGCTCGCGCGTTCAGCGCCGCGGGCCCGCCGAGCGGGAGGTGGTGGCCGCGGCGGCCGGCGCGGACCTGCTGATCGTGGCCAGGGACGGCGACCAGACCCGCCCGGGCCCGAAGAGCCTGGGCAAGGCGACCCGCTTCGTCGTCGACCACGCGCCGTGCCCCGTGCTGCTCATCTGGCCCGTGCCCGCGGGCTGAGCCGGCCGCCGTGCTCGACCTGGTAGACAGCCACCGGCACGAGGCTGATCTCGGCCAGCCAGGCGGCGGCGAGCGTCATCGCCATCAGCGCCCGGACCCCGCCTCGGTCGGCGGGCGGCGGGTCGCCCATGGTGGCCTGACGCACCAGGACCGCGTACTGGGTCCACCGGCCGGCCATGAACACCTGCGTCAGCCCGGCCACGGCCAGCAAGAACAGCTGGAACCTCGCGAGCGTGAGGCTGGTCCCGGTGCCGTGCGCGGCCGGCCCTTCGGTGCCTGCCGTGAGCATCAGCAGCACGACCACCGCGGTGACGTGGACGAGCAGTGTGGTCCGGGCAACGGCCCGGCGCCGGTCGAGCAGGTGTGCCATCGCGAATCCTCGGGATATGAAGCGTGGATCGCGTCGCGTGACACCCGGTCCTGGCACCAGATCGTCGCGATGCTTACCTTATGGAACGGGGGCGCTCCCGCCGCGGTTCACCACTCGCCAGACCAAACGCAGGCCGGACCAGTCGTCGTCGATCGCGGCGACCTTGACGTCGACGAGGCCGAGCGGGAGCGCTATCGCGCGGATCACGTTGTCGGTGATGTCGCTGCGGTGCCCCGCGGCGCGGCGCGGCCAGGCCACCCAGATCGCCCCGGCCGGGAAGATCCGCTTCGCCAGGCCGGGCAGCTCCGCGTCCAGTTCGGCCGCCGCGCGGCAGAACGCGATGATCACGTCAGCGGGCGCGTCCGCGCCTCCCGCCGAAACCAGGTCCTCCGGCGGATCGGTGAGCTGCCAGCCGTCTGGCCGGCCGGTCAGGGCCAGCCGCATCCCCGGCTTGAGACCGAGCTTGGCCGCCTGCGGCCGGCCCGAATACCCGGCCACTAACGTGTCACCGCCGTCGTTATGAGCCGCTGCATGGCACTGAGCTTGCCACACCGGCGGCGGCCGGGCGGTCCAGCTTGCGCAGGCAGCCGCGCCGCTGACGGACGGACAGTCCGGCCACCGCGCCGCCGAGGCCGAGCCAGCCCAGCGGCCCAGCGGCCATCACGACACCGGTCAGCACCAGCGGCCCGACGGACTTCTGCACCGATTGGGACATCCCGGCCACCCCCAGGTAGGCCGGGCGCGCGGACACGGGCGCCAGCGAAACGGCCAGCTCCCAGGAGCTGACCGAGCGCATCAGCTCCGCGAGCGTCTGCAACGCGGCGGCCGTGAGCAGCACGACCGAGGCGAGCAGTGCGTCGCACTCGGCCGCGGCGGCCAGGCAGGCGCAGCACGCGAGCATGATCAGCCCGTAGCGGCCGACCGCCTTCGCGGCATCGCGCGGGCCGTTGGTCGCGGCGGAGACGCGCAGCTGCAGCGCGACGACGAGCACCGTGTTGACGATCAGGAACGCCGGCACGAGCGTGTGCGGAGCCTTGGTGCGGGTGAGCAGCCATAGCGGCAGGCCCACGTTGAGCACCGGGTCGTCGGTGGTCATGACGATGTCGAGCAGCACGAAGCCGAGGTACCCGGCGTCCCGCCACGGGCTCGCGTTCGTCGCCGGGCCTCCCGCCGGATCCGGTTTGACGGGGCGGGCGGGTGCGGCGCCGCGGATCCGGCGCAGCAGCAGCGAGATCACCGCGAACGACAGGGCGTCGACCAGGATCAGCACCCGGTAGGCGTCCCGCTCCGGTCCCGCGACCTCGGCGGCGAACAGCATCTCCAGCGTCTTCGCGGCGCGGTCCCCGAAGACGGTCAGCGCGACCGCGGCCTGCAGCACGCCGAACGCGGTCGACGACACGATCACGCACAGCGTCACCATGCGCAGCAGATGACACCAGGTAAGCAGCCAGCGCACCGGATAGCGCGCGGCCAGCCGCCCGGCGACCGGGGAGCCGAGCACGCCGGCCACACCCCCCGCGCCGATCATCAGCCCGATGCGGCGGGCGTCGAACCCGGCCTCGACGGTGAAGTACAGCACGGCGGTGGCGTTCCACACCCCGGTGCCGGTGCGGTCGAGGAACTGGGCGGTCAGCATGGTCCGCGCGTCGCGGCCGCCGGGCGGGTTGCGTAGCTGGGTGAGCAGACCCCTGCGCGCCATCCGGCCTCCCCGTGGATGCCCCCGCCACATACAAGTCTGACAGCCCCCGCGTCCCGACCCGGAATGCGCACGGCATCACTCCATTCCGCAACCGCCAAAGCACCCAATGAAAGCGCCGCCCCGCCGTCCTGACTCCGGTTTCCGAGAAACGGTTCAATTTCGTTCGACCCGCCGCTGTCGCTGCACACATTGGTGCCGTAGATGATCTACGCTGGTGCGCCAGACCAGTGTTGAGAATGGAGTAGGCCGGTGGCCCAGAAGATCCAGACCCTGTTTGTCGATGACCTTGATGGCAGCGAGGCTGAGGGCACCGTCCGCTTCGGCCTCGACGGCGCCGATTACGAGATTGACCTGAACGCCAAGCACGCACAGGCGCTGCGCGCCTCGCTCGCCCGGTACGTCGAGGCGGCCAGGCGCAGCCCGGGCAGCAGCCGCCGGCCGGCGCGCGGCAGCCGGGGAGGCTCCAGCGGGGTGAACACCACCGAGGTGCGTGACTGGGCCAAGTCGCAAGGCATCGAAGTCAAGGACCGCGGTCGCATACCCGCGGAGCTTGTCGTCAAGTTCAAGGCGGCCACCGGGAAATAGCCCGGCACCGGCCGCCGATGTTAAACCGGCCGTGGCGACAGCGCGGAATTCTGGGCTTTACGGACGTTCGAGGTACGAATCCGGCGCCCAGAATTCCGCCATGCCCAAAACTTCCACGCAAATCCGGGCGCCTGCCCTGGGCCCATCCCCCGTCCGTCACGCGGACGTCGCCTCTCGACAGCCGCGCGTCACGATGTTACTGTCAATAACATTGTTAGTGACTCTTACATGAGTGGACGGGTCGATCGCGATGACGAAGCAGCAGGCTGCCGATCGCCGGCAGTGGACCGAGGCCGATATCCCAGATCTGTCCGGACGCACGGCGGTGGTCACCGGCGCGAACGCCGGGCTCGGCTGGCGAGTGACGCAAATCTTGGTGGCGCGTGGCGCCCATGTGGTGCTCGCCTGCCGGAACCTGGACAAGGCCAGGCACGCGGCCGGCCGGCTCGCCGCCATGCACGGGGCAGGCCGCACGTCGGTCGTCCGCCTGGACCTGGCGTCGCAGGCCAGCGTGCGCAGCGCCGCCGAACAGATCCGCGCCGGGTTCCCCCGCGTGGACCTGCTGATCAACAACGCCGGGGTGATGGAGGTGCCCTACCGGCGGACCGAGGACGGTTTCGAGCTGACCTTGGCCACCAACCACCTCGGACCGTTCGCCCTGACTGGGCTGCTGCTGGACCGGCTACCCGAGGGCGCGCGGATCGTGACCGTGAGCAGCATCGGCCACCTGGACGGCGTCGTGAACTTCGACGACCTGCAATCCGAGCGGGTTTATCACCCGGATCGGGCGTATGCGCAGTCGAAGCTGGCGAACCTGCTCTTCACCTACGAACTGGACCGGCGACTCCGGGCCGCGGGCTCCGGGGTGATCGCGCTTGCCTGCCATCCCGGTGTCGTGCTCACGGACCTGTTCGTGAATCGATCCAGACCGCAGCGGTTCCTGCTCAGCCCGGCCATGCGGCCCATCAACTTCTGGGCGGTGCAGAACGTCCGGATGGGCGCCCTCCCTGCCCTGCGCGCGGCCACCGACCCCGCCGCCAGTGGCGGTGCGTACTACGGGCCGCGCCGGTACGGCCTGCGCCGCCGGTTCTACACCGGTTATCCGGCGGTGGTGGAGTCGAGCGCCCGATCCCGCGACGAGGCTGACCAGGCCAGGCTCTGGCAGGTGTCCGAGCAGCTGACCGGGGTCGCGTACGCCGCCCTAAGCTGAGGGAATGCCAGCCAAGGGGGGACGCTACCATCACGGCGACCTGCGGTCCGCGCTGGTCGACGCGGCGGTCGACGTCATCGGCGAACGAGGCGTCCGCGGCTTCTCGCTTGCCGAGGCGAGCCGCCGCCTCGGGGTGACCACGGCGGCCCCGTACCGGCACTTCGCCGACCGTGACGAACTGCTCGCCGCGGTGACGGCGCGGGCCCTGCGCGTGTTCGCGACCATGCTGGCCAGCGCCGCGGACGCCGCCGACACCCCGGCGCGGCGGCTGGCCGCGATGGCCGGAGCGTACGTCAGGTTCGCCGCGCAGCAGCGCCCGCTGTTCGACACGATCTTCAGCTCGGGCCTGGACAAGAGCCGCTATCCGGAGCTGCAACGTGCCTGGGAACCGGTGGATGCCCTGCTCACCGTCGTCCTCGAGGTGTGCGACGGTGACGCGGTGACGGCCGGCGCGCTGTCCGACGCCGTCGAGGCGTGCGCGCACGGCCACGCCATGCTGTTCATCGACGGCGATTACGGCCAAGGCCCAGAAGCCGTCGAGAGCGCGGCCGCCAAGGCGGTCGCCGCCGCGCAGGCCCTCATCGCCGGCCGCGCGGCACTGCGCCCTCCCGGATAAGCTGCGCCCGCCAGGATAACTCGTGTGCGTCGAGGCGCTTGGCGAGTGAGCGCAGCCCGCGGTGGGCCGCGGTCCGCACCGCGCCGGCTCGCTTGCCCAGCACCTGCCCGGCGCGGTCCGCGTCCAGCCCGACCACGGCACGCAACAGCACAGCCTCGGCCTGATCGCGGGGCAGCGTGGTGATCAGCCGGATGGCCGCGTCGGTGGATATCGCTTCGAGCGCACCCGCGGCGGTGTCATCGCCGGCGGCCAGCCCCGCCAGATCCTCGATCGGTACCAGGACGGCTGCCGCCCGGCGGCTGTTCCGCCGCAGGTGGTCCAAGGCACGATGACGCCCGATCGTGGTTACCCACCCCCGGAAGCCGTCGTGGTCCCCGGTGAAGCTGGCCAGGTCCCTGGCGACCTGGAGCCAGGTTTCCGAAGCCACGTCTTCCGCGTCGTCGCCTACCAGCGAATACAGGTACCTGAGCAGCCTCGGCTGGGTGTCGCGGTAGAGCGCGCGGAACGCCGCGGCGTCCCCTTGCTGCGCGTCGTGGACCGCACCGGAAAGATCCGTGACCCCCGGCCGGACTTCGGAACCAGCTGGCGCGTCGGCCGACCGGCTCATCCGCTAACAGCCTTTTCAAGCCGTCGCGTACACGTCGCAGGATGTCGACTGGGGGAGGAGACAGGTTCGGCCTGACCGCACGAAGCGCCCCGCTGGGCGTGCGCTGAGGGCGCCGCACCGGGCTGTCCGACCCGGCACCGAACGCGCGCGGCGCGGCGGTCGGCCAGCCACGGGTCACCGGTACTTGCTGGAGCGGCCTTGCCGCAGACGTAGTGCGCGGATGCGATGGCGGGACCGGGGACATGGCCACGGATCGCCGTGGCCAGCCGGGGTAACCGCCAGAGTCAGATGTCCGGCATGTCGTCATATTTAGCTCAGCGCCATCGAGGCGATTTTTGTCGCTCTGGTACCTGAAAAAGTGCGGAAAAGATCCGGGCGGGACGGTGGCCCCGCAGCCACCGTCCCGCCCGTGGAAAGCGCCGCACACCCTACAGCGCTGTGTTGGCGGAGATCCGGGTCAGATAATCCCGAGGATTGAGCTCGGCAGCAGCGACAGCACCGACGGCGGCAGCTGGGAGAGCACGGACTGCGGCAGCTGGGTGAGCGTCGACGTGGGTACTTCCTGGAGCAGCTGCGCCACGACCGACGCCGGCAGCGTGGTCACGATCGTGGACAGCGCCGAGGTCGGCAGCGCGCTCAGTACCTGGGACAGCGTGGCCGACGGCAGCGCGGTCAGTATCTGGGCCAGCGTCGACGTCGGGAGCGCGGTCAGCAGCTGACCGAGCAGCGCGCCGGGCAGTTGCGCCAGCTGGCTCGGGTCGGGGAGCTGAGGCAGGCCGAGCAGCAGCGCGCAGTAGTCCGGCACGTTCGCGACCGACTGCGCGGTGGAGATCAGCGAGGCGAAGTGCTTGCTGTGGTTGCTCAGCGTCTGGGCCACCGAAGTCTTGCTCAGCGCCTGCACCAGGCCGGACGGGCTGAGCGAGCTGCCGCTGGCGGAGACGACGTCGCCCGCCAGCGTCGTGCACAATGCCGCCGCGGTCTGCGGCAGCGTCGGGGTGCTGGCCGTCGGGCTGCTGGACGCCGGCTGCGCCGGCGCGGTGCTCGCCGCGGACTGGGGCGCGATGGTGGCGCGTGGGTGGCTGGCCGGCGGTGTGCTGGGCAACGTGCTGACGGGAGCACTGGGCGTGCTGGCCACGGCCGACGGCGTGGCGGATACGGTGGCGGTCACGTGGGCAGGGCCGCTGAACGCGGAGGTGGACGCGGCGATCGCGGCGCCTCCGGTGGCGAGGGCGGCAACGGACGAGGCGATCACCTTGACGGTGAAGAGCTTCCCGAGCATGGACTTGTGCTCTTTCTTAGAAGTGACGGAAGTGGCGACAGGAACGAGACGACTCGCTTCGAACGCGGCCATCGCCATCTGCTCTCCGGCCAGCTCACCGTCCCGCGGCGGCGCCGTCGCGGCGGCCAGTACGCGGGTGAGCTGGTCGGCATCCGGGTCAGCGTGGCCGTCGAGCAGCAGCTCAGCGGCGTTGCGGCTGATCCCGTGGGAATGGCGTGTGTTCATCTCATGTCCTTCAGCGCCAAGCTCCTCGCTTGTGTCACTCCGTCCTTCTGTGTCACTCCTCCGTCTCGTGCGGATACGTTCTGTGCGAGCCCGTCCTGTGCGAGCCCGTCCTGTGCCAGCCGCCGCGCGAGCGTGCGCAGCCCGCGATGGGCGGCGGTGCGCACCGCTCCCGCGCGCTTGCCGACCACCCGGCCGGCCGCTTCGGCGTCCAGTCCGATCACGGCGCGCAGCAGCACCGCTTCCGCCTGATCGGGCGGCAACGTGGCGATCAGCCGAAGCGCGGCCGCGGTGGAGACGGCCTCGATGCCGTCCGCGGCGGTGTCGTTCGCCGCGGGCAGGGCGGTCAGGTCGTCGGCGGGCACCGCTACGGCCGGCCGCCGGACGCGGCGGCGCGCCTCGTCGAGGGCGCGGTGCCTGGCGATGGTCGTGACCCAGCCGCGGAACCCCGCATAGTCTCCCTCGAAGCCGCCGATGTCGCGGGCGACCTGCAGCCACGTCTCCGACGCCACGTCCTCCGCGTCGTCGCCGGCCAGCGTGCCCAGGTAACGCAGCAGCCGTGGCTGCATGTCCCGGAACAGCGCCCGGAACGCGTCGGCGTCGCCGCCCCGCGCGGCGTTCACCGCCGCGCTGAGCCTCGTGACCGCCTCCGTATCCACTCACGACATGATGGAAGGTCACGGTGGCCCGCTGCCACCGATACGGGCTAATCGCCAGAAAACGGCCGCGCCCCGGCTCTAGCAAGTCGGCCGCAGAAAGATTACTACTTACCCCCCAACTGGACACCGTTGGCTATTGCATATGCGCGGCCGTGTCGGCCAGGGGGCGGGCCGCCGCGGCCTAGCCGGCGAGCGGCCTGTGCCTGGAGTGCATTGTGCAACTTCTGGGAACAGGAGCACACCCGCAATCCGTCATCAACGTGGAAGATTTCCCCTTCGTGGAAGACCGACCCTCGTCAACGGGGGTCCAGTTACCACGAAGGGGCGATCCGCCACGTTATCCAGGCCCATCGAGCCAGCCGCTGGCCCGCCGTGCAGCCAGTGAGCCAGGCATGCCCTGGAATGATTGCGGACAGTTACCCCCAATCTGGGTAGGTAACTGTCCGCAATAATCTGGAGCCCCCGATAGCGCGTCCGAAATGTGGAATATGTCCCGGTCTGCGGCGGGGGAGGCGGCGGGTGACGGGGGGAGAGGTGACGGGGGCCGGCGGGTGACCGGGGGGCGGCGGGGTGACG
>DASRFJ010000152.1:0-32434 GCA_035651595.1 Streptosporangiaceae bacterium | reverse complement strand
CACTCCGTCGACGAGATCCTGATGCTCTGCTTCGCGGGCGACCGGATCGCTGAGGCTTCGGGGGTCGTCGACGTCCTCTCCCGGCTCAGACAGCTTGGCGTGCTTCCCGCGGCACCGTCGTCGGAAGCGTGACGACCGGCCGCGATAGGCAGCCCACCCCGCTCGAACCGGAACATACCGGGCGCATCGCCAGGCGCGCCAGATTATTGCGGACACTGACCTAGAAGATCGACCCGAGCGGCCTCCTGACCAGCGCAAACAAAATCTTCTCGCGAATGCGACCATCCTCCGGGTGACGATGGCTTACCCCGGATCGGGTTGGCGAATTTGGGTGCGCGCGGCCGCGCCGGTCGCCGGGCCTGGCGGCGTGCGCGCAGCCTGTGGCTGGAGTGCAATGTGCGACTACTGGGATAGGAGCGCACCGTCAGCCCGTCAGCAACGTGGACGATTTCCCCTTTGTGGTGGATCGACCCTCGTGACCAGGGGTCCCGTTACCACGGAGGGAAAATCCGGCACGTTAACCGACACAGATCGAGCCTGCCGCAGACCCACCGGGCGACGGAGCATTGCGGGCAGGCGGCACGACAGCGCGCTGGTCGACGCATCCTTGCCGACCTGGTTCGGCAGCTACGGTCCGGCCGCGTCGGGCTCGGACGTCGGTGCGCCCGAGCCGCTCAGCACGACCGGCGCGCGGTCGGGGTGACTGCCGGACATTGATCATGAAACAAGCCACCGCGGGCCGAGGATGGGTCTTGCGTGCCGGCCGACGTGGTGGTAAGGCCAAAGCATGTCGGGTGTCGATTTCGGCGGACCCGAACAGGTGAGGGGAGTGCCATGAGCTTCATGGTCGAAGGCGACTATTTCGAAGTGTGCAACTGCGACGTCAGCTGCAACTGCGTCTGGCTGGGGGCGGCTACCCAGGACAACTGCGACGTCATGCTGGCCTGGCACGTCACCGGCGGCAACAAGGATGGGGTGGACCTGTCGGGTCTTAACGCGGTGATGGCCGTGCATGCGCCGAAGCGGATGACCGACGGCGGCTGGAAGGTAGCGCTCTACCTGGACGACCGCGCCTCTGCCGAACAGTCCGAAGCGCTGGGCGCGGTCTTCTCCGGGGGCGCTGGCGGCTATCTCGCCGGGCTGGCCCCGCTGATCGGTGAAGTCGCCGGAGTGGCGCCGGCGGCGATCACGTTCGAGAAGTCGGACGGTTCGCTGCACGCTGAGGTCGCGGGCGCTCTTTCCATGAGCAGTGAGCAGGTGGCAGGGATGGACAGCCAGGAACCGGCCGTGATCACGAACGCCCCGTTCGGCGCCGTCACCCAGCCTGTCCGGCAGGCCAGGGCGAACGACGTGAGCTACCACGGCCACTGGAGCGTCGATTTCTCGGGAACGAACAGCTTCGTCACCGATTTCCGGTACGAGGGCTGAGCGGGGTTCGGCCATGGCTCATCAGGCTGGGCCGGCGGCTGCCAGCCGGCCTGTGCAAGCCCTGCCGGCGCGTGAGCTCGCCGCGCCCTGGCTGGCGGTCGCGGCGCTGGCGGCGGTGGCCTGGACGGTTACCGTCATACTGGCCCGCCACATGGGCAACGGACCCGGAACCATGGGCCTCGCGCTGCCGCCCTTCCTGGGCCTGTGGGTGCTGATGATGAGCGCGATGATGCTGCCGTCTGTCGCCCCGGTCGCGGTGCTGTGGACGCGTTCGATAAGCGGTGTCTCGGCGGGCTTCGAGCGTGTCGTGCGGATGAGTGCGTTCCTCGGCGGCTACCTCCTGGTCTGGGCCGCGTTCGGGGCGCTCGCCTTCGCGATCCTTACCGGAACCGGGCGGCTGCTCACGGCGTCGCCGACGGCGGCGAAGTGGCTCGGCGTGGCGATCTTCATCGGCGCGGGCATTTATCAGGTCACCCCCTGGAAGGACTGGTGCCTGCGCCACTGCCGCTCGCCTATCGGCGCGCTGATGTATTACGTCGGCTTCAAGGGCCGCGGCCGGGATACCCGCGTCGGCCTGCATCACGGGGCGACCTGCGCCGGGTGCTGCTGGGCCCTGATGATCGTGCTGGTCGCGGTCGGGGTGATGAACCTGGCGGCGATGGCGGCGCTGGCGGTGGTCGTCTTCGCCGAGAAGCTGTGGCGTTACGGCAAGCCGTTCGGCCTAGCCGTCGGCGTCGTGCTCGCGGGGGTGGGCGTCGCGGCCATCTGGTTCCCATGGCTGCTTCCCGGCCTGCACGCCTCCGGCATGACCGGAATGCCGATGACGTAACCGGTTGGTCAGAACAGGCCGGCGCGCAGTGTGTTGACGCGGTTGACCGCATTGCTGAACGCGGTGGGATCGAGCTGGCCGTTGCCGAGCGCGGTGGCCAGTGCGGAAGTGGCTGCCTCTGCCTGGGTGACGTCCTGGGCCGAGCAGAGGATGAGGTCCATGCCCGCGCCGGCCGCGGTCACCGCCTTCTGCCCGGTGGAGCCGAACGCGTTCAGCGCGCCGGCTTCCAGCGCGTCGGTGATGGTCACGCCGGTGAAGTTGTTACGGCCGCGGAGTTCCTGCCCGATGATCGTCGGGGACAGGCCGGCCGGAAGCTTGGGGTCCAGCGCCGGATAGATCGCCCAGGACACCATGATCAGCTTGACCCCCGCGGTGATCGCGGTGGGGTAAGGCACCTCGTCGATGCTGTGCAGCTGGCTGAGCGATACGGTCAGGGTGACCGGCCCGGCATCGGTGTTCTGGCTCCTTGTCGCTGAGCCCAGGCCGGGGAAGTGCTTGGCGGTGGCGGCCACGCCGGTTGCCTGCTGGGCCGTGATGAACGCCTGGCCGCATTCCTGCACGATGGCGGCGTTATGGCTGTAGGACCGCTGGAACTGGTCGATGAAGTTACCGGACTTGTAGTAGACGTCCAGGACGGGGGCGAGATTGACGTTCATGCCGACCCCGGCGAGGTTCTGGCCCGCGCCGGTGCCCGCGCTGGTGGCGGCGGAGACGGGATTGGTTGACGCGCCGATCTGCTTCTCCGACTGGGTGGGCGCGCCCGGCAGCCGGCGGACCTCACCGCCTTCCTGGTCGGTCATCAGCAGCAGCGGGATGCCGATCGGACTCTGCGCCTGGGCCTGACGCAGCTGACTGATCACCCCCGCGATCTGAGAGTCGCTGGAGATGTTCCCGCCGAAGAAGATCACCCCGGCGGTCTGGCCGGCGATGATGTCGTTGAACAGGCTCTGCGGCGGAGTCAGGCCGGAATAGGACGAGATCACCCGCTGCCCGGCCATTTGCAGGTTGGTCAAGGTCGCCGCGGCCCGAGGTTGTGTTCGCGTGGGGTGCGTGGGGTGCGTGCGGGGCAGGCCGGTGAGGCCGACCAGGCCCACCCCGGCCACCGACGCCAGCACCGACCTGCGGGAGGGCTGCGTCGCCCGGTATCCGGCATCACCGGTCACTGGCTCGGTCATGCCAAGCTCCTTCGCAGTGCTCCCGACGGGTATTCGCGCGCTCGGTATCCGAGCACTCAGTATTCGCGCACTCAGTATGCGCGCGCCGCCGTCGGCTTGCCAGGGCCGCCGCTAGCAGTCGGCGGGGCGGCGGAAATCCTCACTCGCGACCGAGCTGGCGGTGCGGTGGGATGATCGCCTGATGGCAGGCAGGAATGGAAAGGTCGCGCTGGTAACGGGTAGCTCGCGGGGTCTGGGCGCGGTGATCGCGCGGCGCCTTGCCGGGGACGGGTTCGCCGTCGCGGTCAACGGCCGGCCCGGCGACGAGCAGGTAGCTGTCGTCAGCGGCAGCATCGGTGACGATGGCGGCACGGCCGCCGCCTTTTGCGCCGATGTCACCGACGAGGGCCAGGTTGCCGGGCTGGTCGCCGCGGTCACTGACTCGCTGGGCCCGGTGGACGTGCTGGTACTCAACGCCACCGGCCCGCAGCCCGAAGCCGCGGTGGCCGAAGTGACCTGGGCTGATCATCTTGCTCAGCTGGACTTCTTCGTCAAGAGCCCGGTGCTGCTCGGCCGCGCGGTGCTGCCCGGAATGCAGGCCCGGCGGTACGGCCGCATCGTGCACATCGACTCCGAGGTCGCGCACCGGCCGCCGCCCGGCCGGTCCGCCTACGCCACCGCCAAGAGCGCACAGATCGGCCTGGCCCGCAGCTGGGCGCGCGAACTGGCCGCCTTCGGCATCACCGTGAACACGGTCGCACCCGGCTTCATCCCGGTAGAGCGCCACGCCGATGTCCCCGATGAGGTCAGGCAGGCATACCTCGCCACGGTGCCCGCCGGGCGGATGGGCACGCCCGGCGATATCGCCGGCGCGGTGAGCTTCCTCGCCTCCGACGACGCGGGCTTCATCACCGGTCAGCGCCTCGTCGTCGACGGCGGCCGCGGCCTGGGCAACTGATCGGCAGTAGCTGTTCATGAGGCGTCACAGGCTTGTATTCGGTCAGGGCTCGCCGACCTGAGTTCCGCGCCGCACAGGTTTCGTGCCGGGAAAGGCGCCAGGCGAGGCGTTTTCAGACGTGCGCTCGCGGCGTGCCGCGGGTCTCATTGCCATCCCGCGCCCCCGCCGGAAACGAACATAAGCCACATTCTGGGCGCGCCGGCGGCCGCGCCAGATTATTGCGGACACTTACCCTCCCGATCTGGGGGGGTAAGTGTCCGCAATAATTTCGACCCCTCTTTGGGAGCCGGAGCTAGCACCGAACGTACCGGATATAAGCGGGCATTGCGGACAGCTTGCACAACGGAGCGCGCGCGAAACGTCGGGGCAACCCGGATTCGAACCGGCAGCCTCTCCCGCGTAGCCGAGCGGTCGGGCACGGCTCAGGTGAGCTGGGAGAGGTCGAGCTCGGTCTGGTGTCCGTCGGCGAACCGGAGCAGCACGCTCGCCTGCCCGCCGACCGCCTGCACGTAGGAGTTGAGGGTGGACAACAGCAGGTCGTGCTGCTGTTCCGCCCAGCTAAGCGCGCCCTGGGTGACGCCCAGCCGGCGGGCGATCTCGACCTGGGTCATATGGGCGGCCTGCCGCAGCAGAGCCAGGCCCATGGCGTACGTTCGGTCTGCCTCGTCGAAGTCACGGCGGATCTGCCCAGGTTCCGCCGCGACGTCGGGTCGCCGAGCGAGCCCGGCGGCGCGGTCATTGCCCCGGATGTACCTGACTTCCTCGCTCATCAAGGACTCCTTTCCGCGGCTGCCGCCACGCATCCACGTGCGCACAGCACGCCGACCGATGATCTCATCCCCGAGCACCGGCCGCCTGGCCAAACCCAGCGCCGACACGGTCCGACACGCTGTGTGGCCGGACGCCGGACACTCCCGGAGCCTGCCGGTAAGGCGCTCATCACTTCGGCTGGGTCGTGACCAAGGTCGTGCAGCAGCACGATGGCCGCGTTCCGGCCGGGGGCGCCGGTGATCGAGCCGCCTGGATGGGTGGTCGCGCCGGTCTGGTAAAGGCCGGGGATCGGCATGCGGTGCGAGGCCCAGCCAGGTACGGGACGCAGCGAGCCGCTTTGCGCCACGCCGCGGTCTCCGCCGTGGAACGCGCCGTGCACCATGTGAGGATTGGCCTGCTCGTAGTCCGCCGGCGAGCTGACGAGCTGGGCGAGGATCAGGTCGTCGGTGAAACCCGGCGCGAATCTGCGCAGGTGCTCAAGCTGGCGCCGGGCATGCTCGGCCTTGACCACGTCCCAGCCGGGCATCGCGGCGGGCAGTTCGTAGACCTGCTGGCTGAGCAGCTTGACGGTGTGCTTGCCGGCCGGCGCCCTGGCCGGGTCGGCGAGGGTGGGCGTCGCCACCAGGAGCCACGGCACGTCCGCGACGAACCGGCCGGCCCGCAGGTCCTGCCCGAGCCGGATGATGTCTTCGGGCCATCCGGCGGTCCCTGCCGACACGGCGGTCCTGCTGCCGCCGCCGGGGACGGCGAACTCCGGCGGTGCGCTGGTCGCGAGATAGACGCCGAAGCCGGGGATACCCACGTCGTAGGTGTCGATGCCGTAGTGGAACTCTTCCGGCCACGCCTGCGCAGGCGCCATGTCCCGCAGATGGACGACGTGAATCGTCGACAGGACAGCCTTCGCGGCCCGGTACTGACCGCCATCCGCGGTCTCTACCCCGGCGCAGCGGTCCCCGTCCAGCAGCAGGCGGGTGACGCGCTTGCCGCACAGCACCGTGCCGCCGTGGCTGTGCAAGTACCCGGTCAGCGCCTCGGTCAGCCGCCCGGACCCGCCGGCCAGGATCGACCAGCTGCGCTGCTGACGGCCGAAGATAAGTGAATAGGCGAGCACACCCGAACCGGGTACGTCGACCGCCTGGTTGGTCTGGAATGCCATCCACAGCATGAACGACTGGACATGCCGGCTGCCGAACTCGTGCCTGATCACATCCCACGCGGACAGCGCTCGCCGGCGCTGCCACAGGCGGCCGCGTGGGTGCTCTGCCAGCCGGGCATCCAAGGACGGGCCAAACCCGACCGGCGTGAACTGCGAGCTGCTGAAAACAGACTTCACCTCGTCGTACTCGGCGAGCAGGCGCAGGTACGCGGCGGCGTCAGCGGCCGAGAACCTGGCGATCTCCGCGGCGGTGCGGTCCCGGTCCAGCCACATGGTCAGCTGCTCACCGTCCGGGAACGCGACGTGGGCGACCGGGTCAGGATCGATATAGCGCAGCCCGTAGTCGGCGATCAGCCCCAGCTCGTCGTCGGTGAGCAGCGGGTTGACCCGGATCAGCGTGTGACCGGTGGCGCAGGTGTCGATGGCGTAGCCAGGCAGCAGGGTCTCCTCGGTGCTGGCTCCGCCACCAGGAACATGCCTCGCATCCAGTACCAGGCACCGGTAACCCGCCTTGGCCAGATAGCACGCTGCGATCAGGCTGTTGTGCCCGGCCCCCGCCACCACGATGTCATCCACCGCGCAAGCGTACTCAAACCTTTCTAACATTATCCGAACGACCGGTGAAGGTGTCCGGCTGATTCGTCGAGCGGAGCGCGCGATGTGCGGATCATCCGGAGCGAGGTGTCGAGGGCGGCCATCAATACAGGGGGTATGCGGTCTGGTTTGTCCTGCTATGTGGGGCTGCGTTCCGCCGGTTCGCGTGGCTCGTTTCATGATCACGAAGGGTTTTATGGCCTAGAGGATCCTGGTGGCTTATTCAGGGTCCTGCGGCGAGGCGATCGGCGCTCGCAGGCGGCCCGCTGGCGGCGAAAATCTCGAACGATGTGGCGGATTACCCCTTTGTGGTGGGCTGACCCTCGTTTTCAAAGGTCAGTCCACCACGATAGGGAAATCCGCCACATTGATGCAGAGCCAGGCGGCGCGCTGGCGCATCGCCAGCCCCATGCCGCACGCCAGCTCCAGTCCCTATCAGGCGGCTGCCGGCAGATGGCCGGGCCGGCACATCCGAAGCCCAGGAGAATAAGCCACCAGCATCCTACAGGCCGCAAAACCCTTCGTGATCATGAACTATATACCCCCGTGGGGTATCAGGAAGCGTTTATTAGTTCGAATATGCTCGGGCCGAGCAGTCGGGAACTGGAACCCGTTGCAACGAGAATGGCCTGATCGGCCGCCAGATACGCGAGACCTGGAGGCGGAGACGGGAATCGAACCCGTGTACAGGGCTTTGCAGGCCCTTGCCTAAGCCACTCGGCCACTCCGCCGCAAGGGCGCTCATGGTATCGCCGAGCGGACGACGGGATTCGAACCCGCGACCCTCACCTTGGCAAGGTGATGCTCTACCAACTGAGCCACGTCCGCGCGCCCCCTTGGGGGTGCCTTCAGAAGAGTAGCCGATCCTGCGTCACACGCAAACTCGACCCACTTAAATGTCGCCTAAGAGGCTCGCCGCTGGCTTGCCGATCGGGCCAGGATGCTTCGATGACCGTCAAAAGCTGGCTGCCATACGATCGAAAGATGCCTGTACGGACTCAGACCGACCAAGCGACCCGCGTCTACGACTCCGACATCTCGCTGGCCGCCGCGCTGATCGCGGACCCGACCAGGGCCGCCATCCTCCAGGCGCTCACCCCCGGCCGGCCGCTGGCGGCGGGAGAGCTGGCGCGCCTGGCCGGCGTGAGCGCGGGCACGGCGAGTTTCCATCTCGCCAAGCTGCTAGATGGCGGCATGGTCGCGGTCACTCAGCAGGGCCGGCATCGGTACTACCAGCTCGCCGGGCATGAGGTCGCGGCGGCGCTGGAAGCGCTCGGGGTGATCAGCCCGGACATCCCGGCCCGCTCGCTGCGCCAGTCGCGTGAGGCGGAGGCGCTGGCCGAGGCGCGGACCTGCTATGACCACCTGGCCGGCCGGGCCGGGGTCGAACTGCTCGATGCGCTGCGGCGCGGCGGATTGCTCACCCGCACCGAGACGTCTCCCGCCTGTTACGAGGTTTCCGGTGCCGGACGGGAGAAACTAATGGCGTTCGGGGTAAATATTGAAGAAGTACGGCGGATGCGACGTCACTTCGCGGGGGAGTGCCTGGACTGGACGCAGCGCCGCGGCCACCTGAACGGGGCGCTGGCGGCGACGATCACGGCGCGGCTGTTCGCGCTCGGCTGGATCGAGCACGGCCGGCGGCGGCGGAGCGTGGTCGTCACCGCGGCCGGAGCCGAAGGGCTCGCGGCCACGTTCGGCTGGGCTGCTAGCGCGGCGCCCCCGAGTCCGCAGATGGCCGCGCTAGCGGCAGCTCACTTACGGTCAGACCTTGCGCAGGAACGAGCGGCGCTCGGCGAGGATGCAACGGGTTGCAATGGCGTGCTGGCGATTGGCCCTGGCGTCCGGGTCCTCCGCCAGCCGGACCCGGTATTGCTCGTAATCCGCCAGCGAGCCGAAGTCGATGAGCGCCAGCGCGTAGTCGTTGGCACCCTCCTTCGGCAGGTAGTAGCCGGTCAGCCGGCCGCCGCAACGCTCGATGATCGGCGGCCAGGTGGTGGCGTACTTCTCGAAGTCATCAATCTGATGCGGATCAAGCGTGTACTGAATGACGCAGGTAATCATGTTCCAGACGGTAAGTCCGCAATACTTCGACCGGCGTCGAAACGAGCCCGGGCTGCGCCGCCGGGCGACGACATGACACCCTGTTGATCATGACTGACGTGGTGATCGATGGCGGCGCGCTGACCGTCGAGGATGTCGTGGCGGTGGCGCGGGACGGCGCCGGGGCGCGGCTCGGCGACGGGGTTCCGGAGCGGATGGAGGCCAGCCGTTCGGTCGTGCTCAAGGCGCTCCGCGGTGACGCGCCGGTTTACGGGGTCAATACCGGCTTCGGCGCACTGGCGGACACGCCGGTCGGGGAGCGGGACCTGGCGACGCTCCAGGGCGCGATCGTCCGGTCGCACGCGGCCGGGACGGGTGAGCCACTGGGCGACGACGTCGTCCGGGCGCTGTTGCTGCTGCGGGCGCGGACGCTGGCCGCGGGGTATTCGGGAGTCCGCGCCGATCTGCCTGCCCGGCTGCTGGAATTCCTCAACGCCGGACTGCTCCCGGTCATCCCAGGGAAGGGCTCGGTCGGCGCCTCCGGCGACCTGGCGCAATTGGCGCACCTGGCGCAGCCGCTGATCGGGGAGGGGCGGCTGCGCGGTCCGGGAGATCCGCTGTCCGGCCGGCCCGCCGCCGAGGTACTGGGCGAGGCCGGCCTGTCGCCGCTGACGCTCGCGCCCAAGGAGGGATTGTCGCTGGTCAACGGCACCGAGCCGATGCAGGCGTTGCTCGCGTTCTCCGTGTACGACGCCGCGATGCTGGTCCGGGCCGCGGACGTGGCGTGCGCGCTGTCCGTGGAGGCCCTGCTCGGCACGGACCGGCCCTATGACGAGCGGGTCCAGGTCATCCGGCCGCACCCCGGACAGCTCGCCTCGGCGCGGAACCTTCGGTCGCTGCTGGCGGGATCGCCGCTGCTGGCGTCGCACCGGCATTCGCGGCACGCGGTTCAGGACGCCTACTGCCTGCGCTGCGCGCCCCAGGTGCACGGGGCGGTGCGCGACGTCTTGTCGTACGCGCGCTCGGTCATCGACGTCGAGCTCGGATCGGTTGTGGACAATCCGGTCATCGTGCCCGACGGCGAGGTGATGACGACCGGGAACTTCCACGGCGAGCCGCTGGCGTTCGCCGCGGACATGCTGGCGATGGCGCTGGCCGAACTGGCCTCGATCAGCGAGCGGCGGCTGGACCGGATGCTCGACCCAGCGTTCTCCCGCGGGCTGCCGCCGTTCCTCGCGCCGGACGCGGGCACCAACTCGGGGTACATGCTGGCCCAGTACACGGCGGCATCGCTCGTCTCGGAGAACAAGGTGCTGGCCCACCCGGCCTCGGTGGACACCATCCCCACGTCCGGAAAGCAGGAAGACCACGTGTCGATGGGCTGGACTTCGGTGCGCAAGCTGCGGGAGGTCGTGGCTAACGTGCGGACCGTGCTCGCCGTCGAGATACTCTGCGCGTTGCAGGGGCTGGACATCCGGGCGGACACCGTGGCGCTGCCGAGCGTGCCGATGCGGGCCGTGCACGGGGTCGTGCGTCCGCTCGTACCAAGGATGGACGTGGACCGGGAGGTCGCGGCGCAGATCACCGCGGTGGACGAACTGCTGCCGGAAATCTGCACGACGGCTGCGGAGAACTGCCCGTCGTTCGAGTAGCCGCTGGAAACGCGAAGCTCCGGCCCACCACGGGGGAGCGGGCCGGAGCTGCGAGGGGGTTGGGGGTTCTTGCGGGGCCTGCGGTCAGGCCTGGCGGAGCAGGTCGTTGAGCTCAGACTCGATGTCGACGAAACCGCTCTCCTTGCCGGCCGGGACAACCGAGTACGTCCGCTTGAGGAACGCGGCCATCGCCTCGGCGGGGGCCTCGAAGTGGGCCTGGCCGAACGGCGAGGACAGCTCGATGTTGAGGACGATGTCGTCGCTGCCGCCCTCTTCGGCGTCGGCGGGTTCCGACGGCCACACCTGGACGTCACCCTCACCCTGGCGCGACTCGATGCCCGCGGACAGCAGGTCCCGAGCGAAGATCCACTCGACCGGCTCGTCGGTCCCCACGTGGAACGCCATGCGGATGGCGTACGGGTCCGAGCCGCTGTAGTACAGGCTGGCCACCAGCGGAACAATCGTTTGCTGCGGGACGACCAGCCGGAGCCCGAGCTCGGCCGAGACCGTTGTGCTGCTGCTACTGTTCATCGCAAGCCAACCCCTACCCTAACCAGGATCCCGGATATCCGGGCTCTTCCACTCTGACGGCGCTAACCGGGAACGATGACGCGTACGGACGATGAAGCTTTCACTAACGTCAAGCTTTTTCCGTTTCGCGTCTTAACTCCCGGCCTGAACACTCTCTGACCATGGCCTCTGACCTGCTCAGATGGCGTCCAATCCAAGTAACGACGTTGCGCCAGTGTAATGTTCCTGCACGTCGATTGCATAGCCCGTGAGGATGCTCCGAAGCTATATCTACAAAGGGTTCTGGAACCATTACCTGCTGTAATGAAAGCGGGCTCGATGCTCACGTTTGCATGAAATGGCGATTACGGAGTGTAGTTTCAGCGGGAAGAAGCTTGGGCGAATCTGTCGACGCCTCCCATGGGTGGCTTGATTGCGACATACCGGGATGTATCGGGCGGATTTTGGGGGTCTGGAGGCCTCTGAAGCGCCAAAAAAACTTTAAGAATTTTTGGCGGCGGCCTCGGGAAAAGGCGAATTCGCACTTATCGTGGTCGTGCAGAAACTTAGAGTAGTTGAGTTGAGGGGCCGTTGCAGTTGTTGCGGTCGTTGCGGTCGTCGTCGTGCGGTCGTCGTGCAGCGGTCGCGGGGGGGTGGCAGCTGCGGGGTGGCGCGGGCCGGTCGTGGGCAGGGCACGCCCAGGATGCGCTACGCTATTGAGCGCTGGGGATAGGGCTTGGCCCGAACTGGCGACGGGCGATTGGCTCAGCGGGAGAGCGCCTCGTTCACACCGAGGAGGTCACTGGTTCGATCCCAGTATCGCCCACCAAGCTCGAAGGCCGGTTCCGACCACGGGGCCGGCCTTTGCCGTGGCAGAGATCGCGCTTGCGCCACTTGCTGTGAACGGGGGTTTCGATGGCGGTAGCGATCGTGGCCGCGCCAAGCAAAGGACGACTTACCGGGGCCGCCGGGTGATCGGGGTCTGCGGCGAAGCGCTGATCGACATGGTCGTGCGGCCGGACGGCTCGCTGCTGGCGCGACCGGGAGGGGCGGCGTTCAACACATCGCGGACGCTGGCGCGGCTCGGGTGGCCGGTGACGTACCTCGGGCGGCTGGCGGATGACGGCTTCGGCGCGCTGCTGCGTGACAGCCTGTCGCGGGACGGGGTGCGGCTTGGCGTAAGCGAATTGTCGGCCGATCCGACGACGCTCGCCGTCGTCGACCTCGATGACGCGGGATCGCCCCGGTTCCGGTTCTACCTGGCGGGTACGTCGGCGCCTTCGCTTGATCACGGTGCGCTCACCGCGGCCTTGCCGGCGGACCTGACGGCGCTGCACGCCGGCTCGCTGGCGCTGACCATGGAACCGATCGCGTCCGCGCTGGAGGTGCTGATCACGCGGGACCTGCCGCCGGACGTGATCGTCATGGTCGACCCGAACTGCCGGCCCTCCGCCATTGCCGATAAGGCCGCATACCGCGAGCGCCTGTTCCGGATCCTGCGGCGCGCGGACATCGTCAAGGTCAGCGCGGAAGACCTCGCGTACCTGTTTCCGGGCTTGCCGCTGACCGCGGCCGCGACGGAGCTCACCGAATGGTCGGCGCCAGCCCTGGTCCTGGTCACCGATGGCCCGCGGCCGGCCCGCGCGCTGCTGCCGTCGCGGGAGTCGGTCGCGGTCGACGTCCCGGTCGTCGAGGTGGCCGACACCATCGGCGCGGGCGACGCGTTCGGCGGAGCGTTCCTCGGATCCATCGTGGACTCCGGCCAAGGCGCATCCGGCCAAGGCGCATCCCGCCTCGGCGCATCCGGCCTGAACCGCGCCACGCCGGTCCGGGCGGCGCTCCAGCTGGCGGTGCGGGTCGCGGCGCTGACCTGCACCCGCGTGGGAGCCGAACCACCATGGCGGCACGAACTGGCTTGACTCGTCCCCTAGGGCAGAGTCCACGCTAAATGCCTATGAGCGAAGAACCGGAAATCACCGAACGCCCCGCCCAGCCCTACGTGGCCATCGCGGCGTCCGTCACGATGGCGACCCTCGGCACCGAGGTGCCGCCGCTCAACGGCGAAGTGTTCGCCTGGCTCGCGGCCAAAGGCATCGCGCCGGCCGGCCCGCCGTTCTGGCGATACACCATGGTCGACATGGAGCACCGCCTAGAGGTGGAGGCAGGCGTCGCGGTGGCGTCGCCGGTGGCCGGCGACGACGGGCGGGTCCTGGCCGGCGTGCTTCCCGCGGGCCGCTATGTCACCATGCGTCACGTGGGCCCACCCGAGTCCCTGGTGGGGGCGACCGGGGAACTGCTGTCGTGGGCCTCGTCGAAGGGGCTCACCTTCGACACCGACGGGACCCTGTGGGGCTGCCGCCTCGAGCTCTACCTGACCGACCCCGCGACCCAGCCCGACATGACCAAGTGGGAAACAGAACTCTCGTTCCGCCTCACTGACTAGCTGTTCATAACGACAGTGGCTCGACCTCCGGGACCCGCCGCCGCCCCGCGCCCACGCCCGCCCCACCCCGCGCTCGCCCCGCCCCGCGCCCAAACCGGATATATGCCCATATTTCTGGTGGGTCGTCAGGCGCCCCAGATTATTGCGGACAGTTACCCCCCCGGATCGGGGGGGTAACTGTCCGCAATGATTTTCGAGTGCCTCCCGAAGCCCGCGCATGCCGCTGAACGGCAAGGCGATGCGGGGACAAACCGGGGCATTGCGGGCAGCCGACGCAACAGCCGACGCAACAGCCGGCGCCGGCGCCCGTCGCCGGAAACGCGGGTGGCGTAAGGTCTGGTGGGTGAGTGAGGCGCGGGACCCCCTGCTCAGCATCGGCATGTTCGCGCGGCGGTCCCGGCTGTCGGTCAAGGCGCTGCGCCTGTACGAGGCGTCCGGGCTGCTCGTGCCCGCCGAGGTGAATCCGGCCAGCGGCTACCGGCGCTACCGGGAGAGCCAGCTGACCCGCGCCAGGCTCATCGTCATGATGCGCCGGGCCGGCATCCCGCTCGCCCAGGTCGCCGAGCTCACAACGACGCCAGGCCCGGCCGCCGCCCAACTGCTGACCGCGTACTGGGCCGACGCCGAGAGCCGGTTCGCGGTCCAGCGCGAGCTGGTGGACCGGCTGCGGCTGAGCCTGCTGTCCGGCGTCAGCTCCGGCGCCGGGTACGAGTGCGACATCAAGCAGCGCGACGTGCCCGAACAGGTCGTGCTCGTCGAGAAGCGCAGCCTGCGGGTCACCGAGTTGAAGAAGTGGCTGCCGGACGTGATGCGCCGGCTGGCCACGCTGGCGGCCGGCCAGTACGGCGGCCTGTCCGGAGATCCGTACGCCATCTTCCACGGCGAGGTGAACGAGGACAGCGACGGCCCGGTCGAGGCCTGCATCCCGGTGCCCGCCCCGCCACCGGACGGGCATCAGACGAGAACCGAGCCCGCACACCGGGTGGCCTACGTCACGATCACCCGCGCTCAGCTGGAGTTCCCGCAGATCTTGTCCGCCTTCGACGCGGTCGCCGACTGGATTGCGGCCGCCGGCCTGTGCCAGGCGGGACCGCCACGCGAGATCTACCCGCGCGGCGTCGACGTCGGCGCGGCGGCGCCCGGTGACCCGGTCTGCCAGATCGCCTTCCCTGTTTCGACTCCGCACCTCGGGTAGATCACAGGGAATGGAAGCGTGTCTCGAATTGCAGGACGCATTGCTTAACACGCACGGAATCGACGAATTCCTCGGCGCGGTGGCCCGGATCGCCGCCCGTCAAGTCGGTGCGGGCGTGTCTTGCGGGATGACCATGCGCCCGAACGGCCGTTCGTTTACCGTCGCGTGCAGTGACAGCACGGCTGCCGAAGTGGACGAGATCCAGTATCGGCTCGACGCGGGACCTTGCCTGCACGCAATGCGTAGCGGGGAGTTGGTCAGCATCCCCGACACCGCCGAACGGACGAGGTGGCCCGAGTTCGAGGCCGAGGCGGCGGCCGCCGGCATCAAGTCGTGTCTGGCCGTGCCCCTCGCCGCCCCGGCGAAGGAGTCCGACGAGAGCCGGCCGGTCGGCGCGCTGAACCTGTACGCGCGGACCGTGCGGGCGTTCGGCCCCGCCCAGATCGACCGCGCGAAGAGCTTCGCGGAAACCGCCTCCGGCGCGCTGACGCTGGCCCGCCGGTTCGCCAGGTACGCCGACATGAACGACCAGCTCCGCGCGTCGCTCACCTCGCGGAGCGCCATCGACCAGGCGCTCGGCATCATCATGGGCCGAGAGCAGGCCGGGGCCGTCGGCGCACGCCGGCACTGCACCCAGGCCCGCGCCTTCGAGCTGTTGCGTGCCGCCTCACAGAACACCAACACCAAGCTTCAGGATCTGGCGCGGGCGATCGTCACCAGCGTGACCGGCGAGCCGGTCCAGCCGCCGCCGTTCCAGGACCCCCGAGATGCGATCGCCTAACCGGGAGCGCCCGAGCCCAGCGCTTCGGAGAGCGACTCGAAGACGTCGATCAGCCGGTCCACACCGGTGATCTCCAGCACGCGCAGCACCGCGGGGCCGGTGGCAACCAGGCGGAACTTGGTGCCGCTCTCGGTGGCCCGGCGGAACGCGCGGACCAGCGCGGTGATGCCCGCGGAGTCGCAGAACGTACTCCTGGACATGTCCGCGATCAGCACGGTCGCGCCCTGGTTGATAATCGTCAGCAGCTGCTCGCGGACCTCGTCGGCATTGGTGACGTCGATTTCCTCGGGCAGCGTCACCACAGCTACCGAGCCGTCCCACACGACTCTGAATTCTGGGGTAGAAGCTTCCACCTCGCGGCACCATCCGTCCATGTTCCTAGGAAAGGGCGGGCCGCATCTCAGGACCCTGACATCGGCACCCCAGGCTGGCACCGTCAAGCAATTATTCAGCGCTGGCAAGTGCCGCGCAAGCAGCCCGCTGATGTGCATGCTTGACTTGCCGGGTGACGTTTCCCACCCTGCTCAGCTTCGTCCTGGGCACCGCCATCAACGTCGCGCTGATCGCCTACGGCTCACGGCGGCTGCTCGGCGTGCGCTACTTCCCGTTCTTCCGCACGCTGATCGCCGGCCTGCTCGGCGAGCTGTTCGGCACGACGATCATCAACGCGCTGGCCACCGGGATTACGCACCCGGATAAGCACGTCGGCGCCGCCATAGCATTCGTCGCGCTCGGCGCCGCCAGCTCGCTGCTGCTGTCGATGGCGATCCTGGTCACCTGGCAGGCGCTGGTCCCGGTCGGCACCGTGCCGCCGCCCTCGTCCTGGCCGCGCCGGCTGCGTGCCCGCGCCCGGCGGACCCGACGCTACTGGCAGATCGTCCGCATCTTCACCCAGGCCGGCCTCGGTCCGCTGTTCCGCGGCGGCGGTGTCCTGTCCGGGTCGATGGCCCGCTCGCTGAGCGCGGCGCTGGACCGCAGCGGCGTGGTGTTCGTCAAGTTCGGCCAGGCGCTGTCCACCCGCCGCGACCTGCTGCCCGCCGAGTTCACCACCGAACTCGGCCGCCTCCAGGACCGGGTCACCCCGCTGTCCTGGGACGCGGTCGACCAGGTGCTGCGCGAGGAGGGGCTGGCGGATTCGTTCGCCGAGATCCAGCGCGAGCCGCTGGCCGCGGCGTCCATCGCTCAGGTGCACACCGCGCGGCTGCGCACCGGTGAGCAGGTCGTCGTCAAGGTGCGCCGTCCGGACGTCGCCGAGCTGGTGGAACGGGATCTGGACATCATCGCCCGGCTGGCCAGAAGGCTGGAGCTGCGCACCGCGTGGGCCCGCACGCTCGGCGTGGTGACGCTGGCCGACGGGTTCGCCAGCGCGTTGCGCGAGGAGCTGGACTTCCGCGTGGAGCTGCGCAACCTCGAAGCGGTGGTCAGCAACGGAAACGTCGTGATCCCGCGCGCCTACGAGGACCTGTCCAGCACCCGGGTCCTGGTCATGCAGCGGCTCGACGGGATCGCGGTCAGCAAGGCGGACCTGCCCGGTGCCGAGCGGATCCAGCTGGCCAGGGATCTGCTCGGCACCGTGCTGCGGCAGATCGTTGTGGACGGCGTGTTCCACGCGGACCCGCATCCCGGCAACATCTTGCTGCTCAGCGACAACAGGCTCGGCCTGATCGACTTCGGCTCGGTCGGCAGGCTCGACTCCGAGCTGCGCGCCGCGCTGGGGCGGCTGCTGCTCGCGCTGGACCGTCGCGACCCGGTGGCGGTCACCGACGCGCTGCTCGAGGTCACCGCCCGGCCCGACGAGCTGGACGAACAGGCGCTTGAGCGCGCGGTCGGCTCGCTGCTCATGCGGCTGCGTGGCACCGACGCGAGCCTGGCGATGTTCGGCGAGATGTTCCGGGTGGTCGCCAGGCATGAGCTGTCCGTGCCGCCGGAGTTCGCCGCGGTGTTCCGCGCGCTGTCCACGCTCGAGGGCGGCCTGACCCTGCTCGCGCCCGGCTTCGACATCATCGCCGAGGCGGAGACGTTCGGCCGCTCCCAGCTGCGGGAACTGCGCCCCGGTTCGCTGCGGGAGGCCGTCACCGACGAGGCGATGACGCTGCTCCCGATGCTGCGCAGGCTGCCGCGCCGGGTGGACCGGATCACCGCCGCGCTGGAGGGCGGCCGGCTGAGCGTCGGCGTGCGGCTGTTCGCCGACGAGCGGGAGCGCGGCGTCGTCGGCGGCTGGATCCAGCAGATCGTGATCACCGTGCTCGCCGCGACCGCCGGCCTGATGGCGGTCGTGCTGCTGGCCATCAAGGGCGGCCCGGTGCTGACCCGCACGGTCAGCCTGTACCAGTTCCTCGGCTACTGCCTGCTGGTGATCTGCTCGCTGCTCGCGCTGCGCGTGCTGGCCGGGGTGTTCCGCGCGGGATCGCGCTAGCGCCGCAGCAGAATGCCGCGGACGAACGCGGCCTGCCCGACGTGCTGGAGGGTGTCCGAGACGACGCTGATCAGCCGCACGCCGAGCGTCACCGGCGGGTCCCAGCCCTCGTCCACGATCCGCGACAGGTCGGCGTCGGTCACGGTGCTGACCAGCTTGATCGTCTGCTCGTAGACCGCGTCGTGGTAACCGGTCAGCAGCTGGGCGTCGCCGCGGACGGTGGCCACCTGACGCGAGCTGTGCCCGTAACCGACGTGGTCATCGGGCAGCCCGAACCGGTCGCGCCAGCGCGGCCACACCTGCTCCACCCCGAACGCGTCGGACGCGTGATCGTCCTGCACCCTGGTCAGGTGCCAGATGAGCCATGCGATCGAGTTGGCGTCGGCGTCCAGCCGGATCGCCAGCTGCTCCTCGGTCAGCCCCTCGACCGCGGCGTGCACTTCCTCCTGAACGCGCCCGAACGCGTCAACCAGCAAGTCAGCGCTTCCCATAAGACCACGACATTAGCAGAACGGCATGCGTGACACGCCCGGCTACCTGCGTCCCGTCCTGGGTGGACGCGGCACGGCGTCGCGCGCGGTAGCGTTCCGCTCGTGTCCCCTGTTCCAGACGTCGCGGAGCTGCTGGCGACGGCGGTCGCCGCCATCGGCGGCGCGGAGCGCCCCGGCCAGGTGACGATGGCGCTCGCCGTGCGCGACGCCATCGAGTCCGGCGAGCATCTGGCCGTGCAGGCGGGGACCGGCACCGGCAAGTCGCTCGCGTACCTGGTGCCCGCGGTGCGCCACGCGATGGAAACGGAAACGACGGTCGTGGTGGCCACGGCCACGATCGCGCTGCAACGCCAGCTGATCGACCGGGATCTGCCGCGCCTGACAAAGGCGCTGACCCCGGCGCTCGGCCGCGAGCCGCGGTTCGCGATCCTCAAGGGCAGGCGGAACTACCTGTGCCTGAACCGGCAGCGAGGCGGCATCGCCGACGACGAGCCGGACGGCCTGTTCGACCCCACGGACACCATCTCGCCGCTCGGCCGGCAGGTGAAGCGGCTGCACGAGTGGGCGGAGGAAACGACCACAGGCGACCGGGACGAACTCGTACCGGGCGTTGCGGAGGCCGCGTGGCGTCAGGTCTCGGTCAGCTCGCAGGAGTGCATCGGGGCGCAGCGATGCTCGTTCGGTAAAGAGTGTTTCGCGGAGAAGGCACGGGAAGAGGCGGGCCAAGCGCACGTGGTGGTGACCAACCACGCGCTGCTGGCAATCGACGCCACCTCGGAGATCGAGGTGCTGCCCGAGCACGACGTGGTGATCATCGACGAGGCGCACGACCTGGTGGACCGCGTCACGTCGGCGGTGACCGGGGAGCTGTCCGGGCCGGCGGCCGACGCGGCGGCCAGGCGGGCGGGCCGGCTGATCGACACCGCCGACGACCCGAGCACCGCCGTCGACCAGCTCCGCAAGGCGGCGAACTCGCTGGGCGTGGACCTGGAAACCGCGCCAGAAGGCCGGATGGACCAGTTGCCGGACACGCTCGCCGCCTCGTTGCACGCGGTCGGCGAGGCGGCCGGCAAGTGCGCCGAGGCGGTCCGCGCGGTGGCCAAGCGGCTGGACGACGACCCACGCCAGCTCGCCGCGTGCCGGCTGGCGCAGGCGACACTCGAGGACATGAGCGCGGTGGCGGTGCGGATCCTGGAGACGTTCGGCGAGCCGCTCGCCGAGCGTGGTGACGTGGTCTGGCTGGACCGGCCGCCGGGCGACGACCCGCGCCGGCCCGTTACGCTGCGCGTCGCGCCGCTCGAGGTCGGCGGGATGCTGCGGGACCGGCTGTTCGGCGAGCGAATTGTGGCGCTCACCTCGGCGACGCTGGTGCTCGGCGGTTCGTTCACCCCGCTGGCCATCCAGTGGGGCCTGCCACCGGAGGGCAAAGACTCTGACCTGCGGTGGACCGGGCTGGACGTGGGCTCGCCGTTCGACCACCCGCGCAGCGGCATCCTGTACATCGCCAAGCACCTGCCGCCCCCCGGCCGGGACGGGCTCCAGGAGGCGTACCTGGACGAGATCGCTTCGCTTATCGACGCCGCCGGCGGCCGCACGCTCGGGCTGTTCTCCTCGATGCGCGCCGCCGTCCAGGCCACCGAGGCGCTGCGGGACCGGATCGGCGTGCCGCTGCTGTGCCAAGGTGACGACGTCACCGCCCAGCTCGTCAGCCAGTTCGCCGCGTCCGCCGAAACCTGCCTGTTCGGGACGCTGTCGCTGTGGCAGGGCGTGGACGTGCCGGGCGACTCGCTGTCGCTCGTCGTGATCGACCGGATCCCGTTCCCGCGCCCGGACGACCCGCTGGCCTCCGCCCGTCAGCGCGCGGTCGCCGCGCACGGCGGCAACGGGTTCATGACCGTCGCCGCGTCCCAGGCAGCGCTGCTGCTCGCCCAGGGTGCCGGGCGCCTGCTGCGCACGATGACCGACCGCGGCGTGGTCGCCGTGCTCGACCCGCGCCTGGTCACCGCCCGCTACGGGGACTTCCTCCGCAAATCCCTCCCGCCGTTCTGGACCACCACCGACCCGACCCTGACCCGCGCCGCCCTCCGCCGCCTCCGCACCCCCGCCCCCTAACGCGCGCCCGCGCGCCCACCCGCCCGCTCTCCGCCGGCCACCCCGCGCATTCCGCTCCGACCCACCCGGCCGATCATGAAGCCGCCCGGGCACGCGGCACGCCCAAGATTGAAGACCGACGCAGCCTTACCGCACGGCGTGGCCGCTAGGTGCGGAGCCTGTGGCTGGAGTGCAATGTGCGGCTGCCGGGACACGAGCGCACCGGTCGGCCCGTCAGCAACGTGGACGATTTGCCCTTCGTGGTAACGCGACCCCCGTACCCGAGGGTCGCGTTACCACAAAGGGGAAAACCACCACGTTACTGGGCCCATCGGGCCGGTCCGTCGGCCGCGGCGCGGTTCCAGCCGGACCCCACCGGTCTGACGATCACGGGGGTATGCGAAGCCTGCGCTGACCGCCGTGCCGCACCTCTTACCGGCGGGTTACGGGCACTGTGAGTGATCGTCCGATTGCGGGCATGACCAGGCGTAACGGGTAACATTTTGGGAACTATCGGGTAGTGGTGCCCGTTACCCGGGCAGCGGGTGACGGAGGGAGGCCGGAGTGGGGCTCAGGGGCCGACGGCGCGCGCCGCGTACCCGCAAAATCCACTGGCTGCGCTGGTCCTGCGTCGCGATCGCGGTCATCCTGGGGGCGAGCACGCTCGGCGTCTACCTGAAGTACCGCCAGATCGACGACAGCATTACCCGCATCCCGCTCACGCATCTGGGCAAGCGCCCGGTGGAGTACAGCACGTCGTCAATGAACGTCCTGGTCTTCGGGTCGGACAGCCGGTCCGGACTGGATCCGCATCAGCAGTACATCCTGCACACCGGCCATGACCAGGCCGACAACACCGACACGATCATGGTCATCCACATCTCGCCGGGCCGGCACCAGGTCACGGTGATGTCCATTCCGCGGGACACGATGGTGCCGATGTACGAGTGCGATGCCGGCCGGGGGTATGCGGGTCAGCAGCAGAACCTGAACCAGTACGTGATCGTCAACTCGCTGCTCTCCATCGGCGGGCCGTCCTGCCTGTTCAAGACCATCGAGCAGCAGACCGGCATCTTCCTCAACCATTTCATCGAGATCGGCATGCTTGGCTTCGTCAACGTCGTCAACGATGTGGGCGGGGTCAATGTCTGCGTGCCGTTCAAGGTGAACGACCCGGTGTCCGGCCTGAACCTGCGCGCAGGCCAGGACCACATCAGCGGCATCCAGGCGCTGGCGTTCTGGCGCACCCGGGAGGACCTCGGCGACGGCTCGGACCTGGAGCGGATCCAGCGGGACCAGTTCATGTCCGCGCAGATCGTGAAGGCCGTGCTGGGTGCTGACCTGCTCGGCAACCCGCTGCGGCTGCTGCACGTGGTCACCGACGCGGCCAAGCAGATGACGACCGACAGCGGCATGTCGGCGTCGGACCTGATCGGCATCGCGAACAGCTTCCGGGGCCTGAGCAGCAAGAACGTGCAGTTCCTCACCGCGCCGAATGGGCCGTATCCGGCGGAGACAGGCCGCGTCCAGTTCGCGCAGCCGCAGGCAGGCGCGGTCTTCTCGGCGATCGCGCACGACGTCAGCGTGCCCAAGGTCAAGGTGCCGTCCGCGTCGCCGACCGGCGGTGCTCAGGTGCTCACCACCAAGCCGTCCAAGGTCAAGCTCGACGTGCTGAACGGATCCGGCACCTACGAGGCCGCGGGCAGCGCCGCCGACGCGCTCACCGCGCGCGGGTTCGACGTGACCGGGACGGGTAATGCGGCGAACTTCGACTACACCAGCACGGTGATCGAGTACGCGGCCGCCTCGGACAAGGCTGCGGTGAACACGCTGAAGCAGCAGATCCCGGGCGCGGTGATCCGGCAGGACAGCACGCTGACGCCAGGCACCATCAAGCTGATCATCGGCTCGGACTTCACCGGCCTGACGCCGGATCCGTCCGCCACTGCCTCCCCGTCCGTGTCCGTGTCCGCGTCGCCGACCGCCGCGCCCAGCACCGGCGCGTCGGCGTCGCCCACCGCCACTCCGTCCGCGTCCGGCATCAGCGGGCTGGCCCAGGCCAACGGCGGTATCACCGGGGACGTCAGCTGCTCCAGCGACTCTTCAGCCTTCGCCGGCCCGCTCAGCCCCTGAGACCCGCGGCCCGGTCCGGTGGTGATTTCATGGGGTCATCGGGCAGATTCCGGGAGGCAGTCATGGGCGACGTCGCCGAATACGGTTACCAGTCGGGATTCGGAAACGAGTTCACCAGCGAGGCCGTGCCGGGCGCGGTGCCGGAGGGTCGCAACTCGCCGCAGCGAGCGCCCCTCGGCCTGTACGCCGAGCAGCTGAGCGGCGCCGCGTTCACCCAGCCGCGAGCGGTCAACCGGCGCACGTGGGTCTACCGGATCCTCCCGTCGGCGGCCCACCCGAGGTTTGCCAGGATCGGCAACGGCGCGGTGCGCGGCACCCCGTTCGATGAGATCGAGCCCGACCCGAACCGGCTGCGCTGGGGCGCGCCGCCGCTGCCGGAAGGGAGCGCTGACTTCGTCGACGGCCTGTTCACGGTGGCCGGAAACGGAGACATCAGGACCCGGTCAGGCATGGCGGTGCACCAGTATTCGGCGGCCGTGTCGATGACCGACAGGTATTTCGTGGACGCGGACGGCGAGCTGCTGCTGGTGCCCGAGCACGGTCCGGTCGAGCTGCACACCGAGCTGGGACGGCTCGCCGTGACGCCGGGGGAGATCGCGGTGGTGCCGCGCGGCATCAGGTTCCGGGTCGAGCTGCCCGCGGGTCCGGTCCGCGGCTACGTCTGCGAGAACTTCGGCGCCCCGTTCGCGCTGCCCGAGCGCGGCCCGATCGGCTCAAACGGACTCGCCAACGAGCGCGACTTCCTGGCTCCGGTGGCCGCTTTCGAGGAGCGCACCGGGACAACCGTACAGGTGGTGCAGAAGTTCGGCGGCAACCTGTGGGCCGCCGACTACGACCACTCGCCGCTCGACGTGGTCGGCTGGCACGGAAACTATGTACCGTACAAGTACGATACGGCGAACTTCATGGTGATCGGCACGATCAGCTACGACCACCCGGATCCGTCCATCTTCACGGTGCTCACCTCGGCCAGCGAGCTGCCCGGCCTGGCCAACGTGGACTTCGTGATCTTCCCGCCGCGGTGGCTGGTCGGCGAGGACACATTCCGGCCGCCGTGGTACCACCGCAACATCATGTCCGAGTACATGGGCCTGGTGCACGGGGTGTACGACGCCAAGGCGGAGGGCTTCGAGCCGGGCGGGGCCAGCCTGCACAACACCTTCGCCTCGCACGGCCCAGACGCCGAGACCTACGCGAAGGCGAGCACGGCCGAACTCGCGCCGCAGAAGATCGACGGCACGCTGGCGTTCATGTTCGAGAGCCGGTGGATGATCGTGCCCACTCGTCAGGCGATGGAAGCCGCCCACCGCCAGCAGGACTATGACGCGGTCTGGCACGGGCTGGCCAGGTCCTTCCGCGGGTAAAGTGCACCCATGTACATTCCCGCGCATTTCGGCGCAGACGACGCGACAGTGCGGGAGCTGCTGACCAGGCACGGCGCGGCCGATCTGATCACCCAGACCGAGGACGGCCTGCTGGCCACCATGCTCCCGTTCGCGTACGACCCGGAGGCTGGCGAGCACGGTGTCCTGTACGGGCACGTGGCTCGCAACAACGACCAGTGGCGCAAGCCGGCGGTGGGTGAGTCGCTGGCGATCGTGCGCGGGCCGGACGCCTATGTTTCCCCGTCGTGGTACGCGTCCAAGGCCGAGCACGGCCGGGTGGTGCCCACCTGGAATTATGTGACCGCGCACGTCTACGGCCGGCTCGTGGTGCACGACGACCCGGAGTGGGTCGAGGGCGTGGTCCGCCGGCTGACCGTCAAGCACGAGAGCGCTAAAGGGGAGCCGCTCTGGTCGGTCGACGACGCCCCGCGTCAGTACATCGAGGGCCAGTTGCGCGCGATCGTCGGCCTGGAACTCCAGATCACCCGCATCGAGGCGAAGGCCAAACTCAGCCAGAACCGCCCGGCCGCCGACGTCGAGGGCGTGATCGCCGGGCTGTCCGCCCGCGGCGACGACCGCTCCGCCGACGCCGTCAAGCGCGCCAACGCCTAACCGCCCGCGGCGGCGGTCGCTCAAGATCGTTCGACGTTTTGGTGTCGCCGCTCGGTATGCGGGGGGCGGGGAGCCTGCGCGGAAGGAGCGGCGGGGGTTTAGCGGGGGAGGAGGGGTTTGGCTAGGTGGATGGCCAGGGGCGCTTGCGCGTAGTAGCCGAAGGCGGGGATGTCGGCGTAGCCGGCCGAGCGGTAGAAGGCGACGGCTTCGGGCTGCTTGCTGCCGGTTTCGAGGATCATCCGCCGGTGGCCCGCCGCGAGCGCGGTGCGCTCTAGTTCGGCGAGCAGTTCGCGGGCGAGGCCGCCGCGACGGGCGTCGCGGCGCACGTACATGCGCTTGAGCTCGGCGTCGCCGCCATGGCTGCGCCAGCCGCCGCACGCGACGCCAACACCGGACGGGCCGGCGAAACCGACGAGGAACAGACCTTGCGGCGGCTCGAACTCCGCCGGGTCGACCGGAGTGCGATCGGGCCCGCCATACCGCAGCACGTACTCCTGCTGGACCTCCTCGATCAGCTCGACGGCCGCCGGAGTGTCGTATTTCATCGCTTCGATCCGCATCACAGGCCAGATAGTAGCTTCAGCGCGCGCACGAACGGCTCGCGGTCGGCCTCGGGCAACCGGGCCAGGAAGCGTTCCTCGTTCCGCCGGATCTCGGTCTGCACGGCCTTGCGCCGCTGCTCCCCGGCGGGGGTGAGCGAGAGCAGGTGCACCCGCCGGTCGGACGCGTCGGGGTACCGGTCGATCAGGCCCGCGTCCTGAAGCTCGTCGAGCACCCCGATGATCCGGCTCTTGTCGGCACCGATGGCCTGGGCGAGCGCGGCCTGGGTGCGGACCGGCTCGTCGGCCAGCGCGGTGAGCACCACGTAGCCCCACATCGTGATGTGGTGGGCGCGCAGCACCGGCTCTTCGGCCGCGATGAGCGTGCGGGCCAGCGGGAGCGCCATCGCCGCGAGGTCGCGGCGCCCGTCTGGAGTGGCGGTCATGATGCGGGCAGGATAGCAGGATTGTGCATATGATAAGCGTAAGCATATAATATGTAGATGCTTATAAATAATGACGGGGTCCCGGATGTCGTGCGGTTGGACGCTGCGGCGGTCAAGGTGAGCGCTGAGCTGGTGTCGAGGATTACCGACGCGGATCTGGCCAGGCCCACGCCGTGTGCCGGGTGGACACTCGCCGACCTGCTCGCGCACATGACCTCCCAGCATCGCGGGTTCGCGGCCGCGGCGGCCGGGGACGGCTCGGACCCGAGGCACTGGGCGGACAAGCCCGCCGCCCCAGCCGATTACGTCAGCGCGGCGGCGAAGGTGCAAGAAGCGTTCGCCGGTGCCGGAGTGCTCGACCAGGAATTCTGCGTGCTGCCGATCAGCGCGACCATGACCTTCCCGGCCCGGCAGGCCATCGGCTTCCACCTGGTCGACTATGTGACGCACGGCTGGGACGTGGCGCGTTCCCTCGGCCAGCCGTACGAACTGCCGCAGGACGTGCTCGACGTCGCGCTCCGTGTCGCCATCGCCGTACCGGACGGCGAAGCCCGCCGCGCGCCAGACGCGTCGTTCGCGCCGCGAGTTCCCGGCTACGACGGAGCGGCAACGCTGGACCGGATCGTCGCGCTGCTCGGCAGGCGACCCAGCTGGCCTGCGTTACCGTGGAGGCATGCGGGCTGATGTGATCGTTGTGGGCGGCGGCCTGGCCGGGTCCGCCGCCGCCTGGCGGCTCAGCGGGCGGGGACGGCACGTGGTGCTGCTCGAGGCGTTCGAGCCTGGGCACAAGCGGGGGAGTTCGCACGGCAGCGCGCGGATCTTCCGGCGGGCGTATCCGGATCCGCTCTACATAAGGCTGACCGGGCTGGCGGGCGAGCTATGGCGCGAGCTGGAAGCACAGGCGGGCGAGGAACTGGTCACGATCACCGGCGCGGTAGACGCGGGTCCAGCGGTAGACGCGGGTCCAGAGGTGCCGGAGCGGATGTACCGGCTGCTCGCCGAGCAGGGCGTGCCGGCGGAGCTGCTAACCCCAGACCAAGCCGCGGAGCGCTGGCCGGGCATCACGTTCGACGGCGGACCGGTGCTGTTCCACCCCGAGGGCGGCGTGCTCGACCCGGACCGGACGATGGCCGCGATGCAACGACTTGCCGCCGCCAACGGCGCGGACATCCGGCACAGCACACCGGCCACGAGCATCGAAAACAACACGGTGCGCACCGAACACGAGGAGTTCACCGCCCCCGTGGTCGTCGTCGCGGCCGGCGCCTGGCTGGCGCCGCTCCTCAGCGGTCAGCTGAACCTGCCGCCGCTGGCGGTCACCCAGACCCAGTACTTCGTGTTCGACGAAAAAACGCCACACGACTGGCCGACGTTCATCTACCACTCCGACCCCGAGGTGTACGCGCTGCCGGCCGGCCAGGAAGCGGAACGCGCGGGCGCGGTCAAGGTGGGGGTGCACCGGCAGGGTACGCCCACCACCGCCGACACACGGGATGGCGTCGTGAGCGAGGTTGCCCGGGACCTGGTACGCCATTTCGTTCAGCGCATAATGCCTGGTCTTGGTCCTGAGCCGGTAGCGGAGCAGACCTGTCTGTACACGTCGACGGCAAGCGAGGACTTCATCCTCGACCGGCGCGGGCCGGTCGTCGTCGCGAGCGCGTGCTCCGGGCACGGGGCGAAGTTCGCGCCGCTTACCGGAGAGCTGATCGCGGACCTCGCCGACGGCAAGCCACAGGACGAGCGCCGGTTCGCGCTCGCAGCGGAATTACCAGGTACATTTCCGGCGCAATCGGCGCGCCTGCTTGCCGGCGCCCTGTTCAAGCCATAGAGTCCAGTCTTGATTCCGCGGGCACGGTGGTCGGGAGGTCAAGCTGGTGACAGCATCCCGCATGATAACAACCCCTACGGCGGAGCTTCATGGAAGCGAGCTGGGTCCGACGGGACGGCCTCTGTCGGGCTTCCCCGATCCCGAGCCGCTGCTGGAACATGGCCCCGCGCGTACGGTGGCCGTCTGCAATCAGAAGGGCGGAGTCGGCAAGACCACGACGACGATCAACCTCGGTGCGGCGTTGGCCGAGCAGGGCCGTCGCGTGCTGCTCGTCGACTTCGACCCCCAGGGCGCGCTCTCCGTGGGCCTTGGCATCCAGCCGCATGACATCGACGCCACCATCTACAACCTGCTGATGGAACGCGACGTCACCGCGCATGACGTGCTGTTCAAGACCAGCGTCGACGGGATGGACCTGCTGCCGAGCAACATCGACCTGTCCGGGGCCGAGGTCCAGCTGGTCCACGAGGTCGGCCGCGAGTACGTGCTGGGCGGGGTGCTCCAGCCGCTGCTCCCGGAGTATGACGTGATCATGATCGACTGCCAGCCGTCGCTCGGCCTGCTGACGATCAACGCGCTCGCCTGCTCGGACGGCGTGGTCATCCCGCTGGAGTGCGAGTACTTCGCGATGCGCGGCGTCGCACTGCTGATGGAGACCATCGAGAAGGTGTCGCACCGGCTCAACACCAAGCTGCTCATCGACGGTCTGCTCGCCACCATGTACGACTCGCGCACGCTGCACACACGCGAAGTGCTGGCCAGCATAGTGAACGGCTTCGGCGACCAGGTTTTTCATACCGTAATCAACCGCACGGTTCGGTTCCCGGACGCTACCGTTGCCGGTGAGCCTATAACCAGCTTTGATTCGGGGTCACAGGGGGCAAGCTCCTACCGGGAGCTGGCCAAGGAGGTACTGGAGCGGTGGCGGGTGGCAGGGGCCGGTCACGGAGGGTAAGCCTGCCTGGGGTCGCGGAGCTCCTGCGCCCCTCAGCCGCTCCCGGTCCCGATGGGGGAGACCAGCGGCGCGCTAGCGGGCGAGAGAACCATGCCCAGAAGATCACCGTCTACCTGTCAGCCGAGGAACTCCTCGACCTGGAACGCGCGAGGCTCGCGCTGCTGCGGTACGGTGTCACCAGCGACCGCGGCCGGATCGTACGCGAGGCCATCGCGGTACTGCTCGCCGATCTCGACGCGCGAGGCAAGGACAGCCTGCTCGCCAGGCGGATCGCCAGCAGCGGCGAAGAGCCATCATTGCGACCCGGGAGCGAACAGCACTGACCGAAATTGAACCCGAGCCAAGCGCGACGGGAGGTTTCGAAGTTCACCTCGACGTGTTCGAGGGACCGTTCGACCTGCTGCTCGCGCTGATCTCCAAGCACAAGCTGGACATCACCGAGGTCGCGCTGTCGCGCGTCACCGACGAGTTCATCGCCTACATCTCGCAGCGCGCCGACGGCTGGGACCTGGATCAGGTCAGCTACTTCCTGGTCGTGGCGGCGACGTTGCTCGACCTGAAGGCGGCGCGCCTGCTGCCGTCCGGCGAGGTCGAGGACGAGGAGGACCTGGCGCTGCTCGAGGCCAGGGACCTGCTGTTCGCGCGGCTGCTCCAGTACCGCGCGTACAAGGAGGTCGCGGCCGTATTCGCGGCGCGGATGGCGGTCGCGTCGCGGATGTTCCCCCGGCGGGTACCGCTCGAACCGCGGTTCGCGTCGCTGTTTCCCGAGGTGCTGCTCGGGCTCGGGCCTAACGAACTGGCGCGGATCGCCTCGTTGGCACTCGCGCCCAAGGCCCCGCCGAAGGTCAGCACCGACCACATCCACTCCCCGGTGATCTCGGTGCGGGAGCAGGCTCGCATTGTGGCGGGGCGACTGCGCGAACTCGGTCGGGCCAGCTTCCGGCAGCTCACCGCGGGGGCGGTGAGCTATGAGATCGTCGCGTCGTTCCTGGCGCTGCTCGAGCTGTACCGGGAGGATCTGATCTCGTTCGAGCAGGTCTCCCCGCTCGGCGATCTCTACGTGACGTGGACCGGCGGCGATACTGATAGCGTCGGCGAAATAACGGAAAGCAGCGAATGAACTCTCCTGACTTCGATCTGCGGGCGTCGCTGGAGGCGATCCTGCTGGTTGCCGACGAGCCGGTGCCGGTCGTCGTGCTCGCCCAGGTGCTGGAGCGGCCGCGGGACGAGATCGCGGCGTCGCTCAAGGACCTGGCGGCTTCCTACGACGAGGCCGGGCACGGCTTCGACCTGCGCGAGATCGCCGGCGGCTGGCGGTACTACACCCGGGAGGAGTACGCGCCGCTGGTCGAGCGGTTCGTCCGCGACGGGCAGGAGGTCCGGCTGACCCAGGCGGCGCTGGAGACCCTCGCGGTCGTGGCCTACCGGCAGCCGGTGAGCAGGGCGCGGGTGTCCGCGGTACGCGGGGTGAACTGCGACGGCGTGATGCGTACGCTCACCCTGCGGGGCCTGGTGGAAGAAGCCGGCACCGATCACGAAACCGGCGCGATCCTGTACCGCACGACCGGCTATTTCCTGGAGCGGCTGGGGCTGGCGAGCCTGGAGGACCTGCCCGATCTGGCCCCGTTCCTGCCGGAGATCGAGGACATCGACGATGAGCAGAGTTAGCCCCCGGGGGCGACCCCCCGGTGACCCCCCCGACTGGGGAGAACTTTCCCCCCAGACCCCCCCGGATGACACGCTCGTCGACGTGCCCGGCGGCATCCGGCTGCAGAAGGTCCTCGCCGAGGCCGGCGTGGGCAGTCGCCGGCACTGTGAGGAACTGATCGGCGCGGGCCGGGTCGAGGTTGACGGGCAGATCGTGCGGCGGTTCGGCGCCCGGGTGGACCCCGAGCAGCAGGTGATCCGCGTGGACGGCAAGCGGATTCCGGCGCGGCCGGGGCTGGTGTACCTCGCGTTCAACAAGCCGGCCCAGGTGCTCACGGCCATGTCGGACACGCGGGGCCGCAAGACCGTATCGGACTTCCTCGGCGACCGCGATCCCGCCGAGCGCCTGTTCCACATCGGCCGGCTCGACTACGACACCGAGGGCCTGATGCTGCTGACCAACGACGGCGAACTGGCACACCGGCTGGCCCACCCGAGTTTCGAGGTCGCCAAGACCTACCTGGCGGACGTGTCCGGCCCGGTGTCCCGCGACCTGGGCCGCCGGCTCGCCACCGGAATCGAACTGGACGACGGGGTGGCGGTGGCCGACCGCTTCCGGGTGGTGGACCAGCACGGCGGCCGGGCGCTGGTCGAGATCATCTTGCACGAGGGCCGCAAGCACATCGTCCGGCGGATGCTGGCCGCTGCCGGGCACCCGGTTTCGCGGCTGGTGCGGACCGATGTCGGGCCGATCCGGCTGGGCCAGCTCAAGCCGGGCTCGACCCGCGAGCTCACCACCAGGGAAATTGGGGAGCTTTACGCTGCCGTGGGCCTGTAGATTGGGGTAGATGACAGTCAGGGCTATTCGTGGGGCGGTACAGGTCGATGCCGACGACCGGGACGCCATTCTAGAGGGCACCACCGAGCTGATGAGCGAGGTCATGAGCCGTAACGACCTCACCACCGACGACGTGATCAGCGTGCTGTTCACGATGACGCCGGACCTCACCGCCGAGTTTCCCGCGCTGGCCGCCCGCAAACTGGGCTTTCACGACGTGCCGCTGATCTGCGCCGGCGAGATCCCCGTGCCGGGTGCGATGCCCAGGGTTGTCCGGCTGCTGGCGCACGTGGAGACTTTGCGGCCCCGGTCGGAGATTCAGCACGTCTACCTGCGCGGCGCGGCAGCGCTGCGGCTCGATATCGCGCAATGAACTCTGTTCTCGTCGTCGGGACCGGGCTGATCGGGACTTCGGTCGCCCTGGCGCTGCGGGCGGCGGATTTTTCGGTCTTTCTGTCCGATGCCGATGCGTCGGCGGCGCGGCTCGCTGCTGACATGGGCGCCGGGGTGCTTTCTGGCGGTGCCTTGGGCTCGGTGGACCTGGCGGTGCTGGCCGTGCCGCCGTCCGCGGTGGCTGGGACGCTTGTTGAGCTGCAGTCCCGTGGTGCCGCCCGGTTTTACACGGACGTGGCGAGCGTGAAGCAGCTGCCGGTGTCCGCGGCGGTTGCGGCCGGATGCGACATGACATCGTACGTGCCGGGTCATCCGCTGGCCGGCCGGGAGAAGCACGGGCCCGCCGCCGCTCGTGCTGACCTGTTCCTGGGGCGTTCGTGGGCGCTGTGTCCTGGTCCGTCGGCGTCGTCCGAGGCTGTTTCCTGTGTTTCTTCGCTGGTGTCGGCGTGCGGCGCGGTGCCCGTGATCACCGACGCCGCCACGCACGACCGCTGGGTGGCGCTTATCTCGCACGCCCCGCATGTCGTCGCCGCCGCGATGGCGGCCCGGCTGGAGCACGCCGACGATTCGGCGCTCTCGCTGGCCGGGCAAGGCCTGCGGGACGTGACCAGGATCGCGGCCGGGGACACCGTTTTGTGGACGCAGATCCTGTCCGCCAACGCTGTTGCGGTGGCCGCGGTCCTGGACGCGGTTGCCGCCGACCTGGCTGAGGCGGCCCGCCTGCTGGCCGACGGTTCCGGCGACAAGGTCGCGGCGTTGCTGGAAACCGGCCAGGCCGGCGTGGCCCGCATTCCGGGCAAGCACGGCGGTGCTCCCGCGGAGTTCGCCGTCGTCCAAGTAGTGATCCGCGACGAGCCGGGCGAGCTGTCCCGCCTGTTCGCGGCCGCCGGCGCCGCCCGGGTGAACATCGAGGACATCCGGATCGAGCACTCGCCCGGCCTCCCGGTCGGCGTCGCCGAGCTCTCCGTCCGCCCCGCCGAGGCCGCGGCGCTGCTGTCCGCCCTCTCCGCCGGTGGCTGGTCAGCCCGTCAATTCTCATAACGACAGTGGGGCACGCCCCACCCCCGCCACCCACCCCTGACGCCCGCGCCGCCCGCGCCGCGCCGGCCCCCGCCCGCCGTGCCCGCGCCGCCCCGCGCTGCCCCC
>DASRFJ010000151.1:0-13314 GCA_035651595.1 Streptosporangiaceae bacterium | reverse complement strand
GGGTAAGTGTCCGCAATAATTTCGACCCCTCTTTCGACGCTGGGGCTAGCGCCGAACGTACCGGCAAGGAACTTCACTTTGGTCTGGGTTGCCTTGGACTGGGAGGGTCGGGACGGTCCGGGGGCGTATCCGTTCCGACCAGCTCACTCGGCTCGCCAGGGCTGCCTTCGGCAGCCACGGCGGCCAGCTCCTCGCCCAGCGACTCGGCCCGGCCGTTCCGGCCGGCCCGGCCGGCCCGGCCGGTCCGACCGTTCCGTCCGTCGGCAGCGCCCCCCGCCCCGGCCGCGGCGACGACCGCGTTGATCCGCCGCAGCTTGCCGGTGAACAGCGACGCGACGGCGGCGAGCACGTTGGCGGCGATGGCGAACGCGAACGCCACGCCGAGCCCGTCATGGAACGGTGCGGTGATCAGGTGCGGGAAGAACTGGCGGCCCGACAGGTAGGCGGCGTGCGCGGGTGACATGTGCGCCAGCAGCGGCCCGAGCAGCTGCTTCATCGGGTTGTAGCCGAGGAACGCGGCGAACAGCACCCCGATCGGCGGCAGATGGGACAGCGACGACGCCGCCGCTGCCGGGACCCCCTGGGCGGTCAGCCCGCTCGACATCGCCGAAGGCAGCGAGCTGGACAGGCCGGCCACCATCAGCGAGAAGAAGATTCCGATCGACAGCACGAACGCGCTGTTCATGAACGTCGCGATCATGCCGCCGGCGGCACCGCGCGAGTTGGCCGGCACCGCGTTCATCATCTCCGCCCGGTTGGGCGCCACGAACAGCCCAGAGCCGAGCCCGTTCAGGGCGATGATCAGCGCGAACACCCAGTACGGGAAGTCGACGGGGAGGAACAGCAGGAACACGAAGCTCAACGCGACAAGCAACGTGCCGCCGGCCGTGAACGCCTTGGCGCCGAACTTGTCCGACAGGATCCCGGACACCGGTGCGGAGACCAGGAAGCCGATGGTCAGCGGCACGAGATAGATCCCGGCCCAGAGCGGCGTCTGGCTGAAGCTGTAGCCGTGCAGCGGCAGCCAGATGCCCTGAAGCCAGATGATCAGCATGAACTGCATGCCGCCGCGACCCACCGCGACCAGCAGGCTGGCCACGTTGCCTGCCGTGAACGCGCGGATCTTGAACAACGACAGCTTGAACAGCGGCTCGGCGACCCTCGTCTCCACCCAGCAGAACACGATCATCGCCGCCAGCCCGCCGAAGATCGCGCTGAGCACCCACGGGTTCGTCCAGCCCATGGGGTGCCCGCCGTACGGCAGGAGCCCGTAGGTGATGCCGACCAGGATCGCGATCAGCCCCGCGGCGAACAGGATGTTGCCCCACCAGTCCATCCGGGCGTGCCGCCGGGCGCCGATGTCCTTCAGCATGAAGTATGCCCACACGGTGCCGAAGGCCCCGACCGGCGCCGAGACCAGGAACACGTAATGCCAGTTGAGCGGCCCGAGCACGCCGCCGAGCAGCAGCCCGATGAAGGATCCGGCGATCGCCGCGATGGAGTTCAGGCCCAGCGCGAGGCCGCGCTGGTTCTCCGGGAACGCGTCGGTCAGGATGGCCGTGGAGTTGGCGAACAAGAACGCGCCGCCGATGCCCTGCACGACCCGCCAGATGATCAGCCACATCGCGGCGCCGCTGCCGTTCATCCACGTCACGGTCAGGAAGATGGACGCGATCGTGAAGACCGCGAACCCCATGTTGTACATCCGAACCCGGCCGAACATGTCACCCAAGCGACCGAACGACACCACCAGCACCGCGGACACCACCAGGAACCCCATGAACATCCACAGCAGGTAGCTGGTGTTGCCGGGGCTCAGCGGGTTCAGCCCGATGCCGCGGAAGATGTCCGGCAGGGCGATGAGCACGATCGACTGGTTGATCGTCGCCATCAGCACGCCGAGCGTCGTGTTGGAAAGCGCGATCCACTTGTAGTGCGGGCCGACAGACATGTCCCCCCAGGCACCTCGGATAACTTGCTTTGCATCAACAAACTAATGATATGCCATGCGGTCCTCGTCTCGCGAGCCGCCGGCGGGTGCGCTGTCTGTGCCTGGAAGTGCACTGTGCGGCTGCCGGGACACGAGCGCACCGGCAGTCCTGCCATCAACGTGGAAGATTTCCCCTTTGTGGAGGATCGACCCCCATACCCGAGGGTCGCGTTACCACGAAGGGGAAATCCGGCACGTTACCGGGGTCCGGCGAGCCGAACTGGGCGGCCGGCGAACTAGGCGGCCGGCGAACTGGGCGGCCGGCGAACTGGGCGGCCGGCGACACCGCGCCAGCCCAAGCGCTCGCGGTCAGCTCCCGGGGGAGGATTCGAACCCCCACCTGACGGCACCAAAAGCCGTTGTCCTGCCATTAGACCACCCGGGATCGACCGCTCCCACAAACCTTACCCGCCAGCGCCACGCGCGCCTCCGCACTTTGCCCGCTCATCCTGGCCATCACGCATAGTGGCCGGGGCGAGGGGTAGGGCAAGGGAGGCCGGCGTCCTGCGCGCGGATGGCCACACCGTGTAGAGCTATCTCGGATGCTGAGACGATCTGCGCGGAACACATACGAGATTCACGCAACGAGTTGCGGAAATTCACCTAAGAGGGGTTGCGCAACCTACGCTTCCGTAGGCTACGGTTACGTAAGCGTACAGCGCTTCCTTGCCGACCTAGACACTTTAGGGAGCACGATGACCACTTCCCCTGACACCGCCGACCGGGCCGCCGACAGCACGATGACGCCCGCAGCCGCGACGCCCGGCGCGGGCCTCGGGGGAACCGGCAGACCGCAGGTCAAAACGCCGCGATCGGATTTCGACGACGAGCAGACCAGCACCTTCAAGCGGTTCCTCGTGGGCTTGTTCGTGGCGATCCCGCTGGCCGCGCTCGTCGCCGCGATCCCGCTGATGTGGGGCTGGGGCCTGGGCTGGCACGACGTGCTGATCGCCCTCGCCTTCTACTGGTTCTCCGGGCTCGGCGTCACGGTGGGTTACCACCGTTACTTCACGCACGGCTCGTTCAAGGCGAAGAGCTGGCTGCGGGTCGGTCTGGCGATCGCCGGCAGCCTCGCGATCGAGGGACCGGTGATCACCTGGGTATCGGACCACCGGCGGCACCACAAGTACAGCGACAGGGAGGGCGACCCGCACTCGCCGTGGCGGTACGGCGACGACTGGAAGGCGCTCTCCAAGGGCCTGGTCTACGCGCACATCGGCTGGCTGTTCGACCCCAACCAGACCTCGCAGGAGAAGTTCTCGCCTGACCTGCTGGCCGACTCCAAGATCAAGAGGGTGGACTCCTGGTTCGCTGGCCTGGTCGCGGTGTCGCTGCTGGCGCCCGCGCTGATCGGCGGTCTGTGGGGCATGTCCTGGCACGGCGCGCTGACCGCGTTCTTCTGGGCGAGCCTGGTCCGGGTCGCGCTGCTGCACCACGTCACGTGGTCGATCAACTCGATCTGCCACACGTTCGGCAGCGAGGAGTTCGAGGTCCGCGACAAGTCCCGCAACGTGGCCTGGCTGGCGATCGGATCGTTCGGCGAGTCCTGGCACAACCTGCATCACGCGGACCCGACGTGCGCGCGGCACGGCGCCCTCAAGGGCCAGCTCGACCCCAGTGCCCGGGTGATCAAGTGGTTCGAGCAGCTGGGCTGGGCCTATGACGTCCGCTGGCCGGACGAGGACCGGCTGACCGCCAAGCGGCCGGCCAGCGCGACGAGGAAACTTGGCTCGATGACCAAGCGGTCCGGCGGTGTACGTGGCGCCGTGTCCCCGGAGTCGCGATGATGAACCGGTGAGTGCTCAGTCCCAGAGATCCGGCCGAAAAAGAATGACCGGTAAGGAACGGCGCGAGCAGCTCCTCGACATCGGGCGCCGGCTGTTCGCCGAGCGAGGGTTCGAAGGTACCTCGATCGAAGAGATCGCGGCTCAGGCCGGCGTGTCCAAGCCCGTGGTATACGAGCACTTCGGCGGCAAGGAGGGACTGTACGCCGTCGTGGTGGACCGGGAGGTCGAGCGCCTGCTCACCATGGCCACCACGCTGCTGCTCGAGGGCGCGAATACCCGCGATAAGTACGAGGCGGCCGCGGTTCAGCTGCTCCGCTACATCGAGGACAACGCGGACGGCTTCCGCATCCTCGTGCGGGACTCCAACCCCGGTTCGGGCACCGGCACGTACGGCACGCTGCTCAGCGACATCGCCGGCCAGGTGGAGTACATCCTGGCCGACTTCCTGAGCTCGCGTGGCCGCGACCCCAAGGCCGCGCCGCTCTACGCGCAGATGCTGGTCGGCATGGTCGCGTTCACCGGCCAGTGGTGGCTGGACGCGCGCAAGCCGAAGCTGGAGGAGGTCGCGGCCAACTTGATCGACCTGGCCTGGAACGGCCTGTCCCAGCTCGACACCCGCAACGGCAAGGAGAAGAACTAGGCGGGAACCGCGCCGGGAGCGATCGTCGCGGTGCCGGCGCTGGCCGGCGCGGACGGCAGGCCCTCGGCGGTCCACGCCAGGTAGCCGCCGACGATGTCCGTCGCCTGGCCCAGACCCAGATCGTGCAGCGCGGCGGCGGCCAGGCTGGACGTGTAGCCCTCCATGCAGATCACGACGATCCGGCGGTCGTAGCCGGTGGCCCAGGGCAGCCGGCCGTCGCTGGCCGGGTCGAGCCGCCACTCCAGGTGGTTGCGCTCGATCACGACCGACCCGGGGATCTCGCCGTGCGCGGCGCGCTGGTGGGCCGGCCGGATGTCGATCAGCACCCCGCCCGACGACACCGCGTCGAACGCGTCCCGCGGCGCCAGACGGCGCAGCCGGGCACGCGCGCCGGCGAGGATCTCCTCGATCGAGCGCGCGCCCGGCGGCCTCGTGATCACTATGCGGCCGACCAGGCGGTGGCCGCCTCGGTGCCCAGGGGCACCAGCCCGGACGTGGTGAGCTCGTACCGGGTCATCGCCGACAGCGGCGGCGAGTACGCGTGCACGCTCACGGCGAGCGAGGCGACGGCGGTGTTACGCACGTTGTGAATGTACCGCGGGCCGAACGAGCGGGCCGCACCCGGCCGGATCGGCTTGGCTATGACCTGGCCTGATGCCGAGGGACCCACGAGACGGCTCTCCAGCAGCGCCCCCAGCACCACGGTGAACGCCCCGGCCGCGCCGCCGTGGTCATGAAACCCGGTCTCCTGGCCCGGCAGCCAGCTGATCAGCCAGACCTCGTGGCTGTCATCGATGTGCAGTTGCTCGTACCAGCGGCCCGCCGGATTGAGCCGGACGCGAGTGAGCCAGTCCGCCTGGCTCGCCGCTACGTGCCGCACCACATCGGCTAGCTGCCGCGCGCCAAGTAGCCCCGCCTGGGAGGCCCTGACCGCTCGCCGGATGGTGGTCGTGCTCATGTGTCTTCCTCTCCTCACGCTGAACAGGTCTGTCGGCTATGAGCGCGGCAGACAGACATCGGTCGTGCGGCAGGAAACGGCGCATGCCGCGATCCTGCCAGAAGTTTCCTACTAAAGCAATTGGAATGGTCTGCTTAGCGGTGGGCTACCGTGAACACGCGGCGGAAGGGAAAGACCGTGCCGAACGACAGAGGTGGATACGCCCTGAGGATCCGCTCACCGTACTCAGCGAGGAAGTCCGCGGTCTGTTCGGCATCCAGCACAGCAAGCACGGGAACGAGCCCGGTGCCCTTGTACCACTCGGTCACCGGGTTCTCGCCGTGCAGGATGTGCAGGTAGGTGGTCTCCCACGCGTCCACCTCGCAGCCGGCCTCGGCCAGCAGCTCGGCGTAGTCCGCGGGATCCGCCGACTGCCGGCTCAGGTTCACGTCGCGGAGCAGCGGACGCCACCGGGGCGCGTCGGCCATCTCCCGCATGATCGCGTGGGACGGCTGATCGAAGTTCCCCGGCACCTGAAACGCCAGCCAGCCCCCGGCCGGGAGCCAGCTCGCCCATTCGGTGAGCAGCTCACGGTGCTCGGGTACCCACTGCAGCGCCGCGTTAGAGACGATGAGATCCGGCAGTGCCTGCGGCTTCCAGTGCCGGATGTCATCGCGCATGAAGGACAGCCCTGGCGCGTCGTGTGCCCGCGCCGCGACGATCATCTCCGTCGAGCTGTCGACCCCGACGACGGTCGCCGAAGGCCAGCGCTCGGCGAGCGTGACCGTGAGGTTCCCTGGACCGCAGCCTAGGTCGAAGACGTGCCCGGGATTCGCCACGCCGACACGGGCGAGCAGGTCAAAGAATGGCCGTCCGCGCTCGCCGCCGAAGCGTAGGTACTGGGCGCTGTCCCACATCGCTTCCCTTGTACCGCAGTAATCATCTTGACGTCAAGGTACTCTGTGGCAATGCGACAGCGCGACGAGGTCGACGAACTCGTCGATGCCTGGCGGCAGCTGCGCCCGGACCTCGACGTGGAGCCGTTCCAGGTGCTCAGCCGGATTTCCCGGCTCGCTCGCCACCTCGACATCGCCCGGCGCGGCGCGTTCGCCGACCACGAGCTGGAGTCCTGGGAGTTCGACGTGCTGTCCGCGCTTCGCCGGCAGGGGCCGCCGTACCAGCTGACGCCCGGCGCCCTGGTCCGTGCCACCCTGGTCACCTCCGGCACGATGACCAACCGGATCGACCGTCTGGCCGCCGCCGGCCTGGTGAACCGGGAACCGGACCCGTCGGACAAGCGCGGCGTCCTGGTCACCCTCACCGGTCAGGGTCAGGAGCGCGTAGACGCCGCCCTGGCCGACCTGCTCCAGCGTGAGCGCACCCTGCTGGCCGGCCTGGACACCACCGAGCGCAAGCAGCTAGCCGGCCTCCTCCGCACCCTCCTCGCCCCGTTCGACCACGCTTAGGCGATCATGAAATTTCGCTCGCCACAGTAAGCCAGCGGTCCTCCAGCTCCGACTTCTCCGCCTGAAGCTGGCGGAGTTCGGCGCCCAGGGCGGTAAGCCGCTCATAGTCGGTAGCGTTGGCGGCGAGTTCTTCGTTCAAGGCGGCTTCGCGCTGGGTGAGGCGGTCGATTTGCCGCTCGAGCCGCTGCAGTTCCTTGCCCGCGAGGCGCTCGGCGGCCGAAGTGGAGGGGGCGGCGTCAGGGGCGGGTGTTATGGGAGGGGCTGGTTTGCTGGCGCCCCGCTCCAGGTATTCGTCGACACCCCCGGGCAAGAACGACAGCGAACCGTCACCTAGCAACCCCACGATCCGATCGGTGACGCGTTCCAGGAAGTACCTGTCGTGACTCACCACGACGAGCGTTCCCGGCCAGCCGTCGAGAAGATCCTCGAACTCCGTCAGCGTCTCGATGTCGAGATCGTTGGTCGGCTCGTCGAGCAACAGGACGTTCGGCTCATCCATGAGCAGCCGCAGCATCTGCACTCGCCGCCGCTCACCGCCGGACAGATCGCTGATCCGCGTCCGCTGCCGCTCGGCGGAGAACCCCAGCCGCTCCAGCAGCTGCGACGCGGTCAGCTCGCCGCGGGCACCGACGCCGATGCGGAGCCGGATCTCCTCGACCGCCTCGCGGACCCGCTGGCTCTCGTCGAGCTCGGCGAGGTCCTGCGACAGGTGTGCGAGCCGCACCGTTTTGCCGCGCACGACCGACCCGGTGCGGGGCTCGACCTCGTCGGCGAGCACGCGCAGCAGCGATGTCTTGCCGCTGCCGTTGACGCCGACGATGCCGACCCGGTCGCCGGGGCCGAGCTGCCAGGTCACCCGCTCGAGCAGTGCGCATGGGCGGCCCTGCCGCGGGGGCTGGCCGCCCGGCGCCAGCGTGACGTCCTCGAGTTCAAGGACGGTCTTGCCGAGCCGCGCCGTCGCCATCTTGGTCAGCTCCACGCTGTCCCTGGCCGGCGGCTCGGCGGCGATCAGCGCGTTGGCCTCCTGCACCCGGAACTTCGGCTTGGTGCTCCTGGCCTGCGGACCGCGGCGCAGCCAGGCCAGCTCCTTGCGGGCCAGGTTCCGGCGACGCTGCTCGGCAGCGTCCTCGGCGCGTTCGCGTTCGGCCTCCGCGAGCACGTACGCCGAGTAGCCGCCTGGCGCGGAGTGCACCTGGCCGCGATCCACCTCCCAGGTCCGGTCGCACACCGTGTCGAGCAGCCAGCGGTCGTGGCTGACCACGACGACCGCGCAGCCGCGGTCTTTGAGGTGCTTGCCCAGCCAGTCGATGGCCTCGATGTCCAGGTGGTTGGTCGGCTCGTCGAGCAGCAGCAGGTCGCGCTCGGTGGCGAGCAGGCTGGCCAGCGCGACCCGGCGGCGCTCGCCGCCGGACAGCGGGGTGACGTCGGCGTCCATCGCCAGGTCGCCGAGCAGTTCGCCCACGACGGCGCGGGCGAGCGTATCGGACTCCCACGGCACCTCACGCGGGTCTTTGCCGAACAGCACCTCCCGGACCGTCCCGGTGATCCGGTCCGCCTGCGGCAGATATCCGGTGCGCAGGCCGTTCGCCCGCGCTACCCGGCCGGTGTCCGGCTCGATCAGCCCGGCGAGCAGGCCGAGCAGCGTGGACTTCCCGGCGCCGTTGCGGCCGACGATACCGATCCGGTCCCGGTCGGACACCCCCAGGGACACACCGTCGAGCAGCGTCCGGTGGGCGTACACCTTGGCCGCCTTCTCGAGGCTGACCAGGTTCATCGGAGCACGCTGGCGCCGGGGACCGGACCGGACGCCACCTGTACCGACCGGCAGACCCCGGCCCCGGAGAGGGAGGCCGCCAGGGACAGCGCCCGTTCCCTGCTGCGCGACAGGAACAGGCAAGTCGGCCCCGAGCCCGACACCAGCGTGCCGAGCGCGCCGAACTCCCGCCCCGCTTCCAGCGTCTTGCGCAGCGCGGGAAACAGCGACAGGGCGGCGGGCTGGAGGTCGTTGCTGAGCGCTTTGCCGACCCGGACAGGATCACCCGCCCGCAGCGCCGTCATCAGCTGGGGGTCCAGCGCCGGAGCCGGCACGTCCTGGCCGGCGCGTAGCCGGTCGAGCGTCGCGTATACCTCCGGAGTGGCCAGCTGGCCGTTGGCGAGCGCGAGCACCCAGTGGTACTGCGCCGCGGGAACCAGCGCCGCGGTCAGCTCCTCGCCCCTGCCGCGGCCGACCACGGTCCCGCCGAGCACCGCGAACGGCACATCGCTGCCGATCCCGGCCGCCACCGTGCACAGCTGCTGCGGTGTGAGGCCGGTCCCCCACAACTCGTTGCACGCCGCCAGCGCGCCGGCCGCGTCGGCACTGCCGCCGGCCAGGCCAGCGGCCACGGGTATGTGCTTGGCGATCTTGACGTGCACCGACGTGGCGGACGCGTCCATCGTCGCGTCGCGGAGCGCGGCCACCGCGCGGAGCGCCAGGTTACCGTCGTCGGTGGGCACCTTGTCCCGGTCGACCCCGGTGACCGCGAGCGAGTCACTGTCCGCGGGCGTGACGGTGATCTCCTCGTACAGCGATACCGCCTGGTAGACGGTCACCAGGTCGTGATAGCCGTCGGCGCGCCGCGGCCCGACGGCGAGCTGAAGGTTGATCTTGGCGGGAACCCGCACGGTAACAGGGGTCACGATCGTTAAATCGTACGCTGTGCGGCCAGTGCCGCGAACTGTGCCACGGTCAGCGATTCGCCGCGCGCGCGGGGATCGATTCCGGCAGCGCGAAGCAGGCGTTCGGCCTCCGGCGCGGACCCGGCCCAGCCAGCCAGCGCGGCGCGGAGCGTCTTGCGCCGCTGGCCGAATGCCGCGTCGATGGCGGCGAACACCTCGCTGCGCGGGGTGGGCGCGGGCGGTGCGTGCACGGTGAACTCGACCAGTTTGGAATCGACGTTGGGGACCGGCCAGAACACGGTGCGCGGGACGGTGCCGGCCGGCTTGGCCGTGGCGTACCAGGCCAGCTTCACCGACGGCGCGCCGTAGACGCGAGATCCGGGGGCGGCGCACAGCCGGTCAGCGACCTCGGCCTGCACCATGATCAACCCGCGGGACAGGCTCGGCACCGCGGGAAGCAGATGCAGCAAGACCGGCACCGCGACGTTGTACGGCAAGTTCGCGACAAGGACCGTAGGGTCGGCCTCGCCGAGGTCCGCGGCCGTGACCGCCAGCGCGTCCGCGTTGAGCACCGTCACCCGCGCGGCGAGGTCCCCCGCGTGGTCGGCGAGCGTGGACGGCAGCGCGCTAGCCAGCACCGGGTCGATCTCCACCGCGACAATGCGGGCCGCGCCGGCCTCGAGCAGCGCGAGGGTCAGCGACCCCAGGCCCGGCCCCACCTCGAGCACCACGTCAGCCCCCGTCAACGCCGCACCTGACGCGATACGGCGCAGCGTGCCGTGCTCGACCACGAAGTTCTGCCCAAGCCGCTTTGACGGCCGGATCCCCAGTTGCCTCGCCAGCTCGCGGACGGCCGAGGCGCCGAGCAAGATTGCGGACACTTACCCCCCCAAACCGGGGGGGTAAGTGTCCGCAATAATTTCGCCCAGGGGCCGGGTGTCCGAAACGTCCCGGTATGGGACCGCAGGCGCGGGGTGCGGCGCCGGGGACGCGGCCGGGACGCGGGCTGGCGCGGCCGGAGGGCGGGCTGGCGCGGCTAGGGGACGGCCAGGGGCGGCGCGGCGGCGGGCGGCCGTGGTCGGGGGGCGGGTCACCAGATGCCGAAGACCCGGCGCGCGGTCGCGGTCACCGTGTCGCAGAACGTGGCCAGGTCGATGCCCTTCAGCTCGGCGAGGAACCGGAGCGTGTACGCGGCCATCGCGGGCGAGTTCGGCTTGCCGCGGTTGGGCATCGGCGTCAGGTACGGAGCGTCGGTCTCCACCAGCATCAGGTCCGGCGGCGCGCCGGCCGCGGCCTCGCGCAGCGACGTCGCGTTCTTGAACGTCACGGTCCCGGCGAACGACATCACGTAACCTGCCTCGGCGCACTGCTTGGCCATCTCGGCGTCACCGGAAAAACAGTGGAACACCACCCGGTCCGGCGGGCCCTCCTCGGCGAGGATCCGCAGCACGTCCGCGTGCGCGTCCCGGTCGTGGATCATCAGCGCTTTGCCGGTGTCCTTGGCGATCTTGATGTGCTGCCGGAACCACCACTGCTGTACCTCGGGTGGCGTCTTCCTCCAGTAGTAGTCGAGGCCCGTCTCGCCCACGGCGACGACCCGAGGCAGCCAGGCGAGCCGTCCGATCGTCTCAAGGCTCTCCGCCACCTCGGCGTCCATCGCGTCGTTGGGGTGGATCGCCACGGCGGCGTACACGTCCTCGTGTGCGGCCGCGCATTCCGCGGCCCACACCGACGAGGCAGCGTCGACGCCCACCGTGACGACACGCGTAATACCCGCGGCGGCCGCCGCGGCCAGGACGGTGTCCACCGGCAAGTCAAGCATGTCAAGGTGGGTGTGACTGTCGAGGGCCGGCCTGGGCAGTGGCGGCGGCGGTACCGGAGGACTAACCAAGACGGGCAAGTTCCTCGTCCACCACTGACGTGTCCAGCTTGGTGAACAGCGGCGTGGGGGCGGCCAGCGGCGTGCCGGAACGCAGCGGCGTCGACGCCCAGCGGGCGAGACCCGCGTAGTCGCCGGTGATCACCGGGTACGGGGCGCCGCCGTCTTCGTCGACCTGCTCGATGCGCGGCATGTCCGACCAGGTGCCGGTGCCGCCGAGCATCTCGTGGACCTGCTGCGACGAGCGCGGCAGGAACGGGGTGAGCAGCGTCTTGGCGTCGTCCACGAGTTGGAGGGCGACGTGCAGCACGGTGCGCATCCGCTCCGGATCCGACTCGCGCAGCTTCCACGGGGCCTGTTCGGAGAAGTACTTGTTGGCCTCCGCGATGGTCCGCATCGCCTCACCGATCGCAAACTTGAACCGCGAGTGGCCCAGGTGGCCGCCGACCGTGTCGAACGCGGCCCGCGACTGTTCGAGCAGCCGCTGGTCGACGTCGGTGAGCTGGCCGGGCTCTGGGATCGAGCCGATGTTGCGGGCGGCGAACGAGACCGCACGGTTGACCAGGTTCCCCCAGGTCGCGACCAGCTCGTCGTTGTTGCGCCGGACGAACTCCGACCAGGTGAAGTCGGTGTCCTGGTTCTCCGGGCCCGCGATCGCCACGTAATACCGCAGCGCGTCCACGTCGTACCGGTCGAGGAAGTCCCGGACGTAGATCACCACGGAGCGCGAGGAGGAGAACTTCTTGCCCTCCATGGTGAGGAACTCGCTGGACACCACCTCGGTCGGCAGGTTGAGCGTACCCAGCGGACCCGGTTCGCCGCCCTTGGCACCTCGCCCGTTGTAGCCGAGCAGCATGGCCGGCCAGATCTCGGAGTGGAAGACGATGTTGTCCTTGCCCATGAAGTAATAGGCCTCGGCGTCGCGGTCGGTCCACCACGCGCGCCACGCGTCCGGATCGCCGGACCGGCGGGCCCACTCCACGGACGCGGACAGGTAGCCGATCACCGCGTCGAACCAGACGTAGATCCGCTTGTCCGGGCGGTCCCGCCAGCCGTCGAGCGGCACCGGGACACCCCAGTCCAGGTCGCGGGTGATCGCCCGGGGCTGGAGGTCGTCGAGCAGGTTGAGCGAGAACTTCAGGACGTTCGGCCGCCAGTCGCCGGCCTTGGACTGGAGCCACTCGCCGAGCACCCCGGCGAACGCCGGCAGGTCCAGGAAGTACTGCTCGGTATCGACGAACACCGGGGTCTCGCCGTTAATCCGCGACCGCGGGTTGATCAGCTGCTCCGGATCCAGCTGGTTGCCGCAATTGTCACACTGGTCACCGCGGGCGCTGTCGTACCCGCAGATCGGGCACGTGCCCTCGATATACCGGTCCGGCAGCGTCCGGCCAGTCGACGGAGAAATAGCGCCCTTCGTTGTCCGGGGGAATATGTAGCCGTTCCGCAGCAGCGTGGTGAACATTTCCTGGACAACGGCGTAGTGATTTTTGGTCGTCGTCCTGGTGAACAGGTCGTACGTCATGCCGAGGCCGGTCAGGTCTTCCGCGATCACCCGGTTGTACCGGTCCGCGAGTTCGCGCGCGGTGAGACCCTCCGCGTCCGCCTGCACCTGAATCGGCGTGCCGTGCTCGTCCGTGCCGCTGACCATCAGCACCCTGTTGCCTGCCATCCGCTGATACCGGCTGAACATGTCGCAGGGCAGCGCGAAGCCAGAGACGTGTCCGATATGGCGAGGGCCGTTCGCATACGGCCAGGCTGGGGCGGCCAGGATGGTGCGCATAATACAGAGCCTATCGGGGGGCTGCGAGGGGTTTTCCCTTCACAGAACGTCTTGGGATGCTCCGATAGCGGGGTGGCGGGTGTGACGGATGCCGAGGATCGACAGGAAGAACGTGCCCAGGATCAGCTGCCAGCTCACGATCAGGGCGGTCACCGAGGGGATCATCAACCGGAG
>DASRFJ010000150.1:0-13198 GCA_035651595.1 Streptosporangiaceae bacterium | reverse complement strand
CGCGTGCTGTCCCAGGCGGTGCTCACCGTCGGCGGCGCCGAGCCCGCCCCGGTGGGCAACGGGCTCGCCGGCGCGCGAACGGCCTCGTTCACCGGCGTCGCACGGCAGCTCGGCGAGGCCAGCATCGTGGACCCGACGGTTGAGGTGCAGCGGTCGCGCACGGCCGGCGACGGTTCGGTCGACGAGCGGATCCGCGTCGTGTGCTACGCGGACGGCGGGCTCGACAGCGAGATCGCGCTCACCGTGGCCGCCGACATGGCCGCGCTGACGGACATCAAATCCGGCCGGCACACAGGCGGGCCGGTCCCGCTTGAGCTGACTGGCGAGGAGCTTACCTGGGGAAACGGCGATACCCGGGTGCGGCTCCGTGCGCTGGGCGCCACGATCTCGCTCGCCGAGGGCGCCGCCGTGCTGCGCTGGCCGGTCCGCATCGCCGGCCGCGGCGCGATCGAGCTGGGCTGGCATCTGTCGGTGCGCGATCCGGCCGCGGTCGTGATCGCGGGCCGGGAGCCGCGGCCCGTACCCGTTCGTGCCGAAGCCGACGACCCGCGGTTGCCCAGCCTCATCCGGCAGTCGCTGGCGGACGTGGACGCGTTGCGGATGGCCGTGCCGGCGGCACCGCGAGACGAGTTCCTGGCCGCGGGCGCGCCGTGGTACTTCACGCTGTTCGGCCGGGACAGCATCTGGGCCGCGCGGCTGCTGCTGCCGTTCGGCTGGCGGCTCGCGGCCGGCACGCTGCGCGCGCTGGCCATCTTCCAGGGTCAGCGCGTCGACGTGGCGACGGCGCAGGCCCCCGGCAAGATCCCGCACGAGCTGCGCCGCGGTGGTCTGCCGTACTACGGCACGATCGACGCCACGCCGCTGTGGGTGTGCCTGCTGCACGACGCCTGGCGCTGGGGCATGCCGGAGGCCGAGGTCCGCGCGCTGCTGCCCGCCCTGCGTGCCGCGCTCGACTGCGTCCGCGAGTACGGGGACTCCGACGGCGACGGTCTGCTGGAATACATCGACGACAGCGGCCACGGGCTCGCCAACCAGGGCTGGAAAGACTCCGGCGACTCGATCAGGTTCGCCGACGGCCGGATCGCGTCGCCGCCGGTGGCGCTGTGCGAGGTCCAGGGGTACGCCTACGAGGCGGCGAGGCACGGCGCCGACCTGCTCGACGCGTTCAGTGAGCCGGGCGCGGCGCAATGCCGGGAGTGGGCGGACCGGCTGGCGTCCGCTTTCCGCTCGGCATTCTGGGTCGCGGACGCGGACGGCGCGTACCCGGCGCTGGCTTTGGACGCGGACAAGCGGCCGGTCGACTCGCTGACCAGCAACATCGGCCACCTGCTGGGCACCGGCCTGTTGTCCGGCGCCGAAGAGGCCGTGGTCGCCGCCCGGCTGGCCGCGCCCGACATGGCCTCCGGTTTCGGGCTGCGGACGATGTCGTCGCTGTCCGGCGGTTACAACCCGCTGAGCTACCACTGCGGCTCGGTGTGGAGCCACGACACCGCGATCGTTATCCGCGGGCTGTTCCGCACCGGCCACGGCACCGTCGCGGCGGCCCTGGCCGATGGGCTGCTGAACGCGGCGAGCGCCTTCGGCTGGCGGTTGCCCGAGCTGTTCTCCGGTGCCCCCGGCGGGGCCGCCGGCCAGGCACTGCGCGCAAGCGTACGGCCCCCGTCCACGCCCACGCCCTACCCGGCCGCGTGCCGTCCGCAAGCCTGGTCGGCCGCCGCGGCGGGCGCGCTGGTACAGGCGGTGCTCGGGCTGGACGTCGACGTCCCGGCCGGCGCCGCGCGCATCGACCCGCCCGGCGCGAGGATCCGCACCGCCGGCCCCCGGTTCCATATCGATGGCCTGGTCGCGGGCGACCAGACGTTCAGCGCCGGCCTCGACGCGGCGGGCGTCCCCTACCTGCGCGGCCTCGACGGCGGCTTTCCGTCCCCTCGCCCTCGCCCTCCTCACGAGCGCGGCAGTGGCGCCGACCAGCATGTTCCCGCCAACCGTCCAGGCCGCCGCCCCGACAGCAATCCCGACTTTTGACCATATTCCGGGCGCACCGCGAGGCGCGTCAGATTATTGCGGACACTTACCCCCCCGGTTTGGGGGGGTAAGCCATCGTCACCCGGAGGGTGGTCGCATCCGCGAGAAGATTTTGTTTGCGCTGGTCAGGAGACCGCTCGGGTCAATCTTCTTGGTCAGTGTCCGCAATCTTTCCCGGGTCGCTTGCCGTGACCTAGACCACCGCGTTGATCCCGGCATAACGGACACGCCCGGCGCGCGCCTCGCCAGGGATGCGAATTCGTAATCACATCTCTTTTCGCCAATTGTGGTCATTTGGCGGAAAGGTGTCGTACGATGACGCCTGGCTAGAAGCTCGTAAGCTCTTGGGGGGAACCAAGATGGCCTGTTCAATGCCGCGCATGCTGGCTACCCGCCGGGACTCAACGTGTTCCGGTGTGCGGTTGAGTAAAGCCAGGCGCCTCGTCTTAGCTGGCCGCCGCGGGCAGCGGCGGCTCCATTGCACCTGTTCCTGCCGTTGATCGCTTCACGCGCCGGCAGTCTTTTGGAATACCGCAATCGCGCGTCAGCACCCATTAACGCTAGGGAGTTTCTCATGGCATTGATCAAGGTCACCTCCGAGGATCTCGCGAATGCGTCAGCGCAGCTGAGCACCGGATCGCAGGAAATTGACAGTCAGCTCAGCACGATGCATAGCCTGGTTCAGGGACTGGTCTCCAGCGACTGGCAGGGCGCCGCATCGTCGTCCTTCGAATCCCTCTACCAGGAGTGGAACACCTCCGCCGCCAACCTTCGCGAGGCGCTGGACGGTATTTCCAAGCTCCTGGCCAACGCGGCTAGCTCGTACGCCGCCACCGAGCAGCACATTCAGCAATCCATGCACGACTGACCGGGTCCATCCGATGACCGAGGTGTTCTTCACGGCGGATCCGGATGGCCTCGATGCGCTGAACCGCCGCGTGGCCGTCATCGAGGACGGCATGCGCGGTCTCACCGTTGGCATCGAGCGCTACAGTCAAGGTGATCTGAGCCCCACCGGGAACGTGTGGACCTCGTTGTACAAGTTCAGCGAGTCCTGGTCCGAAGCGCTCGGCGTGATCAACACGAATATCGGCGCGTTGCAGCAGCGACTCGCCCGGGCAAGCACGCTGTACCGCGCGGCCGACCAGGGGATCAGCGACGCGGCCCGGCAGGACGTCGCCGCGCTGCGCCAGGACGGGGCACGCGGGTGACACGGACGCTGGAAATTCTCGGGACCACGGTATCGGTGCCCGACCCCGGAGCCGCGACGGCGCTCAGCGCGAGCTTCGGGGAGATGAGCGGCTCCCTCGCCGACGCGCACGACACGCTGCAGACGCTGACCAGGCCGGACGCGTGGGGAGTATGGACCGGCCAAGCCGCCGACGCGTTCGGCCAATCCGTCGGAAAGCTGCCCGCCGAACTCGGTGACATACGCGACGCCTATGGCGCTGTCTCGGCGGCGTTGCGGGAGTACGCGGCCGAACTGGAGCCGGTGGTCAACGCGCTCACCGCACTGGCCTCGCGTGCCGACGAGGCCGAGGGCACGCTGACAGCGACAAGGAATGCCAGGCAGCACGCGATAGCTCAAGGACACGACCCGCACACCACCGGCTGGGACGCCAGGCTGGTGGAGGCCACCGCGGTCGTCAGCTCCCAGCGCGCCCAGCTGGAGCGACTTATCAGTGAGCTTGACGGGCTCGCCACGACCTGTACCAAGCGCATCACCGCGGCCGAGCCGAGGCAGGCGAAGAAGAGCCTGTTCGGGGAGCTCGCCAGCGACTTCATGCGGGACGTGGCGGATCCGCTCGGCCGCGGCATCGTCGCATTCGGGCACGCCGAGGCCGATATGGCCGGAGCAGTGCTCGCCGGAGGCATCACCCTGGGCAAGGACGCCCTCAAAGTGGGGGAGATCGCCGGGAAGGGCCTGCTCGGCATCGGCGCGGCCCTGTTCGTCCATCCCTTCACCGATCTGCCGCACGACCTCTCCCGCTATCTCAGCGATCCGACCGCGGCGAATCTCGGGAGTGTTCTTGGCGACGTGGCGGGAATCCTCGGCGTCGCGGCCCTGCTTGTTCCCGGCGCGGACCTCTTCGTGGCCGGGGCGCTGGTGGTGAACGCCGGGGCCGCTGCCGCGGACTGGACGGCGGTCGCGGAGCACGAGGATGGCGCTTCGGTTCTGGACGCGGGGCTGGCGACAGTGGGCCTCGGGCTCGGTGGCGTCAGTTTCGTGGCGGGCCGGGCGGTCGACGCCGATACAGCGCTGGGCCAGCATGCTTTTGACGACGGTGACTGGCAGGGGCTCGAAGACCTGAAGAACGGAGACGATGCGCGCGCGTCCGCTGCCACATTGTGGCAGGACGGGGTGTCGCAGCGGTTCAGCCTGACCGACGTCAAAGCCAGCCTGTCGGACTCAGTCCATCAGGTCCTCCACCTGGGCGACGACGGCTTCACCCACAGTCCCGCCGCGGTGAAGATCGAGCACATCAAGTGGAGCGTGGACCGGCCGAACGACGTCGTGACCTACATCGAAGACAAGAGAAAGCACGCACAGCACCCATGACCGCGCCGTACCTAGAGCAGATCCCAAGCGAGCTGGCGTTCGCGACACCGGGCGACTGGTTTGCCCTCCGGGTGCCGAAACAACCGGCCGACGCGGACACCCTGCCCAGCCAGATCCTCGCCGCCCAGCCGCGCCTCACGCGACGGCGCGAAGCGGTGGAGCGGATGGCCCGGGGCCTCGTCACCGCGTGCGCCCAGCTCGATGTCCTGTGCGCGTACACGACCGCGCTCGACGTTCCCGGCGGCCCGCTGCCGGCCACCGTGCTCGCGAACGCCTACCCGCTGAACGGGCTCACCGTGTTCCAGCTCGCCGAGCAGATGTCCGGCGACGAAGGAGCCGAGCTGGCCCGCTTCACCCTCCCGGTCGGCCCGACAGCGCGGATCGAGCGACTCCAGGAGTGGGACGGACCGGACGGCGATCAGCGCATTGTCTTTCTCGTCGTCCACTACATCGCGGAGATCCCCGGCAGCGGTATCGCGATCATGCTGACGTTCGCGACGCCCGCGCTCGCGCTTGCCGTTGAGCTGCGGCGGCTGTTCCACCAGATCGCGTGCACGCTCCAGTTCACGCCCCCGGAACAGCGATGACACGGCTGGCGCTGTCCTGGCATACCGCGCAGCGGACGAGTCAGCTGCTGGTCGCCGCGCATCCGCTGACCAGCCTGCGCGAGCTGTTCGGGGAACAGGCCGATGGCCGGCTGTTCGTCAACGACCGGGCGGTCAGTGCCGAATCCTCCCTGGCCGCGGCCGGGATCCGGGATGGCGCCAGCGTCGGCAGCAGGCCCGTCCGGCCGACCGTTCCGGTCGCGCCGCCCGGCAGCCTCGCGCTGCTGGTGGTCTCTGGCCCGGCCGCGGGTGCGAGCTGCGAAATACCGGCACACGGCACCGTCGTCGGCCGCGAAGGCCCGCTGCCGCTCGGTGACAACGAGGTGTCGGGCAGGCACTTCCAGGTGACCCCGGCCGGCGACCAGGTGGAAGTGACCGACCTCGGGTCCACCAACGGCACGATGGTCGCCGGCGAATGGGTCACGGCCCAGCAGTCGCGGAACCTGGTGCCGGGGGAGCTGATCTGGGCCGGCCGCACCGCGCTGACCGTGACGACAGCGCCCGAGCGCGATGCCGCGCTCTCGGACGCGCCCGACGGCCGCCGGCGATACAGTCGGTCACCGCGCCTCATCGAGGCCCCGCGAACACCTCGCCTGGCGCTGCCCGAGCCCCCGCCGGAGCCGCAGAAGGCGTCGTTTCCCATGCTGGCCGTCGTCGTGCCGGTCCTGGCCGGCGTGCTGATGGCCGTCTTGCTGCACCAGCCCGAGTTTCTCGCGTTCGTCGCGCTGTCCCCTGTCATGCTCATCGGCAACGCGATCACCGAACGCCGGCGCGGTAAGCGCGGCCACCGCCAGCGGATGGCTGACTTCGAAGAACGCACCGAACGGGCACAAGCGGACCTGGCGGCGGCGCGGCAGGCCGAGCTGCGATACCGCCGCCAGGTTCACCCCGATCCGGCCTCGCTGCTGCTGATCGCCACCGCGCCCAGCCGCCGGCTGTGGGAGCGCCAGAGCGGCGACACGGACTTTCTCGCGCTCCGCATCGGCACGGGCCACGTCCCCTGGACAGCCAAGGGCAAAGGCAAAGCCAACAGCGCAAGCGACGCACCAGACCAACTACGAGACGCCCCCGTCGTTCTGCCACTCACCGAGCACGGAGCCGCCGGCCTGACCGGCGACATGGCAGCGACCAGGGCGCTGGCGCGCGCCATGCTCCTGTCCGCCGCCGTCCTGCACAGCCCGCGCGAGCTGACGATCACGGTGCTGACCAGCCACGACACCGCGGCCGACTGGGACTGGGTGCGCTGGCTGCCGCACACAAGGCACCCCGATTCGCATCCGTGCCTGGTCCGCATCGGGAACGACGAGACCAGCATCCGCCAGCGGCTGACCGAGCTCAACGCGGTCTTTGAGAGCCCAGAAAACGACGTCACACACCTGGTCGTGCTCGACGGCTCCTACTCCTTGCGCCTCGGCTTCGAATTCGGCGCGCTGCTCCGCGGGGGACCTGCCGCTGGCATGTACTTCCTGTGCCTGGATCAGACCATCGCCCAGCTGCCTACCGAATGCCGGCACGCGGTCGTCGAGCTGACCGACGACGCCGGCTCGACGGTGGCGCGCGTGCTGCGCGCGGGCGACGAACACGACGACGTCGCCGCCGACATCCTGCCCGCCGCGGTGTGCGAGACGGCGGCCCGCGCGCTGGCGTCGCTCACCGAAGCCGGCGGTGGCCGTACCCCGGGAGGCGGCCTTCCGTCGGCGGTCAGGTTTCTCGATGCCGCCGGGCTGGAGCCGCCCGATCCTCGCCAGATCCAGGCCCGGTGGACGGCGGGCGGCCGGACCACCGAAGCCCTGCTCGGCGTCCGGGCCGACGGGCCGTTCGTCCTCGACCTCGCCCAAGGGCCGCATCTGCTGGTCGCGGGCACCACCGGCTCGGGCAAAAGCGAACTGCTCCAGACCCTGGTCAGCTCGCTTGCCGTGGCCAACCGGCCGGACGCGATGAACTTCGTGCTGATCGACTACAAGGGCGGCGCGGCGTTCCGCGCCTTCCGGTCGCTGCCGCACACCGTCGGCATGCTCACCGACCTGGACGAGTTCCTCGTCGAGCGGGCCCTCGTCTCGCTGCGCGCCGAACTCCAGCGCCGCAAGGCCATCCTGGACCGAGCCGATAAGTCCAACATCGGCCGGTACTGGGACGCGCTGTCCGGCATGCCGGGCGGCGACCCGCTGCCGCGCCTGGTCATCGTCGTCGACGAGTTCGCGGTCATGTCTGAGCAGCTGCCCGATCAGCTCGCGTCGCTGATCGACATCGGCCGCCAGGGCCGGTCCCTGGGCATCCACCTCGTCCTCGCCACCCAGCGGCCCGCCGGCGTGGTCACCGCCGACCTGCGCAGCAACATCAACCTGCGCATCGCGCTCCGGGTCGCCTCGCCGGAGGACAGCCGCGATGTGATCGACGCGGTGGACGCCGCGCGGATCCCGGTCGAGGGTTGCGCCGGGCGGGCGTACGCGTGGCTCGGCGGCGGCCGGCCCGTCGCGTTCCAGGCCGCCCGCGTCGGCGGCCTGCGGCCCGGTGCCCTGCGGCCCGGTGCCCTGCGGACCGGCGCGCGCCCAGGCCAGGCCCGCGCGCAAGTCATCCCGTTGCGCTGGGAGGACCTTGGCTACCCGCTGCCCCAGGACCGGGAAGCGGAGCCCGACCAGGAGGAGACACAGCAGACCGACCAGGCCGTCCTGGTCGACGCGATCAGCGCCGCCGCCCGCGACGCCCGCCTGGACGGCCAGCGGTCACCGTGGTCACCGCCGTTGCCACGCCAGCTGACCCTGACCGAGTCAACCGACCAGAACGAAGGCACCCTCCAGCTACGGTACGGACTGGTGGACCGGCCGCGCGAACAGCGGCAAGTGCCGGCCGTGTTCGACATCGCCCGTGGCGGCCACCTGCTGGTCGCGGGCGCGCCGCAGTCCGGCCGGAGCACCGTGCTGCGCACCCTGGCCGGCGCGCTGGCGGCACACGTCGAGCCGGACGAGGTCCAGCTGTACGTGCTCGACGGCGGCGGCGCACTTGCCGCGCTGTCCGCGCTCCCGCATTGCGGCGCCGTGGTGACCGCCGCCGAACCGGAGCGAGTCGGCCGGCTGCTCGACCGGCTCTCCGGCGAGCTTGCCACGCGCATCCGGCAACTGTCCGCGAGCGGCCACAGCGACCTGACGGAGTTCCGCGCCACCCAGCCGACCACCCCGCCGGCCCAACGGCCGCCGTTCCTGCTGCTGTTCGTGGACCGTTACGACGTATTCCTGACCGCCCTGGAGCACATCGACGGCGGACGCCTGCTCGGCCAGCTCCAGCAGCTGATGCGCGACGGCCTCGCCGCCGGGATCCGGGTGATCGCCACCGGCGACCGGACCCTGCTGACCGGCCGGCTCGGTGCGCTGGCGGAGCAGAAGGTCGTGCTGCGCATGGCCGACCGCACCGATTTCGCGCTGGTCGGCCTGCACGCCCGGACGATACCCAAGGACATGCCCGACGGGCGCGGCTTCCACCTGCCCAGCGGGGACCTGCTCCAGGTGGCGATGCTGTCCGCACAGGCGCAGGGCGCCACCGAGAACCAGGTCCTCCGCGAGCTGGCCGGAAAGCGAGCGCCGCACACCCGGCCGCCGTTCCGGGTGGACCAGCTGCCGCCCGCCATTTCCGAAGCTCGGGCGTTGGCGCTGCCCAGTACGGGCCCGGGCATCCTGATCGGGGTTGGCGGGGACGAACTCCACCAGATACGAATCGAGACCCCCGGCCTGCTGGTCCTGGGCCCGCCCGGTTCTGGCCGGAGCACCGCGCTCGCCGTGCAGGTCCGTTCGCTGTCCCAGGCAGGCGCACATCTGGTGCTGGTGAGCCCACGTCGTTCCGCCCTCCCGGCCGCCCTCGACCCGGCCGCCATCATCCAGCACCTCACCACCAGCGACGCCGCCGCGGCCGAACAACTCGCCAAGACGCTGGCCGACGCCAGCAACACCACGGTCGTGGTGGACGACGCCGAGCTGCTGAACGACACGCCGCTGGGCCAGGAACTGACCGCCAGCTACCGCCGGATCAGGGACAGCGGGCACCGGCTGCTCGCGGCCGCCGCCGCGGAGACCTCCTTCGGGCTGCGCGGACTGCTCCCCGAACTGGCGAAGACCAGGTGCGGGCTCGTCCTCGAGCCCGCCAGCACCACCGACGGCAGCCTGCTCGGCGCGCGGCTGCCGGCGTCTGTGCTCGCTCCGGGCGTGCGGCTGCGCGGAGCGCTGATACACGGCGGCCGGGTCGTCGCCGTGCAGGTACCCGCCCTCGCGGGCACGGAAGCAAGGGAATCCGATGGCGAAATCGCTGGGTAGCGCATACGTCCTGCATCACGCGCTGGGCCGGGGCGCCATGGGTCAGGTGTTCGCCGGGAGCGTCCGGGACAGCGGTCAGCCGGTGGCGGTCAAGCTGCTGCGACCCGAGCTCGTCTCCGATCCCGACGTCGTGGCCAGGTTCATCCAGGAGCGGACGATCCTGATGTCCATCCATGACCCGAACGTCGTGCGGGTTATGGACCTGGTCGTCGAGGGCGAAACGCTCGCCATCGTCATGGAACTCGTCCAGGGCACGGACCTGCGCCGGCACCTCAGGGAACGGCACACGCTGCCGCCCGCCGAAGCCCTGCGGCTGACCGCTCAGGTGCTGCGCGGCGTGGCCGCGGTGCACGCGGCCGGCATCGTCCACCGGGACATCAAGCCGGAGAACCTGCTGCTCGACACGTCCGCGGCAGAACCCGAGGTCAAACTGACCGACTTCGGCGTGGCCCGGCTGACCTACGGCTCTTCGCTCACGAGGCTGAGCGGCGTCATCGGCACGCCCGAGTACATGGCGCCGGAACTCGCCGAGCAAAACCATGCCACCGCGGCCGCGGACGTGTACTCGGTCGGCATCGTGCTCTACGAAATGCTGTGCGGGCACACGCCGTTCGCGGGCGGCCACCCGCTCGCGGTCTTGCGCCGCCATGTCGAGCAGGACCCGCCGCCGATCCCCGGCCTGCCGGACGGTCTGTGGAATTCGATCGCGCGGATGCTCGCCAAAGATCCCGCCTCGCGGCCCGCCGACGCGGGGGAGGCAGCGGCCGCGCTGGTCGCGCCGGGAACCTCGGATGGCACGGTTCTTCGCCTCCGCAATCGCAACGGCTCCCCGGGACCGGGCGGTCGCGCCCCGCTGGCCGAGCCGGCGAAGGCAACCAGACAGGCACGGCCACCGCGCCGCGGCCGGATCCAGGCCCGCACCGCCGTGCTGGCCGCCGGTATGGCCGTCGTGATAGCCGGTGCGGCGACGGCGATCGCGCTGGCGTCCACGAGCAAGCCCGCTGTGCTGCGGCCGGCCGCCGCACGTCAGGTCGCCGCGTCGAGCGCCGCCCCTGTCGTCACGGTGCGGCCGGCCACCGTGCGGCCGAGGACGGCCCCGTCGGTGGTGGTCGTGACGCAATCGGCGCACGCGGCGGTGGCCAGCACGCACCCGACGGACGCACAGTCAGCGGTCTTCCCGCCAGTCGCGCCGTCGACCGGCGCCATGTCCAGTCCGCCGCCGACCTCCCCGCAGCCGTCCGCCACGTCGGCATCGCCGACGCCGGCCGCCTCGCTGACCGACGCCGAACAGCAGCTGGCCGGCCTGCTGAACGCCAACATCATCGGCCAGTGCACGGCGCGTGCCGACCTGGAGGGCGGCATCGTGCTCGCCGCCGTGAACTGCATCCCGGTGCACGTCGGGCCGACGCGTCATCCGCTCGCCGAGCTGATAGCCGCGGGCGATGCCGGTACCTGGTTCGCCCGCAACACGAGCGGCTTCACGAACAACAGCCACGACTGCGCCGCGGGCCAGTACCTGGGCAACTGGAGTCACAAGGGCGTGGTCGCCGGCCAGCTCGGCTGCACCCTGGAGAGCAACGGCCTGCTGCGCATCGTCTGGGTAGTGGACAACCAGGTCGGGCTCATCGCCGAAGGGTCCGACGCCCAGACGCTGTGGAGCTGGTGGCAGTCGAACGCCTGCGAGGTCCCGGCCGCCTGTACCTAGCGCTTTTCAGCAGAACGGCAACGGTGTCACCTCTGATAACGCTGCATCGTGGAAAACGAGGCCGAGCGTGTGGCGGCGCCCGGAGCGGATGACCGAGACGCCGTGCCGGACCGGGGCGGCCGACCAGCCCCGTGCCGATGCCACCGGGCGGTCCCTGGTGGTGAAGACCAGGCCGTGGCCCTGCGGGATCGTGATCGCGGTGCCGCGTGACTGGGCCCGTGGCCGCTGCTCGACGAGCAGGAACTCCCCGCCGGTGTGGTCGTCGCCGGGCGCGTTGAGGTTGATCACGACCTGGAGCGGGAACACCTTGTCGCCGTACAGGTCCCGGTGCAGCGCGTTCCAGTCGCCGCTCTCGTAACGCAGCAGGATCGGGGTCGGCCGGGTCTGGCCCGCGCGGTGGCAGATGTCCAGCCATTGGTCCAGCGTGTCCGGCCATTCTGGCTCGCGGCCGAGCCGTGCGTACCAGTCGCGGGCGATCGGCAGCAGCCGCGGGTAGAGCGCGCCGCGCAGCTCGCCGACCGGTTCGGGGAACGGGGCGGCGAAGTAGCGGTACTGGCCGGAGCCGAACCGGTGCCTGCGCATGTCGATCGTGGCGCGGAACCGCGCGGGCTCGTCGTACATCGCGGCGATCCGCGCACATTCGCGGGCAGTCAGCAACTGTGGCAGCAGCGCGCAGCCGTGCTCGTCCATGTCCGCGGCGACGGTCTTCCAGTCGGTGTTGGCGATCTTCATGTCCATAGGACGCGGCTTCCCGCCGGAACGTGAGAATGCATTAGATACTTAATAAGTTGCTGATATAGTTGCGCGGTGGACGGAGAGCTGGACGCGAACGAGATGGCCGCCGCCGTGGAGGAGTTCAACGGCTTCTACATCCGGCTGCCGGCCGTCCCGCGGCTGAGCTTCACCACGCTTTCTGTGCTGCACACGCTGTCCCGGCGCAGCCCGTTGCGGCTCGGCGAGCTGACCGCGACCGAGCAGGTCACGCAGTCCGCCGTCACGCAGCTGGTGACAAGGCTGGAGCGGGACGGGCTGGTCGAGCGGCGTCCCGATCCTTCGGACGGCCGCGGGGTGCGGGTGCACATCACCGAGGCCGGCCGCGCCGTGACCGCCGCGCGCCGCGCGGACCGGGTAGCCCGGCTCACCGCGATACTCGACCAGCTGACGGCCGGGGAACGCGCGGCGATCGCCGCCGCGCTCCCGGCGATCCGCCGTATCGCCGAGCTGGGAGGCACCAGGTGACTTTCCCGTTGACCCAGACGCCCATCCGGGTGAGCGACGACGTGCTTGACGGTTCTCCACGCCGGTTCCGCCGGACATGAACTTCTGGAAGGTGGCCGACCTGTGGCACACGCTGATGACCGAAGTCCTGGGCTACCGGAAGTACGCCGCCGGCGGCTGTGACGTGGGCGCGCTGGTGACCAGCCAGCTCGGGCACAAGTACGCCGCCGAGCTGTACGGGATCCACATCGGGTCGGCCCTCACGCTTTCCTTCTTCAACGGCGACCGAGCCTGGGACCTCAGCGGCGGCCGGCCGATCCTCGACAGCCTGCCCGCGGACGTCCATGCCCGGATCGTGACGCTGGACAGGCGGTTCGCCGTGCATCTCGCGGCGCACATGCTCGCGCCGAGCACGCTCGCGTTCGGGCTGTCCGACTCAACGGCCGGGATGCTCGCCTGGATCCTGGAACGATGGGTGAAGTGGAGCGACAACGGCGGCGACATCGAGAAGGTGTTCAGCAAGGACGAGCTGCTGACGCACGCCACGATCTACTGGGTGACCAACTCGATCGGCACCTCGATCCGCACCTATGCGAACAACACCTTTAAGCGCATTTGAAGCGGCCATTCATCTGCCCATCTACGGGCTACCGCGAGCGGTGATATAGATTCCGGCACCCCAGGATGGACCGCGAGGTACTTTCCCTTGATGCTCTTGAGATAGCCAGCCACCGTCAGCGTGGTAATTGACATCCTGGCGGCGGCTTCCTTGTGCCCGCAGCCT
>DASRFJ010000149.1:0-4230 GCA_035651595.1 Streptosporangiaceae bacterium | reverse complement strand
CATAAGTCTCCGAGGTGTTGAGAGGGCAGACGGACGGTGCGCAGGAACGCCGGCATCAGCCAAGGTCGGCGCTCCATGATGACGGTCGAAGCGTACCCTGGCGTCAGTCCCGCGATGGGCGTCAGTTAACGTGGCGGATTTCCCCTTCGTGGTAACGGGACCCCTGCTTACGAGGGTCGATCCACCGCAAAGGGGTAATCTTCCACGTTCCCATCTCAGCCGCATCCCCGCTGAACAACGGCCTCCAGCGCGTTGTCCTATTACTACGTTGTTCACGGGAACGCCGGTGCGCTCCTATCCCGGCAGCCGCACACTGCACTCCAGCCACAGACAGCGCGCACCCGGCCAGACCCGGCGGCCAGGCCCAGCGGCCGGCACGGGCCATGCGTGCGCATTCGCCAACAGAGTCCAGATCGGGGGGTAAGTGTCCGCGATGTTCTGGGCCCACCGCACCCGCGAGCGTTTTGCTGGCTGGCCGCCGCGGTCCCGAGGCGGTATGCGTAGGTTGCGCGGATTGGGAGGGTTGGGCGCCCGCGGTCCATGTTGGAAAAGGGTAATCTGTCAGAAAGGGCGCCAGATGCGGCGCCTTTCTTAACACTAAGCACTTTTCTAACACGTTAGCCGTTCGCTAACGCCCCTGGAGTGTCATCCGACGCAGCAGCCTCGGGCGGACCGGCAGACGCGGCCGGTCACTGCGGGCGGATCCGGAACCAGCGGGTCATCGACGCGACGACGGCGACGGCCACGCAGAGCGCGCCGCCGTACAGGTACCACTCCCCCGCGGACGTGTTCGCGATGATCACGCTGCCGTTGGACATCGGCATCGAGATGATGAACGACGCGATCAGCCAGCCGCCGCCGGTAACCAGCGCGCCGCTGACCGAGGCCATCCCCCAGGCGGCCAGCACGCAGGTCACCCCGATGAGCAACGCCAGCGCGATGGCAAGTCCCGGCGCCAGGCGGCTGTACTGGAAGCTGCCGAACACGCCCTGCATCGCGCCCAGCAGGAACAGCATCACGTAGGCACCCGCCGAGATCACCGCCGCCCGCCGGTCCGGCCGGCTCGGCCAGTGGCGTCCGTTCATGACATGCAGGTTACTGGCCGAACAAGTCGGACGGGGACCCGCCGGGACCGGCGAGCAGCGTGTAGCACTCCACGGCGGTCACCTCCTGGCGGATGTTGTTGGACAGTGCGAAGTACGGCTCGGACACGGTGATCTGGGTGGCGTGCGCGCGCATCGCGGCGAACTTGGCGGTCAGGAACGCGGACACGTCGACCCGGGTGGTCACGTCGGCGAAGTCCGGTGCCGCGGTGGCGTAGAAGCTCACCGATCCGTCGCCGAGCAGCTCGTAGGCCCGCCACGCCACCCGGTGCGCCTGGATGTGGTCCGGGTGACCGTAAAAGCCGTTCGCGTCGTAGGTCACGATCGCCCGCGGCCTGGTCTCCCGCAGGACGGTCAGCAGCAGGCCGGCCGCCTCGTCCACCGGCGCCTGCCAGAAGCAGCGCGGGTCCGCGTTCTGCGGCGTCCCCATCATCCCGGAGTCACGGTACCGCCCGGGGCCGCCGAGGAACCGGTGGTCGCGGACGCCGAGCGCGTCGCAGGCCGCCTTCAGCTCGCCGATGCGGTGCTCCCCCAGCATCTCCGGGGTCAGGTACGCGAGCGACGGCGGGATGATCTCGCCCAGCTCACCGACCGTGCAGGTGACAAGCGTCACCCCGGCTCCGGCCGCGGCGTAGCGCGCCATCGTGCCGCCGGTCCCGATCGACTCGTCGTCGGGATGGGCGTGCACGAGCAGCAGCCGCTGATCGCTGTTAGCGGAATCCATGGTGGCTAGCCTAGCTGGCGAGACTTTTCAACTAGTATGAAAGTCATGACAGTGACCGCGCAGGCGAACCTCAGCGACCTGCTGAACAGGCCGAAGAAGACACTGGAACTGCTGGAGACGAACCGCCAGATCCGGCTGCGCCGCCGGGACGCCGAGGACCTGGTGCTCACCACGGCGGACCGCGCCGAGCAGGACTCGACGGCGCTCAGCTCGATGTCGCGGGTGTTCAACGAAATGATGCGACGCGACCCGATGGTGCTGACGATGGCAGTCAATGTACTGCCAGCGGTATTCCCGTGGGTTGAGTACCTTGACGAGGACGAGAAGAAGGACTTCGCTGCTGAATGGCTGGCCGCGCTCTCGTCCGGCTCTGCGATGGGGAATACGGCCGCGGTGGAGGTGGTCGTAGCCGCCTGGCAGCACACTGCCGAGATATATGCCGACCCGGAGTTGTATGCGCAGCTCAGCGGACCGCTGGACGAGGCTGACTATGGTGCCGTGCCTCCGCCGGAGGTGGCGGAGTGACTCTGAAACGCGGGGATCGCGTGCCGCCACCGCCGGTTCGCGGGGAGTGGGATATTCGCTTCCACACGAATGCGGCCGCCGATGGCTGGGAAGAACTATGCCGCCAGGCGCCGGGCAACACCAGCGCGGCATTCTGGACGATGCGACGTGATCCGGTCCCACGCGCGGAGACCATGCGCCACCACCGGCTCAAGGGCAGGATGGCGATGCGTGTCGTCAAGGGCCGGGAGCTGGAGCACTGGCAGATCGAGGTGACGGGTTCGGGACGGATCTTGTACTTGGTCGACCACGAGACTCATACGGTGTGGATCGACTACGCGGGGCCGGGGCATCCGCGGGCTACGGACTCATGAGCCAAACCTGGCAAGATCTCTACATGACCGAGAGCTTCCCCAGGCAGCAGGCGCGCACCCGGCGGTTCTCGCTCGGCGTGCCGCGCGCGTTCCGCATCTCTCCCGACGGCGACCGGGTCGCCTTCCTCCGCTCCCAGGGCGGTGCGGATCCCGTCACGTGCCTGTGGACGCTCGACGTCAGCACCGGGAAGGAACGCCTGATCGCCGACCCCCGCACACTCCAGGCCGGCGAGGAGAACCTGCCGCCCGAGGAACGCGCCCGCCGGGAACGAGTACGCGAGCGGGCCGGCGGCATCGTCGCCTACGCCACCGACGCGGCCCTCACCGTGGCCGCGTTCGCGCTGTCCGGCCGGGTCTACGGGGTAAGCCTCACCGACGACACGGCGGCACCGTTCCCGGTCACCACGCACACTCCCGCGCTCGACCCCCGCCCCGACCAGCAAGGCCACCGGCTCGCCTACGTCTGCGACGGCGCGCTGCACGTCACCAGCCTGGACGCCAAGGCCTGGGACCGGGTCCTCGCGGCGCCCCAGCCCGGCGAGGACGTCACCTATGGCCTGCCGGAGTTCGTCGCCGGCGAGGAGATGGACCGGCACCGCGGCTACTGGTGGTCCCCGGACGGGTCCGCCCTGCTCACGGCCCGCGTGGACAACGAACCGGTCACGCGCTGGTACATCGCCGACCCGGCGAACCCCGCGACCGAGCCGGCGAAGGTCGCTTACCCCGCGGCCGGCACGCCCAATGCGGACGTCAGCCTCCTGATCACGCACGTCAGCGGCCGCCAGGTCGCCGTGGACATCGACCACGAGGCGTTCCCGTACATCACGACCGCCACCTGGCATCGCGGGCATGACCCGCTGGTCGTGGTGCAGTCCCGTGACCAGCGCACGATGCGGCTGCTCACCATCGACCCCGCTACCGGCGCGGCCGAAGTCATCCTCGAAGACACCGACCCGCGCTGGCTCGAGGTCGTGCCCGGCGTCCCCGCGTGGACCCGCGACGGGCGGATCGCGTGGACCCGTGACTCGGCCACCGCCCGACAGCTGATCGTCGCCACCCCCGCCGAGCTGCGCGAGGGCACCGCGAAGCCGGTCACGCCGGACGACCTCCAGGTGCTCGACGTCGCGGGGGTGGACGGCGACACGGTGCTGTTCCGCGCCTCGAGCGGTGATCCGACCCAGGTCGAGCTGTGGGCCTGCACCCCGGACGCGCTCGCGAAGCTGAGCACGGAGCCCGGCGTGCACGCCGGCGCGCGCTCCGGTGGCACCCTGGTCATGTCCAGTCGCACGCTGCACACCGACGGGGTGAGCGTGCGGGTCATCCGCGCCGAGACCGAGGCCGCCATCGCCTCGCTGGCGGAAAAGCCCGTGGTCTCCGCCCCGGCCCCGGTGATCTTCGCGGCCGGCCCGCGCGAGGTGCGCACCGCGGTGCTGCTGCCAACCGGGCACCAGCCCGGCGACCGCCGGCTTCCCGTGCTGCTCGACCCGTACGGCGGCCCGCACGCGCAGCGCGTGGTCGCCACCGG
>DASRFJ010000148.1:0-4604 GCA_035651595.1 Streptosporangiaceae bacterium | reverse complement strand
GATCCGCGCCCCTCACCCGCCCACCCCGCGCCCGACATTTCACGACATGCGCCGTTTTGCCAGGCGCGGCGCCGCGCTTTCCGTGTGAGAAAAGGGCTTCATGGTTGAAAAGGGTGCGGATCTGGCGCCTTTCTCAACAGGGAGCCCTTTTCCGACATGGAAGTTGTCCCGGGCGTTTCTTTAGTCACATGGGTCACTAATGTGCGGGCGAGGACGTGAGCGGCCGGGATAGCGTCGGGACATGGCGCGGGTGGAGTGGGACGAATTGCCACGGGAGTTGCGCACGTGGGCTGAGGGAATGCTGGGAGCTCGGGTTACCCGGGCAATCAGCCAGCAGGGCGGGTTCTCGCCGGGGGCCGCTTGCCGGCTCGCGCTTAGCGACGGCGGGCGGGCGTTCCTCAAGGCGGTGTCCGCGTCGGCCAACCCGGACTCACCGAAGTTGCACCGGCGGGAGGCCGAAGTGGCCGCGGCGCTCCCGGATAGCGTGCCTGTACCGCGGTTCATCGCCAGCTACGACGACGGGGACTGGGTGGCGCTGATCTTCCAGGACGTGGAGGGACGGCATCCGGCCCAGCCCTGGCAGGCCGCGGAGCTGGACAGCGTGCTCGCCGCGGTGGCCCGGCTGCACGAGAAGCTGACACCATCCCCGCTGCGTACCGTCCCGACCATCGCGGCCAAGCACGGCAGGAACTTCACCGGCTGGCGATCGCTGGCCGCGACGGCCGGACAGGAACCGCCGGCGGGCGGCCGGCCGCTCGGCGACCCGTGGTCGCTCCGCAACCTGGATAGGCTCGCCGGACTTGAAGCGCGCTGGGAGCAGGCGGCGGCCGGGGACACGCTGCTGCACAGCGACCTGCGCGCCGACAACATGCTGATCACCGCCGACGGCGTGTGGTTCGTCGACTGGCCGCACGCCTGCCTGGGCGCGGCCTGGTTCGACGTCGCCGTGTTCGCGCCCAGCGTGACGATGAACGGCGGACCGGAGCCGGAATGGCTGATGGAACGGTCGCCGTCCGCGGTAGCCGCCGATCCCGCGGCGGTCGCCGCCGTGGTGGCGGGCATCGCCGGCTACTTCACCCACCGGGCGACGCTGCCCCCGCCGCCGGGCCTGCCCACGATCCGGACGTTCCAGGAGGCGCAGGCGGTCCCGGCCCGGGCCTGGCTGGCGCGGCTGACCGGCTGGACCTGACGAGGCTTGCGCGACGGCAGGCCGGGCGCGACGGCCGGCCGGCAAACGGCGCGGCGAGAGGTACCGTTAGCACGTGGCAGCGAACTCGAGGACCAGCGGGAAGGCGACACCGGAAGGTGCCGTGGGGCCGCAGACCTTCCGGTCGGTGAACGCGATCATCGGCTGGTGGGCGTGGGTGCTGCTCGCCACCGGCCTCCTGATCGACCTGGCGGTGCAAGGCCGGGACCATATGTCCGTGGTCGCGGCGGCGGTGCTGCTGCTGGTTACCGGTGTGGCGTACATCACAGCCGAGCGGCCACGGGTGATCGCGGCCGACGACGGCATCACGGTCCAGAACCCGCTGCGCGACCACCACATCCCGTGGCCGCTGGTCGCCAAGGTCGACTTGGCCGACCTGCTCCGGGTGCACGTCCGCGAGCCCGGCGGCGCCGACCTCGAGCCGGGCGCCAAGTCGAAGAAGATCCACGCCTGGGCGGTGCATTACTCCCGGCGCCGTCAGTTGACCAGCGACATGCGCGCGCGCCGGGCGAGCGCACGGGCGGCCCGTGGCGGGAGCATGTCGCCGTTCGGCATGCCGTCCACCTCCTACGGCAGCTACGGCAGCTACGGCAGCAGGACCCCCGCCGCGTCGTCGTCCACCTCGCAAGAAGCAGAGGCCGAGCGGATCGCGCGCATGCTCAACGACCGCGCGACCGCGGCCGGGATCGAGCAGGCGACCACGAAGTCGGAGACGTCGGACGGTGCCGTGGCCGGCCGGAACGGTGCGCTCCGGATGGTTAGTGCGTGGAGCTGGCAAGGGCTCGCCGCACTGGCCGGGCCGGCCCTGATCCTGCTGATCGTCGCGCTGGTCTGACCGGTAACGCGGTGCCGCCCAGCTTGGTGCACGGGCGGGCGCGCAGGTCACCGACGTAGTCGGCGGGCGCGCCGGCCTTTTCCGCGGAGTCGGCGAGGATGCCGATATGCCGGGCGGAGGGCAGCCCGCCTTCGTAGGCGTTGAGCACGTAGAGCCACGCGAGTACGTCGCCGTCGAGCGTCTCGACCCGCACCTTCACCTTGCGGTAGTAACCGAGCGTGACTCCATCCCACGAGTCGAGTTCCTTTTCGTCGGTTTCGAACATGTCGTACAGCACGACGAAGACCCGCGAGTCGGGATCCTCTACGACGGTGGTCAGCGCCCCGTCCCAGCCGATATCGGAACCCCCGAACGTCAGCCGCCAGCCTTCGAGCCAGCCGGTCCCACGCTGCGGAGAGTGCGGGCAGCGCTCCAGCATCTGGGCTGGGTCCATGTTGCTGCCATAGGCCGCGTACAGTGCCACGGGGGACAGCGTACGGCGTCGGACCCCATGACGCCCCGTACTGAACGCCACCATAGGGAAGAATTACTTAACGTGACCTTGCCAAGGCAGAGAATCGTCATCCTCGGCGGCGGGCCGGGGGGATACGAGGCGGCCCTGGTCGCCGCACAGCTCGGCGCCGACGTCACCGTGGTGGACGAGGACGGCCTCGGCGGCGCCTGCGTGCTGACCGACTGCGTGCCGTCCAAGACGCTGATCGAGACGTCCACCGCGATGACGTTCTTGCACGCCACCGCCGACCTCGGCATCCGCACGAGCGGCACCGAATCCGTCGACGCACGGCACGTCTGCGAACGCATCAAGAACCTCGCCGCAGCCCAGTCCGCCGACATCACCGCCCGCGTCACGGCCGAAGGCGTACGGCTCATCAACGGCCGTGGCCGGCTGAAGAGCCCCGGCGTGGTGCGGACCCCGGAGGGGGACATCGCGGCCGACGCGATCCTGATCGCCACCGGCGCGCACCCGCGGATCCTGCCCGGCGCCGAGCCAGACGGCGAGCGCATCCTCACCTGGCGGCAGCTGTACGACGTCGACGAGCTGCCCGAAGACCTCATCGTGATCGGTTCTGGCGTCACCGGCGCCGAGTTCGCCAGCGCGTACCAGGCGCTCGGCTCGCACGTCACGCTCGTCTCGTCCCGGCAGCGCGTGCTCCCGCACGAAGACGCGGACGCGGCGACGCTCATCGAGGACGTCTGGCGCCGGCACGGTATGACCGTGCTCAGCCAATCCCGCGGCCAGGCGGTCCGCCGCGGTAAGGACGGCGTCGTCGTCACGCTCCAGGACGGCCGGGAGATCACCGGCTCGCACTGCCTGATGACCGTCGGGATGATCCCGAACACCGACGGCATCGGCCTGGACGACGCCGGTGTCAAGCGTGATGCCGGAGGGTTCATCGAGGTGGACCGCGTATCGCGGACCAGCGCGCACGGCGTATACGCCGCGGGCGACTGTACCGGGCTGCTGATGCTGGCGAGCGTCGCCGCGATGCAGGGCCGCGTCGCGATGTGGCACGCGCTGGGCGAGGCGGTGCACCCGATCCGGCTCGGCCACGTCGCCGCGACGATCTTCACCGACCCGGAGATCGCCACCGTCGGCGTGTCCCAGCGCGCGATCGACGACGGCGAGGTCCTGGCCAGGTCGCTCAAGCTGCCGCTGACCACCAACCCGCGGGCCAAGATGCGCGGGCTCCGCGACGGCTTCGTCAAGCTGTTCACCAGCCCCGGCACCGGCGTCGTGCTCGGCGGGGTGATCGTCGGACCGCGGGCGAGCGAGCTGATCCAGCCGGTCTCGCTGGCCGTCGAGCTCCAGCTCACCGCCGCGCAGCTAGCCCAGACGTTCACCGTCTACCCCTCGTTGTCCGGCAGCCTCGCCGAGACCGCCCGCCGCCTCATGGACTTCGCCGCGGAGAATTCCTGACGGGAGAGCAACTTCCGGGTGCCGTGCCGCGTACTTGGTGGCTGAGTGCGAACACCCGCCCCGTACGAAGGGACCCCGAGGCGTGCAGTCCCGAGACGTCGAGCTTGAACAGTTTCTTGCCGAGCGTGGCGCGCCGCTGCTACGCACGGCGAAGCTGCTGACCGGCAGCCGGGAGGCAGGCGAGGACCTGCTCCAGGCGGCGCTCGAGCGATTGCTCAAGCACCGGCACCGGATCGCCGGCGATCCGGAGGGCTACCTGCGCCGGACGCTGTACAACCTGGCGGCCGACGGCTGGCGCCGCCGGGGCACGCGGATCGCCGGGCTGCGCAAGCTGCGCGTCGCCACCGCCCATGAAAGCGCCGCGGGCACCGAGCTTGTCGACCTGCGCGACGCCCTGGTCCGGCTGCTGCTTCAGCTGCCGGCCAGGCAGCGCACGGTCATCGTGCTGCGCTACTGGGTGGGGCACTCCGAGGCCGAGGTCGCCGCGCTGCTCGGCTGCTCGGTCGGCAACGTGAAGTCAGCGGCATCCCGCGGCATGGCTCGGCTCAGACAGCTGGGCGACACCGCGACGCTTCAGCAAGCAGGAAGGAACTCCCATGAATGAAACAGAAGAACTGCTGGTGGCCGGCATGGAGCGCTTCACC
>DASRFJ010000147.1:0-1007 GCA_035651595.1 Streptosporangiaceae bacterium | reverse complement strand
GGCCTGGTCCGCGGCGGCGGCCAGCGGCTCATCGCACAGCGCCGCCAAAAGCCCGGCCGGGAACCCCGCGCTGCGCACGCAGATATCCCGCCACACGCTCCACCCCGTCCCGCCCAGACCGACCCGATGCCCCGACGACTCGTCCCCCGCCAGCCCATCGTGCGACATCGCCAGCCCCTCACCCTCCACCCGACGGCGAAAGCCACCAGCGTGCCAGCAGCGAACCGCGGCGCCCACCTTGCCGGTTGCGCAACCAGCGGGCACGTCGCAATGGAGGAGGTGCAGCGGCTAGTCCGCCTTGCGACCGTAAGGGCGTGACGGACTCGGTCAAGGCGGCAGTGACACACGGACAGCGCTATCCGCTGTCGTTCACCCAGGAATGGTTCCTCACCCTGGATCAGGGTGACGAGGGCGGGACGTTCGGCAACCGCTTTCTGTTGGCGCGCACGATCCGCATCACCGGGCCGGTGGATCTCGCGGTGCTCCAGGGCGCCCTCAACGACGTCGTCGCCCGCCACGAACTGCTCCGCACCGTGGTAGTCAGAGACGCCAACCCGCCCTACCAGCAGGTATACCCGCCCTGCCCGGTACCCCTCGAGGTCACCGACGTCCCGCCGGCCCCAGGCACGGCAAGAAACACGATCATCCAGGAACTCTTGCGCGAGACCGGCACGATCAGCGCACGGCACGCACCGCTGCTGCGCGCCCGGCTCTGCCGCTTCGACGACCGCGACAGCGTCCTGTTCCTCACCGTGCACCATTCGGCATCCGACGCCTGGTCGATAGGGGTGATCTTGCGCGATCTCGGCGCGTACTACGCCGCCCGCGCCACCGGCACCCCGGCCGCGCTCCCGCCCGTACGGCAGTACCGCGAATACGCCGAATGGCAGCGGGCCACCGCCACCAGCTCAGCCGAAGACGGCGCCCCCGCCTACTGGCGCGACAAACTCCGCGGCGCCCGCGAATTCACCATGCCCAACGACCGTCCGCACCCCGACAGTTACTCC
>DASRFJ010000146.1:0-25123 GCA_035651595.1 Streptosporangiaceae bacterium | reverse complement strand
CGACGACGGCCTGGTCAAGTCGGTCGACGGGCTGTCGTTCCAGCTGGAGCGCGGCCGGACGCTGGGCATCGTGGGCGAGTCCGGCTCGGGCAAGAGCGTCACCAGCCTGGGCATCCTCGGCCTGCACAACCGCAACAACGCCAAGGTGTCCGGGGAGATCTGGCTGGACGGCCAGGAACTGGTGGGCGCCTCGCAGGAGCAGGTCCGCCGGCTGCGCGGCAAGCACATGGCGATGATCTTCCAGGATCCGCTGTCGTCGATGCACCCCTTCTACACGGTGGGGCATCAGATCATCGAGGCCTACCGGATCCACAACGACGTGACCAAGCAGGTCGCCCGCAAGCACGCGATCGACATGCTCGGCCGGGTCGGCATCCCGCAGCCCGACAAGCGCGTCGACTCCTACCCGCACGAGTTCTCCGGCGGCATGCGGCAGCGCGCGATGATCGCGATGGCGCTGTCCTGCGATCCCGAACTGCTGATCGCCGACGAGCCGACCACGGCGCTGGACGTTACCGTCCAGGCCCAGATCCTCGACCTGATCTCCGGCCTCCAGGAGGAGTTCGGCTCCGCGGTCATCATGATCACCCACGACCTCGGCGTGGTCGCGGAGCTGTCCGACGACATCCTGGTGATGTATGCGGGCCGGGTGGCCGAGTACGGCTCGGCCGCCGACATCTTCGGACGCCCTGGCCATCCGTACACCTGGGGACTGCTCGGCTCGATGCCGCGGCTGGACCGGGACAAGACCGAACGGCTGATTCCCATCCCGGGCACGCCGCCGAGCCTGATCCGGGTCCCGCCCGGTTGCCCGTTCCATCCGCGCTGCGGATACACCGGGCTCACCGGCGGCCGCTGCCCCACAGAGGTGCCGCTGCTGCGCGATGTGGTTAGCCTGGGACACAAGGCTGCGTGTCACCTGACCGCCGAGGACCGGACCAGGCTGTGGGCCGAGCTGTCGGCCGGCGTGGTGCCGGCCGAGGCGGAAGTGCATGCCGAGACGGAGTTCACCCCAGGCGCGCCGACGTCGCCGAGCGAAGCAGAGGCAGAGGCATGACCGAGCGAACCGAGGAATCACAGGGCGCGGTAGCCGCCGCGACCGGTACCGCGGTCGACGCCGCCAACGGCTCCGGCGCCCTGCTCACGGTGCGCGGGCTCAAGCGCTACTTCCCGGTGACCAGGGGCGTCGTGTTCCGGCACGCGGTGGGCCAGGTGCAGGCGGTGGACGGCATCGACCTGTCCGTGTCACAGGGCCAGACGCTCGGCCTGGTCGGTGAGTCCGGCTGCGGGAAGACCACCACCGGACGATTGCTCACCAGGCTCGACGAGCCGACCGGCGGCAGCATCGTCTTCGACGGCGTGGACATCACCCACCTGCGGCAGGGCCGGATGCGGCCGCTGCGGCGGGAGATCCAGATGATCTTCCAGGACCCGTACTCGTCGCTGAACCCGCGGCAGACCGTCGGCGCGATCATCGGCGCGCCGTTCCGGCTTCAGCGCATCCGACCAGAGGGCGGGATCAAGCGGGCGGTCCAGGACATCCTCGATCTGGTCGGCCTCAACCCAGAGCACTACAACCGGTACCCGCATGAGTTCTCCGGCGGCCAGCGGCAGCGCATCGGCATCGCGCGCACGCTGGCGCTGCGGCCGAAGCTGATCGTGGCCGACGAGCCGGTGTCCGCCCTCGACGTGTCGATCCAGGCACAGGTGGTCAACCTGCTCGAGGACCTCCAGGACGAGCTCGGTCTGACGTACGTAGTGATCGCGCACGACCTGTCCGTGGTCCGGCACATCTGCGACGAGGTCGCGGTCATGTACCTCGGCAAGATCGTGGAGAAGGCGAAGCGGGACTCCCTGTACTCGGCGCCGATGCACCCGTACACGGTCGCGCTGATGTCCGCGGTCCCGGTGCCCGAGCCGGCCCGTGGTGAGTCAGGACAGCGCGTTCGGCGGGAGCGGATCAGACTGACCGGCGACGTGCCGAGCCCGCTCAACCCGCCGCCCGCCTGCCGGTTCCACACCCGGTGCTGGAAGGCCCAGGAGATCTGCCGCACCGAGGAGCCGCCGCTCACCGAGCTGATCACCGGCCACCACGTGGCGTGCCACTTCCCGGAGAACGTCCCCGCGTCGGCCGCGAGCGGAACGTAACGCGTTTTCCCTGAGGAACACCCGGGAGCCCAGCCACAGGAACACCGCGGCCATGACGACCGCGACCACGATGCCCTCGATGACGATCGTGTTGAAGTAGTGCCCGGTGTACGCCTCGCGCATCGCGTCGATGATGTAGCGGAACGGGCTGATCCTGGCGATGCCCTGGAGCCAGCCCGGGCCGAGCGTCATCGGCAGGAAGATCCCGGACAACAGCAGGAGCGGCACGACGATCGTGTTCACCATGGGCGCGAACGCGTCCTCGCTCTTGAGCAGCAGGCCGGCCGCGTAGGAAATCGAGGCCAGCCCGATCGCGGTCAGCACGATGAAGCAGAAGCCGAACAGCACCGCGCCGGCCGGCGCGCGCAGCCCGAACGCGAGGCCGACCAGGATCAGCACCGCCGCTTGAACGACCAGCGTGACCACGTCGCGCAGCACCCGCCCGGACATGATGGCGAGCCTGCTCACCGGCGTGACGCGGAACCGCTCGATCACGCCTGCCCGCCAGTCGGCGATGATCGTGAAGCCGACGAACGTGGAGCCGAACAGGCCCAGCTGAATCAGCAGCCCGGGCACGAAGAAGTCGTAGGCGTTCCCGCCGGCCCCGGTGCCCAGCGCCTCGGCGGGCAGGTGGGTGAGCAGCGGGCCCATCAGCGCCAGATACAAGATCGGCTGGGTCAGCCCGATTATGACCCACGCGGGGTTGCGCAGCGCGAGCCGCTCCTGGCGGCGGAAGATCATCAGCGTGTCACGCAGGAAGGACATCGCGCTCCTTAGGAGGGGAATCGTCGCGCAGTGAGCGCCCGGTCAGCGTGAGGAACACGTCGTCCAGCGTCGGCCGGGCCAGGCTGATCGACTGAAGTGTGACCCCGGCGCCATCCAGCACGCGCAGCAGCGCGGGCAGCGCCTCCTCGCCGTGCTCCACGGTGAGCTTGATCGCATCGTCCGCCTCGCTGATCTCGCGCACCACCGGCTGGGCCGCCAGCAGCTTGGTGGCGGCCAAGCTAGCGCCGTTCACCCGGAGCGTGACGAGGTCACCGGAGATCCGCCGCTTCAGCTCGTCGGGTGTGCCCTCGGCGACGATCATCCCGTGGTCGATGATGAACACCCGGTCGCACAGGGTGTCCGCCTCCTCGAGGTAATGCGTGGTGAGGAAGACGGTGGTGCCGAGTTCGGTCCGCAGCCTGCCGATGTGCTCCCACAGGTTGCTGCGGCTCTGCGGGTCAAGGCCGGTCGTCGGCTCGTCAAGGAACACCAGCGGCGGCCGGTGCACGAGGCCGAGCGCGATCTCCAGGCGGCGCCGCTGCCCGCCGGACAGCGTCTTCACCAGCCGCTTCTCCAGGCCCGCCAGGTCCAGCTGGGCGATCAGCCGCGCCGCACGGCTGGCGCCCTCGGCGGGCGCGATGCCGTATAGCGCCGCCTGATCGGTGAGCTCCTCGATGACCAGGCAGGACGGGTCCGTGCCGCCCATCGTCATGCCGATGGCCTGGGGCACGTAGCCGATCCGGCGGCGCACGCCGAGCGGGTCGTGCAGCAGGTCGGCCCCGGCCACCGTGGCGGTACCGGCGGTCGGCCGCAGCAGCGTGGTGAGCATCCGCAGCGTGGTGGTCTTGCCCGCGCCGTTCGGGCCGAGGAACCCGACGATCTCGCCCTCGGTCACGGTCAGGTCCACCCCGCGGACCGCCTCGACCGTGCGCTTCCTGCTGGTGAAGGTGCGCGCCAGCCCGCGTGCCTCGATAATCCCCATGCCGGCCCTTCCGGTTGCTCGCCTGGTAGCGCCGCGAGCAGCTTGTCGAAGTCGTCGTGCCAGGCCACCTCGGCCTCGGCGTGCAGCACGCCGCGTCGCATCACCGCTGCCTCCACCGGCGTCAGGTAACCGGCCGCGAGGCCGCGTTCCCGCTGCGTCTCGAGTTCCCGCGCGCTGATCGCGCACCGGTCCCTCCTGGCCCGCAGCAGGTCGCGCAGTTCCTCGCGGTCCGCGCCCTCGAACGCGAAGGTGAGCGCCACGCCGAGGCCATCCGGCCCGTAGTCCATGCTGCGGATCGCCTGCACCCGCAGCGCGCCGAGCTCAAGCCGGCCGTCGCCGGTGATCGCGTACACAGTACGGGCCGGGCGCCGGCCGATCTGCTCGGTGCGCAGCGCCTCCACCAGGCCTTCGCCCTCCATCAGGCGCAGCTCCCGGTACAGCGCGCCCGGGCTCACCCCGCTCCACTCCCCGGCGTTGGACACGTCGGCGAGACGGCGAATCTGGTGCCCGTGCGTCGGCCCGTACAGGGCAAGCGTGCCCAGCGCCATCAGCCGGGTCAGGTTCACGCGATTAGTATCATGAGACTAATCTCGCGCCGTCAACCGGTTGTCCACCCTCGGCCCCGCGCCCCCGAGCAAGCGCCGGGACGCATGTATACCCCCACCTGGTATATAAGCATTGATCACGAAGACTTTTACGCCCTCCAGCACGCAAAACCCTTCGTGATCATGAACAACCGCATCGATGTGGCGTCCAAAGCCCCGCGGTTTATAGCGATAAATCGGGAAATGTCCGGCGGCATACCCCCGGGGGACTGGCGCTTCGGGGTAAGCGGACGGGCTCTCGGGTAAGCGGACGGGCGCTTCGGGGTAAACGGACGGGCTCTCGGGTAAGCGGACGGGTGCTTCCGGGTAAGCGGACGGGCTCTCGGGTAAGCGGACGGGTGCTTCGGGGTAAGCGGACGGGCTCTCGGGTAAGCGGACGGGTGCTTCTGGGTAACTCGGCGGCTTCGCCGGGCGCCGGGGCCGGGCTGGGTTCGGGCAACGGGGGCAGGGTGCCGCCGAACTCGGGGCAGAACTCCTTGTGGTTGCACCAGTCGCACAGCCGCGACGGACGGGGGCGCCAGTCGCCGGCCTCGCGCGCCCGGGAAATCGCCGCCCACAGGGCATCCACCTTGCGCTCGACCGCGCGCAGGTCGGCCTCGTCCGGCGAGTACCGCAGCACCTGGCCCTCGGCCAGGTACATGAGCTGGAGGACCCGGGGCACGACACCGCGGATCTTCCAGATCACCAGCGCGTAGAACTTCATCTGGAACAGCGCGCTCGCCTCGTAGGCCTCGCGAGGCGCCTTGCCGGTCTTGTAGTCCACGATCCTGATCTCGCCGCCTGGCGCGACGTCGAGCCGGTCGATGTACCCGCGCAACCGCAGGCCCGAAGGCAGCTCCGCCTCGACGAGCAACTCACGTGAAGCGGGTTCCAGACGGCGCGGGTCCTCCAGCGAAAAGTACGCGTCGAGAACGGCGGTGGCCGAGACAAGCCAGTCATGTCGTTCTGATTCAGAAGGAAAGAGGGCGGCGAGCTCGGGAGAGTCCTCGGCCAGACGGTCCCACTCCGGCTCCAGCAGGGTCCGGGCTGCCTCCGGGGTCCTGGCATCCGCCGGCAGGTCGAACAGCCGCTCCAGGGCGGCGTGCACCAGGGTGCCGCGGGCCGTGGCCTCGGTCGGCGGCTCGGGCAGCCGGTCGATGACCCGGAACCGGTACAACAGCGGACATGTCATGAAGTCGGCCGCGCGGGACGGTGAGAGGGACGGCCCACGCGGCGCCACCGCGATCTCGGCCGGCTCGGCCGGCTCAGCCGACGGTGCCAGTGTCTGCTCCACATCAGCACCGTACGGCAAGCCACCGACATTCGGCCGCCGTGCTGGCTAAGCCGGCGCGCCGGCGGCCGCGCGCGCCACTGGCCAGAACCCGTCCGAAGGCACGTAGCATCGGGTATGTGACGGACCAGCCCGATCCCCCGGAGGAGCGGGAGACACAACGCGCACGGCCTGGACGCCCTGAGCCGGGTCTGGTCCTTGCGCGGCCGTTCGGCATCCCGGTCATCATCTCGCCGTACTGGTTCGTCATCGCCGGCGTGTTCATCTTCATTTATGCCCACGACCTGGCCTCGACGCTGCACGGCAGCGCGCGGTACTTCGTGGCGGCGGCGTTCGTCCTGCTGCTCTACGGGTCCGTGCTGCTGCACGAGCTTGGCCACTCGCTGACCGCGCGCGGGTACAAGCTGCCGGTGCGCCGGATCGTGCTGTACCCGCTGGCCGGCATCTCCGAGATCGGAGAGCGCCAGTCGCCGGGCAAGGAGTTCGTGGTGTCCGCCGCGGGCCCGGCGACGTCGCTGGCCCTGGCGGCCGTCGGCTTCTGCCTGTCGCACTTCGTCGCGCACGGCACCGTGGCCGGCACGGTGATCCTCGAGCTGTGGTGGGCGAACCTGATCGTCGGCCTGTTCAACCTGCTGCCCGGCCTGCCGCTGGACGGCGGCGTGATGCTGCGCGCGGTGATCTGGCGGATCACCGGCAAGGCCTCCCAGTCCACGATCACCGCCGCGTGGATCGGGCGCGGGCTCGCGGTCGCGCTGGTCGTGGCGCCGATTGTCGTCGGCGTGTCGACCCACAGGTCCGCGGACATGATGAGCGAGCTGTGGCTGGTGCTGATCGCCGCGTTCATGTGGGCCGGCGCCACGCAGTCGATCAAGGCCACGAAGTTCCGCGACCGGGTGCCCACGGTGCAGGCTCGCCGTCTGGCCCGCAAGGCGATCTCGGTGACCGCGGCCACACCGCTCGCGGAGGCGATCAGGCGGGCCGAGGAAAGCCAGGCCCGCGCCGTCGTCGTGGTCGACCACGAGGACAAGCCGATCGCGATACTGAACGAGTCCGCGGTGATGGCCACCCCGCCGCAGCGCCGCCCGTGGATCGAGGCGGGCACGCTGGCGCGCAGCCTGGAGCCGAGCCTGGTGCTGCCCGCCGACCTGTCCGGCATGGCGCTGCTGAACGCGGTTGCCCGCGCGCCGGCCTCCGAGTACCTGCTGGTCGAGCCCTCCGGCCAGGTGTACGGCGTGCTCGCGGCGCGCGACATCGACCTGGCCTTCGCTGGGGTATAAAGGGTCATGCTGCAAGCCGGCGACCTCGTCCAGCTGACCGACCCGAAAGGGCGGCGGCACCTGCTCACGCTGCGGCCTGGCGGCGTGTTCCACACCCATCGCGGCGCGCTCAACCACGACGACATCATCGGCGGCCCAGACGGTAACGTAGTGCGTTCGATCGGTGGCACTCCGTATGTCGTGTTCCGGCCGCTGCTCGCCGACTACACGCTCGCCATGCGGCGCGGCGCCGCCGTCGTGTACCCCAAGGACGCGGCCCAGATCGTCGCGATGGCCGACGTGTTCCCTGGCGCCCGGGTGCTGGAGGCCGGCGCGGGCTCCGGCGCGCTGTCCTGCTGGCTGCTGCGGGCCGTGGGGCCGGAGGGCTCGGTGGTGTCCTTCGAGCGCCGGCCGGACTTCGCGGAGATCGCCCAGCGCAACGTTGCCGAGTTCTTCGGCGCCGCCCCGGACACTTGGAAACTGGTATGCGGCGACCTTGATCCTGGTCCGGGGGATTTCGACCGTGTCGTGCTGGACATGCTCGCTCCCTGGGACCAGGCGGAGACGGCGGCCGCCGCGCTGCTCCCCGGCGGGCTGGCTTGCTGCTACGTGGCCACCACCACCCAGCTGTCCAGAACCGTGGAGACCTTCCGCGCCCACGGAGGTTTCGACGAGCCCGCTGCCTGGGAATCGATGGTGCGCGGCTGGCATGTGGAAGGGCTCGCGGTGCGGCCAGAGCACCGCATGGTGGGCCATACCGGCTTTCTGGTGACCGCGCGGCGCCTGGCTCCTGGGGTTGTCCCGGCGCCCCGCCGGCGCCGTCCGGCCAAGTCGTCAGAAGAGCCGGAGGCATAACGACTGTGGTGCATCTGCCCGGTAATACCGGCCGGCAGGTTAGGGAACGGCCCCGGGTAGGTAATGTCTAGTTAGCGGGACAAGGACGGAGGTGAGGGTCGTGGCGATCAGAGACAGCGACAGCGGACGTTCCTCGCGGCACGAAGAAGAGGTCAAGAGCCTTACCGCGCAGATCTCCATCCTTGACGAGGAGATCGCGGTACTGCGGCGACGTCTGTCCGACGGGCCGCGGCAGGTTCGGATGCTCGAGGACCGGCTGCACGAGACCGAGGCGAGCCTGTCCGGGGTCACGTCGCAGAACGAGCGGCTTGCCGCCACGCTGCGCGAGGCGCGGGACCAGATCGTCGCGCTCAAGGAGGAGGTCGACCGGCTGGCGCAGCCGCCATCCGGGTTCGGCATCTTCCTGGCGCCGTGCGAGGACGGCACCGCCGACGTGTTCACCGGCGGCCGGAAGATGCGCGTGAACGTGTCGCCGAACGTCGAGCTCGACGACCTGCGCGCGGGCCAGGAAGTGGTGCTGAACGAGGCGCTGAACGTGGTGCTCGCGCAGGGCTACGAGACGGCCGGCGAAGTCGTCATGCTCAAGGAGCTGCTCGCCGACAGCGAGCGGGCCCTGGTGATCTCGCACGCCGACGAGGAGCGCGTGGTCCGGCTGGCCGAGCCGCTGCTGCAAGAGACGCTGCGGGCCGGCGACTCACTGCTGCTCGAGCCGCGGTCCGGATACGTGTACGAGCGCATCCCGAAGGCCGAGGTCGAGGAGCTCATCCTCGAGGAAGTCCCGGACATCTCCTACCACGACATCGGCGGCCTGTCCGCGCAGATCGAGCAGATCAGGGACGCGATCGAGCTGCCGTATCTGCACGCGGACCTGTTCAAGGAGCACCAGCTGCGCCCGCCGAAGGGCGTGCTGCTGTACGGCCCGCCCGGCTGCGGCAAGACGCTGATCGCGAAGGCGGTGGCGAACTCCCTGGCCAAGCAGGTCGCGGAAAAGACAGCGGCGGCCGGCGAGGACGCGCCAGCCGGGGCCGGCCCGGGCAAGAGCTTCTTCCTGAACATCAAGGGCCCGGAGCTGCTGAACAAGTACGTCGGCGAGACCGAGCGGCACATCCGGCTGGTGTTCCAGCGCGCCAGGGAGAAGGCGTCGGAGGGCATGCCGGTCATCGTGTTCTTCGACGAGATGGACTCGATCTTCCGCACCCGCGGGTCCGGCGTGTCGTCGGACGTGGAGAACACGATCGTGCCCCAGCTGCTGTCCGAGATCGACGGCGTGGAGGGCCTGGAGAACGTCATCGTGATCGGCGCCTCGAACCGCGAGGACATGATCGACCCGGCGATCCTGCGGCCAGGCCGGCTGGACGTCAAGATCAAGATCGAGCGCCCGGACGCGGAGGCGGCCAAGGACATCTTCTCGAAGTACGTGCTCACCGAGCTGCCGCTGCACCCGGACGATGTCTCCGAGCACGGCGGGTCGGCTGCGGCCACCGTGACCGCGATGATCCAGCGCGTGGTGGAGCGGATGTACACCGAGACCGAGGAGAACAGGTTCCTCGAGGTCACCTACGCCAACGGTGACAAGGAAGTGCTGTACTTCAAGGACTTCAACTCCGGCGCGATGATCGAGAACATCGTGGCGCGAGCCAAGAAGATGGCGATCAAGGAGTTCCTGGACACCGGGCAGAAGGGACTGCGGGTCGCGCACCTGCTGGCCGCGTGCGTTGACGAGTTCAGCGAGAACGAGGACCTGCCGAACACCACGAACCCCGACGACTGGGCACGGATCTCCGGTAAGAAGGGCGAGCGGATCGTCTACATCAGGACGCTGGTCTCCGGCAAGAGCGGCACCGAGGCCGGCCGCTCGATCGACACAGTCGCCAACACCGGGCAGTATCTATAGATGCGAGCCTCCCTACGGGCCGCTTCGAGGCAGTGCCTTCACCTCGTCGCTCCTCGCTTCGCTGCGGGGCTCCTCGGGTCAGGCACTGCCGCGGCCCTTCGGTGCGGCTCGCATGGGTGTGCTCCGCACGCCGTGTCACGGCGCAGCCGCGCGATTAGCACGTTAGGCTGCTTGGTATGAGCGTTATTCGCGTGATGGGCACCGAAACCGAGTACGGCATTTCCGTGCCCGGACAACCAGGTGCCAACGCGATGGTGACCTCGTCACAGATCGTGAACGCGTACCAGGCGGCCACCGCGGCCAGGGCCAGGCGGGCCAGGTGGGACTTCGAAGAGGAGAACCCGCTGCGCGACGCGCGCGGGTTCGACCTCGCTCGCGAGTCCGCGGACTCCTCTCAGCTGACCGACGAGGATCTGGGACTGGCCAACGTCATCCTCACCAACGGCGGCCGGCTGTACGTCGACCACGCGCACCCGGAGTATTCCGCGCCGGAGTGCACGAACCCGATGTCGGTGGTGATCTGGGACAAGGCGGGGGAGCGGATCATGGCCGAGGCGGCGTCCAAGGCCGCCACCGTGCCGGGCACCGCGCCGATCCAGCTGTACAAGAACAACACCGACAACAAGGGCGCCTCGTACGGCTGTCACGAGAACTACCTGATGCGGCGGTCCACGCCGTTCGCTGACATCGTGCGGTTCCTCACCCCGTTCTTCGTGTCCCGCCAGGTGGTGTGCGGGGCCGGCCGGGTCGGCATCGGCGCTGACGGGCGCGGCGCCGGCTTCCAGATCAGCCAGCGGGCGGACTTCTTCGAGGTCGAGGTCGGGCTCGAGACGACGCTCAAGCGCCCGATCATCAACACCCGCGACGAGCCGCACGCGGACCCGGAGAAGTACCGCCGGCTGCACGTGATCATCGGCGACGCGAACATGAGCGAGATCAGCACCTACCTCAAGGTGGGCACGACCTCGCTGGTGCTGGCGATGATCGAGGACAAGTTCTTCGGCGTCGACCTGTCCGTGGAAGCGCCGGTGGCCGAGCTGCGCGCGGTGTCCCACGACCCGGCGCTGCGGCGGCTGCTGACGCTGCGAGACGGCCGGAAGATGACCGCCGTGCAGCTCCAGTGCGAATACCTGGAACTGGCCCGCAAGTACGTGGAGGACAGGTACGGGGCCGACGTGGACCCGGTCACCGCGGACGTGCTCGACCGCTGGGAGTCGGTGCTCACCCGGCTCGCCGAGGACCCGATGCAGCTGTCCCGCGAGCTGGACTGGGTGGCCAAGCTCGAGTTGCTCGAGGGCTACCGGAGCCGGGACGGGCTGTCCTGGGATCATCCCAAGCTCCAGCTGTTCGACCTCCAGTACTCCGACGTCCGGCTGGAGCGCGGCCTGTACAACCGGCTGGCGGCCCGTGGCCGGATAGTCCGGCTGACCGACGACGCCACCGTGGCCGCGGCCGTGGAGAACCCGCCGGAGGACACCAGGGCCTTCTTCCGCGGCCGGTGCCTGCGGCAGTACCCCGACTCGGTGGCCGCCGCGTCCTGGGATTCGGTCATTTTCGACATACCGGGCAGGGAGTCGCTCCAGCGGGTGCCGACCCTGGAGCCGCTGCGCGGCACCCGGGTGCACGTCGGTGAGCTGCTCGATCGCTGCCGCACCGCCGCCGAGCTGGTGGCCGCGCTGACTGGGCACGACTAGCCCGGTCCCGTTGCGGGTAGTCCCCGGGATCGCGAGTTCGTACCGATTTCGGCTGACAGGATTGCGCGGGACTGTCCCGGGTGACGATAGCGTTGGGGAAGACGGAGGTAGTGAAATGGCAACCAAGGACACCGGCGGTCAGCGGCAGACGACACGGCGTGCCGAGGAGACCGAGGAAACCGAGACTGGCACCACCGAGGAGCAGCGGGAACGCCGGGAGAAGCTCTCCGACGACGTCGACGCGATCCTCGACGAAATTGACGAGGTCCTCGAGGAGAACGCCGAGGAGTTCGTCCGCTCGTACGTCCAGAAGGGCGGCCAGTAAGGTCCGGTGTGGCGGGGCCTTGGCTTTTGGCCTTGGTCGACTTGGCCGGTCCGCCGGTCCGCCGGTTCGCCGTGAGCGGACAACGGATTGCGCTGCCGGCTTCGCCAGGGCAGTAGGGTCAGTGTTATCGATCGCAGTTGGGAGGGGCGCGTGGGCTCACAGGGTATGCCGGGCTTCATGGGACGAACGACGCCGTCGTTCAGTGATTTCCTGACGAAGTACTCGCCCGGTCTGCTGCCCGGCGCGCCCGGCGGGGTGCCTTCGGCCGATAACGACGTCATCGCGAGCCTGCCGCACGCCACCACGCTGATCGCGGCGGTGTGCGAGCACGGCGTGGTGCTGGCCGGTGACCGGCGCGCCACGGCCGGCAGCATGATCTCCAAGCGGGACGTGGAGAAGGTGTTCCGCAGCGACGAATATTCCGCGGTCGGCTTCGCGGGCGTGGCCAGCGTCGGGCTGGACTTCGTCCGGCTGTTCCAGGTCGAGCTTGAGCACTACGAGAAGATGGAGGGCCGGCCGCTGTCCCTCGAGGGCAAGGCCAACCGGCTCGCCACGATGATCCGCGGCAACCTGATGGGGGCCATGCAGGGGCTCGCCGTGGTGCCGCTGTTCGCCGGCTACGACGAGGACAGAGGGCGTGGCCGCATCTTCAGCTACGACGTGGCTGGCGGGCCGTACGAGGAGCACCGGTTCCACTCGATCGGCTCCGGGTCGGTGTTCGCCAGGGGCGCGATGAAGAAGCTGTACACCGACGACATGCCGGTGCGTGACGCGGTGCTCGCCTGCGTGCAGGGGCTCTACGACGCCGCCGACGACGACTCGGCAACCGGTGGTCCGGACATGACCAGGCGCATCTTCCCGGTCATCGCCACGGTGACCGCGGACGGCTTCCGGCGGCTGTCCGACGCCGAGTCCGAGGAGTACGCGCGGCAGGTCGTGGAAAGCCGGATGGCCGCCCCCGACGGCCCGTCCGCGCCATTGCGTGTCAGCTAACATGCGGAGTCCCCGACCACCTCGACTGATCCACCACCTCTGATCCACAACCTCTGATCCACCACCTCGACTGAAGAAGGAAGCTACCGCGGTGTCCATGCCGTTCTACGTGTCGCCAGAACAGCAGATGCGCGACAAGGCCAACTACGCCCAGCAGGGCGTCTCGCGCGGCCGTAGCTGCGTGGCGCTGCAGTACGCGGACGGCATCTTGATGATGACGCCCAACCCGTCGAGCGCGCTGCACAAGATCAGCGAGCTGTACGACAAGATCGCGTTTGCCGCGGTCGGCCGGTACAACGAGTACGAGAACCTCCGCAAGGCCGGCGTCACGTACGCGGACATCATGGGCTACCAGTACGACCGCACCGACGTCACCGCGCGCGGCATCGCGAACTACTACGCGGGGGAGCTCAGCCGGATCTTCATCGAGAGCAACAAGCCGTTCGAGGTCGAGGTCGTCGTCGCGGAGGTGGGCGAGCGGCCGGAGACCGACCAGCTGTACCGGATCACGTTCGACGGCCAGGTCTCTGACGAGCACGGGTACGTCGCCTTCGGCGGCGACGTGGCGCGGGTCTCGGCCGTGCTCAAGGAGCGGTATTCGGCCGGGATGACGCTGGGCCAGGCCTTCGGCGCCGCGCTGGCGGCGCTGGCCGCACTGACGGCGTCCGGTGACGGGAACGGGGCGCCCGAGCTGAACGCCAGCCAGCTTGAGGTGGCAATCCTGGATCGCGCCCGCGACCATCGCAAATTCCGCCGCATCCGCGGCCAGCGTCTCGAGGACCTGGTCGCCGAGGCCCGCTCCGCGGGAAGCTCCCCAGCCTCCGGCACGTCTGGTACTTCCGGAACGTCCGACGCCCCCGCCAGCGACCCCGAGCCTCCTGTCGGCCCCACCCCGCCCTCCTGACCCAAGGGCAACACTCCTCAGCTTGGGGCCAGTGGGAGTGACGCGAACTAGAGGGGAATGTTGGCGTGGGTGCCGCGGCGCTGGGGGGCGGCGGCGATGGCGTGTGCCACGGCGCGGCGGGTGACGGCCGGGGTGATCACCTCGTCGACGACGCCGATGTCGACGGCGCGCTGGAGACCGCCGACCGTTGCGGCGTGCTCGGCGGCCAGCTCGGCCTCCTTGTCGCGCAGCGACTCGGGCGGCACCGAGGCCAGCGTGCGGCGGTGCAGGATCCGGATGGCGGCGATCGCGCCCATCACCGCGATCTCCGCGTCCGGCCAGGCGAACACCTTCGTGGCGCCGAGCGAGCGGGAGTTCATCGCGATGTACGCGCCGCCGATGGCCTTGCGGGTCACCACGGTGACCCGGGGGACGGTCGCCTCGGCGAACGCGTGCAGCAGCTTGGCGCCGCGCCGCACCACGCCGTCCCACTCCTGGCCCACGCCGGGCAGATACCCGGGCACGTCCACGACCACCACCAGCGGGACGCCGAAGGCATCGCAGAACCGCACGAAGCGCGCCGCCTTCTCCGCCGACGCGGAGTCCAGGCAGCCACCGAGCCGCATCGGGTTGTTCGCGACGACCCCGACGGTCCGCCCGGCCAGCCGGCCGAGGATCGTCACGACGTTCGGCGCCCAGCGGGGGTGCAGTTCCACCCCCGGGCCGTCGAGCAGCCTGACGGTCAGCTCGTGCACGTCGTAGGCGCGGCGCGCGGATTCGGGCAGGATGCCGGACAGGTCGCGGTCCAGCTCTGGACCGTCCTCGGCGACCTTACCCTGGTCGCTCAGCAGCGCGGCGAGTTCGCGAGCCCGGTCCAGCGCGTCGGCGTCGGTCTCGGTCACCAGGTGCACCACGCCGGAGCGGCGGCTGTGCGGCTCGGGACCGCCCAGCCGTTCCATGTCGACATCCTCACCAGTGACCGACCGCACCACGTCCGGGCCGGTTACGAAGATGCGTCCGCCGCCGGACAGGATCACGATGTCGGTCAGCGCGGGACCGTAGGCCGCGCCGCCCGCCGCCGCGCCGAACACCACCGAGATCTGCGGCACCCGCCCGGACGCCGCGGTCATCGCCGCGAACACGGTGCCCACACCATGCAGGCTCGCCACGCCTTCGGCGATCCGCGCGCCGCCGGAGTGCCACAGCCCGATGATCGGCACGCCGCGGGACATCGCCTCCTGGTAGGCACCGGTGATCACCAGCGCGCCCACGGTGCCCATCGCGCCACCCTGCACCCGCGGGTCGGAGGCGAACGCCACCGCGGGGATGCCCTGGATCAGGCCGGCGCCCGCGAGCGCTCCACAGCGATCGCTGCTCTCCTGACGGAGGGAATCCATCCCCCCGGACCCCCCTGGCGAAATCGGCAGCAGCTCCAGCGTGCCGGGGTCGAACAGCGCGGCGAGCCGCTCCCGCGGGTCACGGGGGAGCGTGGCGACCTTCTGCTTGGCGTCCAGGACAGTCATGCGGAGGGATCCTCTCCCGTTGCGGGCCCGTTTTACAGAGCGGTGAAGACCAGCGCGACGTTGTGCCCGCCGAAGCCGAACGCGTTGTTCAGCACCGCCACCGGGCCCGCGGAGCGCGGCCGCAGCTCGCGTGGCGCGGTGGCCACGTCGATCGGCATGTCGTCGTCGAGGTCGTCCAGGTTGATGGTGGGCGGCGCCACCAGGTCGCGCAGCGCCATGATCGACGCGATCGACTCGATCGCGCCCGCCCCGCCAAGGAGATGCCCGGTCATCGACTTCGTAGACGACACGACGGGGCCATCGGTTCCCGGACCCAGCACCTTGGCCAGCGCCTGCGCCTCCAGCGGGTCGCCCTCCTGCGTCGAGGTGGCGTGCGCGTTCACGTGGACGATGTCCTCGGGCGTCACCCCGGCGTCGGTCAGCGCGCGACCGATGGCCGCGATGACCCCGACGCCGTCGGGTGCGCCGTGCGAGATGTGGTACGCGTCCGCGGAGTAGCCCGCGCCCGCCGCCACGGCATACACACGAGCGTCGCGAGCCCGCGCGTGCGCCAGCGACTCGAGCACCAGGATGCCAGCCCCCTCGCCGAGCACGAAGCCGTCCCTGGCCCGGTCGAACGGCCGGGACGCGTGCTCCGGGTCGTCGTTGCGGGTCGACATGGCGCGCATCGACGAGAACGCGCCGATGTTCAGGGCCATGATGGCGGCCTCGGTGCCGCCGGCCACGACCACGTCGCACCGGCCTGACCTGATCATGTCGATGCCGTATCCGATGGCCTCCGCGCCGGAGGCGCACGCGGACACCAGCGAATGCGCACCTGCCCGGGCGTGAAGCTCCATGCTGATCCAGCCGGCCGAGCCGTTCGGCATCAGCATCGGCACGGTGTACGGGGAGATCCGGTTCCAGCCCTTCTCGCGCAGCGCGTCGTACGCGGTCAGTGTGGAACCGATCCCGCCGATGCCTGAGCTGACCGACACACCGAGCCGCTCCGGGTCGAGTTCGGGAGAGCCGGCGTCGGCCCAGGCCTGACGCGCGGCGACCAGCGCGAACTGCTCACACCGGTCCATCCGGCGGGCTTGTACCCGGCCCACCACCTCGACCGGGTCGGCGGCGGCCGGCGCGGCGATCCGCGCTGGCAGCTCCGCCGCCCAGTCGTCGGTGATCGCGCGCACCGCGCTGCGGCCGGCGAGCATCCCCGCCCAGGTCGACGCGACGTCCCCGCCGAGCGGGGTGGTCGCGCCGAGCCCGGTGACGACGACGGTCTCGCGTTCTGCAGCCAACGCTCTTACCCCTCGGCGTTCTTGGTGACGAAGTTCACCACGTCCTGCACGGTGGCGAGGTCCTTGAGCTGGTCGTCGGGGATCTCGACGCCGAACTTGTCCTGGGCGGCGACAGCGATCTCCACCATGGCCAGCGAGTCGATGTCGAGGTCGTCGACGAAGCTCTTGGCCGGGGTCACGTCGGCGGCCGGCACGCCGGCGATCTCCTCGACGATCTCGCCGAGCCCAGCGAGAATCTCCTGCTCAGTCATGTCATGTTCTCCTTCTGGTAACTTGAGCGGGCTTGCTTGTGGCGCGGTTAGGGTACCGTGACGACCTGTCCGGCGTAACACAACCCCGCGCCGAATCCGAGCAGCAGCACCGGGGAACCGGACTCCAGCTCCCCCCGCTCGGCCATCCGGGCCAGCGCGAGCGGGATCGACGCCGATGAGGTGTTGCCCGCGTGCACGATGTCGTCCGCCACCCGCTCACGCGGAATGCCGAGCTTACGGGCGATGGACTCGATGATCCGCAGGTTCGCCTGGTGCGGGATGAACGCGGCCAGGTCCTCGACCGCCACGCCGGCTCGCTCACACGCCTCGATCGCGATCGGGTGGATCTCGGTGGTCGCCCACCGGAACACCGCCTGGCCGTCCTGCCACAGGTAGGAATCCCGGTCCGCGATCGTGATCCGCTGCGCCAGGTCCCCGGCGCTGCCCCACACCACCGGCCCGATGCCCGGCTCGTCGGCGGGCGCGACCACCGCGGCGCCGGCGCCGTCGGCGAAGATGATGCAGGTCGACCGGTCGGTCCAGTCCACCCAGGCGGACATCTTCTCGGCGCCGATCACCAGCACGTTGCGCGCGGAGCCGCCGCGGATCGCGGCCGACGCGGTGCCGAGCCCGTAGCAGAACCCGGCGCACGCCGCGTTCAGGTCGAACGCGCCGGGCGACACGATGCCGAGCCGGTGCGCGACCGAGGCCGCGGAGTTCGGGATCGGCGCCTCGGTGCTGCACGTGGCGACGATCACCAGGTCGATGTCGGCGGGGGACAGGCCGCTGCCGGCCAGCGCCTTGCCGCCGGCCTGCACCGCCATGTCATCGACGGTCTCCGTCGCCGGGGCGATCCGGCGGCTGCTGATGCCGACCCGGGTGCGGATCCACTCGTCCGAGGTGTCGATGGTGGTGGCCAGATCCTCGTTGGTCACCACGTTGTCCGGCTGATACCCGCCGAACGACAAGATGCGCGCCCCGGCAGCGGTCTCCGGAGCCCTCACTCCGCCTCCCGCGGCTGGATCCGCACCAGCGGCTGCCCTTCGTTGACCGGGTCGCCGTCCTCCACCAGCCACTCGATGACCTCGGCGGGCCACGGCGCGGTGACCGCCTGCTCGCCGCCGCGGGCGACGACCGTGCCCAGCGTGCCCTCGACCGTACGGTACATACCGGACGTGGGCGCGACCACCAGGCGCCATTCTGGCAGCATCCCGTGGCCGGTCATCGGGTCGTCGAGGTGCGCCTCGATGAGCTCACGCGCGGCGGCAATCTGGTCCGGGGTCTTCACCGCGAGCAGCTCGACACCGGAAAGCGACCGCTTCGCCAGGCCGGTCAGCGTGCCGGCCGGCGGCAGTTCGATGATCGCGGTGACGCCGAGCTCCGCCATGGTCGCCTGGCACGCGCCCCACCGCACCGGTGCCGCGACCTGGGCGACGATCCGGTCCAGCCACTCCTTCCCGGTGGTGACCGCGGCACCGTCCGCGTTGGACAGCAGCGTGGTGACCGGATCCTGGACGGCGATGCGCGTGGCGGCTTCCCTGAGCATGGTCACGGCCGGACCCATGTGCCGGGTGTGGAACGCGCCGGCCACCTGGAGCTGCCGCAGCCGGGCGCCGGGCGGGGGATCGGCCGCGAAGGCGGCGAGCTGGGCATTCGTTCCGGCGGCGACGATCTGTCCGGCGCCGTTGATGTTCGCGGGGGTGAGGCCGTGCTTGGCGATAGCGTCGAGTACGACCTGCTCGTCCCCGCCGAGCACGGCCGTCATCCCGGTCGCCTCGGCCCTGGTGGCCGCCGCCATCGCGGTGCCGCGCACGCCCACCAGTCGCATCGCGTCCGCCGGGGTGAGCACGCCGGCCACCACGCCGGCGGTGAGCTCGCCGACGCTGTGCCCCGCGGCCGCGTCGGCGGGCAGCCTGCTCGGGTCGCCGTCATCCAGCGCGGCGGCGGCAACCAGGCCGGCCGCGACCAGCAGCGGCTGGGCGACCGCGGTGTCTCTGATCTCGTCGGCGTTCGCGGTCGTGCCGGCTCTGACCAGATCGCATCCGGCCAGCTCGGACCAGCTGCCGAGAAGCTCGCTGACTCCAGGCAGCTCCAGCCACGGGGCGAGGAAACCCGGTGTCTGTGCGCCCTGCCCGGGCGCCGTGATGATCAGCATCCCTCAACAGTGCACTGTAGAAGTCCACCATCCGCATGTCGAACGGTACGAATTTAACCGTCGAAATTTTGTAGATAGTCTACATATAACGGCTAAGCGTGCTTGCCGGCTAGACGACCGAGCACGATCGCGACCCACAATGTGAATCCGTCCCGCCCGACCGAGGGGGTGTACTCGGTCAGCTCGGCGACGCGGCGGAGCCGGTACCGCACCGTGTTCGGGTGCACGAACAGCAGCCGGGCAGTGGCCTCAAGGGAGGATCCTTGCTCCAGGTACGTCATCAGCGTGTCGATCAGCGCGGCCCCGCCGCTGAGCAGCGGTTCGTAGACGTCGGTGATCAGCGCGTCCCTGGCGTCCTGGTCGCCGTCCAGGGCGCGCTCTGGCAGCAGCTCGTCGGCGCCCGCGGGGCGCGGGGCGTCCGGCCAGGCAGGCGCGGCGCGTAGCGCGGCGAGCGCGGCCCTGGCGGACAGCGACGCGGCGCGCAGGTCGCGGACCAGCGGGCCCACGATCACCGGACCAGGCCCGAATCGCCCGGCGAACGGCTCCGCCGCGGCGATCGGGTCGTCGGAGCCGCCGATCACCAAGATCAGCTTGCCGCCCTGGACGCTGGCCAGCAGGTCCAGCCTGGCCCGCTTGGCCACGGCGCGCAGCTCGTCGATGAGCGGTTCTGTCTCCTCGCCGTCGATGGTGCCGACGACGACCGTGACGGGGGAGGACGACCAGTTCAGCGCCGAAGCCCAGGAGTGCAGCGACTCCTCGGTCTCGCCGCGGACCAGTGAGTCGACGACCAGCGCCTCCAGCCTGGCGTCCCAGGCGCCGCGGGCCTCGGCGGTGCGCGCGTACACCTGGGCGGCGCTGAACGCGATCTCGCGGGCGTAGGTGAGCACGGCCTCGCGCAGTTCCGCCTCGTCGCCCGGGGCGGCCAGCGCATCGACCCGGGACTCCACCACGTCGATGATGACCCGGAGCATCTGGACCGCGTGCTGAAGGCTGACCGCCCGCGCCAGCTCCCGCGGCGCGGTGCCGAACACCTCCGTCACCGCCGGCCGGTTACGCTCGGGATGCCTGATCCAGTCCACGAAGGCCGCGATGCCCGCCTGGGCGACCAGGCCGAGCCAGGACCGGTTCTCGGCCGACATCCGGCCGAACCATCCCAGCCGCTCGTCCATGGCCGCGATCGCCGCGGTGCCGAGCGTCCCGGTGGCCCGCTCGATCCGCCGCACGGTCTCCGGCTGAACGCGCGACCTGGCTTGCTGCTTGTTCCCGGGCACGTCTCTAGCCTAGAGGCGCCGGGGTCTGGGGGAGTGCCTCCCCTAGTTAGCGCGGGGGTCTGGGGGAGTGCGTCCCCCAGTTAGAAGGCAGAGCGCAGTCCGGCCTGGTAAGCGAGGACGACGAGCTGGGCGCGGTCACGCGCGCCGAGCTTAGTCATCGCGTGGTTGGCGTGAGTCTTCACGGTCAGCGGGCTCAGCGTGAGGTGCCCGGCGATCTCCGCGTTGGACATGCCGGTGGCGACCAGCGCGACGATCTCGCGCTCCCGGTCGGTCAGCGCGTCGAGCAGGCCGGGCGCACTCGCCGGTCCCGGGTCGTTCATCGTGAGGAAGCGGGAGATCAGGCCGCGGGTGGCGGCGGGGGAGAGCAGCGCGTCGCCGCGGGCAACGGTCCGGATCGCGTCGATCAGCACGTCCGGGCGGGCGCCCTTGCCGAGGAAGCCGGCCGCGCCAGAGCGGAGCGCCTCGAAAACGTACTCGTCGACCTCGAACGTGGTCAGGATCAGCACCTTGACCCCGGCCAGATCCTCGTCCGCGGTGATCTGCCTGGTCGCCGCCAGGCCGTCCAGGTCGGGCATCCTGATGTCCATCAGCACCACGTCGGCGAGCGCCTCGCGGGCCAGCCGGACCGCCTGCCTGCCGGTGGCCGCCTCGCCGACCACGGTCAGGTCCGGCGCGCTCTCCACCATCATCCGCAGTCCCGCGCGGACCAGCTCCTGGTCGTCGGCGAGCAGCACCCTGATCCCGCCGGTCATGCGGGCAGCTCGGCCAGCACCTGGAAGCCGCCGCCAGGGCGGGGACCGGCGGACAGCCACCCGCCCAGCGCCGCCGCCCGCTCCCGCATCCCGAGAATGCCGTGGCCCTCGCAGGGCTCGGGGAGCGGCCCGGTGCACGGGCCGTCGTCGGCCACGGCCAGCGCCAGCACGCCCGGCCGGTAGCCCAGCCGCACCGACACGGCCGAGCCCGCCGCGTGCTTGGCGGTGTTCGTCAGCGACTCCTGGATGACCCGGTACGCGGTCAGGTCGACCGCCTCCGGCAGCTGACGCGCCTCCCCGCTCACGTCGCAGCTCACCCGCAGGCCGGTGGTGGCGAACGAGTCAATCAGCTCGCCGAGCCTGCCCAGCCCCCAGGCCGGCTCGGTCGGCTCGGTGTCGCCCGGCTGCCGCAGCAGCCCCACGGTGAGCCGCAGCTCCTCCAGTGCCGCCTCGCTGGCCTGCTGGATGTGCGCTAGCGACTCCCTGGCCTTTCCCTGATCGGTGTCCAGCAGGTAGCCCATCGCACCCGCCTGCACGCTGATCAGCGCGACGTGATGGCCGACGGCGTCGTGCAGTTCGCGCGCGATCCGCAGCCGCTCCTCCTGCACCCGTCGCCTGGCCTCCTGCTCCCGGCTCTGTTCGGCGCGGCGGGCCCGCTCCTCGAGCATCGCCTCGTGCGCGCGCTTGGCGCGCACCGCCTGGCCGATGGCGGCCGCCACCACGGTCCACGGCACCACCGCTACGTCCGCCCAGCCGGTGTTCGAATGGAGTTCGAACGCCAGGTGGCCGGCCAGCAGCACACCGACCACGGCCCCGGTGCCGGCGAGCACCGGCGTCCTGTCGCTGCGCACCGAGAACACGAACACGGCCACGACCAGTGCCGGGCCGATCAGCATGTCCTGCGTGCCGGCCGCCATCATGACGACCGCCCCCGTGGCCGTCACCACGACCGGGAGCCACAGCGGCCAGCGCACGATCGGGACGAAGGCGAACGCGAGGTAGACGACCGTGGCGATCGTCACCCCGGTGGTGGACAGGGCGGCCCGCTGGTGCATGTCCGCATAGGTCACGGCGCACGCGTACAGCACGGCAGACGCCATCAGGCAGGCGACCACCCGGTGCCCGAGCATCGCCCGGCGGCACCACTCGTTCACCGGGCTCTCGCGCAGGCCGCGCAGGCCGTCTGCCGCACGTGCGCTCAGCGTCAGGTCACGAACCCCCACATACGGACTGTAAGCAGGACAGGGGCAAACCGGCAAACAAGCTACTGCCGGCGCAGTAGGCCGAGGGCCGGACCGCCTGCGACCGCGGTAACCGGCCGCCTCGTCTACCGCGAGCGTCGCGGGCCAAGTCACCCCGGTGGGCCGACGACGCGGACGGCCCTCGTGACGAACCATAGAACCCGTCACAATGCTTACCGACGGGGAGATTCATGTCCGCCATCGCACGGTGGTGTTTTCGTCACCGGTTCATGGTCATCGCGGCCTGGGTGGTCGCGCTGGTCGGTCTCGGCGTCCTGCAGCAGGCCGTCAAGAGCGACTTCAACAACTCGTTCTCGCTGCCCGGCACCGGGTCCACCACCGCGCAGCAACTGCTGGCCAAGGCCATCCCGGCCCAGGCCGGCGACACGGACACGATCGTCTGGCAGGTCAGCCACGGTACGGTGCGTGATCCAGCGATACAAGCCCGGATGAGCGCCGCGCTCACCAAGATCTCGTCGATGCCCGAGGTGGCCGGCGTGGCCAGTCCGTACGGGCCGCACGGCGCCACCCAGATCAGCCGGGACGGCCGGATCGCGTACGCCAGCGTGAACTTCACCAAGCAGGCCAACAACCTCGCCAAGGCGGACATCACCCGGGTGATCAACGCGGCCGAGGCCGCCCGCGAGCCCGGGCTCAACGTCCAGATTGGCGGGCAGGCCATCGGCAGCACCGAGCAGACGTCGCTGGGCGTCAGCTCGACGGTCGGCGTGCTGGCCGCCGCGGTGGTGCTGTTCATCGCGTTCGGCTCGCTGCTGGCGATGCTGCTGCCGCTGATCACCGCCATCGCCGGGGTCGGTGGCGGACTGATGGCGATCGCGCCGCTGACGCACGCGATAAACGTGGTCGACTTCGCGCCGATCCTGGGCGCGCTCATCGGCCTCGGCGTCGGCATCGACTACGCGCTGTTCATCGTCACCAGGCACCGCCGCGGGCTCCAGGCCGGCCTCACCCCCGAAGAGGCGGCGGTCACCGCCATCAACACCTCCGGGCGGGCCGTGCTGTTCGCCGGCAGCACCGTGTGCATCGCGCTGCTCGGCATCCTCGTGCTCGGCGTCAGCTTCCTGAACGGCCTCGCGGTTGCCTCCGCGCTCACCGTGGTGTTCACCGTGCTCGCCGCCGTCACGCTGCTTCCCGCGCTGCTCGGCGTCATCGGCATCCGCGTGCTCAGCCGGCGCCAGCGCCGTAAGCTGGGCGGCTCCGCCGGGAACGAGCCCGGCGTCTGGGCCAGGTGGGCAGGCACGGTCGAGCGGCGGCCGGCGCTGCTCGCCGCCGGGGCCGCGGTGGTCATGCTGGTGCTCGCCATTCCGCTGCTCAGCCTGCGGCTCGGCTCCTCCGACCAGGGCAACGACCCGTCGTCCAGCACCACCCGGCAGGCCTACGACCTGCTCGCGGAAGGGTTCGGCAGTGGTTTTAATGGGCCGCTCATCCTCGTCGCCCAGCCGGGCGGGCCGAGCGGCGAGGCCGCGCTGCGCACCGTGGAGGCCGAACTGACCAAGGTGCCAGACGTGGCCAGCGTGACCCCGCTCGCCGCGGCCAACGGCACCGACGTCATCCAGGTGACACCGCGCACCTCGCCTGAGGACGCCGCGACGTCGACGCTGATCAGCACGCTGCGCAACGAAACGATCCCCGCCGCCGCGCACGGCACGACGCTGCACGTCTACATCGGCGGCGTCACGGCGACGTTCGCCGACTTCGCCACCGTCGTGGGTGCCAAATTGCCGTGGTTCCTCCTCGCCATCATCGGGCTGAGCTTCCTGCTGCTGGTGGTCGCGTTCCGCAGCCTGCTCATCCCGGCCACCGCGGCGGTGATGAACCTCCTGGCCGGGGCGGCCTCGTTCGGCGTGCTTACCGCGTTCTTCCAGTGGGGCTGGGGCACCGACGCGTTCGGCCTGGGCAAGGCCGGACCGGTCGAGGCGTTCCTGCCGGTCGTCACGCTGGCGATCCTGTTCGGGCTGTCCATGGACTACCAGGTGTTCCTGGTCAGCCGGATGAACGAGGAATGGGTGCACACGCGGCGTAACTCGCTGGCGGTCCGGACCGGGCAGACCGAGACCGGCCGGGTCATCACCGCGGCGGCGACGATCATGCTGTGCGTGTTCCTGACGTTCTCGCTGCTGGGGCAGCGGGACGTGGCCGAGTTCGGCATCGGGCTGGCGGCGGCCGTCGCGCTGGACGCGTTCATCTTGCGCACCGTGCTCGTGCCCGCCGCGATGCACCTGTTCGGCACCGCCAACTGGTGGCTGCCCCGCTGGCTCGACCGCCGTCTCCCGCACCTGGCCATCGAGCCGCCCGAAGAGGCCCCCGCCCCGCCCCGCGAGCCCATTCCCGTATAACCACACCTATCAAGCTGGGGCTACGCCATTATGTGGGGATGCGGTATGTGATGGCCCATAAGTGGTCGCCGCTCGCGCGTTTCGATATCACCGACGAGGCCGGCTCCGTGGCGTTCCAGGTGCGTGGCGACTTCGACGCATCGATGACCCTGCGCGATCCGGCGGGCCGTGCGGTAGCGACCATTACCGCGGACACCCGCACCGGCGGCTTCTATCGGGTTGAGGCGAACAGCTCGCGGGCCCGGCTGCGACGCTGGTGGGGCTCCGGCGGCCCGTACCAGATCGTGTCCAACGAGGGCGAGCTGACGGCAAGCGGCTCGGGCCTGCACCTCTCGCTGGCGCGGGACGGCTCGGTCATCGCGAGCATGTCCCGCAAGTTCTCGCTGCGGGAGAAGCTCGCCGTGGATATCGCCGACAACCAGGACGCGGCGTTCATCCTCGCGATCATGCTGACCATGCACGCGACCCACGCCCCGCGCAGATAGCCGACACCGCTAGCCCGTGCACGCATGATTGCGGACACTTACCCCCCCAGATCGGGGGGGTAAGTGTCCGCAATGATTCGGACCCTCGCCAGGCCGCCCGACATGTCGGATATGTCGGGCGGCCTGGGCGGGTCCGGG
>DASRFJ010000145.1:0-2153 GCA_035651595.1 Streptosporangiaceae bacterium | reverse complement strand
ATTACTTCTACTGTAACCGTTTCTTTCTTGGTGCCCCGGCGGCCTTTACGGGGATTGACCGCCGCGGCGGAAACTCCTTGGTCGTGTGGTGCCAGGCATAGATGCGCGACTCCTCGTTACGCCGCAGCACGCGGTTGACCGCCGCGGCGACCTCCTCCGGCTCCGGGGGCGGGTCGCGGAGCAAGTGGCTGAAAACCTGGCGAACCTGTTGGGGCGTCAGCGCCGGGGTTTTCCCCCCCCAGCCGCCGCCGCTCCACGGTCACGAACCACAGCGCCAGCAGCGCCAGCGTCATGTGGTGGTGCCAGCCCACCCAGCCGCGCACCTCGTAGTCCGCCAGCCCGACCTCGCCCTTGCCCTCCTGCAGCACCTCCTCGATGCGGTGCCGCTCGCCGTGGACGCGTACCAGGGTGGCCCGCCGCTCCCGCCGGCGTGCGTTGCTCAGCGTGTACCACGTCTGCGGCTCAGCCCCCAGGCGGCGGATGACGGTGAGCGTCTCGGTGGGGCCGACGTGCCCGCCCTCCTCCTTGGTCTGCACGCGCCGCTTCAACGCCCGGACTTTCAGCGCCCCCTTGGCACCGTCCCGGACCGTGAGGGTCTTCCACCGCGACGCCGGCTGCCGGGCGGCCCAGACCTCCGCCCGCTCGAACGGCGGCCGCGTACCGTCGGGCCGCGCCGCCACCTCGCGCACCAGCGTGTTGGCCGGCACGTCCAGCACGTAGCGCTCGCGGCGGTGCCGCAATTCCGCCCGGAATTCCGTAGCCCGGCCGAACTCGTCGTCACCGACCACCCAGCCGTGCGGCACGTCGGGCCCGCTGCGCTCAAGCAGGTCCAGGGCGATGCGCCACTTCTCCTGGAAGACGACTTCCCTGGGCACTCCGGTCTTGCGCCGGCGCTTGGGGTCGGCGGCCCAGTCCTGCGGCAGGAAGAGGCGGCGGTCCAGCGGCGCGTGGCCGCCGGGGGCGGCGTAGGCCAGGAAGACGCCGACCTGGCAGTTGTCGAGCTTACCCAGCCGGCCGCACCACTGCCGGCCGACGCCGCAGGAGGCCGTGCCCTTCTTGGGGAAGCCGCTGCTGTCCACGACGAGCACGCCGCCGGGGTCGCCCATCGCCTCGGCGACGTGGCGGCGCAGCTCAGCCATGACCGCTTCGTCGTCCCAGGCGCCGGCGCCGACAAAGTGCTGCACCGGCTTGCGGGTGTGGCCGGCCTGGTGGGCGATGGGCTCCGACGTCTTGCGCTGCAGGCCGCTGAGGCGGCCCTGGATGACCAGCGTGGCCAGGTCGCGCTGCTCACGGCGGTAGAACAGTGGCAGGTAGCGCTGCAAGAACTCGGTCAGGTGCTCCTGGCAGGAGCGGACGGCAGCCGGGGTGAGGACGGCGTCGGCCAACAGTGCTTGGGCTTGGGGCTTGTCGAGCAGGGACATGATGAAGCCCTCCATGCTCCCCTAGGACCGTAAAGCGTCTCCCAGCGGCATTTTACGCAAAAACCACCGAACGGTTACAGTAGAATTAGAGTTTATGCTCTACGGCTTGGGCCGTGACAAACATACTAGACGTTACCGAAGTCGCCCGCGATGCCGGTGTCCAGCAGGAACCGCCTCATGGGAATAACTCCTCGTTCCCCTGGTGCATGGTGACGATCGTGTACGCCTTGTTTCGCTGCCGGCGGGGTGTCCGGGGCTGGCAATGTATCTCCTACCTGCACACTGGCAAACGCCCAGCCCCGGCCGACAGCCCGCAGTCGCGGACGCTCGGCCGGGGCTTGGCGTTGGATGGCGTGCGGCTGCATGATACTTTGCCAGTTCCGGCCACACAGCCGAGTTGGCATTAGGGGAGACCAAGTGCCACCTTCAGGCAATCGTCGAATTTGCTTCGCATCGTACCCGAGAGAGTGCCGAGCACGTTGCTCACCCGGTCGGCGTCGATGGTGGCCAGGAGCAGGCAGGAGACCACGGAATCACGGGCCAACCCGGTTGCCTGGCCGTCCGGTGTTTGGACGTCGATGAACAAGCAAGTCGGGTCGCTGGCCAAGGTGAGGTTTTTCGTGACCTCGGCGACGACCACCGTCCGGACGGTTTTCTGGTAGGTGTCCGATGGCACCACGACGGCCGGTCGTTTCTTGCCCCGCGCTCCCGAGGGGTGCGGGAAGCGAACGA
>DASRFJ010000144.1:0-7621 GCA_035651595.1 Streptosporangiaceae bacterium | reverse complement strand
CAGGTCTTCACGTTTAGGGTTGGCCTGCGCAGATGCGGAGCGGCCGGGGTGCTGCCCACGGGTTAAGCGGGTGCAGTCCACGCGATCTGGAGTGGTGGTTCCGGTTCGGCGGGCTGGTCAGCGGTTCCAGCGGGGGTCGTTGTCGGCGATGTCGAGGCTGAGGGTCTCGAGTTCGGTGATGAGCTCGCGGAGCCGCCGGTGGTTGTCGAACCAGGGGCCGTAGTCGGCGAGCTGGTCATCGGTCAGGATGCGGGTTGAGGTCCGGCCGTTTTTCTTGCGGGTCCACTGGTGGTAGGGGCCGTGCAGTTGCGGGGGGTCGGCGTGGCAGCGGCAGCCGGGGTGGCCGCAGCGGGTCTTGCGGTCGGCGAGGGTGCCGGGCAGCGCGTAGGTCAGGCCGGCGAGGCGGGCGGTGATCTCGGCGGCGATGGCCTGGGCGCGGGCCTGCTGGGCCGGGGTGGGCGACACGTTCTGATTGTCGCAGCCGGGGTCCCGCATCTCGCGCATTGCATTAAGTATAAGTGCTGTATGGATAATGCCGGTGTTGCTGCTTATATCGGGCGGTGGCGGCCGTCGTCGGTGTCGCCGCAGGCCGCGGGATTCGCGCGGGCGGTAGTCGCGCAGGCGGAGCCGGGCGGGCAGGAGCGGGCCAAGAACCTGCTGTGGGCTGCGGGCAAGCTCGCGGACTGGGCGATCGGGCTGGGGCTGGAGCCGGTCCCGGAGGTGCTGCTGCATCCCTCGACCGCGGAAAGGTTCACCCGGTGCGCGCCAGGGTTGTCGCTGGTGGCGCGGCGCACGCTGCGGACGAACCTGCGGTTCACCGGCCGCCGCGTGGTGCCGCACCTTTACCCGCAGGACCTGCCGCTGCCGCGGGAGCGAGCCAAGGCGCCGTACAGTCCTGCCGAGATCGGCGGGTACCTGGCGCTGGCCGACGCCCAGCCCGCGCAGGCACGGCGGATGCGCGCGGCCGCCCTGATCTGCCTGGCCGCCGGGGCCGGGCTGATCCGCGGCGACCTGCGCGAAGCACGCGGCACCGACGTGGCCCAGCGGTCCGGCGGCGTGGTGGTGACCGTGCGCGGCGCCCGGCCCCGGGCGGTGCCGGTCCTTGAGCGTTACCAGGACCGGCTGCTGGCAGCGGCCCGGTTCGCCGGGAGCACGCTGATCTGCGGCGGGGCTGAGCACGGCCGCCGCAACATCACTTCCCCGCTGATCGGCGCGCTCGACGGCGGCGGCGGGCTGCCCCGGCTGGACACGTCCCGGCTGCGGGCGACCTGGCTGCGCGATGCCGCCGGCCTGCTCGGGCTGGCCACGTTCATGCAGGCGGCCGGGATCTCCTGCTCTCAGCGGCTCGGCGACCTGATCGCCGGCCTGCAGCCAGGCAGCGAAGCCGACGCGGTCCGGCTGCTCGGGGGCTGCCGGTGAACGATCCGCCGCTAGCGGCGTTCGAGGAGATCATCGGCGCTTCCGGCGCCGCGCCGCGGATCGAGGCCATGCTGCCGATCGGGGTGCGCAGCCGGCAGCTGCTGGTCCGCACCCTGCTGCTGGGCATCATGATCACGCTCGCTGACCACCGCCCGGCGCATCTGACCCGGGTCCACCAGGCCCTGGTCAGCCTGCCCGCCGGTGACCAGCGGCGGCTCGGCGTGATCGCGGACTGGAGGCGCGGCCCGCACCTGCTCACCTACCGGCAGACCGAGCGGACCTTCGCCCTGGTCGCCGGCGCGCTCGGCAACGACGACCCGGACGGCCTGCCCTCCTCCGCGCTCCAGCGCATTTGCGATGACCTGCTGGAGGCCTCGGTCCCGGACCAGTACAAGGACGCCAGCACGTCGCTGGCCGCGGACTGGACCGACGTGGAATCTTTCTCCCGGCCCCCGCCGCACGACGCCAGCGCCGGCGACTGCGCCGACCCCGAAGCAGCGTGGGGGCACCGCACCGTCACACTGCCCGGCCCCGAAGGCGAACTGTTCTTCGGCTACTACGGCTCAGCCGCCATCATGACCCGCGACGAGAACGGGCCGCCCGTCCCCGAGCTGGCCCGCCGGTTCACCCTGTCCTCCTGCCGCCAGGACCCGGTCCGCGCGTTCGCTCCCGTCCTGACCGCCATGCCCGCCGCCGGGATCCCGCTCGGCGACGTGCTCGCCGACTCCGGCTACGCCCACCGCGACCCGGCCGCCTGGGCCATCCCGCTGCGCGCCGCCGGCGCCAGCCTGGTCCAGGACCTGCATCCCCACGACCGCGGCCCCAAAGGCACCCACCACGGCGCCATCATCGCCAACGGCAACCTCTACTGCCCGGCCGCACCGCGCTCTCTGCTGGACCTCGGCCCGCTGGCCCCCGGCGCCGAGGACACCGCCGCGCACGACGCGAAGACCGCCGAGGTGGCGCGGTACAAGCTCGGCCGGCTCACCAGCGACGACGCCGACGGCTACCACCGCGTCCAGTGCCCCGCCGTGCTGGGCAAGATCCGCTGCCCGCTCCGCCCCGCCTCCATGACCCTGGAACGGAACCGCCCCGAGGTCCTCACTCCGCCTGAGCAGCCGCAGGCCTGCTGCACCCAGCAGAGCATCACCGTCACCCCAGACATCGCCGCGAAAACCCGGCAGAAACACGACTACCCCTCACAGGCGCACCGCCGCTCCTATGCCCGCCGCACCGCCGCCGAACGCGGGTTCTCCGGTATCAAAGACACCGCCGGCAACGACATCGCCCGCGGCTGGTGCCGCCTGATGGGCCTGGCGCCGCTAGCGCTGTTCACCACCACATTGTTCATCGTCCGCAACCAGCACGCCGCCACCACCTGGAACACCCGCCAGCAAGACAAAGCCCGCCGCGCCGCCGCCGGCCTCCCGCCCAGGACCCGCCGCCGGCGCCGCAGAACCCTCACCACGCTCACCGCCGGCGCCGGGCCACCCTAGACCCGCAGCCCGCAGCAGCCCCCCGCCAGCACCACGACACCGGCACACCCGCGCGCCAGCATGCCCGCAACCCGCCAGGACATCACCACAAGCGATCAGGCAAACACGAACCACACACAAAAAGGTAAGCCGCAACCCAGAAAATGTCAGACCCGCATGCCAGACTCGCGCCAAGGCCCAAACGTGAACAAGGTCCCCACTGAAACGTGAAGACCTCCTGGTGGAGCTTAGGGGATTCGAACCCCTGACCTCTTGCATGCCATGCAAGCGCTCTACCAACTGAGCTAAAGCCCCTCGGCGCTCCAGGGTACCGGAGCACCAGGAACGCAGACAGCATACCGGTTCCGGAGGGGTCTGTCGCACTCGGACGTTGCGTGGCGGCCGGGAGTCCTGCCGAGCATCTCGGCGCTAGAGCGCTTGACTACATGTACGTGAAGCGCTCTAGCTCCCCCAGGACCGAAGGGAGCCAGTCATGGCCGCCATCACCGCCCGCCGTCCCGCCCGCCGGGTTAGCAAGCCTGCCGGGGACCGCCCGCTCAAGAGCCCGCTCGCCGCGCCGGCCGGGTACCGCGCAGTAGCGGACATCGCCGCGGACGAGCGTGCCCCGGACACCGCACGGCCGGAAACACCGCCTCGGACGCTGCAGCTTTCGGAGTTCGGCGACTACCTGCGCACCGTCAACAGCAAAGAGGGCCGACCGTACGAGGAGACCACCGTCACCACCTACCTGTACCCCGCCAAGGCCCTCGACGCGTGGATGACTGAGCAGCACATCGACGGCGACTTCACCATGGCGGACACCGCGACGCTCAACCAGTATTTCCGGGACTATTACCGGCGCCGGGGCCAAGGCGGCACGAATGCGCAGCAGCGCAACTTGCTGCAGCTGTTCAATTTCCTGCAACGCGAATACGGGCACCCGCACCCGTACACCGATGAACTGAACCGCTACACCGAAGTCAAGGGCAAGCCACAGACCCTTTCCGCCGACTTCGTCAGCGACCTCCTCGACGTCACCGGCGGCGGGAAGGCACGGGACTTCGAGACCGCACGGGATCACGCGATGATCCGCATCCTGCGCAGTGAGGGCATCCGGCGGCAGGAGCTGCTGAGCATGGTCGTGCACGCCCTGCCCGCCGACGTGATCCAGAACCCGGTGATCCGGCTAGTGCCATTGAAGGGGGCACGAGCTGCCGGCCAAGGGCGCCTAGTGGCGCTAGCGCCAGCCAGTGCGCGTGCACTCGCCACTTACCTCCGTGCCCGCCGCCACCACAAACTAGCGAATTCGGACTGGGTATGGCTCGGCACACGCAACCGAGGCCGGCTGGGGAACACCGGTCTGCGGCTCATGCTGGCGCGGCGGGCGTCCGAGGCAGGCTACGAGATGGTCCGGCCGCATCAGTTCCGTCACACGTTCAGTGACGCCTGGCTTGCCGCTGGCGGCTCCGAAGGCGACCTCATGCGGCTCAATGGCTGGAAGACCCGCTCCATGGTCGACCGGTACGCCGATGACGTAGCCGACCAGCGAGCTCTCGCAGCCAAGCGGCAGAAGGGGGACCTGCTGTGATGGAGTGGCGGCACGAATCCGCAGACGAGGCACCTGACACCGCCCGAAGCTACTGCTCGCCTCCGCTGACAAGCGACAGGCAGAGCGGGACGAGGGGCCATCAGCGCGCTCCGTTCCGCACCCTTGGCCGCTGCTGATCCTGGCTACGCCAGCGGCCGTCGCGGTCTGGTCCGGATGGGTAGGCATCGGGCAGATGACGGGGTTCGGGGTGGTCCGGCCGCTGCCCGGTATCGCGGACTCGGTCCGCATCAATACAGCGATCACGCTGCCGCTCGGTGTGGAGGCTTACGCGGCGTTCGCGCTTCGTGCCTGGCTCGGGGCGAGCGTGGCGGTCAGCACCAGGACCAGGCGGTACGCGCGCTGGTCCGCGATCGGATCACTGGTCCTCGGAATGGCCGGGCAGGTCACCTATCACCTGCTCACCCAGTCCGGGACGTCACGCGCGCCCTGGGAGGTGACGACGCTGGTCTCCTCTCTACCTGTATTGGTCCTCGGCATGGGAACGGCGCTGGCTCACATGCTGCGTGCCGATGCCGATGCCGAGGGCCTGGACGCGGACCGGCCCCCAGCGGAATCGCCCGTATCGGCGCCAGCGGTCCCCCGTGGGGGCCGGGAAACCGCGGCCGCAGATGCCCGGGCAGGACAGATAACCGATCACTACCATCATGGCGCCGATCACGACGGACCAGCAGCAGACCAGATCCAGGACCAGCACCCGGACCGCGGCATGCTGGACCGCGAACCGGTGCCCGGCCAGGAACCAGACACCGGACCGAGCGGTCCGGCAATGCGCCTGCGGCTCGCGCAGGCGCGATCGGCGGCGGCCGAGCTCGCGGCATCGGGGAAGCGGGTTTCCCGGCGGACATTGCGGGAGGCCGGGGTGCGCGGCTCGAACGCGGATCTGGCCTCGATCGCGCGGATCGTCGGATCGTCGCCCGCGAGCTGACCCGGCAACGCTGCTGGCCTGCATGCCGGCGATCCGGGCGGTGGCCTCCCTGGCTGGTCAGCGTGCGCCGCCCGCGTGGGCCTTGGCCGCAACCGGGCGGCAGGGCTCCGGACGGTCACGATCTTTCCTGATCGCGGGAGATCTGTTTTGATGCCGGCTTCGCCGGCGCTGTCTTTGCCCCGCGGGAAACATCGTGCCAGTCCGGGCTGCCCGGTGTGCGGCCGGCCGGCGAGCGGCGCCGCGCATTTGACCGCCGGGAGGCAACCCTGCCGCCCGGCCGTCAACCGCAGACCGGAGGCAGGAACCGTGACCACCGCACCATCAATACGTCGGCGCCTGATCGGCGCCGCGCTGACCCGGTACCGGGAGAACCTCGGGTACACGCTCGAAGACCCAGCCCGGATTCTCGGCTGCGACCGCTCGAAGATCAGCAGGATCGAGTCCGGCCAGCGCGGCATCCGCCCCCGGGAGCTGCGTCAGCTGCTCACCGAGTTCGGCGTCCCGGAGGGCGAGCAGGACGTGCTGGTGAGCCTGGCAGGGTGGACCCGGCCGCTGGGCTGGTGGGACTGGCATCCGGGCATGACCGAGCACACCGCGGAGTACCTGCTGCTGGAATCGCTGGCCGCCGAGGTCATGATCTGCGGACCGCAGCTTGTCCCGAACCTGCTGCAGACCGAGGACTATGCCCGCGCCGTCCTGGCGGCCCTGCCCGGGGGTCTGGCAGGCGAGAAGCAGGATCAGGCCATCGCGGCACTCACCGAGCGGCAAGACAGCGTGCTCGACGGGTCCCGCCAGGTGTCGGTGGTCCTCGGCGAAGCGGCAATCCGCCACCAGATGGGCGGCCTGGACACGGTGACCGCGCAACTCCGGCACCTCATCGACCTGGCGGGCGGCATCCGCGGGGTCACGGTGCAGGTTCTGCCGTTCGCCGCCGGGGCGCACGCCGTCACCGCGGACGCGCCGTACGTCATCATGCGGTTCCCCGGCGCCCCAAGCCTCGGCGCGGTCTACCTCCCGGGCCTGTCCGGCGGCGCGTGGCTCGCGGATCAGGCCGATCTGGCCAGGTACCTGAGCGCTTTCGCGCTTGCCCGCGCGTCCGCGCTGACCGCCCCGCAGACCATCGGGCTGCTCCAGGAGATCACCGGCGACCAGCGGGCGCCCTGGGAGTAAGCACCCGGCGCCGCTGTCCAGTCATGGCCCACTCCCGGACATCCGGCACGGGCCCCTTCGTGAAGGAGACACAGAATGACTACCTCCAGGGCTACCGCCCGCGATCCCTTTCCCCTCGTCGAGCAGCACCTGCGCAGTACCGGATTCCGGGTCCTGGACCAATGCTGGGAGACCGACCCGGACCCACGCGTCGTCATCGCCGCGGACCACGACGTGCTCGTTGCGTGCCTGGTCAAGACATCCAGCAGGCGGTCACGATCCGGTTCCGCCGACGTAATCAACCGCACTACAGTGCGTGCCCTGCGCCGGATGGCAGTGGCGTGGATGGATTCGCACGCTACCCGGTTCGAGCAGGTCCGGATCGACGTCATCGGCGTCACGATCGACGGGCCCGGCGGGTACATGATCGAGCATGTCCGGGGGGCGGGAGAGCTATGACGGCCGCGCGGACTCACTCGGTAGCGCTGGCCGGCGTGACCGGCCATGTCGTTGTGGTGGACACCGAGGTCACTGACGGCCCGGCCGGGATGACGTTCACGGGCCTGCCGGATACGGCTCTGCGGGAAGCCCGGGACCGGATCCGTGCGGCGATCGTCAACAGCGGTGAGCGGTGGCCGCAGCGCCGGATCACGGCAACGCTGTCGCCGGCGTCGCTGCCCAAGCACGGCTCCCGCTCCGACCTGGCCATCGCGGCCGGGGTGCTCGCCGCCGCGGGCGCGGTGCCACAGCAGGCGACCGCCGAGGTAGTGTTCCTCGCCGAACTGGGCCTGGACGGACGGCTGCGGCCGGTGCGCGGGGTGCTGCCCGCGGTGGCCGAAGCGGCCACAGCCGGGTTCGGCACGGTGATCGTGGCGCCAGGCAACGCCGCCGAGGCAGCGCTCATGCCCGGCATCACCATCGTGCAGGCGGCCACGTTGACCCAGGTCGTCGAGTGGCTGCGCGCAGGCGGCCCCGCTGGCGGGCCCGGCCCGGATGATCTGCATCCCGGGAGCCCTCCCTCGCCCAGGCCAGCTGGCAGTGCCG
>DASRFJ010000143.1:0-9528 GCA_035651595.1 Streptosporangiaceae bacterium | reverse complement strand
TCGATGCGACGGTGCTGCGCAAGAAGGCGCTGGTGGCTTTTATCGAGTCACAGATTGCGGAGGCGAAGAGCCTCGGCGTGCTCTTCTCAGTGCATCTCAAGGCGACGATGATGAAGGTTTCGGACCCGATCATTTTCGGCCACGTGGTGAAGGCGTTTTTCAAGGACGTGATTGCCAAGCACGGTGCGGTGCTGAAGGAGCTGGGCGTGGATTTCAACAATGGGTTCGGCGACCTGGTGGCGAAGATCCAGAGCCTGCCGGCGGAGCAGAAGGCGGCGATCGAGGCGGACATCCAGGCGGCGTATGCCAATGGGCCGGCGGTCGCGATGGTGAACTCCGACAAGGGCATCACCAATCTGCACGTGCCGAGCGACGTGATCGTGGACGCGTCGATGCCGGCCATGATCCGCATCGGCGGCCACATGTGGGGCCCGGACGGCGGCGAGCACGACACGCTGGCGGTGATCCCCGACTCCAGCTACGCGGGCGTCTACCAGGCGGTGATCGACGACTGCAAGGCCAACGGCGCCTACGACCCGCGGACCATGGGCGACGTGCCGAACGTCGGGCTGATGGCACAGGCCGCCGAGGAGTACGGCAGCCACGACAAGACGTTCGTGGTGCACGCCGACGGCATCGTCCGCGTGGTGGACGGCGCCGGGCAGACGATCATGACCCAGGAGGTCCGCCGGGGTGACCTGTTCCGCATGTGCCAGACCAAGGACGTCGCGATCCGCGACTGGGTCAAGCTGGCGGTCACCCGCGCCCGCCTCAGCGGCGACCCGATCGTGTTCTGGCTGGACGAGACCCGCGCGCACGACGCCGAGCTGATCAAGAAGGTCAGCACCTACCTGAACGCGGATCACGACACGAACGGCCTGACCATCGAGGTCCTCGACCCGGTGGCCGCCACGAAGTACTCCGTACAAAGGATCCGCGAGGGCAAGAACACGATCTCGGTCACCGGCAACGTGCTGCGCGACTACCTTACTGACTTGTTCCCGATCCTGGAGCTGGGCACCAGCGCCAAGATGCTCTCGATCGTCCCGCTGATCAACGGCGGCGGCCTGTTCGAGACCGGCGCCGGCGGTTCGGCGCCCAAGCACGTCCAGCAGCTGCTCAAGGAGAACTACCTGCGCTGGGACAGCCTCGGCGAATTCTTCGCGCTCGCCGCCAGCTTCGAACACCTCGCGCGGGTGACCGGAAACCCGAAGGCCGAAGTGCTGGCCGTTACGCTGGATCGGGCTACTGAGACCTTCCTGAACGAGGACCGGTCCCCGTCCCGCAAGCTAGGCGGGATCGACAACCGCGGGTCGCACTTCTACCTGGCGCTGTACTGGGCACAGGAGCTGGCCGCCCAGGACGAGGACGAGGAGCTGCGCGCCGTGTTCGCGCCGCTGGCCAAGGTGCTCGCGGACGGCGAGCAGGTCATCGTCGGGGAGCTGGCCGCGGTGCAGGGCGAGCCGGTCGAACTCGGCGGCTACTACCGGCCCGACCCGGCCCGCGCGGACGCCGTCATGCGCCCGTCGGCCACGTTCAACGCCGCGCTGGCCGCGCTGTAGGCTGGCCGCCATGACTAGAGGCAAAGTAGCCGTCATCGGGGCCGGCTTCTACGGCTCCACGACCGCGCAGCGGCTGGCCGAGTACGACATCTTCGACGAGGTCGTGCTCACCGACATCATCGAGGGCAAGCCCGAGGGGCTGGCCCTGGACATGAACCAGTCCCGCCCGGTGGAGGGCTTCGAGACGAAGGTCACCGGCCAGACCACCGGCCAGGCCGGCGAGGGCTATGAGGCCATCGCGGGCAGCAATATCGTGGTCGTCACCGCGGGCCTGGCGCGCAAGCCCGGCATGTCCCGGATGGACCTGATCGAGGTCAACGCGAAGATCGTCCGCAACGTGGTGGAGAACGTCACCAAGTACGCGCCGGAAGCGGTGCTGATCGTGGTGTCGAACCCGCTGGACGAGATGACCGCGCTGGCCGCGAAGGTATCCGGCTTCCCGCACAGCCGGGTGATGGGGCAGGCCGGCATGCTCGACACGGCGCGGTTCAGCTACTTCGTCGCGGACAAGCTCGGCGTCCCGGTCGGCAGCGTCAAGACGCTGACGCTCGGCTCACACGGCGACACGATGGTCCCGGTTCCGTCCGCGTGCACGGTCGACGGCAAGCCGCTGGCCAGCCTGCTGCCGCAGGCCGAGGTCGAGCAGCTGGTAACCCGCACCCGCAACGGCGGCGGCGAGATCGTCGCGCTGCTCAAGACCGGCTCCGCCTACTACGCGCCGTCCGCCGCGGCCGCGCGCATGGCGCGGGCCGTCGCGGAGGACTCCGGCGCGGTCATGCCGGTGTGCGCCTGGGTGGACGGCGAGTACGGCATCTCCGGCGTCTACCTCGGCGTCGAGGCGGAGATCGGCTCCGCGGGCATCCACCGGATCGTCCAGCGCGACCTTACCGAGTCCGAGCTGGCCGACCTGCGCACCGCCGCCGAAGCCGTCCGCGCCAAGCAAGCCGACGTCGCCAGCCTCTAGCTACCAGCGCGTCCTGAGCTGATCAACGGCCGGGTTTCGCAGGGCTGCGAATCGTAGCCTGCGGATCCTGCGAATGGTAGCGTTTGAGGCCTGCGAATGGTAGCGTTTTGTCGTGGACGGCTACCTGCCACGGATCGTGGACGAAGAGCTCGATGAGCTTTCCGAAGGGCTGGCCGCCCTCAGCATTGAGGGCCCCAGGGGTGTCGGCAAAACCGCGACGGCCCAGCGCCGCTCGACCACCTTCTACGCGCTCGACGACCCCGGGCAGCGTCAGCTTCTCTCCGCCGATCCGGGTCGGCTCGATCGTGCGCCGGCGCCGGTTCTGATCGATGAATGGCAGCGTTGCCCGGTTGTCTGGGACTGGGTCCGTCGCAGCGTGGATCGCGATCCCAGCCCGGGCCGGTTCCTGCTCACCGGAAGCGCGACCCCGGTGACGGAGCCCACTCATTCGGGCGCCGGCCGGATTGTCCGCGTCCGGATGCGTCCTATGAGTCTTTCAGAACGGATGCCCGGCACCACTGCGGTGAGCGTGCGGGATCTCCTTTCCGGCAGACTCGGCCCGGTAGCAGGCCAGTCGGACATCGCGCTGCCCGATTACACCGAAGAGCTGCTACGTTCGGGGTTTCCGGCGATCAGGAAACTGCCAGAACGGGCCCGTCGCGCGCAGCTCGATGGCTATCTCGCTGGGATCGTCGAACACGACTTCCCGGAGCAAGGGCATCTGGTCAGACGGCCCGCGATGCTTCGTGCATGGCTTACTGCCTACGCCGCCGCGACGGCGACGACCGCTTCGTACTCCGTCATCCTGGATGCGGCGACAGCGGGAGATGGGGATAAGCCGGCCAAGACCACGACGATCCGCTATCGCGACGTGCTGAGCCAGATCTGGCTCCTGGACCCAGTGCCCGGTTGGCTGCCCTCTCGCAGCAGTCTGTCTAGGCTCGCTCAAGCTCCGAAGCACCACCTCGCCGATCCCGCTCTCGCGGCCAGACTGCTTGGCGCAACCGCTGGCTCGCTGCTCTCTGGTGATGATCCGCGGTCGGCTGTACCCCGGAATGGCACATTGCTCGGTGCGCTCTTCGAGTCGCTCGTCGCTCTTAACCTTCGGGTTTACAGTCAAGCGGCAGAAGCCTCTGTGCATCATCTGCGAACACGCAATGGGGACCACGAAGTTGACTTCATCATCGAGCGCGACGACCATCGCGTTGTCGCGGCGGAGGTGAAGCTCAGCGCCAGCATCACCGACTCTGACGTCGTTCACCTGCGGTGGCTGCGGAATGCAATAGGCAGCGATCTGCTTGATGCCCTGGTCATCTATACGGGCCGGTATGCATACCGTCGGGAGGACGGCATCGCGGTCGTCCCGGCCGCCTTGCTTGGCCCGTGAGCGCTAACCGCGCGAGCCGGCGCAGCGCTAGCTCGCACAGCATCGCGGCACCGTCCGGCAGCACGGCGTCGTCGAACATCGCGTAAGCGGAGTGGTTCGACGGCGCCGTCTCCGGGTCCCGCTCCGGCGGGCACGCGCCGAGCATGAGGAACGCGCCGGGCACCTGCTCGAGCACGAACGAGAAGTCCTCCGCGCCGGTGATCGGGTTCGCGGCCAGCTCGTTGCGCGCCGCCCCGAACAGCTCCTCCGCCGTCGCCGCCGAGAACGCCGCTTCGACCGCGTCGTTGATGGTCACCGGGTATTCGGTGGAATATTCAGCCGCAACCTCCAGCCCGTGCGACTCTCCTATATTTCTAACGAGCTGTGGTACCAGTTCTCGCAACCTTTCACGTGACTCACGGCTGAAGGACCGGGCGGTGCCGAGGAACGTGGCCTCGTCGGGGATCACGTTGTCGGTCGTCCCGGCGTGGAAACTGCCCACGGTCACCACCACCGGGTCGAACACGTCGAACTTCCTGGTGGCCATCGTCTGGAGCGCGATGACCATCTCGCAGGCCGCCGGGATCGGGTCGAGCGCGCGGTGCGGCTGGGAGGCGTGCCCGCCCCTGCCGCGCACGGTGACCGTGATCTGGTCGGCGGCGGCGAGCATCGGGCCAGGCCGGGTGGAAAACGTGCCGAGCGGCAGCTTGGTGGACGTGACGTGCAGTGCGTACGCCGCGGCGACCCGCTCGCCGGCCGCGTCGAGCACTCCCTCATCGATCATGTGCCGGGCGCCGGCGTGGCCCTCCTCGCCGGGCTGGAACATGAACACCACGGTGCCGGGGATGTCAGCCTTGCGGGCGCTGAGCAGCCGCGCCGCACCGGCCAGCATCGCCACGTGCAGATCGTGCCCGCACGCGTGCATGACGCCGTCGTGCCGGGACGCGTAGTCCACGCCGGTCGCCTCGGTGATCGGCAGCGCGTCCATGTCCCCGCGCAGCAGAACCGCCGGGCCTGGCTTGCCCCCGCGCAGCACCGCGGTCACCGAGCTGAGGCCCTGACCGGTGCTGACCTCGAGCGGAAGCCCGTCGAGCGCGCCGAGGATCTTGTGCTGGGTCTTGGGGAGGTCCAGGCCGATCTCCGGTTCGCGGTGGATGGCGTGGCGCAGCTCGGCGATGTCTGCGGCGATCTTCGCCGCGTCGTCAGTGAGGGACATCCCCTCATGATCGCACGCCGCATCGCAAGACGCTATTGTTTCGAACGAAACGAACATGTACTGTACTGAACATGATTGTTCGTGCCCGGCCATCGTTGCTCGACGTGGTGGCCGAAGTGCTCGTGGCAGATCCGTCCGCGTCGCTCGCCGAAGTCGCCGAGGCCGCGGGCATCGGCCGGACCACGCTGCACAAGCAGTACGCGACCCGGGACGAACTGATCCGCGCTGTCGGCTTCCGCGCGCTCGACCTGTGGGAACAGGCCGTCGACGGTGCCGAATTGGCCTGGGCCTCCGGCCACGGCGTGGCCGGCCCCGACGCGCACGACGCGCTGCGCGCGCTGGCCGCCGCGATGATCCCCATCGGCCCGCAGCTCGCGTTCCTGTGGCGGACTCCCTCGTTCGACCACGACGAGGAGATAAAACAGCGCTTCCGCACCGTCGAGGCAAGGGTCGGCGAGCTGCTGGGCCGCGCCCAGGAGCACGGCGTCCTCGCCGCCGACGTGCCCGGCTGGTGGTTGCTCTCGGCCTTCCACGCGCTGGTCTACGTGGGCGCCGAGTCCGTGGCCAGCGGTGAGCTGGCCCCGCGGGAGGCGCCCGACCGTGTCCTTCGTACCTTCCTGCGCGGCATCGGAGCACCGTTATGAGCGCATTCACCCAGACCGCCAAGTTCGCGACGGGCCTTTACCGGGGCAAGGCCGCCGTTGCCTACGCTGGCTACGTCAAGCGCGACGAACTGGCGCTGCTCTCGCTGCGGCCCGGCCGCACCAACCCGTACGCCAGCTACGAGAAGCTCCGCGCCCGCGGGCCGCTCACCCCGACCCGGCTGGGCGACTGGGCGACGACCAGCCACCGGATCTGCGACGCGGTGCTCCGGGACCGGCGGTTCGGCGTGACTACGGACGACGACACGCCGCCGGGCGCGGACGAGTTCGACTTGTCGTTCCTCGGGATGAACCTGCCCGATCACACCCGGCTGCGCCGGCTCGCCAGCCCCGCGTTCAGCCCGAAGTCGGTGGCCGGCTACGCGGACCGCATCGAGCGGGTGGTCGGCGAACTGCTGGACAGGGCCGCTGCCGCGGGCGAATTCGACCTGGTCTCGGCGTTCGCCAGCCCGCTGCCGATCGCGGTGATCGCCGAACTGCTGGGCATCCCGGACACGGCGTCGGCGGATTTCGCCAGGTACGGCGCGGTGATCGGCAGCGCGCTCGACGGCATAAGCTCGCTGCGGCACGCCGCGCAGCTGAAGGCGGCCGACACCGAGGTGAACCAGCTGTTCGAGGACCTGTTCCGGCTGCGCCGCCGCGAACCCCGCGACGACATCGTCAGCCACCTCGTCGCCGCCGAAGGCGACCAGGTCAAGCCCAGCGAGATGCTGCCGCTGTGCGGGCTGCTGCTGGTGGCCGGCTTCGAGACGACCGTCAACCTGATCGGCAACGGCGTGCTGGCGCTGCTGTCGCACCCGGAGCAGTGGCGTGCCCTGTGCGACGACCCCGCGGGGCTGGCGGCCAAGGCGGTCGAGGAGATCCTGCGCTACGACTCACCGGTCCAGCTCACCAGCAGAACGGCGCTCGAGCCCGTCGAGCTGGCCGGCCACGAGGTCCGCAAGGGCCAGCTGGTCCTCACCCTGCTCGCCGCGGCTAACCGCGACCCCGAGGTCTACGACCGTCCGGCCGTTTTCGACATCACCCGCGAGCGCCCGGCCCCCCACCTGGCCTTCTCCAGCGGCATCCACTACTGCCTCGGCCAGCCGTTGGCCCGCCTGGAAGCCACGATCGCGTTCCGCGTCCTGGCCGAGCGTATGCCCGCCCTCCGCCAGACCGGCCGCGTCAAGCGCCGCAACGCCACCACCATCCGCGGCCCGCTCCGCCTCCCCGTAACCGCCTGACCCTCGCCCGCGCGTTAACCCGCCGCCCGCGCATCCCGCGCCTGACCGCCCCGCGCGCCGATCCCGTGCGCCGCGCGCCTCCGCCCGGCCCGCACGCTCGGCACCGTTATCACATTGGCAACTCTGGAAGCTTCCGCACTCACAGCATCTCTTTCCTTGTCAGAAAAGTGTCGTGTGTTAGAAAAGGCGCCGGATTTGGCGCCTTTTCCACCAAGGAGCACTTTTCTGACATCCAGGGCGGCGCGGCGAGGTGGATATAGCCTAATAAATCCGGCAAATCGCGCGGCGACGCCCGGCTGGGACTGAGGCGGGCGGGTGCTGTCAGGAAACCTCCATGATCCCTGCCCGGTATCGGGCAGAGAAATTGGATAGATCGGGGAGGGCACGGTAATACTGAGGTCATGGCCCCAGGCGATCCCGCTGGCCCAGGCAACGCACCAGTACCGCCAGAGCTGGCACGGTACCTGGCCACGTCCACCGGGCTGCCGCAGCCGACCACGGCACGGGTCGTCGCCGACGTCAACGCATACTACGACGAGACCGTCGAGGACTTCGTCCGCAGGCGTCACGCCGAGCTTCGCCGCAAGAACCGCAAGAACGACGAGATCTGGCCCGCGATCGCGGCCGAACTCACCTGCCGCAGGTTCCGGGCACCGGACCTGACCGACCGCCAGCTCCGTCGCATCGTCTACGGATAAACGGATAAGGAGTCCATCGCATGTGCGGGATCGTGGGATACATCGGGCGCCGGGACGCGACACCCGTCCTGCTCGAGGGCCTGCGCAGCCTTGAGTACCGCGGCTACGACTCGGCGGGCCTGGCTGTCGTGCACCGCAACCGCCTCCAGGTCACCAAGACCGCCGGCCGCGTCCAGGACCTGCGTGACAAGGTCGCGCGCAAGCCGAACACGAAGGCCACGATCGGCATCGGCCACACCCGCTGGGCCACCCACGGCGAGCCGAACGACAACAACGCCCACCCGCACACCGACACCGCGGGCCGTATCGCGGTCGTGCACAACGGCATCATCGAGAACGCCGAGCAGCTCCGCGACCAGCTGACCCGCCAGGGCGTGACGCTGGCCACAGACACCGACACCGAGGCCCTCGCGCACATGATCGCCGCCGAGGTCACCGGCGACGGCACCCTCGAGGAGGCCGTGCGCCGGGTGCTGCGCCGCGTGGAAGGCACCTACGGCCTGGTAGTTCTCGACATTTTCAATCCGAACGAACTGGTCGTCGCGCGCAACGGAAGTCCGTTGATCCTTGGCATTGGCGACGGCGAGATGTTCGTCGCCTCCGACGTCGCGGCGCTCGTCCGGTACACCAAGCAGGTCGTTTACCTGGACGACGCGGAGATCGCCACCGTGCACGCCGGCGACTACCAGGCCAGCAAGAAGCCGACCACGGTGGAGGCCGAGGCAGGGGACTACGAGCTGGGCGCGTACGAGGACTTCATGCGCAAGGAGATCCACGAGCAGCCCGAGGCGCTGCGCCGCGCGCTACGCGGCCGCCTCGACGAGCGGTTCGCCACCGCCAGGCTCGGCGGCATCAACCTGGACCCGCGCCAGCTGCGGTCGATCCGGCAGGTGAAGTTCCTCGGCTGCGGCTCGGCCTACTACGCCGGGCAGATGGGCGCGGTGCTGGTCGAGGAGCTGGCCAGGATCCCGGCCGGTGCGGAGCCCGCGTCGGAGTTCCGGTACCGCAACCCGGTGGTGGACCCAGACACGCTGTACGTCGCGGTCAGCCAGTCCGGCGAGACCATCGACACGCTGATGGCGGTGCAGGAGCTGCGCCGCAAGGGCGGCCAGGTCATCGGCGCGGTCAACGTGGTCGGCAGCGCGATCGGCCGCGAGTGCGGCCGCGGGGTCTTCCTGCACGCCGGGCCGGAGATCGCGGTGGCCTCCACCAAGGCGCTGACGAACATGGCGGCCTCGTTCGCCATGCTCGCGCTGCTGCTCGGCCGGGTCCGCGACCTGTCGTCCGCCGCCGGGCAGCGGATCGTGTCCGGCCTGCGCGCGCTGCCGGACCAGATCGGCAGCGTGCTGGCCGAAGAGGAAGCGGTCGCCGAGGTCGCCCGCAGGTTCGCCGGAGTCGAGCACATGTTCTTCATCGGCCGGGTGCGCGCCTGGCCGGTCGCCCGCGAGGGTGCGCAGAAGCTCAAAGAGGTCTCCTACGTGCACGCCGAGGCATACCAGGCCTCGGAGCTCAAGCACGGACCGCTCGCGCTGATCAACGCGGCCATGCCCAGCGTGGTGCTGGTGCCGTCGGACGACCTGATCGCGAAGAACGTCTCGACGATCGAGCAGATCAAGGCCCGCGGCGGCCCGGTCATCGCGGTCACCAGCGCGGACCTGCCGCCGGACCTGGCCGACGCGACGATCCAGGTGCCGCGTGCCGCGCCCGAGCTTGAACCGCTGCTGCTGAACGTGCCGCTCCAGCTGCTCGCCTACCACGTGGCCGCCAAGCTGGGCCGGGACATCGACAAGCCGCGCAACCTCGCCAAGTCCGTCACCGTCGAGTAGCACGGAGGCGA
>DASRFJ010000142.1:0-17384 GCA_035651595.1 Streptosporangiaceae bacterium | reverse complement strand
CAGTGGTGCGGGTGGAGGTGCGGGCGGGGGCAGTGGTGCGGGCGAGGGTGGGGGCGCTGGCTACTGCCAGTAGCGCGGTGACGCGGGACGGGATCCAGTTCGCGACGTCGTCGAGGCGGGCGGCGGCCCAGCCGAATCGTTCGTACCTGGGCGAATGGTGGCCGATCATCGCGTCGAGGGTGTTGATCGCGCGGTACGCGACCAGGCCGGGCAGTCCGGCCGCGGCGCCCCACAGCAGCGGCGCGACCACCGCGTCCGAGGTGTTCTCGGCGACGGACTCGATCACCGCACGGGCGATCTCCTTGCTCCCCAGCTCCGCAGGATCCCGGCCGCACAGGCTCGGCAGCACCTCGCGTGCTGCCGGAAGATCGTTTGCGGCCAGTGCTACCACGGCTCGTTCGGATATATGACGTAGCGAACGGGCACCGGTGACCGCCCAGGCCGCGGTCGCGACCGCGGTGAACTCCAGCAGCGGGCGGCCGCGCAGGCGGCGCTGGAGCAGCGCGGCGGGGGCGGCGACGGCACCGACGCAGACGGCAACATGGGCCACGCCGCGTGCCCGGCCGTCCGCGTAGTCGCGCTGTTCGAGCCCGGCGGCGCCTCGGCCGAACGCGGCGACCGGATGGCCGCGACACGGGTCGCCGAACAGCGCGTCCAGCGCCACGCCCGCGGCCAGGCCGAGAGCGCGCGGCAGCTGGGTCATGGTGCTGGACATTATCATGTTGCATCGATACGAACGATCGTGCTACCAATGGAAGCGTGAGCGAGCTGGCCAAGGGCGCGGCGACGCGGGACACCGTGCTCGACACCGCCGTGGTGATCGCCGGGCGGATCGGGCTGTCCGGCCTCACGATCGGCATGCTCGCGACCGCGACGGGGATGTCCAAGAGCGGGCTGTTCGCGCACTTCGGGTCCAAGGAGACGCTGCAGCTTCAGGTGCTGGCCCGGGCGCGCGACGAGTTCACCGACCGGGTGGTGCGGCCCGCGCTGCGCGCGCCGCGCGGCGAGGCGAGGGTGCGCGCGCTGTTCGAGCACTGGGTGGCCGTCATCGGCGACCCCGGTGCGCCCTGCCTGTTCCCGTCCGCCGGCATGGAGTACGACGACCAGCCCGGCGTGGTGCGCGACCAGGTGGTGCGCGATCACACCGACTTCGCCGAGGCGGTGCAGCAGATCTTCCGCACCGGGATCAGCGAGGGCGACTTCCGCGCGGACGCGGACGCCGTGCAGTTCGAGCACGACCTGGGCGGCATCATGCTGGGGTGCTTCCACTCGTACCGGCTGCTCGGCGAGGCGGACGCGGAGGCCAGGGCACGGTCCGCCTTCGAGCGGCTGATCGCCGGGGTCAAGGCTTAGCTACACCACGATCACAACGGAGGAACAGTGTCGGAGCAAAAAAGCACGATCGTTCGTACTGGCAGCACCACCGGCTTCGCGTGGCTGCGCGGTGTCGCGCTGGCGGCGGCGGAACGGGAGGCACCTCGGCTCGGTGCCCGGCTCGCGGTCCGCATGTGGATGACGATCCCGCCCGCGGCCAAGGTGGCTCTCGGGGAGCCGAAAACGGTGCTGACCGACGGCGGGAATCGATTCGTCGCGTCGGCCTGGGGCGAGGGCCCGGTGGTGTACTTGCTGCATGGCTGGGGCGGGCACCGCGGCCAGTTCGGCGCGTTCGTGCAACCGCTGGTCGCGTCCGGGTTCCGGGTCGTGGCCGTCGACGCGCTCGGGCATGGCGAGTCCGGGCCCGGGCGGTACGGCAGGGGACGCGGCCTGATGCCGGACTTCATCGCGGCGCTGGAGGCGGCGGTCCGGCGCTTCGGGCCGCCGCACGGGGTGATCGCGCATTCGCTGGGTGCCTCCGCCGCCGCGGTCGCGACGCTCGACGGGTTCCCCAGCGGGCGCCTGGTGCTGATCGCGCCGATGTCCAGCCCGCTGCCGGCCCTGGACATCTTCGCGAAGTGGCTCGGGATCGGGCCGCGCGTGCGGGCCGAGATGCCCCGGCGCATCGAGCGGATCTCCCGGATACCGATGGCCCGGCTGGACATTGTCGCGCGCGCGGCGGAGTGCGAGGAGCTGCCGCCGGCCTTGGTCATCCACGACACCGGCGACCGGACGGTGCCGTTCGACAGCGGCGTGCTGGTCACCGCGGCGTGGCCCGGCGCCCGCCTGGAACGCACCCAGGGCTTGGGTCACCTGCGCATTCTTGCCGACCCGTCCGTGGTGGCCCAGGCGGTCGGCTTCATCGCCGCGGTCCCCGCGGTAACGCCTTGATCGATCGACGCGATTGCCACATCAGCGCGGGAAGCACCGACGGGTCGAGCGACGCCGCGGCCTCCAGCGCCTCCTCGATGATGTCGAGATAGTCCCACCAGGTCTGGTCGCGCTCGTGGTGCGGCCGGAATGAAGCGAGGATCCGGGCGGCCACCAGCACGGGCAGCGTGGCCGCCGTGGCGAGGTCGGGAAACACCTGGTCGAGCATGTCCGCACCGAAGACCACGCGGCTCAGGAAGTCGAACACGCTGGTCTTGCTCAGCTCGAACTCGGTCGTGGACGCCGCCGCGTGACGCGCCATCTCGTGCAGCGAGGCCTCGCTGGGCCAGCGCATGCCGGCGGCGTCGATGGCGACATAAGCGGCAATCGCGACGGAAAGCGCGGTGCACTCGACGTAGCGGTCGTCGCCGATCGCGTTGACCAGGCGGTCCAGCTCAGCCAGCTCGCCGCGGATGGCATGCCCGAGGATGTCGCGTGTCCATCTCTCGGTCGTCGGGTCGATGCGCATCGCTCACCCTCCCGGTGTGCTTGCGGTACTAACGTACGGTTGCCACCCCGGCTGCCGCAGCGAGTCCTAGGACCATCGGTCTACGCTTGGCGGACCCGCGGGACGATGTGCTCACGAGTGCCCAGCGGCACCGTGGGGATATGAGCCGAACATACGCCGAACTCCCCGGACTGATGACGCTGATGACCGGGGATGAGAAGCACACCCCGAGCGCCACGTCCACCCTCGACGTGATCTGGGTGCTGTACGACAAAGTGCTCCGGGTCACCCCGGAAACTGCCGAAGACCCGGACCGGGACCGGTTCCTGCTGTCGAAGGGCCACGGCCCGGCCGCGTTCTACGCGGTGCTGGCGGCCAAGGGATTCGTGCCCGAGTCTTGGCTTCCCGGTTTCGGCGACGTGGACTCGCGGCTGGGGTACCACCCCGACCGCAACCTCGTACCCGGCGTCGAGATCGCCAGCGGGTCGCTGGGCCATGGACTGCCGCTGGGCGTCGGCCTCGCGCACGGGCTGCTGGCCCAGGGCCGGACCAGGCCGCGGGTCTTCGTGCTGGTCGGCGACGCCGAACTGGACGAGGGCAGCAACAACGAGGCCATCGTGTACGCCGGCGCGGTGGGCCTGCCGAACCTCACGGTGGTCGCCGTCGACAACTCTTCGGCCAGCTATGGGTGGGGACCCGGCGGAATCGATTCGCATTTCGCCGTCAGCGGCTGGTCAGTGACCCGCGTGAACGGCCGCGACCACGCCGCTTTGCTTTCCGCGCTGAGCGCCGGTGCTGGCCGGCCTCGGCTCGTCGTGGCAACCGTGGAATCCAAGGGGTGATCGTAATGACAGACATGCGGACCACGTTTGCCTCGGCAGCCGAAGACCTGCTCGACACCGATCCGCTGAGCGCCGTCGTCCTCGCGGAGATCTCCGCCGACCTGTTCGCCAAGGCCTTGGCCAGGCATCCGGAACGGGTGCTGAACGTCGGGATCAGGGAGCAGCTGATGATGAGCGTGGCCGGTGGCCTGGCGCTCGCCGGGCTCCGGCCCATCGTGCACACCTACGCGCCGTTCCTCGTCTCGCGCGCGTTTGAGCAGGTGAAGCTGGACCTCGGGCATCAGGGCGGCCGGGCCGTGCTGGTCAGCGTCGGCGCTTCCTACGACGCGGCCCGCGGCGGGCGCACCCATCAAGCGCCCGAAGACGTGGCGCTCCTCGACACGCTGCCCGGCTTCGCCATCCATGTGCCCGGGCACCCGCACGAGGTGCCCGGCCTGCTCGCCGCGGCCATGGCCGATCTTTTTGGGCCGAACGGGCAATCGTCCTACCTCCGGCTCTCTGTCACGGCCAACAAGGAGGCGTTCCCGGTCTCCCCCAGACTTCGGGTGGTCAAGCCCGGCGCCCAGGCTGTGGTGGTCGCGATCGGGCCGATGCTCGACCCGGTGCTCGACGCGGTGGCGGATCTCGACGTGACCGTGGCCTATGCGACCACGGTCCGGCCGTTCGACAGTACCGGGCTGCTCGCGGCTGCCGCCGGAGCCGCTCAGGCTGCCGGTCCGTCCGTGGTTCTGGTGGAACCGTACCTGGCAGGCACGTCCGCCAGGTCGGTCGCCGAGGCGCTGGCCAGTCTTCCGCACCGGTTGCTCGCGCTCGGCGTGCCGCGAACCGAACTGCGGCGCTACGGGACCCCCGAGGACCACGCCCGGCTGTACGGCCTCGACGCGCCCGGGATACGACGCTCCGTAACCGCCTTCCTCGGGGCATAGACCACCCGCGCGAGGCCAGTGAGTGCCCCGCGCGCCTGGTTCCGGGGATCCGGCACCTCCTACGGACGACCGGTAGACTGGTGTTAGGCACCACTGACCGGGGGTCACACGGTCCCGGCGGCGAGCCCGGGGCGAAGCCGAAGCGCTGCCTGGGCGCGACACTCCGCGATACTGGCGTGGCCGACGTGTGACATTCGACGTGCACAATTGTCTCCGGGCGCCCGTAGCTCAGCCGGATAGAGCAGCTGCCTTCTAAGCAGCGGGTCGCGGGTTCGAATCCTGCCGGGCGCGCTTCTGCGGCCCTGACCTGGGAAAACTCCTGCTTCGCTGCCGACGGCCGGGGTGCTGTGGTCAAGCATCTCGGTGCTACAGACACTACCTTCCTGCTTGGAAGTTCTGTAGCTCCCCCGGCACAGAGGGAGTTCTCATGTCTCCGAGTTCGCCAGCCACGGCCGTCAAGGCGGCCGGGCGGCCGCTGAAGAACCCGCTCCGGGTCGCCGGCCTCCACCCGGTTCCGCGTGATTCCGTCCGCGCCTGTCACGGAGGTGCGCTTCCCGGGCGGTCTCCTCTTCCCGGGCGCGCGCAGGTCCAATTGATCTTGCACCATCTGCCGCAGAGCGGGCGCGATCGCGGACCGGTCCCGGCCTTTCCGCTGGCGGCGCTCAGGCGATAGCGGGGCTCAGCCGAGGATCAGTTCGGCGACCTGGCCCAGGATCTGCGCGCGCAGCGGCGCGTAGACCACCAGCGTCGTGAGCAGTGAGTCCCGCCAGGCGGGCAGTTCCTCGCGGATCTTGCCCCGCGGGCCGATGAGCGCGAGTTGCTCCACGAGCCAGGTCGGGATCGCGGCGGCTGCTTGGTTGTGTTTGCCCTCGGTCCACAGGGCACTCACCGTGGAGACGATGTCCTCGTGGCCCATCCTAATGAGCGCCTGGGCGTGGAAGTTGCGCCCGGCAGGGCCGATGAAGGCGGCGAACACCGGGCGGAGCTGGTCGGCCGCGGCCTCGGTATCGTCACCCAGTACGACCGGGACCGTGCCGATGACCTCGAAGTCCCCGCCCGCGCGCCGTGCTCCCGGGCGGGCGGCGCCCAGGGCTAGTGCGTCGCGGTAATGACTGTCCCGGTACGGCGAGTAGTAGGTGGCGATCCAGCCGTCGGCTATCTCCCTGGCCAGGGCGACGTTCCCGGGCCCCTCGGCGCCCAGGACGATGGGCTGGCCGGGGCGCAGCGGCCGGACCGTGGAGGTGAGTGCCGTGGCTTCGCTCCCGTCCGGCGCCGCCAGCGGCCACGGCGGACTCGCCCAGGTGGCCCTGGCCAGGGTCCCCTCCGGCCCCAGCGCACGCGAGATCACCGCGCGGGTGCGGGAACTGCTCGCCGAAGGTCAGATTCCCGAAACGGCCATCTCCTCGGCGCTCGACCTGCTCGGCCTGTTCGTCACCGCCGCGGCCCTGGACCGCGTGCCCGCCACATCCTCCACCCCACAGCAGCACCACGACCTGCTGCGCTGGGAAACCGAAGTCATCCTCAACGGGCTAGCCACCACCCCACCCCAGACCGTAGCCGCCTGACTGGGAAAGCCTCAGCGATTGCCAGGTAAGCCGCGCAGAACGGGTCGATCTGGAGCGCCACGATCTGCTGCGCCTGCGGCGCGGCCGTCCGCTCATGCATGAGTTGAGTGCACTCGATCACGCTGCTCGGAGTGCAATCCGGCGATTTCAGGACGCGGTTCGTAACTCCCTCCATAGGCATCGGTCGCGAAGCTCCGTCAACAGGGCGCTCGCTTCAGTGCCAGGATGGCCGCGATGGACTCTTACATTGAGCGTCCGCCGTTGCCGGGGTTGGCGGGTATGGTGCGGACGGTCTGGATCCAGCGCACCGGCGCGGTGGCGTATGTGCAACGGCACCTGCCCACGGGCGGGGTCGAGATCCACTTTCCAATCGGCGGCCGTCCCCAGCTGGTTGGTCCGCTGACCGGTCCGGAGATCGAGGTCATCCCGCCGCACACCACCATCGTGGGCGTGCGGTTTCAGCCGGGGACCGCGCCGCCCCTGCCGGCGGTGCTCGACGACCTGGTAGACCAGCGCCTGAGCCTGGCGGAGCTGTGGGGACGTTCGGCAGACCGCCTCGTGGAGGCGATGGCCCGGGCCGAGACGCCCGAGCGGGCGCTCACGGGCCTGCAGGCCCACCTCTTGCAGGAGTTCCGAGGCACGGCGCACGTGGATCCGCTGGTGCGCGAAGCCGTGCAGGCGCTGATGCCGTGGCACCCGGTCAACATCGACGCCCTGGCCACCCGCCTGGCGCTGTCCGCCAGCCAGCTGCGCCGCCGTTGCCTGCAGGCGGTTGGGGTGAGTCCCAAGGTCCTGCAGCGGACATTGCGGTTTCAGGGATTTCTCGCGCTGGCTCAGGCCGGCGCCACGGCCTCGGGCCGGCCTGGCGCGGACGGCGTGGCGGGGTTGGCGGTCGACGTGGGGTACGCCGACCAGGCACACCTCAGCCGTGAGTGCCTGCGCCTGACCGGTCTCACCCCGAGCCAGCTCCTCGGGGGGACCGTCGATCGCTGCGCCTGCGGTCACGAGCACTCCGCCTCCTACGCACCCTTCCTCGCCGCCCGGAGCAGGCCGCTACTGCGGGTCTGAGCCTGCGCGTTTCGTTCAAGACTCGTCGTCACACCTGGGCATAGCGTCGAACACATGCCTGCCCTTGCACTGGACGGCGAGATGTTCACGCCTGACTCGCCGGGTTATGACGCGATCCGCCGCCCGGCCAACCCCGCCTACCGGGACATCCGTCCGCGGCTCGTGGTGCTGTGCCGCTCGGTTTCGGACGTCGTCAGTGCCCTGAGCTACGCCACTGCCACCGGGGAGCGCCTCGTCCCTCGCGGCGGGGGGCATTGCTTCGCTGGCCGATCGTCGACCGACGGAATCCTGCTCGACCTGTCCGGCCTCGACGGCGTGTCCGTAGCGGACGACGGGGTCGCCAGGATCGGAGCCGGCGCCCGCTTGCGCCAGGTATATGCGGCGCTGCACGCCCACGGTTCGACCCTGCCCGCCGGGTGCGGTCCCACCGTCGGCATCGTCGGCCTCACCCTAGGCGGCGGGATCGGCCTGCTCGGTCGCAAGCACGGCCTGACCTGCGATCGCCTCATCGGCGCACAGGTCGTACTCGCCGAAGGAACCGTCGTGGACTGCGACAACGACCGGCAACCTGACTTGTTCTGGGCGCTGCGCGGCGCGGGCGGGGGCCAGTTCGGCGTGGTCACGTCACTGCGGTTCGACACCGTCCCGGAGCCGCAGACCACCCGCATAGAGGCGCGCTGGCCGGGCGTCGCGCCCGAGGACCTTGTCGCCGCATGGCAGGCCTGGGCGCCGGGCGCCCCTGACGAACTTACCGTCAGCCTCACCCTCGAGTCCGAGCCCGGCGCACCGGTCCAGGCCACCCTGTTCGGCGCCTCCACCCTCGAGGAAGGACCGACCCAGGACCTTCTACGGGAGTTCACCGATCGGGCGATCGAGCTGCGGGCTGGGCTGCCCTACCACCGCCTGAAGCAGACCTTCGCCGCCCTGGATCCGCCGGATCTGCCCCAACGAGCCCAGCGGACGCGGTCGGAGTTCTTTTCCCACGGGTTGTCCGACCTCGCGCTCGCGTCGCTCCTGAGCCAGTTCGGCGCCGCGAGGACCGAGGGCCGGCGGCGGCTCACGTTCACCGCGATGGGCGGGGCCTACAACAGGGTCACCGAGGACGCTACCGCGTTCGCCCACCGCGGCGAGCGCTTCCTGCTCGAACACATCGGCGACCCGGCCGACCCGTGGATCGATCGTTCCTGGGCGACCGCCCACGCCGACGGATCGGGGCGTGTCTACCCTAACTTCCCCGACCCCGCCCTCGACGACTGGGCGGCGGCCTACCACGCGGGCAACTACTGCCGTCTGGTGGCGGTCAAGAACGCCTACGACCCGCACCGGTTCTTCGACTTCCCGCAAGCCATCTGAGAAACTGCGAAGGAGAGAGATGAGCAAGGTGTTCAGCGCCCACGCGGTCTCTGTCAACGGCTATATCAGCGGCCGCACGCCCGGCGGTGCACAGGAGTTCGGACGCGGCCTGGGGGACGCGCCCATGCTCTTCGACTGGTACTTCGAAGGGGACACGCCGAGCAGCTTGTTCGATGGGTTCAAGCTCGACGAGCCCAGCGCCCGGTTCTTCGACGCCATCGCGGCCCGGGTGGGAGCCGCGGTGGCGGGGCGCACCACGTACGAGCACTCCAGCCACTGGGGAGGCGGAAGCCCGCACCCGACGGCGCCACTGTTTGTGGTCAGCCGCCGGCCCGCGCCCGAGATCAGCGACCGGCAGACTCTCGTCACCACCGGCGTCGGGGACGCCATCGCCGCGGCCCGCGAGGTCGCCGGCGACAAGGACGTTGCCCTGATGGGCGGCGGTCTGGTCACCGAGGCGCTCAGGACGGGACTCGTCGACGAGCTCATCCTGCACCAGGTGCCCATCCTGCTCAGCGGCGGTCGCAGCTTCTTCCAGGAACTCCCGGAGCACGTGCAGCTGCGTGTGCTGGAAGTCATCCCGGCGTCCGGCGTGACGCACCTGCACTACGAGGTGGTCCGATGATCCTCGTCACCGGCGGGCTCGGCATGATCGGCGCCCATACTGCCCGCGCACTCGTCGACCTCGGACACGACGTCGTCGTCACCTCTCACCGCCGGACCGACGTCCCGTCGTTCCTCGCCGGCAAGGTCAGCGTGGAACGCCTGGACGTTACCGACCGGGAAGCGTTCCTGGCCCTCGGCGATCGCTACGAAATCAGCGGCATCGTCCACCTCGCCGGCAGCATCCCTGGCGCCGATCCGGTCGAATTCTTCCGAACGGATACCAGCGGCCTGCTCAACGCGCTCGACGCCGCTCGCACGTGGGGCGTGCGCAGGTTCGCCGTCGCCAGCAGCCTCGGCGTGTACATCGGCCAGACCGAGATCCCCTGGCACGAGGACCTCGCGCTGCCCGCCGCGGACCTGCCGCACCTGATCATCGCCTTCAAGAAGGCCGTCGAGCCCCTCACCACGCACAGTCTCCAGGGCACCGACGTGCAGCCGGTCGTACTGCGGATCGGGAGCATCTGGGGACCTCTGATGGACCCGGAGTCACCGTTCAACCGCATCCCGCCGTACATCAGCGCGGTACTCCGCGGTGAGCAGCCGCGGCCCCTGTACGCCGACGACGGCGGCGACTGCTGCTACGCACCCGACGCCGGACGCGCGATCGCCCTGCTGACAACCGCAGAAACCCTGCGGCACAACACTTACAACATCTCCAGCGGCCGGATGTTCACAAACCGCAGTCTCGCGGACGCCCTGCAGGCGATCACCCCCGGCTTGCAACTCGACCTCCTACCCGGACGGCAGAACGGCCCCGGCGCCGACCCCTACCTCGACATCACCCGGCTCACCCAAGACACCGGCTTCACACCGGCATTCGACAGCGACACGGCGGTCGCCGACTACGTCACGTGGCGCGCCGGCAACCCCCGCTGAAAAGGAGCAACCCATGCTTGACCCCGACGTGCGCCGAGTCCTCGACGGCGCCTCGATCGCCCACCTCGCCACTATCCTCCCGGACGGCTCGCCGCACACCACCCCCGTCTACGTCGGCACCCACGGCGATCGGGTCGTCTTCTTCACCGGCCCAGGAATGCGCAAGGCCCGCAACCTGCGCCGCGACCCTCGCATGGCGCTGTCCATCGCACCCGCCGACAACCCGTTCATGCCGGTTGTCGTCCGTGGACGAGTCGTCGAATGGATCGAGGGCGATCCGAGCGACAGACCGTCGGCGTCGGCTGAGTCGTCGGACTGCCAGCGCGCTACGTTCGTAGTCGGCGCCACGGTCAACGGCAAGGTCGCGTCGGCGTCCTGACATGGGGGTGAGGAGTAAGCAGCCCGCCTCAGGTTGCGCATCCGGATCTGCAGCGTTGAGGCACGGCACCCCGGCAGCAGGAGCCAGAACTGGGTGCTCTGCGTGCTGTGCACGGCTCATCTGGCACGATTGCGGGTCGCGCCGTCTCGGCTGCCTGCCGGGCGCGCTTTTGCGGCCCTGACCTGGGAAACTTCCTCGCCCGCTGGCGCGCGGCGCAGGCCATCTTGGAAGAAATCGGCGATCCTCAGGCACACCAGCCGGGCGGAAATGGCATCCGCCCGGCGCATCCTCATCCCTGGGTTTCCACACCGTCATCGGAGACGAAATGATTGAAGCCGCAGGCCACGTAAGACGTGGTTCCCGCGCCCGCGATCCGCCAGGGTCCGTAACGGAGTCCTTCGCCGCCGGTGCAGATAACCCAGGCGCGAAACTTTGACGGTGTCGAGCCGCCGCAGTATGCCTCTACCGCGTCGTCGCCGTCAGGGACTACGAAACATCCGGTGATTTCTCGCGGGATCGCCTGGGAAGACGTGCGCGGTGGCGCTGCCGCGGTGGTGGTGGCCGCATTGGCGGGCGGAACCACCATCAGTCCGGCGATCGCCACACCGCCGAATACCGCGGTCAAGCCCACCAGACCTTTGGCTGGAGAACGCCCGGCGGTTGCTGACCAGTGTGCGGGCACGCGCATGACTGGCTCCTTTTCGCAGTAAGCTTCCGGAACTCCCGGACGAAGCGCAGGATTGTGCCCCGTCTGGACACGATCTTGCGGACCAGAACCAACACATCGCCCACAAGTCACCCACGCGCCACACTCGGCCTGGCCGGCCTGGAGGCAGCGTGGTCAGGGGGCGAGCCGCAGCCCCCGCACGAGGCCGATGGCGTACTCGCCCGGCGGCGGGACGCTGTCATCGCCCAGCAGCATCGCGCTGAACGAGTAGCTCAGGCACGCACCCAGCAGCAGGCGGGCACTCGCTTGGGGATCCGCGTCTGCCGCTATCTGGCCGAGCTGCTGCTCCTCGCGCAGGTACCCGGCAACCGCGTCCTCGGCTCGGTACGGACCGAGCCCGCGCGCCTTCATCGCATGGCGCAGCTCGATCAGCTGCGCGGGCACCGCCAGCACTGACACTTTGACCGGAAGGATTCCGGCGTAGAAGTCGATCGTCGCGCGGGCCGCCGCCGACAGGTTCTCATCGACGCTGCCATCCCCCGCTCGCGCCGTCGCGGCGGACAGCGCATGGACGTACACCGGCAAGCGGTCCTGCAGCATCGCCAGATAGAAGTCCGCGGCCGCATGACCGCCCGTTGCGCCCCCCGGCCAGACGCCGGCCGCAGCAGCCGCCCCGGAGCTGCCGCTGCCATCGCGGACCTCGCCGGACATCATGTCCGAAGCCGCCTCAGCAACACGATGCCGCGCGCGTGCCGGAGTATCAACGGGATAGCCGCCGGAACGCTGCTGTTCAGATGGCACTGCTTCCGCCAATGGTGTGATCCTTGCTCAGCCCGCCACCGCAACCCTCTCACGGAGCTGTTCTTCCTCGCTACGCAACCGCCGGGTACCCCGGCCTGCCGGCCGGTTTGTGACCTGCCCGACCTCTGATAGATACTGGCGGGCCGAGGTCGCCGGGGCAGACTGCTTTCATGCCTACTGTGATCACTGGCTTGGCCGAGGCGGGTCGAGGACGGCCGGTGCCGGTCGTATCGCCGCTGATCGAGTTCGGCTCGGCGCTGCACGTGCTTCGTGATCCAGGCCATCATGATCGCACCGGGTGGGCGGCAAGTACCGGCGCGAAGATGAGCCGGCGCCTGGCGGAGTGGACGCGGGCATGGTGGTGGACGGCCCAGGCCATCAGGGCGGCGCCGTTCGTCACGGCCGCTCAGCTTGTCACGGCCGCTCCGCCGGCCGCTCCGCCGGCCGATGACTGGGAAGCATCGCTCAGGCGGCTGCGCGCCATGCCCGCATCGCGGCTGGCCAGCCAGTTGCTGCGGCCCGTGTCGCGGTCAGGCGATGTGCGTGCGGCCCGGCACTGGGCGGGCTCGCGGGAACCGGCGGTGGCCGCGGTCGTGGAAGGGCTCGCGCTGCGGCCCGAGAAGGCCGCCGCTGGCTTCGTCGAGTTCCTGGAGCGGAGCTGGCAGGAGTGGTTCTCCGCCGAGTGGGCGGCCATCGCGCCGGTGCTGGCAGCGCGCGCCCGCCGCTTCGCCGACACGGCGGCGGCCCAGGGTGCATCGGCGACGCTGGCCACTATCGACCCGTCGGTCACGGTGACAGCCACCGGCTCGGTCAGCATCGCCAAGGTCCAGAATGCCCGCCACGACGTGTCTGGCCGTGGCCTGCTGGTTGCCCCTAGCAGCCTGATCCGGCCGCACCTGTATGTGGCGAACGTGCCCGGGCACCCGCTGCTGCTGATTCACCCGGCGGAAGCGGGTCCATCGGTGCCGTCAGCCGCGGATCTGCTGCGGCGACTGGACACAGTGGCGCACCGGGGCCGGCTGGAGGTCGCGCGGGCGATCGCCACCGAACCGCGGACCGCGGGGTGAGATCTCCGCGCTGTGGAACATCGACCCGACGCTCGTCAACCGGCACTTGCGGGCGCTGGCCACGGCAGGGCTGGCCCGCACAGCCCGCCGGGGACGGTTCGTGCAGTACCAGCTGGACGCCGGCGTGATCGAGCAGCTCGGGACCGACCTGCTGGCGCTGCTGCTGCGCTGACCACGATTGACCGTTTCCGTCAGCCCGCTCGCCGCAGCGGGCCAGGCGGTGGTTGAGTGCGGTGTGACCATCGTTTCGGCTGATGAAGCCGACCGAGCCGGAACGGACCTGCCACCCATGAGCACCCGCGTCGTCACCGGACCGCGCTTTGCGGCCGAGACAACGGCGCTGCTGGCGCGGCTGGGCGCGGACTCACCAATCAGCGACTACGCCACGCTGCTGGCCGCCCGCGCCGAACCGGCCGACCCGGACCTGGCGGGCCACCCCGATCCGGCGGTGCACATCGCGGACCTGTACCTCCCGGCCCGCCACGGCCCGGTCGGCGCGCGCTGGTACCGGCACCACGCCGCGGCCAGCCCCGGCCCGGTGCTGCTGTGGTTGCATGGCGGCGGATTCACCGGCGGCGACGCCAGCGATCTCGACTACGTGTGCACCCGGCTCGCCCACCTGGCCGGCCTGACCGTGGTCTCACTGAACTACCGCCTTGCCCCCGAACATCCTTACCCAGCGGCCATGCTCGATACCTGCGACGCCCTGCACTGGCTGCTCGATCACGGCGCGGCCATTGGCGGCGATGGGCGGGTCGCCGCCGGCGGGCAAAGCGCCGGAGCGGCCCTGGTCGCGGGGGCCTGCCTGCTGGCCCGCGACCACCACCTGCCCAGCGCCGCCTGCCAGGTGCTGTGTTACCCCGTGCTGGACTTCGGCCAGAACACAGAATCTGCCCGGCTGTTCGACGGGACGTTCCACAGCATCAAACCCGGCAGCTGGGAAGAGAATCAATACCTCGCCGGGCAGCCCGTTACCGCCTATGCGGCCCCGCTGCGGGCCGCGAGCCTGGCCGGGCTCCCGCCCGCCCTGGTAATCGGCGCCGGGCGCGACCCGCTGCGCGACGACGCCCGCACCTACGCTGCCCGCCTCGACACCGACGGCGTGGACGTTACGCACGTGGAGTACGAGGCCACCATGCATGCCTTCCTGAACTTCTGCGGGGCGCTGTCCGCCGGCGACCACGCGATCGAGCTCATAGCGGCCACGCTCGCAGCCACGTTCGCGCCGGCGCCCGGTCCGGACCCGGCGTCCGGACGCTCATGAGGTTCCCCGGCCGGCTAGACCGGCGTCAGGAGATCCAATAAGAAGGGCTTGTGCGTACTCTGCTGCTGGAGAACATCCACCCGCGCGCGACCGCGCTGCTCGCCGACGCGGGGTGGGAAGTCGAGGCGTTGCCACGCCGGCTGGAAGGGGAGGTACTCCGCGAGGCACTGCGCGGGGTGAGCGTGCTCGGCATCAGGTCGGGCACCCGGATTACCGAAGAGCTGCTGACCGCCGCGGAGAGCCTTCTGGTCGTGGGCGTGTTCAGCATCGGCACAAGTCAGGTCGACCTGGCCGCGGCGAGCCGGCACGGGGTAGCGGTGTTCAACGCTCCGTTCTCCAGCACCCGCAGCGTTGTCGAACTGGCCATCGCTGAGATGATCGCGCTGGCGCGCCGGCTTCCGGAAACGAACGCGAACATGCACTCGGGCATCTGGGACAAGTCGTCGGACGGCGTCCATGAGATCGGCGGGCGCACTCTCGGCATCGTCGGGTACGGCAACATCGGCTCGCGGCTCTCCACGCTCGCCGAGGCGCTCGGGATGACGGTGTGCTTCTACGATGTGGTGCCCAGGGAGCCGGTCGGGAACGCTCGCCAGTGCGCGACGCTCGACGAGCTGCTCGAGTCGGCGGATGTCGTCTCCATTCACGTGGACGGCAGGGCAGAGAACCAGGAGCTGCTCGGCGAGGCGCAGCTTTCGTCGATGCGGCCGGGATCGCTGCTGCTGAACTTGTCACGCGGCTTCGTCGTCGACCAGAAGGCGCTGCGCCGGCACATCGAGTCGGGGCACATCGCCGGCGCTGCCTTCGACGTGTTCGCTACCGAGCCGAAGCTGCGCGGCGATCCGTTCCTGTCCGAGCTGCGCGGGCTGCCGAACGTGATCCTCACCCCGCATATCGGCGGCTCCACCGAGGAGGCCCAGCGGAATATCGCCGAATTCGTCGTCGCCAGACTGCTCGACTACACGAGGACCGGGGGGACGGAACTGAGCGTCAACTTCCCGCAGATCGCGCTGCCCTGGACGGACGGCACGCACCGGCTCGCGCATCTGCACGCGGACGTGCCCGGCGTGCTCGCCGCCGTCAACCAGGCGCTGGCGCAGCGCGGCGTCTCGATCAGGGGCCAGGCCCTCGCGACGCGCAACGGTCTCGGTTACGTGCTGACCGACACCGACGCCGTCACCGAGGGCGCGGAACCGCTGCTCAGTGAGCTGCGCGGAATGCGGGCGACGATCCGGCTGCGGACACCCGGCCGGGACGGCGAAAGCTAGAAGATCTGGCTGAACGACATCGGTGCTTCCGGCCCGAGTTCTGCACCGGTCACCTCCAGAGAAGCAGCCGTACGCCCGTGATCCGCGCTCGCGCGTCAGCCTGAGATGCGGGCTTCGATGCCGTCGAGGAGAAGCTCCAGGCCGGTTCGGAAGGTCTGGTCGGCGCTCAGGTGGGGACCGTCGCGTACGACCGTGGCCAGCGCGGGGAACCGGCCTGTTGCGAAGGTCCGTTCCAGGTACGGCCCGTAGGCCGCCTGGAACTGCTTGAGATCCATCCCGCTGGCCCGTTCGGCGCGTCGCTCGGCGATCTCCCGGCGTACCGTGCCGGCCACGTACGCGCTGACCGCGGCGACCGCCGGGACGACGATGTCCAGGTCGACACCGCCCATGGCGGCCAGCACGGCATCCCCGGTGGCCAGCGTGTTCGGCCCGGGCTGGGGGCGCCCGCCGATCAGGTCGGCGAGCCATTCATGCCGCTGGGCGGCCTGCCGGGTGGCTTCGGCAAGGGAGCGCAGCACCTGGCGCCAGTCGTCTCCGGCCGGCCGGATCTCGGCGTAGACCGTATCGAGCATCAGGTCGAGCAGTTCCTCCTTGGTGGCGATGTACCCGTACAGCCGCATCGGCCCTGCGTCCAGCGCCGCGGCCACCTTGCGCAGCGACACCGCGCCCAGGCCGTCCGCGTCGGCCAGCTGGATCGCCACCGCCACGATCCGCTCCCGGCTCAGCGGGGCCAGAACCGGCCGATCCGGCGGCTCTGGCCGCTCCCACACCAGCATGCGCCCGACGATACCCGCCCGGCTGGTACAGTGACATCGTTCAATACAATGTATCGATCGATACGTTGAATCGGGGTAGTCATGGACATCGCCATCGTCGGAGCGGGCCTGGGCGGCCTGGCCCTCGCCCGCGTGCTGCACGTCAAGGGCATCGACGCCGTCGTCTACGAACGAGAGCCGTCGCGCGATGCGCGCGGCCAAGGCGGCATGTTCGATATCCACTCCGGCCAGCGGGCGCTGCGCGAGGCCGGCCTGATCGAGCAGTTCTACGCGATCGCCCGTGGCGAAGGCCAGGACATGCGTCTTCTCACCCCGGATGGCACTCTGCTGCTCCAGGAGGACACGCCCGACGACGCCCCGCTGGAGCGACCCGAGGTCGACCGCGCCGATCTGCGCAACCTGCTGCTCGATTCCCTCCCCGAAGACATGGTGCGCTGGGGGCACGCATTCGCATCCGGCGGCAACGGCCTCCTGCACTTCGCCGACGGCAGCAACGCGACGTATGACCTGCTGGTCGGCGCCGACGGCGCGACCTCCCGGGTACGCGGCCTGGTTACCGACGCCCGCCCGGCACACATTGGCCAGAACGTCGTCGAGATCGGCATTCCCGATATCGACCGCACTTACCCCGGCCTCGCGGCGATGGTCGGGCGCGGCAACTACTGGGTGGTCGGCAACGGGATATCCCTGGCGGCGCAACGCAACGGCGATGGCCGCGTTCGCATAGGCGTGAGCTTCTATAACACCGCGGAGGACTGGTTCGCCACCAGCGGGATCCCGTTCGAGGACCCGGCAGCCGCCCGGGCGCGGCTGATCGACCTCCTCCCCGGCTGGGACCCGCGGATCACCGCGCTGATCGAGGCCTGCGACGACACGGTCGTGCCGCGGTCGATCACCACCCTCCCGGCCGGCCTGACCTGGCCGCGGACGCCAGGCATCACGCTGGTCGGCGACGCCGCGCATCTGATGCCGCCGGTCGGTCACGGCGCCAACATGGCGCTGCTCGACGGCGCCCTGCTCGCTCTCGCGCTGGCCGCGCACCCGCACGACCTCCCCGCCGCCGTCGAAGAATACGAACGCGAGATGTTCGAGCGCACCAGCGCTGCCGCCCGGA
>DASRFJ010000141.1:0-4643 GCA_035651595.1 Streptosporangiaceae bacterium | reverse complement strand
CGGACATCCCGCCGCCCGCCGCGCTCGATGAGACGCGCGGCGACCTGGACGAGGAGGGATGGTCATGACCTGGACCAGCGAGCCAGCGGCGTCCCGCGCCTACAGCGGGTGGCAGCGGGAGAAGGTGGAGTTCCTGTTCGGCCTGTCCGGCCGCCGCGCCGCACTGCTCGCCCTCGCGGTCCTGGCCGTGATCCTGCCCATCGCCACGGTCCGCCTCAGCGAAGGTGCCGTCCTGTGGCCGGCCGCCATAGCCCTGACCGCTGCTTCCTTCGTGCGCATCGGCGGCCGAACCGCTGACGAGTGGCTGATCGCCGCCATCTCATACGCCCTGCTCGCCTTCCGCGGGCAGCACAAGTTCGCCTCCGGCCCGTTCATCCCGCCCCGCCAGCAAGACGGCAAGCACCCGGACCTCCCCGGCATCCTCGCCCCGCTCACCATCGTCGCTGTCCCGTCCGGCCGGAACCGCGAACTCGGCGTCGCGCACCACCGATACGACCGCACCTGGACCGCGGTCGCGAAGGTGCGGTTCGCCGGCATCGGCCTGGTCGACAGCATCCGACGCGACCAGCGCGTCGCCGGCTGGGGCGGCCTGCTCGCCGGCCTGTGCACCGAAGGCCAGCCCATCGCCAGAGTCCAGGCGCTGCAGCGCATCGTCCCCGAGTCCGGCGCCGCACTGCGCCGCTGGCACGCCGACCACCTCACCCCAGACGCCCCGCAGGCAGCACGCGACATCACCGCCGCGCTGCTCAGCACCAGCACGCTGGCGACCGCTCGCCGCGAGTCCTACCTCGCGTTCACCATGGACGCCCGCCGCGCGCACGCCGCGATCCACGCGGCCGGCGGCGGCCAGTCCGGCGCGGTCACCGTCCTGCTCCGCCACCTGCGCTCGCTGTCCGCCGCCATCGGCGGCGCCGAGCTGGAGATCGAGGACTGGCTCAGCGCCCGGGACCTGGCCGAGGTGATCCGCACCGCCTACGACCCGGACATCCAGCCCGACCTCGACACCCGCCGTGCGGTCACCGCGGCCCGCGGTGCCGCGGGCCTGCCCGCCGACGGCACCGAACCCGGGGTGAACCCGGCGCTGGCCGGTCCGGTGTATGCGGAGGCGCGGCCGGGCGTGTACCTGCACGACGGCGCGGCGAGTGCCACCTACTGGGTGCATGAGTGGCCGCGAGGCCACGCGTACTGCACCACGCTCGCGTCGCTGCTTGCCGAAGGAAGCCACCGAAGGTCGTTCTGCATCACTATCGAGCCGCTGGGACCGCGCGTCGCTGAGCGGGACGTGATGCGGGAGCGGACTGCCCGCCACGTCGCGATCCGGATGCGGCAGCGGACCGGGCAGATCGTGCCCGAGCACGAGCAGGTGGCGGCGGTCAAGGCCCGCACCCAGGATGCCGAACGCGCCGCCGGCCACGGCCTGGTCCGCTTCACCGCCTACCTCACCGTCACCACCAACCCTGCCAGCATCGAGGATGCGTGCGCCGCGCTCGAGGCCGACGCCGCCGCGGCGCGGATCGAGATCCGCCGCATCTGGGGTGCGCAGGACATCGGGTTCGCCGCCGGCGCGCTGCCGCTCGGCATCGGCCTGCCGAAGAGGCGATGGTGACGATGACCCGCCCAGCCAGGGTGCCGCTGCCCGTCTTCGACCTGGCCGGCCTGCTCCCGCACCCCGGTCAACCCGATATAGCAGAACGACCTGTGGTTCCACCCCCGGACGACCCGGTACCGCCACGCCGGGGATGGCCAGGCCGCAACGCGGGACACGCCCCGCTGATGCCGCCGGTGCCGGTGTTCCGCGGCAGCACCGCCGAAGTCCAGGGCCTGTACCCCTGGCTGTACGGCCCGGGGCTGCCCCCGGCCGGCGCGTACGTCGGCGTGGACTGCCTGACCGGCGGCGCGTTCTGCTGCCACCCGCTGGAATGGCTCCGGCGCGGCCTGGTCACCAACCCGAACATACTGGTCACCGGCATCCCGGGGTCGGGGAAGTCCGCGACGATCAAGGCGCTCGCCGTCCGGCTGATGGCGTACGGGGTCAAGGTGTTCGTCCTCGGCGACCTCAAAAACGAGTACGCGCCGATCGCCCGCGCCGTCGGCACCGAGCCGGTCGAGCTCGGCCCCGGCCTGCCCGGCCGGCTGAACCCGCTGGACGCCGGACCGCTTGGGGAGAACCTGCCATCGGACCTGGCGGCGCTGGGGGAGCGGCTCGCCGAGATCCACCGGCGGCGGCTGATCTTGCTGTCCTCGCTGCTGGTGATGCGGCTCGGCCGCGCGCTGACACCCACCGAGGAAGCGGCGCTGTCGATGGCGGTCGATGAGGCTTCCGGCTGGCATGGGGGCCGGCCGGGAGGGAGCGGGGCTGGCCGGACGCGAGGGGGAGCGCGGGCGGCCAGCCCCACCATCCCGCAGGTGTGGGCGCTGCTCCGCGACCCGCCCCCGGACATGGCGGACGAGCTGCGGGTCCGGGGCGTTGCCGAGCTGCGGGAGATGATCCGGCCGGTCGCGGACGCGCTGGGGAACATGGTCCGCGGCGCGCTGTCCGGGCTGTTCGACGGGCCGACCACGGTCCAGCCGGACTTCGGCGCGCCGATGCAGAGCGTGGACCTGTCCAGGATCAGCGAGCGCGGCGACGAGACGGTCGCGATGACGCTGGCCTGCGTCTCCTCGTGGGGACAGGCCGCGATCGACGAGCCCGGCTCGGTCCGGATGGTCATCCGCGACGAGCTGTGGCGGGCGCTGCGGGTGCCCGCGCTGGTCCGCAAGACCGACTCCGACCTTCGGCTGTCCCGGGCACAGGGCACCATCCAGGTACTGGCCACCCACCGGCTCAGCGACTTCGAGGCCGCCGGGGATCTCGGCTCGGCGACCGCGGTGATCGCGGCGAACCTGATCGCCTCCTGCGACACCCGCATATGCCTGGCCCAGGACACCGCGCCGCTGGCGGCCACCCGCGACCAGATCGGGCTCACCGACACCGAATGCGCGCACATCGCGTCCTGGACCGGGCAGCAGGTCGGCCGCGGCGTCTGGAAGATCGGCCGGGCCGCCTCGCTGATCGCGCAGACCGTCCTGACGCCCGCCGAACGGCAGCTGTACTGGACCAACGAGCGCATGGCGGCATGATGCGCGGCAACCGCACCATCACCCGCGCCGGTGTCCTGGACACCGGGTACGACTACGCGCTCGCCGTCCTGGGCGTGGTCGCGGCCGGCGTGGGCGGCGGGGTATGGCTGACGGGGGAGCTCGCCGGGCTGCTGTTCCGCGGGGTGCTGCCGCACGCGACGTTCTTCCAGGCACTGGGTGCGGCGGTCGCGCTGCCGTCCCATCTTGGCGACCCGCGGCGGGCCTGGCCTGCTTCCGCGCGGGCCGGCATGCCTGGTGTGGCCGACTTCGCTGTGGCGGCGGTGATTGTCGTCGCGGTGTCGTCGGTGGTAGCGCGGGTTGCCGTGCGCTGGGGGCTGATGCACCGTTCTCAGCGGGGCATGGCGCCGGCCGCGCAGCTGCGGGCGACGTTGTCCGAGGCCGCGGTGGTCCGGCGCGGGCCGGTGGTCCGGCCCAGCCTCGCCGGGCAGCGGATCGCCGTCACCGACGTCGGGGTGCGGATCGGGCGGGCGGTGCCGGCCCGGGTGCCGCTGGCAGTCTCGGCGGAGGACTCGGCGCTCGTGGTGGCCGCGCCCCGGCAGGGGAAGACGTCGCAAGTAGTCATCCCCTGGCTCTACTCGTGGCCGGGGGCTGCCTTCGTCACCTCGATCCGGCCGGACGTGCTGCTGGCCACCGCGGTACCGCGGGCCCGGCGCGGCCCGGTCGCGGTGATGGCGCCGACCGGGATGATCACCTGGCCGGACCGGCTGACCTGGTGCCTGACGTCCGGCTGCGGGTCGTTCGATCGCGCGCGGGTCCGCGCCGACGTGATGGTCACCGTCGGGAAGAACGAGGCTAGCAGCGACAGCAACGACGGCGGGTTCTTCGGCCTGAACGCCACGAACCTGCTCGCCGGCTGGCTGCACGCCGCCGCGCTGTCTGGTGGATCCGCCCGCGACGTGCTGCGGTGGGCGTTCGACGAACGCGTCGACGAGCCGATCCGGATCCTCGCGTCGTGTGAGGGCGCGGCGGCCGGGACGGCGGAGATGCTCGACTCGCTGTACCGGCTGCCCGCCGACACCACCCGGTCCTCCCTATGGGCCACCGCGCAGACCGCCGTCGCGCCGCTGCTCGCCCCCGCCGCCCGGGATGTCTTCACGCCTTTGCCGGGGACAGCGACCGACCTGACTGCGTTCCTGCGCGCCGGCGGCACCTGCTACCTGATGGCCGACGAACGCCGCGCCGCCACCCTCGCGCCGGTCATTTCCGCGTTCGCCGACGACCTGATCGAGACCGCCAAGTCGCTCGCCGACCCCGCGCCCGGCGGCCGGCTCGATCCGCCGCTCGGGCTGTTCCTCGACGAGGTCGCGAACATCGTCCCGCTGCCGCAGCTCCCGGCGCTGATGTCGTTCGCCGGCGGTACCGGGCTGTTCGTGTGCCCGGTGCTGCAGTCGCTTGCCCAGGCCCGCAACCGGTGGGGTCACGACGGCGCCGCGATGCTGTGGGGCGCCGCCACCTGCAAGATCATCCTCGGCGGGCTGTCCGGCGACGAGCTGCGGGAGATC
>DASRFJ010000140.1:0-11570 GCA_035651595.1 Streptosporangiaceae bacterium | reverse complement strand
TGGTAGCCAAGGGCCTGGCCGGGATCGTCGATCGCGTAGCGGAGCAGTTCGCTGGCGATCTCCGACTCGGACATGACGGCGTTGTCGCGCAGGCAGGCCGCTGCCTGTTCCAGCGACCAGCCAAGCACGTTGAGGCCGGTGTCGACGACGAGCCGCGCGGCGAAGAAACGCTCGGCGGTCATCCGCCCGTACCGGTCCCGCGGATCGGCGTACATACCGATCTCGTCGCACAGGCCCGCCGCGTACTCCGCCCAGCCCTCCAGGTACCCGTTGAGCGCGAACGTCCGCAGCGAGGTCGGCACCCGCCGGATCGGATGCAGCGCGTCCCCGGACAGGCCCGGCTCGGCCAGCAGCCCCATCTGGAGGTGATGCCCAGGCAGCCCCTCGTGGTAGATGACGCTGGCGGCCTGGAGCAACGGCCGGTCCGGCAGGTTCGAGGCGTTGTAGTGGTAGTACCCAGCGTCCGTCCCGGTCGGCTCCTGGTAGTAGCCGTAGGTCATGCCGCTGAGTTCGGCGTTCAGCGGGCGCAGCCGGAACGGCGCCGCGGGCAGGCGGGAGAAATAGCGCGGCAGTTCGGGCAGCACCCGGTCGATGTGTGCGCCGAAGATCTTCTCCAGGTCCGCTGCCGACGTGGCGTACATGCCGGGGTCAGCGGTCAGCGACGCGCGGTGCGCGGCCTCGTCGGCGATCCCGAGCTCGTCGTGGATGCGCTCGGTGATCCGCTCGAGTTCGGCCAGGCCGATCGCGTGCACTCGCTCGGCGGTGAGGTCAAGGCCGGTGTGGAGCGTGATCAGGCCCGCGTAGCAGTCCGCGCCGCCCGGGTACTGCCCGATGCCCGTACCCTCCCCGCCCGCCTGCTGATCGGTCGCGAGGTCGTCCAGGATCGCGCCGAACGCGGTGGCGATCCTGCCGCCGACGATGGCTTCGGCTCCGTCGCTGAGCCGTCCGGCCGTGCCGGGCGCCAGCTTCGCGAGGCGATCCGACGCCACCAGCAGGCCGCTCGCCGCGTCGGCGTGTCCGCGCATCGTCGCGACGGCCTCGGGCACGGCCCAGGCGGGCAACCGGATCCCGCGCTCGCGCTGGGCGCGCATCGTGCCGCCGATCTGCTCGACGATCACGGCGTAGTCGGTCAGCAGGCTCAGGTACCGCTCCGCGTCCCCGGCGCTCGCCAGCTCGGCGGTCGCGAAGACCTCCTCCTGGTACAAGCTCAGTGGCATGGCGTTGTACGGCGTGACCGGAAAGCGGTACCAGAACCGCTGGGCTTCGGCGACTTCCTGCTCGAGGTGGTCCCGCAGGAACGCGGCGTCCGTGCCCTCGATCCCGGCCAGCCGGCCCAGCATGGTCGCGGCGAACGACGCGTCGGCCGCAACCGCCTCCGGCCCGCCGCGCGGCAAGGTCTCGACGGGGCGTCCGGAGCGCAGCGCGGTGAGCGGATCGCGGGCGAGCACCCGCTCCCACAGCACGTCGCTCAGTTCACTGACAGTGTTCGCAGTCACCTCGGACCGAGACCCGTGCGGCCGTCGATGAGCTCGCGTGCCAGGTCCAGATGGCCGGCGTGCCGTGCTGTCTCCTCGATCATGTGCAGGATCATGTCACGGACCGTGTGGATCTCGTCGGCCACGCTAAGGAATGACGGGACCTCGCCGGCCGGGCCCGCGGTGAGCGCGGTGCTTGCCAGGTTCTCGTCGGAGATCGCGCACTGGTTGCGGTAGAAGTCGAGCACCTCGTCCAGCGGGTGCGCGGTGACGAAGGGGCCGCTCTCGTTCGGCGGCCAGGGCAGCGGGCTCGCTGTGCCGGTGAGGATCTTCTGGAACCAGAGGCGCTCGGCGTGCCCGAGGTGCTGTATCACGCCCAGCGGCGTCCATCCACTCGGCACGACGGCCGTGCGGATGCTGTCCTCGTCGAGGCCCTCGATGATCGCCAGCACGCTGCGCCGCTGGGCCTGGAGGAATCCCATGAGGGCGGCTCGCTCGGCCTGCCACACCGGGTCGCCCGCCAGGTCCCGGTAGGCCGGGGTGAGCTCGGTCCACCGGCCGCGCCAGTCGGCTGGCTCGCGTCCGGCGACGTGGGCGGCGAGATCCTCGGCATGGGCCTGCCACCCGGCGCCATGGGCGGCCAGCTCGTTCGGCGTGAAGCCGCGTTCCTCGATGACCAGCATCGTCTGGTCGCCGTCGGCGGTGAGCCGGGCCTCGATCACCGTCTCGTCGCGCTGGCCCGGACTCATCGTGAGCAGCAGTCGGCGCGGCGGTTCGCACACGTCCACCCGCCCCGGGCCTTCCCAGCTGCTGGTGAGGCGTGCGTGGAACTCGCCACCGAGGCGAAGATCCCCCTTGACGTCGCCGATCCACCGGGTCAGGCGGCGGGGCTCGGTGAGCGCCGACCACAGGTCGTCGATGTCGGTGTCGTAACGGTCCGCCACGCGGACCGTGCCCTTGCCGTTGGTCATCCGCAAACTGCCGATGATGCGCGCGCCCGTGCCTGTCATGTCGTACTCCCTCGCTCGTGCTTTCCCCTTGCGACCTCCGTGTGCAGGGCGTCCAGCCGGTGCTCCCACAGGGCACGGTAGCGGCCCAGCCACTCATCCACCTCGGCGAGCGGCTCGGAGCGCAGGCTGTAGATGCGCCGCTGCGCCTCTTGGCGGACCTCGACGAGGCCCGTCTCGCGCAGCACCCGCAGGTGCCGCGATACGCCAGGGCGGGCGATCGGCAGCAGGGCCGCCAGCTCACCCGCGGTGGCGGGCCCGCCTCTCAGGATGTCGAGCATCGTCCGCCGGCTCCCGTCCGACAGCGCCTGCAGCACAGCGTCCATCGCCCTAATGTACCCTATCAGTTACGTAACTGACAAGTTACATATGGGCCCCGGAGGGACGCGTGTGTGCCCGCTATGTCCGTTCCGTTCGACGGAAGTCATCGGCCCGCGCGGAGGCTAGAAATTACTGCGGACACTTACCCCCCCAGATCGGGGGGGTAAGTGTCCGCAATAATCTGGCGCGCGCGACGGGCCGCCGGGAATATGAGCAAATGTCGGGTTTGTGCCAGGCGGCGGGCGTGGGACGGGCAGCCTGGCGGTGTGCCAGGCGCGCGGTGAAGCGTCGGGCCTGGCGCGCGGTGAAGCGGGGGGCCTGGCGCGCGGTGAGGGTGGCCCGGTGGTCTCAGCCCGGGCGGTGTGCCTGGCGCGCGGTGAGGGTGGCCCGGTGGTCTCAGCCCTGGTCGTTCCGCGCTCGCTCGTAGGTCAGGTAGGCCAGGCCCTCGCCGATGGTCCGCACGCCGGCCAGCCGCAGCGGCGTCTTGTCGCTGGTCTCGCCGAACAGTCGCTCGCCCGTCCCCAGCACCACCGGATAGACGGTCAGCCGCAGTTCGTCGACGAGGTCGTGCTCCATCAGCGTGTGCGCCAGCTGGCGGCTGGCGTAGACGATGATGTCGCCGGCCAGCTCCTGCCGCAGCCTGGTCACCTCGTCCACCACGTCGCCCCTGAGCACCGTGCCGGTGCCCCACTTGGGCGTGTCGAGGGTCGAGGACACGATGTACTTGGGCATGGTCCGCAGCCGGTCCGCCCATTCGCCCGTCCGGGAGAGCCACCGCTCGGCGAAGTACTCGTCAGTCCGGCGCCCAAGCAGCAGTGCCGAAGCGCGGAGCACCTCGTCCAGCTCGACCTTGCCCCACTCCGCGAAGTCCGTGCCGCCGAACTCGCCGAACCAGCCACCGTGCTTGAAACCCTCCTCGCCGGTCGGGTCCTGGACGACGCCGTCGAGCGAGACGTTCTGACTGAGGACGATCTTTCCCATTTCACTGCTCCTATGTCTGTGTTGCCTGCTTTCACTCATGCAGACACCACGGCGGCGGAAACTGGGCGGTCTGGCCGGATAGAGTCGGAACGTGGGCCCCTACACCGACGGGACGTCGTCCTTCACCCAGTACCTCGCGTCGCACGCCCCGGAACTGCTGCCAGACTTCACCGGCGCCGGCAGCGGCGAGGGCAAGCTCGAACTCGAGCACGGCACCACGATCGTCTCGGCCACGTACGCCGACGGCGTGGTCATCGCCGGGGACCGGCGCGCGACGATGGCCAGCATGATCTCCAAGCGTGATGTCCGCAAGGTATTCCGCACCGACGATTACTCGGCGGCGGGCGTGGCCGGCACGTGGAGCATCGCGGTGGAGCTGATCCGGCTGTTTCAGGTGGAGCTTGAGCACTTCGAGAAGCTGGAAGGCCGGCCACTGTCCCTCGCGGGCAAGGCGACCCGGCTGGCGGCGATGGTCCGGGGGAACCTCGGCGCCGCGATGCAGGGGCTGCTGGCGGTGCCCCTGTTCGTAGGCTACGACGAGGACGCCCGGCGGGGCCGGATCTTCAGCTACGACCCGGCCGGCGGTCCATCCGAGGAGCGTCTGTTCTACAGCATCGGCTCGGGATCGGTGTTCGCCAGAGGCTCGCTGAAGAAGCTCTACACCGAGGCCATGCCGGTCCGCGATGCGGTGCTGGCCTGCGTTCAGGCGCTCTATGACGCCGCCGACGACGACTCGGCCACCGGGGGCCCGGACCTGGCAAGGCAGAATTTCCCGACCATCGCCACGGTGACCGCGGATGGCTTCGCCTGGGTGCCCGACGAGGAGGCCGCGCAGTACGCGCGCACGGTGGTCGACGAGCGCCTGAACGCGCCGGACGGCCCGCGGGCCCCGCTGTCCTTACGGCGTCGTTATCCGGCGCAGTAGTTCGGCCACCGCGGCGCGGCCCCGCGCCTGCGCGGCGGCCGTATCGTCGGCGCGGGCGATCATCAGGGCGGCCTCGTCCACCGCGGCGAGCACCATGTGGGCGAACGGATCGGCGAACTCGTCCGGGAGATGACCCTCCTGGGCCACCGCGTGCAAGATCATCCGCATGATGTTCAGCGCGTTGTTCTCGCCCTCGGCGCGCCGCTGCTCCCAGCCGACGACCGCGGGCGCGTCGATGAGCAGGATCCGCTGGATCACCGGGTCCCCGGCCAGGTCGATCCACGCCATCGCGCCGGTATGCAGGGTGGCCACGGCGTCGGGTGCGTCCTTGGTGACCTCAGCGAGTTCGGCCAGCACGCGGGCCTCCAGGGTGTCGACGACGGCCTGGAACAGCGCGTCTTTCCCGGCGAAGTGGTGGTAGAGCGCGCCCCGGCTCACCCCGGCCGCCGCGAGGACCGCCTCGATCGAGGTGTCCTCGTAACCGTGCTCCGCGAACAGCCCGGTGGCGACCTCGATCAACTGGTCGCGGGTGGCTCGCCCCTGCTCGGCCCGGCTCGTCATGGATCAGTTGTACCGCCTTCCGGCCTTGTAGTTGACAGACCGACTGTCGGTATGCAAGCTTAGATACCGACAGTCGGTCTGTGAATAGGGGTGCTCATGGATGTTGCTACCTTCGCCTCCCACCGCCGGTCCGTGGCGACCGAGGCGGGCGAGATCGCGTACACCGAGTTCGGGGACGGTCCGGTCGCGCTGTTCGTGCACGGCCTCGGCACGAACGGCGTGCTGTGGCGGCACGTCATCGAGCAGCTGCGGGACACCAGCCGGTGCATCGCCATCGACCTTCCGGTGCACGGGGGCACCCCGGCCAGGGCGGACCTCACCGTGCCCGCCCTGGCCGAGGTCGTCGCGGACCTGTGCGCGGCGCTCGGGCTCGGGCCGGTCGACCTCGTGGCCAACGACACCGGCGGCGCGGTGGCGCAGATCTTCGCGGCCCGCCATCCAGGATCGCTGCGCACGCTGACGCTCACCAACTGCGACACCGAGGGCAACCTGCCGCCCGCGGAGTTCGTCCCGCTGGTCAAGGCGGCCGCCCACGGCGAGGTGGCGGAGCTGTTCGCCGGCCTCGCCAACGATCCCGCCGCCTGGCGGACCAGCCCGCTCGGCGAGGGGTACGAGCACCCTGACCGGATCCCGGACGAGGTCTGGCGCTCCTACTTCACGCCGGCCACGCTGGAGCGCGCCCGGGACTTCGAGCGGATGCTCGCGGGGCTCGATTCGGCGGACCTGGCCGCGGTCCACGGGCAGCTGAGCGCGCTGGAGGTGCCCACGCTGCTGGTCTGGGGGACGGGGTACCCGCCGTTCGGCATCTCGTGGGCGTACCAGCTGCGGGATCTGATCCCCGGCGTGCGGGAACTCATCGAGGTCGACGGCGCCAAGCTCTTCTTCCCCGAAGAGCGCCCCGAGGACCTCGTCCCGCACCTGCGCCGCCACTGGGCCCGCTAAGCGCCCCCGGTCGCCCCGGAGGCGGTCCGAAAAAGATCGCGGACACTCACCCCCGAACTGGCGCTGTTGGCGAATTGCGCGCGTGGCCGGGCCGGCCGCCCGGCAGGCCGTCGGCCGGGGCCGCGTGTGCGCTGCCTGAGCCTGCAGTGCAGTGTGCGACAGCTGGGATAGGAGCGCACCGGCAGTCCCCTCAGCAACGTGGAGGATTTCCCCTTTGTGGTGGATCGACCCTCGTCACCGAGGGTCCCGTTACCACGAAGGGGAAATCCGGCACGTTAACCGACACAGATCGAGCCTGCCGCTGACTAGCCGGGCGGCCAGCGATCCGGGCACGCCCCCGGAATAGGCCAGCCGGATCCAAAAGGCGCCGGCCGGAAGCAGCGGAGGTGCTGCTTCCGGACGGGGCTGGACCGCGGCGCCTGGGGTTACCGCACGCTGCCGGGACCCGCGATGGGTTCGCCGTGCCAGAACGGCGTGCCGTTCACGGCCCAGTAGAACCTGAGCTCAGCGAAGTGGTCCACGACGCTGATGTTGACGCTGTTGCCGTTGACGGTCATCGACGGCGCGGCGACGGCGCTGCCAAAGCCGGCGACGGTCTCGCCGTGCCAGGACGACGTGCCGTTGACCGCCCAGTAGAACCTGAGCCGGTTCCCGGGCCCGACGGCGGCGATGTTGACGCTGTTGCCGTTGACGGTCATCGTTGGCGCGGAGAACGTGCTGCCAAAGCCGCCGACGGTCTCTCCATGCCAGAACGACATACCGTTGACAGCCCAGTAGAACCTGAGCCGGCCCCCATTGCCGGCGGCGGCAATGTTGACGCTGTTGCCGTTGACGGTCATCGACGGCGCGGAGAACGTGCTGCCAAAGCCGCCGGCCGTTTCCTGGTGCCACGTGGCCGTGCCGTTGACGGCCCAGAAGAACGACAGCGAGTGGCCTGGCCCCTCCACCGCGATGTTCACCGACCCGTTGTTCACCGTCATCGATGGCGCCGAATACGCGGACCCAGGACCCGCGACGGTCTCGGCGTGCCACGCCGGCGTCCCGTTGACGGCCCAGTAGAAGACCAGCGAGTGATCCGGCCCTTCGGCCGCGATGTTCACCGACCCGTTGTTCACCGTCATGGACGGCGCCGAAAACGTGCTGAACGATCCGGCCACGGTCTCCGGGTGCCACGTGGCGGTGCCGTTCACCGCCCAGTAGAACAGCAGCGATTCACGCGGACCCTGAACGGCTATGTTCACCGAGCCGTTGTTGACGGTCATGGACGGGCCGGTCGCCGCAAGCGCCGGCGTCAGGCCTCCAGCGGCGGTCAGCACCGCGGCAAACCCGGCCGCCCAGGCGGCCAGCCGCAATCTGCTCATCAGGCGGTCGCCGAGACGCTGTCCGCCGTCTCGATGTCCTTGAAGAACCGGCGGTGCACGCGCAGCGTCTCGTCCCCGGCCGGGATCTTGTGCCACATCCCGGTGCCCGGGCCGAGCCGGGTCGACCGCGGCAGTTCGGTGACCACGCCACGAGCTGTGCTCGTCCGCGCCTTGCCGGCGTCGAGCACGACGATCCGGTGCGGCGTGACGGCAAGGATCCGGTAGCGGTTGAATCCGAGGAACAGGAACACACCGGTCAGGGCGGCGAGCCACTGGCTCGCGGTCTGCGCCCCGATCACTGCCTGGATCGGCTCACCGGGATTCAGGAACTTTGCCGCTGAGCTACGCATGCTGTCACGGATCGCCATCTAAAACTCCTTACGTCGCAGTTGGACTACACAAGGAAGGCGGTCCATGCCGTGCCATCCCGTTCCAGATGCGACGAATCGACGAGCGACGAAATCAGCCGGGCCAGTATGAGCAGCGCGCCCCGGTACGGACGGTCTGCCGCAGGTGCCCGCCGATGACGGCGTCGGCGGCGCTGATCCGGGTCAGTGCTCGCCGGATGGCCTTGCCCACCGCGACCCTGGCCCGCTCCCTGTCGTCGGGGAACGCACGCGGGCGCCCGCCGAGCCCCGCCGCGCCGGCCATCTGCGTGACCAGCCACTCCCGTTCGGCCCGCGCGGCGCGATCCGCGTCACTGCCGGGCGTCAGCGTGTCGAGTTCGGCGTCCAGGCGCCGGAGCCGGCCGCGGTAGCTGGCGATCGCCTCGGCGTCCAGCACCCGCTGAGCGGAGCCATCAGGCCCCGTGTCCCCGGTCACCGAAGCGACCCCGGCCACCAGGTCGGCGGCCGCGATCTCCTGCCGCGGGTTGGCGAGCAGCACGGCCAGGTGCAGCATCCCGATGCTGTCCTCGACCACCACGCCGCGCCCACCCAGCCCGAGCCGCCAGCCGCGCCCGACCCGCTCGCAGGTGACGACCGCGGCACCAGCTCCGTCCCCGCCGTCGCCGGGCAAGTCCGGCAGCGCGATGCCGAGCCCCGCCGCTTCGGTCCGCGCCGCATCCAGGGACAGCCGCGCGGCCACCGCGTCGTCCGGCCCGGCCCGCAGCAGCAATGCGCGGGCGAGCCGCTGCCGGGAGAAGGCCAGCGCCGGCCAGTGCGGCAGCGCGAGGTTCTGCTGCACGGCCGAAGTCAGATGGGAAACGGCCAGGTCCAGCTCCCGCATGGTGAGCGCGGCGACGCCCAGCGCCTGGCGAACGGATCCGAAGCAGGTGGCCCCGAGACCGCCGACCATCGGCAGATCCGCGTGCGGGAGCAGCAGGTCGTATGCCTCGCGGGCCGTCTCGGCGTCGCCGAGCAGGTAAGCGGTTTCCACGATGCCGTTCATCGTCACCAGCCAGCTGCTGCCGCGCGGCAAGCCGGCCAGGCCGGCCATGCCGCGGCCGGACCCGCGGCCGGACCCGCGCAGGGCGGCGAGGCCGCTCGCCGCCGCGGCCCGGTCGCCGTGCAGCGCGGCCGCCCCGGCGAGCGAGACGATCGTGGAGTTGTCGACCGCGCTGAGCGCGGGGGAGTGCACCCGGTCGTGCAGCATCGGCAGCAGCTCGGGGAGCCGGCCCTGGTAGTAGCGGATCGTGACGAGCTGGGCGCCGGGCCACCACTCGGCGTCGATGTCGCCGGCCGCCGCGCCGCTGGCCGCGCACATGGCCACCAGCGACTCGGCCTCGTCAAGACGTCCGGCGCGGATCGCGAGCATCACGTCGATCGCGCTGATCACGAACCCGACCGCCGCGTGATCACGTTCGCGGAGCGACTCGCGCAGCTCGCCGAGCAGCCGCCCGGCATGCAGGTCACCGGCGGCGTAGGCGTCGGCGGTCTGCCACAGCAGCCCCACGACCCGGTCGCTGCGCCGCTCGGTGCGGAAACTCACCCGGATCAGTTCGGCCGCCAGCTCGCGGCGCTGCGCCACCTTGTCCGGCCCGAGCAGGCAGTGGTGCGCGAGGCTCAGCGCCTCGGCGAGCGCCACCGGGTCCTCGGCCGCCCGCGCTTCGGCCAGCACGGCGAGGATCGCGGCCTCCGTGCCGCGCCGGTAGTCGGCCTCCGCGGCCAGCCGGGCCCGGATCCGCAGCGCGAGCGACGACTGGCCGCCGAGCAGGGACAATGCGTGCTGGAGCCGGGTCTCCAGCATCGCCGCGCCGGTGACCGTCCGGCGCTCGCCGACCCACAGGCCGCCGAGGCCGAGCACGGCACGGGCCATGGCCTCCGGCTCCCCGGCACGTTCGGCCAGCTCGTAGGCACGGCCGAAGCTCTCCCGGCTCGCGAGCAAGTCACCGGAGTCGGTCAAGGCGCGGTCGCCGTCGACGAGGCAGCCGCGAAGCTCCTCGGACAGGCCCGCCACCTGTTCAAGCCGACGAGTGGCCGAGCCCCCGCCGGCGACACCCGCCATGTACAAAATGTATTAGCGTCGCATTCCGCCGTCGACCCCGAACAGAAAGCCTGAACGGAAAGCGATATCCAGAAGATGCACCACCGTCGTTCAGTATGATCTGCCAAAGATGAGGCGCTTGCCGTAGGCGGACGGTGCGTCACACCGGACACAGCGGCCCTGTTCAGGAGGACCTGATGTGGGGATGCACCGCGGGGTGGCCGACGTCTCGGTCTTGATCTCGTCCTCGCACTCGGGCTGGCCGCAGTGGAAGGCGAGCGCCCAGCCGGTCCGGACCGCCTCGACGAACGCCTCCCATGAGTCGACGACGAAGGTGTGCGCGTCGCGGAACTCCGTCGCCCGCCGCAGCAGCATGCCCTGAAACAAATCCAGCTCGGCGGCCAGTCGAGCAGGCGCGGAGTCGAGCGAGATCGCCGTCTTGCCGCCGTCGCCGAGCCGGAGCGACATGAGCGCACTGCCGGACGCCAGGTCGCGGGGGCCGAGTTCGAGCCGGATCGGGACGCCGCGCATCTCCCAGTCGTTGAACTTGAAGCCGGGGGACAGCTGGTCGCGGGCGTCGACGTGGGTCCTGATACCCGCCCGGTTCAGGCGTTCGGCCAGGTCACGAGCGTGCGCGAGCATCTGCGAAGCCTGCGAACCCCGCCCGATCGGCACGATCACCACCTGGTAGGGGGCGAGCAGCGGCGGCAGCACGAGCCCCTTGTCGTCGCCGTGGGTCATGATCACGCCGCCCACCATCCGCGCGCTCATCCCCCACGAGGTCGTGTGACAGAACAACTGCTCGCCGCTGTCCGCCGCGTAACCGATGCCGAAGGCACGTGCGAAGTTCTCGCCCATGTAGTGCGAGGTGCCGGACTGGAGCGCCCGGCCGTCGCGCATCATGCCCTCGACGGTGAACGTGCGTTTGGCGCCGGCGAACCGCTCGCCGGCCGTCTTCTCCCCGTCGACCACCGGCATCGCGGCCACGTCCCTGGCCACGTGCGCGTACATGTCCAGCGCGAGCATGGTTTCCGCCATCGCGGAAGCCTCGTCCGCGTGAGCCGTGTGCCCCTCCTGCCAGAGGAATTCGGTGGTGCGCAGCCACATCCGCGGCCGCAACTCCCAGCGGACCACGTTCGCCCACTGATTCAGCAGCATCGGCAGGTCGCGGTGCGAGCTGATCCACTTGGCCATCATCTCGCCGATGATCGTTTCCGACGTCGGCCGGATGACCAGCGGCTCCTCCAGGGCCTTGCCGCCGGCGTGGGTGACCACGGCCAGCTCGGGGGAGAAGCCGGCCACGTGCTCGGCCTCGCGCTGGAGGTAGCTTTCCGGGATCAGCAGCGGGAAGTACGCGTTGAGGTGGCCGGTCTCCTTGATCCGCCGGTCCATGTCCGCCTGGAGCAGCTCCCAGATCCGGTAACCGTACGGCCGGATGACCATCGTGCCGCGCACCGGACCGCGTTCGACCAGCTCGGCCTTGACGACGACCTCGTTGTACCAGGCGGAGAAGTCCGTGCTCTGCGGGGTCACTCCGCGTTCATCGCGTGCCACACGCCGAGGCTACGGCATG
>DASRFJ010000139.1:0-25880 GCA_035651595.1 Streptosporangiaceae bacterium | reverse complement strand
CCCGCCTGATCCGCCCGGCCAAAGGGGAGCGTGGCCCCCGAAGCCCCCTCTGTGGGGGTGCGTGGCCCCCGGACCCCCCTCGGGTCGGCGAGACAAGGGGGTGCGTGGCCCCCGGACCCCCCTCGGCCCCGCGCGTGGCGGCCCGCGGCGGGGCGAGCAGGAATCTGCGGGGGCATCGCGCGGTTGGATACACTTAGCAGTCGGCTATCGCGAGTGCTAATCTGGGCCCGCGTAAAGGAGGGGCTGTGCCCACGTATCAGTACGCCTGCAGGGAGTGCGGTCAGCAGGTGGAGGCCGTCCAGAAGTTCAGTGACGACCCGCTCACCGTTTGCGACAACTGCGGTGGCAGCCTCCGGAAGGTGTTCTCTCCGGTGGGGATCGTCTTCAAGGGATCTGGCTTCTACCGCACGGACAGCCGCAGCGGCTCCACGTCCACGTCTTCGACGGCTCCGGCGAAGGCCTCGGACGACGCCGGCAAGTCGGCCGACAAGCCAGCGGCATCGGCGGACAAGCCGGCCGAGAAGAAGTCCAGCGAGACCGTGAGCGCTTCGTCGTCCAGCGAGAAGGTTGCCTGAGGCCACCATGGCTGACCTGGCCAGCATCGCCGTCATCGGCGGCTCGGGGTTCTATGAGTTCCTCGAGGGCGCCGAAGAGATCAAGGTAGAGACTCCGTACGGCGCGCCAAGCGATCCGATCGCGGTCGGCGAGGTCAGCGGCAGGCGGGTCGCCTTCCTGCCTCGGCACGGCAAGGACCACCGGTTCCCGCCGCACAAGATCCCGTACCGGGCCAACATGTGGGCGCTCCGGTCGCTGGGCGTGCGGCGGATCGTCGCGCCCTCGGCGGTGGGCTCGCTGACGCCGTCGTTCGGACCCGGCACGCTGGTGATCCCCGACCAGCTGGTGGACCGGACACGGAACCGGGTGCAGACGTTCTTCGACGAGGGCGCCAACCACGTGCCGTTCGCCGATCCCTACTGCCCGTCGGTGCGCTCGCACGCGATCACGATGGCCCGCGAGTTCGGCTGGGTGCCCGCCGGATCCGGCACGCTCGTGATCATCGAGGGCCCGCGCTTCTCCACCCGCGCCGAATCGCTCTGGTTCGCCGCCCAGGGCTGGACGCTGGTCGGCATGACCGGTCATCCCGAGGCCGTCCTGGCCCGCGAACTCGCCATGTGCTACGCGCCGCTGGCGCTGGTCACCGACCTCGACGCGGGCGTCGAGGAGGGCGAGGGGGTTACCCAGGCCGAGGTCTTCGAGGTCTTCTCCGCGAACATGAAGCGTATGCGCGACCTGGTCGGCACCGTCGTCGCGTCCCTCCCTGACCGTGACGAGGACGACCTGTGCGCGCACGCCCTGGACGGGCTGCGGATCCCGTTCGAGCTGCCATGACCGAGCCGGCGATCGCACCCGGTGGTTCGGCATCGGTGTTCGTGCTGCATGAGGGGTACGTCGGGCGCGACGGCGACGACGGTCGGGTGGCCGGTACCGTCACGCTGATCGTGGACGGGGACGTGGTGATCGTCGTCGATCCCGGCATGGTCGCGTCGCGGGACGAGCTGCTGGCCGCGCTCAGTGCTCGCGGCTACGCGGCGGGCGACGTGACCGACGTCGTGTTCAGCCACCACCATCCGGACCACACGGTCAACGCGGCGTTGTTTCCCGCGGCCCGGATTCACGATCACTGGGCCATGTACGTGGGCGACCAGTGGGTGGACCGGGACGCCGACGGGCTGCGGCTCGCACCGCACACCGTGCTGCTGCGCACACCCGGGCACACCGCGGAGGACATCTCCACGGTCGCTTCCACGCCGGAGGACGTATACGTGTGCACGCACGCCTGGTGGGGCGCGGCCGGGCCGCCGGAGGACCCGCTCGGCGCCTCCGCGCCGGACCTGCACGTCAGCCGGGAGAAGCTACTGGCCTTCGCCACGGTTATCGTGCCGGGTCACGGAGCCGCGTTCCGGCCGGACGAGTCGACGCCGCGTTAGGACCGCTGGAGAAACGCGACGATCGCGGCGGCCATCGCGCGGGCCGCCGCCTGCTGGAACCGGGTCGAGGTGAGCAGCCGGGCGTCGGTCGCGTTGCGCATGTTGCCGCACTCGATGAGGACCTTCGGCACCGTGGTGAGGTTGAGGCCTGCCAGGTCGTCACGGAAGTTGACGCCGTTGACGCCGTCGTAGGTGCTTACTGGCATGCCGGTGCCGGCCCGGAACGCCGACCGAAGCAGAGCGCCGAAGCGTTCCGAGGACGTGATGACCTGGTCGTTCGGACCATCTTTGACCGGCTCAAGGATCGCGAAGCCGCGGCCGCCGGACGGCGCGCCGTCGGCGTGGATGTCGATCGCGACATCGGCGTGGGCCTTGTCGATGATCTGCGAGCGGCGGTTGACGCAGGGGCCGACGCCGCTGTCGGAGTTCCTGGTCATGACCACGCGGGCGCCGTCCATGATCAGGTCGGCGCGGAGGAACGTGGCCACCCGGAAGTTGTACCGCGCTTCGGTGTAGCCCGCGTCGGTCTCGGTGCCGGTCGTGTCGCAAGTTTCCCACTCCCGGCCGTTCCAGATCAGCCGGCTGAGGTAACCCGGGTCGGCGAAGTTGCCGCCGTTGTGGCCGGGGTCGATGCCGATGACCTTGCCCGCGAGCGGCAGCGCCTGCCGGGTCTGCGCGAGAGCGTGGACGAGCGGCGGGGCCGGTGTTCTGTGCTCGCTTTGCGGGTGGCTGGGGGAGGCGGCCGCGGTGATGGCGCCGATCAGGACGGCGAGCGCGGCCGCGGCGGTCAGGGCATACTGACGGGCCACCCGGCTCATGCTAGCCAAGGAACGCCGGATCGATGGCCGTTCGCGGCAACCCGGGCGGACGGCTGATCCGTATTGAGGGTGAGGAGGTGCACATGACACTGGCTAAGGGGCCATCGCGGGACGAAGAGTTTTCCGGCTTCGTCCGTGCCCGCCGCGTCGACCTGCTGCGATCCACCTGCCTGCTGACGGCCGGGGACACGCACCTGGCGGAGGACCTGGTCCAGACCGCCCTCGCCCGGCTGTATGTGGCCTGGCCGAGGGTGCGGCGGTCCGGAACCCAGTTCGCCTACGTCTGGCGGATCATCGTCAACGCGCACGTCGACGAGATCCGCAAGGCGAGCAGGCGGCGGGAAAAGCACATGGCGTCGGTACCCGAAGTGCTGGCGCCGGAGACCTTCCAGCTCGGCGTCGACGGCAGCGACGTCCGTGCCGCGCTGGCCGAGCTGCCGCCCGGCATGCGGGCGGCCTTGGTGCTGCGGTACTGGCTCGACCTCAGCGTGGAGCAGACCGCCGAGCTGCTGAAGTGCAGCGAGGGCACGGTGAAGAGCCAGACGGCGAAGGGGAGCGCGCGGCTGCGGGAGCTGCTCGCGGGGGCGCGTCCAGAAAGGAGTCATCAGTGAACGACGTCAAGGATCTGCTCGGACTGGCACTGGATACCGGGCCTGCCGAGGATACGCCCGTTGACCCGCGCGAGGACCTGGCGCGCGGGCGCAGGCTGCTGCTGCGGCGCCGCCGTATCTGGATCGGGGCCGGAGCCGGGGCCGCCGCCGCGATCGTCGTGGGCACGGCGGTTCCGCTGGCGTTGCAGGGCGGGGGCGCGGGTCCGGCTGGCGGCCGGGCTCCGGTGGCCGTGTCGTCCAAGCCGGCGGTCAAGACCACCAAGCCGGCGGTCAAGGCCGGTCATGTGGCACTGGTCGCGTGGACCGGGACGCAGCCGCCGGGTTACGAGGTGAGCTGGATGCCGGCGGGGTGGGTGGTGCAGGGCAGCACGCCCTACTACCTCACGATCGCCCCCGCCGGGGACAAGGACACGCAGGCGGACAGCTTCCTCGGCAAGCTCGTGGTCATGCTGCAGTCCAAGAGCGTCACCTCCCCGCCTTCGGGAGCGTCCCAGCCGGTGAACGGGCGGCGTGGCGTGTTCGAGCCGGCTTCGGAAGCTGGCGGGGACACGGAGGTGCTGACCTTCCAGGTGCAGGGCGGCCAGTGGGTCGTCGTGCAGGCGCCCACGGCGCTCGGCTGGAACAGCGCCCAGCTCGCCCAGTTCGCCGGCGGCGTCAAGGTGCTGGTGACCGCTCAGCAAGGCGTCGGCTGAGTCTCGCTGTCTTGTCGTCGCGGGTGCGGCCGGCGCGGCGGATCAGGGCCGGGCTGACGTAAGTGCTGGCCGCACCCACGGTTCCCTGCCGAATCGCTCATACTTGCCGGCCAGCATCGTGAACGTGGTGTTCAGCGCGTCCGGGGGCTGGCCCGGTACGCCGGCCGCCCTGCGGGGCAGCGGAGGGCTTCGATGGGCGGGGACGGCCCCGGTAACGTGGTGCTTTTACCTTTCGTGGTAACGCGGCCCTCGCGTATGGGGGTCGACCTTCCACGAGGGGGAAATCGTCCACGTTGCTGACGGGCCTGCCGGCGTGCTCGTGTCCCGGCAGCCGCACAGTGCACTCCAGGCACAGACTGCGCACCGCCGGCCGCGCGGCAATCGCGGTCGGGCGGCCCCAGGTGAGCGACCGGCGTCTATCTACCGAACGTACGGTGGCTCGACGGCCGCGGCCAGCCACTCGAGCAGCGGGCGCAACCGCTCGCACGCGCGGTACACCGGCTCGGCGTCGCGCACGGCTTCGGCATCGAGCTCGCGGGCGGCGATGAGCGAACGGTGCTTGAGCAGAGCGGCGCGTGGATGATCGGCGGGGTAGCCGCGCGGGACGCGGCGCATGACGTCACCGAGGATGTCGTGCCCGTCCGCGGCAAGTGACCGCACGAGTGTCTCCAGCGCCCGCCCGCTCTGCTCCGCCGCGACGGCCGCGCGGAACAGCGCGACCTGCTCAGGCCCGGCGTACCGCCAGGCGGCAGCGATCCGCAGGCCGTCGAGGTTGAAGCGGAATCCGATCTCGACGTTGCGGACCACGCGTACGATGCCGCACTGGTTTTGCCACCAGTACGCGGTGCTGGCGTAGCGCCATACGGCGAAGTCCTCGTACCAGGGGTCCATGTCGGCAAGGTCGTTGAACAGGTCGATCATCGGCTGCCGCACTCGCGCCTCGCGGTCGCGCCGTACCCGTTTCCGTATGTCCAGCGACGGTTCGCCGCCCAGTTGGAGCAGCACCGCGTAGGCCTGCTCCGGCCAGCCGTGGAAGCGCGTCCCCATGCCGGCATGCTACGCACGGCACGATGCGGCCCAGCTCGCGTAGAGCGAGTATTGCGGGTTTGTTACTGACGGGCGCGAATGGCGGAGATGGCCGGGGATGCCGTGTTGGTACCGGATACACTTTGCGCGCGACGATTCAGGCCTACCGGCATCATTGACATCGGCAGGAGATGTTTCCCGTGGCGGATGACGCGCCCACCCCGGAGAGCACGCGACCCGCGATCGACACCACGGTCGCGCACACCGCCCGGATCTGGAACTACTGGCTGGGCGGCAAGGACAACTACGAGGTAGACCGGGCCGTGGGGGAGCAGATCCGTCAGCTGCATCCCATGATCGGCGACTACGCCCGTGCTGACCGGCTGTTCCTCGGGCGGGCCGTGCGGTACCTGGTCGAGGACGAAGGAATCCGCCAGTTCCTCGACATCGGCACCGGGCTGCCGACCGTCGACAACACGCACGAGGTCGCCCAGGCGATCGCGCCGGAGTCCAGGGTCGTCTACGTCGACAACGACCCGCTGGTCCTGGCCCACGCGCGTGCCCTGCTCACCAGCACCGACGAGGGCGTCACCGACTACATCGACGCTGACCTGCGCGACGCCGACCACATTCTCGCCGAAGCCGCGCGCACGCTGGACTTCAGCAAGCCCATCGCGCTCACCATGCTGGGGGTGGTGATCTTCGTCGGCGATGACGAGGACCCGTATGGCATGGTGCGCCGGTTCGTCGGCGCGCTCCCCGCCGGCAGTTACCTCGTGCTCTCGCACACCGTTTCCCGCCCGGACATGCCCGACGTCGACGCCGCCGTCGCCTTCTGGAATGAGCACGGCACGCCCCGGCTGACCCAGCGCACCGAGGAGCAGATCGGCCAGTTCTTCGACGGGCTGGAACTCCTGGCTCCCGGCGTGGTGTCGTGCTCGCGGTGGCGTCCGGAAACCACGGAAGGCGGCGAACCGGCAGAGGTCGCCATGTTCGGCGGAGTGGCCCGCAAACCCTAGCTTTCGGCACCCGGGGGGGACGCCAGCTGACGGCTGATCCGGACCAGCGCGCGGATGATCTCGGCCAGCGGCACGTGCTGGTCGTGGCGCCAATGGCGGACCTGTTCGGCGGTCATGGCGGCGAGCAGAGCATCGGCGCGGATTCCGGGATCGGGGATGCCGGCCGCGGCGAGCAGGATCTGGCAGTGCTGCCGCCAGAACTGATGCGAGCCGGTGCGCAGCCGCGCCCCTGGGCTGGCGGTCTGCGACATCGCGACCAGGTCCAGGTGCGCGTCGATGTAGCACAGGTAGGCCTCGGCGAAAGCGGCCAGCCGGTCAGCGGGCGGGGCGCCCGGGCCGAGCGGCGGGGGCCCGGTGAGCAGCATCGCCTGAAGCTCGGACTCGCGCTCGTCGAGGAGGGCCGCCGCGAGTCCTGACTTGTCGGTGAACCGGCGGTAGAGGGTGCCCTTGCCGACCCCGGCGGCCGCGGCGATGTCGTCCATGCTGACGCCCTCGACGCCACGGGATGCGAACAGCCGCTCCGCGGCGGCGAGCACCTTTCCCCGGTTACGCGCAGCATCCGCTCGTTCGGGCCGCGCGGTACCACGCGACAGCGGCAGCAGTAGCGGCGACTGGTCAGGGGCGCCGGCCTCCTCCATGAACCGGACTATAGTCCAAATCGCCCTTGACTGAACCGGACTGTAGTCCGTATCATCAAAGCACGATTAAGCGGACTGTAGTCCGGAAAGCCGGGAACGGAAGCGAGTGCCATACCGATGGGAAAGCTGCTGCACATCTCCGCCTCACCGCGTGGGGCGGCGTCGGAATCGTTGCGGATCGCGCGGGCATTCACCGCGGCCTATGCGGAGTCGCACCCCGGTGATGAGATCGAGCACTGGGATCTATGGGACGGGTCATTGCCCGACTTCGCCGTCGGGGCCAGCGCGAAGATGACGGTGTTCGCCGGTGGCCAGCCCGAGGGCGCCGAAGCCGAGGCGTGGGCCGCGGCCCGGCGGGCGTTCGACCGGTTCGACTCCGCGGCACGGCTGCTGTTCAGCGTCCCGATGTGGAACGCGTCGGTGCCGTACGTCCTCAAGCAGTTCATCGACGTGATCAGCCAGCCCGGCTGGATCTTCGGAGTGGACGCGGCGACCGGGTACAGCCACCTGCTGGCCGGGCGGAACCGGCGGGTCGCGGTCATCTACACCAGTGCGGTGTGGGGCCCGTCGCTGGGCGCGGAGTTCGGCAGCAACTTCCAGTCCACGTACTTCGCGGACTGGCTGCGCTGGACCGGGCTGACCGACATCGGCGAGATCCGGTTCCATCCGACCCTCACCGGAGACCCGGACGCGGCCCGGCGTGCCGCCGAGGATCAGGCGCGCAGCGTCGCCAAGGGGTTCTGACCAGGCTCACCGGACAGATCCGAGCGCCGACCAGGCGCGGTAGGCGACGCGCAGAGCGGCCCGGCGGCGGGGGCTGGCCAGCAGGCCGGCGCCGTCGACCCACCGCTCGACGCAGCCGATCCCGCGGGGCAGGGCCACGACCTCCGGATCGGTGATGCCCGCCAGCAGGTCCGTCCAGATCTGGCTGCCGAGCGTCCGGTAGCAGCGGGACCGGGTGATTCCGGCGGCGGGAACGGGCAGGCCGAGCGCCTGCTGCGCCGCCAGCAGCACCTCGATTCCGGTCGCGAGAGCGTCCTCACGCACGCGCCAGTCCGTCGCGTCGACCAGCAGGGTCAGGCGGCAGCCCCAGTCGTGGTCCCGGCTCACCGCATCGTCGAGTCCGAGCACGTCCGAGCCGGTGCCCAGCCTGCCCGCGGCGTACCTCAGCCCGGGCAGCGATCCGGCCAGGATCGGCGCGACGATCTCCGCATGGAAACCGCGGGACAGCTCCGCGCCCGGCGCCACTACGACACGGAACCGGCCGGCGTCGCCTGCGTGACCAGGCAGAGCGCGCGGGAGAGCGCGCGGTGCTGAAGCACCTTCGCGTTGCCGATCGTGATGCCGAGTTCGTCGGCCGTCTCCCGGAGCGAACGCGAGCAAAGAAATCGCAACTCCAGAATCTGCCGGTAGCGTTCGGGCAGCCGGGCGAGAATCGCCCGCGCCTGCGGCTGATCGCCATGTGCGGAATCCGCGATCTGCTCGGGAAGGTCTTCATAGAGCGTGGTCACCGGCTGGCTGAGCAGGCGTCTCCAGTGATCGGCCAGGATCGTCCGGGCGGTCGCGAGCAGATATCCCCGGATCTCGCGCTCGCTGGCTGACAGCCGCAGCGGTCCCATCGCCCGGATGAATACCTCCGCGGTGAGATCTTCCGCGTCGGCCCGGTTGCGCACCTTGCCGAGCAGCACCCGGTAGATGGCTACGGAGTGCCGCCGGTAGATGGCCGCCCACTGATCAACGACATCGGTCCCCTCGACGTTCATCGCATCGGTCCCCTCGATTGTGTGCCCGAAGCCTGGCCGAATCGGCTGGAAGGGCAACTGGAAACCGGACTGGAAGTCTGGCTGAAATTCACCCGGTGTAACCCCGGCCCGTATTACGACCGGAACTTGTTTACGGGGATGCGGAGAAATTGACTATGGAGATCAGTGTTGTTATTGCCTCGCACAATGAGGGTCCGTCGCTCGTCCGGACGATCGAGTCGTGCGTGGAGTCCAGCGTCGGGGCGGACTACGAGATCGTCGTGGCGGATGACGGGTCCACCGACGGGTCGGTCGACGAGGCCGAACGGCGGTTCCCGATGACGCGGATCGTCCGGCACGACCGGCGGCTCGGCGCCTCCCCGGCGAAGGCGCTGGGCGCCCGGCACGCCCGCGGCGACATGCTCGTGTTCCTCGACGCGCACACCAGGCCGGAGCCGGGTGCGATCCCGCGACTGGCTCGCGCCGCTGCCGAACTGGACGAACGCGCCATCATCACGCCGGCGATCACGACCTTGCACGCGGACGGCTGGGATACCGATCTGGACCAGGTCGGCCACGGCTACGGGATGGACCTGAGGTCCTTCGACACCCATTGGGTACCGCTGGAGGATATGCGGCCCGCCGATACCAGGCTGGGCCGGCTGTACGAGTCGCCCGCGCTGATCGGCTGCGCGTTCGCGATCGGCCGGGACCTGTACGACAGGCTGTGGGGCTTCGATTCGCACATGCGCTCGTGGGGCGTCGAGGACCTGGACCTGGGGCTGAAGTGCTGGCAGCTCGGCCACCGCATCCTGCACGACCCCAGCGTGCTGATCGGGCACCGGTTCCAGGACAGCTTCACCAGCTACCAGGTCCCGCCCGAGCACGTCCTGGTGAACAAGCTGCGGATGGCGCGTAAGAACTTCACCCAGGGTGTATGGGCGCAGTGGACCGAGGCCACTCGCGAGATGAACACCGGCCCGCTGCCCGACCATCCCGAAGGCCTGTGGGCGCGCGGCTGGGAACTGCTGCTGGCCGGACGTCCCAGCCTGGAGCAGGAACGGGTCTACCTGCACGCGCACCGTGCCCGCGACGAATTCTGGTACGCGGGACGGTTCGGCCTGTCCTGGCCTGCCCTGGCCGGCGGCGCGCGGCCAGGCACCCTGGGCTTCCTGGCGGCCAGCCCGTCACCGAGCGGGAAGCCGAGCCCGAAGCCGAGCCCGGCACCTACCCCGACGGTGGAAATCCAGATCAGCAACACCGCTTCGGCCGACGACGACGTGGTCCTGCTGAAGAGCCAGAACCCGGCCGCCCAGCCGGCGGTCAGCTGCCAGATCCGGCTGACCAGCAACCAGCCCCAGCCCGTCAAGGTGGTGCTGCACGACCCGGCCGGGAAGCTTCAGTTCCCGGACACCGACAGCGTGACCCTGGACCTGCCGGGGGACCAGTCGTTCGTGCCATTCTCGATCACCGGCGCCACGGCCAGCACCGCGATCGGCGACTGCTCGGTCGAAGCCCGCGTCAACGACCTCAACGGCGCGACGGCCGGCACCCAGCGGGTCACCGTCGCGAGCCTCGACCCGGTTTCGCTCACCCTCACCCAGGGCGGCACATACCAGCTCACCGGCACTACGTACCAGGTCATGGACATCAATGCCGCCCCCGCGGTCAGTTTCAAGGCCCAGGCGACGCTCAAGCCAGCGGGCGTGAACTGCGCCGCCCCGTCGCTGGCGAATATCCGCATCGCCTTCATGCAGGAGACCAGCGGCAAGGCCACCATCAGGTTCTGGACGAACGTGACGGTCGTCTGGAATGCCGGCGTCAGGAACAAGACGGTCATCGAGCACACGACCATGCGCAGGTCGCTCGTTTTCGCGGCGGGCGTGCCGCAGCCGCTCAACGACGGGGTCAGAGACCAGGACTTCCCGCTGTACAGCAGGGGTGCCGCCGCCATTCAGGCACCGCTCGGGTGCACGGGAGCCGCGGCTGCCACGTCGAACGACAGCCCCGACAGCCTGTTCCCGCTGACATTCTCGATCCCCGCGGTGGCCACCGACGGCTCCATCGCCGGCAACGCGATCTGGCAGACCCAGGACCACATCACCCGTACGCAGCACTTCCGGACCTACTGCGTGGTGTTCGACACCGCGTCGCAAAATTTCATCGCCCTGCGCCAGTCGACCTGGGACCTGGCCCCGGACAGCAGCCCGGGCGGCATGCATCAGGCCACCGTGAGCGGGGCCGACGATCCGGCGACCGCGGTCCCGGCCTCGGCACGGCCGCAGGCCAACGCCGCGCCGCTCACCGGCACCAACACCCAGATCGGTGCCCCCGTGGTCTTCCACAGCCCGCCCCCGCCACCCGCACCGAACCGCCCGGCAGCAGCCGAACCACAGAGGTGATTCCCATGACGCAGACCACACTCCCGCGCGCGCTGACCACGCCTCAGCGTGTCCTGCACGACGCACGCGCCATCGCCGACGCGTGCGCGGCCAGCACGTTCTCGTCCGATCCGGCCCGGGTGCGCGCCGTGCTGCGCACCAGCCCGGCGGCGCACAGCGGCTCGGAGTCGGTCGAGGGCGTTTTCCTCGATGTCGCCACCGGGACGATCGTCGACCGCACCGGCGCACTGGCCTCCGTCGAGGGGCGGCCGAGCATCTTGCGCTACGAGGGGACCTACGAGGTGCTGAACGTCCTGTCCGGCCGGCCCGAAGCGCTGTCCGGGCAGTACTCGTGGACCGAGCCGCTGGTCGAGCGCCGCGGCGTCACCGGCCGGGACATCTACGACCCGTTCGCGCTTCCCGGCGTGGCGACGTGCCGCTACGACTCTGGGGCGCCCGACGCGCCGTTCGGCGAGGTGCGGCTGCTACCCGAAGGATGGCAGGTGCACGCCGTCGAGGCTGAACTCGCTCCCAGTGCGCCGCAGCCGGCCGCCGCTCGCCGCTGGCTTTATGGGCAGAACGACCTGTTGTTCTCGCGCGCGATCCGTTCTTTGGCCCGTACCGGTGAGCTCAATGCCGCGCTGCTGGCAACAGTGCGGGCGCAGGCTTCCGGCGATCGCCGCGCGGTCGCGCACTTCGTGACGCTGACCAGGGCGCCGCGGCTGGCTGGCATGGCACTGGCCGCCGATCTGGCCGCGGACAGCGACCCCGGGCACCGGCGGGCCGCGGCGATAGGGTTGCTGGCCGCGAGGCTGTTCGCGCCGCAGGCGACGGCGGCCGCCGTCGTCGGCTGGCCGCCGGCCACGACACCCGGCGGGCTGCTCGACCCGGCGCTGACCGGCGGCGATGACTACGTCCGCGAGGCGTTCGCGTTGCTCTCGCCCGGCGGCGGCAGGCAATGACATCACCCGGCCCGCCCGGCAAGATCGACATGGGCAGCCAGTGGCTGCCCGACTCGCACCGCAGCGGATGGCGCTATGCCATGGACGCCCTGACCAGCCTGCACGTGCCGGGCGGGGTGGTGCTCGAGGGCTTCATCGAGAAGAAGTTCGCCTGGGGCGGCGATCCTGGCGACCTGTGCAACGATCCGCGGCCGCATACCAGGCCGTGGGTCGGCTTCTGGCACAATCCGCCAACCGTCCATGCCTCGTTCAACCGCGCCGGACACGCACCCGGCGACATCCTGGCCGGCGAGCTGTGGCGGGAAAGTGCCCCGCATTGCCGGGGATTGTTCACCCTGTCCCGGCATCTGAAGCGGTGGCTCGAAGCGCGGGTGCCGGTGCCCGTCTGCAGCCTGCTGCACCCGACCGAGTCGCCGCGGGTCGCCTTCAGCGCGCACCGGTACGCGGCCAACCCGCACAAGAAGATGGTCCAGGTCGGCTGGTGGCTGCGCCGGGTCGAGTCGCTGTACGCCCTCGACGTTTCGTCCCTGGAGAAGGTGGTACTCAACCCGTTCCCGGTCACCTCGTATCAGCACGGCGCCGAGGGATGGGCCGACTACGGCAAGGCGGCCGGCGTCACCCAGCTCGCCTACCTGGACAATCGTGCCTACGACGAGTTGCTCGCCGAGAACATCGTGTTTCTCGACCTGCATGACAGCAGCGCCAACAACGCCATCGTCGAATGCATCGTGCGGCAGACCCCGGTTCTCGTCAACCCGCTCCCGGCGGTGATCGAGTACCTCGGCGAGGACTACCCGTTCTACTTCACCGACCTAGACCAGGCCGCCCGCAAGGCGACCGATATCCGGATGGTGGTGGCGGCGCATCAGTATCTGCGCGACTGCCCCGTCCGGCGCCAGCTCACCGCGGACCGGTTCCGGCAGGCGTTCGTCCGGTCCAGCATCTACCGGGATCTGCCCGCCCCGGCCCTGCCCGCCCCGGCCCCGGTGGTGCTCGGGGGACGACGGCCGCGTGCGCAGCGGCCCCAGTTCGCACCGCCGGCGGGACGGCGCGGACGGGCCACAGTGCCGTCGGTTACCGTCTTCGCCTCCGTGTACGCGGCGGACGACGACTTGCCGCAGTTCCTCGCCAACATCTGCGGTCAGACCGCCTTCGACGCCTGCGAGCTGCTGCTGTTCGACGTCTGCCCGTCCCACCGGGACCCGGGCTCGGTCGGTGACCTCATCTCGGCGTACCAGGCGGTGCATCCGAACATCGTCCACCGCAGGCTCGACTTCGACCCTGGCCTGTACCAGATCTGGAACATGGCCGTCCAGGCCAGCGGTGCTCCGCTGCTCACCAACGCCAACCTGGACGACCGGAAAGCTCCGCGCGCCCTGGAACGCCACGTGACGGCGCTGCGGGACCACCCGCCCATCGACGTCGCGTGCGCCGGCCTGCTGGTCACCAGCACACCGCGGCAGACCTGGGAAGCCAACACCGCCGACCAGGCCTGGTTCGCCAAATTCCGCAACGGCACCTCGGACATCTCCTGGCTCGGCAGCCGCACCGAATTCGGCATCGAGGACCTGTTCCGGCATGACGCGGCCGGCCGCAGGTCCGGCTCCCACAACGTGCCGCACTGCATGCCGATGTGGCGTAAGTCGCTGCATGAGCGGCACGGCCTTTTCAACCCGTGGGATTTCGCCGCCATCGCCGACTGGGAGTTCTGGCTCCGCTGCGCGGCGGGGGGCGCCCGGTTCATGCTGCTCCGCGAGCGACTCGGCCTGTACTACCGCGACCCCGGATCGCACAACAGGCGGCTGCGCAGCGATCCGGCGGCGGAGCGCGTGATGGATATGTACCGGGAACGCAGTTATGCCTAGCCGGTTCCTAATCATGTCACTGCCGCGCTGCGGCAGCACCACGCTCATGGACGTGCTCAACTGCCATCCGGACATCCGCTGCCTGCGCGAGCCGTTCAATCCCGATCAGGCGGGGAACGCCTATCTCGGCCGGGTGCATGACTTCGGCTCGCTCGGCTCCGTCCTGGACCACATCTGGCGTGAGTTCAACGGAGTCAAGCATGTCTGGGAACCGTGCGGCTGGCCATTCGGCCGCGGCATGGATTTCAACCTCCGCCTGGCCTTGCAGCCGGACGTGCGGATCGTGCTGCTCACCCGCGCCAATCACCTCCAGCGCATCGTGTCGTACGAGGTCGCCGCGCAGACCAATGTCTGGCACCGCGTCCAGGGAAAACCTCGCGGTAGCCAGAAGAACGGGGCGCCGGACAAGCTCCGCCCGCTCGATCCCGCCCGGCTGCGCCGCAACATGCGGCTCGCGATGGCGGGCAACGAGCTCATGCGGAGTACCCTCCGGAGCAGCCGGACACCTTTCCGTGAGGTCACCTATGAGGAAATCTACGCGCCCGCCGCGAGCCTGCGCCGCGTCAACGAGATCCTCGGGTTCTTGGGAGCAAGCTCGCTGCCCGACGGCATTCCGCTCGACCGCGCGAGGCGGCTGCTCGACCCTCGGTCGACCAAGCTGAACAGCGAGCAGACGTATCACCTGGTGCCCAACATCGATGACATCGATGAGCTTTGCGGCACAGACGAGACCGGATACCTCTTCGCGAAGGAGAAGGCCGCGTGCGATTCATTATCTTCTCGCTCGCGCGCTGCGGCAGTACCACGCTGATGCGGGCGCTCAATTGCTATCCAGATGTCCGGTGTGCCCTCGAGCCTTTTACACCCGCGAATCTCGGCACGCCCTACGGGAACATCACCAAGGCGGCCGCATTGGATAAGGCTGTCCGCGAGTTGTGGCGTGACTATAACGGCATCAAGCACGTCTGGCATCCGGCCGGATGGCCCTTCAAGGGTGCCGCCGAACTGAATCATCGGCTGCTGTGGTGCGAAAATGCGCAGATTATCTTCCTGGACCGGAGGAACAGTCTCCAGCGCGTGATCTCGGCCGAGATATCGTGGCAGACGAACGTGTGGGGGCGGTATACGGAAGAGGAACGGCAGCGGGTCAGGCGGTTCGACTACGAGCCGGTCAGCCTCGCGAAAGTCGAGCATCAGCTAAGCGCGATGGCGGCGGGCCTCGCCGAGATGCGGTCCACGCTGCGCGCCGCTACCGTGAATCACTTTGAACTCTGGTACGAGGATCTTTTCGGCGACGACGTCTACCTCGCCGAACGCCTGAAGCTCATGGACCGCCTGCGTGCGTTCGTCGGCGCCGCGCCGGAGCGCGCGGTGCAGACCGGCTTCGCGGTCGCCGACCTGCTGAACCCCGGGACGAGCAAGCTCAACGTCGCCGAAACCTACCGGCGCATTCCCAACATCGAGGAGATCGAACGGCGCTTCGGCTCCGATGAGAACGGGTGGCTGTTCTGATGGGGTATCAGGAGCGCGACCGGCACATCATCGACTACGGGCTCTACCAGCTCCCCGGGGTCGCGCCGTACGAAGGCCACGGCATGTTCCGCGGGCCAAGGGTCACCGATGGCGGCTACATAGCCTGCGTGGGAGCCGCGCAAACCTTCGGCTGCTTCTGTCCCGAACCCTATCCGGTGCTGCTCGCCAGGAAGCTGGGAATCGAAACGCTGAACCTCGGCTACGGAGGCGCAGGCCCGACTTTCCACAATGCGAACTCCAGGCTTCTGCGCTACATCAACGACGCTCGGCTGGTCATCGTGCAGGTGCTGTCGGCGCGCAGCCAGTCGAATTCGCATTTCCGGACCCCGGGCCATGCCAGGCAGGGAGTCCGCGTCGCGGACGGGCGGTGGATGCCTGCCGAAAGGTTCTACTACGAGCTGGCGCTCAACGATCCTGGCAAATTGCCGGCCATAGTTGACGAGACCAGGCGTAATTATGTGCGAGATATGCGTCGCCTGCTGCACGACATCCGGCCGCCGAAGATACTCTTCTGGTTCTCGCGGCGATATCCGGACTATGAGATACAGTATCAATTGCCGATGTGGAATATATTCCGGAATTTCCCGCAAATGGTGAACAGGCCGATGGTCGACCAGATCAAGCCGGCGGCGGATTGCTACGTCGAGTGCGTGACGGCGCGCGGGATGCCGCAGCCCCTCTACAGCCGGAATGGAGAGCCGGCCACCGTCAATTTCCAGGATGACGCGGGCCGTGACGGCATCGTGGTGACACACAACAACTATTACCCGTCACCCGAAATGCACGCCGACGCGGCCGGTGCGCTGGTGGCCCCCTGCCGGGAGCTGCTCCGAGCGCGACCGCTCGCGACCAGGACGATAAGGCCGCGCGAAGCGCCGCCGGCCGGACCCGGGGAGAACTAATGCACGTCAGGGGTACGGTACTGGTCACGGGCGCGGGCGGCTTCATCGGCCACCATCTCGTGAAGTACCTGGTCGATAAGGGCTATTGGGTTCGCGGCGCGGATATTAAATATCCAGAATATGAGAATAGCGCGGCACATGAATTCCGGGTGTGCGACCTGCGTCGTGCCGAAGCGTGCCAGGATGTCACGCACGGCATGAACTACGTCTACCATCTGGCCGCGAACATGGGTGGCATCGGCTTTATCACGGCGAAGAAAGCCGAGGTGGTGCGCGATAACACCCTGATGGACATTCAGATGCTGGACGCCGCGCTTGAGCACGACGTGCGTCGCTTCCTGTTCACCTCGAGCGCGTGCGTGTATCCGTTGCGGCTCCAGCACGAGGCCGCGGCACGTCCGCTGCGCGAAAGCGATGCCTACCCCGCGGATGCCGAAGACGGCTACGGCTGGGCCAAGCTGCACACCGAGCGGGCCTGCCGGCACTATCGCGAGGAGTTCGGCCTCCAGACCCGGGTGGTCCGGTTGCACAACATCTTCGGCCCGCTCGGCGCCTACGACGGCGGGCGGGAGAAGTCACCCGCCGCGCTGTGCCGCAAGATCGCGCTGGCGGACGAGGGGGGCGAGCTGGAGATCTGGGGAGACGGCGAACAGACCCGTTCGTACTGCTACGTCAGCGACTGCGTCGAGGGTCTCTGCCGGCTGACGCGATCCACGCACGTACACCCGGTCAACCTGGGACAGACCAGGCTGGTCACCATCAACCAGCTCGCGGACATGATCGAGACGATCTCCGGTAAGCACCTCAGCCGCCGGTACGACTCCAGCCGGCCGCAGGGAGTCCGGGGACGGAGCAGCGACAACACCAACCTGCGCCGGGTCCTCGGCTGGGAACCGGAAGTCTCGCTGGAGGCCGGTCTCGCGGCGACCTACACGTGGATCGCGGGAGAACTCGAGCGCCGTCCGGCTAGCTTGACCCGGATCTGATCGGCGTCCGGGTGGCCAAGCTGGCAGAAGATGTCCAGGGCATTCGTCCACGCCCGGCCCGCCGCGCCGGCGTTGCCTGATGCGTCGTGGACGTCGCCGAGATATCTCAGGCAGGTGGCCTCGCCGTACCGGTCGCCGGTGCCGCGGAACAGCTCCAGTGCTTGCTGGTAGTACACGATCGCCTGCTGGTGGCGGCCGAGGTGATAGAAGATGTAGCCGAGGCTGTCGCAGGTGTGCGCCTGGCTGTTGCGGTCGCCGATCTCGCGCTGAATGGCGAGCGCCTGCTGGCAATGGGCGAGTGCCTGGTCGTAGTCGCCGTGTTCGGCAAGGTGCCAGCCGATGTTGTTCAGCGCCTTGGCCTGTCCGCCCGGGCGTCCCGCCGCCTGATAGTGCTTGAGGCTCTGCCGGGAGTGGTAAAGGCCCTCGTCGTGGCGGCCTTGCGCGCCGGCCACCCAGCCGATGTTCACATGCGTCTGGGCCTGGCCGGTGTGGTCGGCGAGTCCGGAATACAACTCCAGGGCGAGCAGGTACTGGGCGCGGGCGTTGCCGAACTCCCCGACCCCGGCATAGGCGAGCCCGAGCCCTCGGTACGCGGCGGCCTCGCCGGTCCGGCTGCCTTCCCGCAGCGCCGCGGCCAGGGCCGCGGCCTGTACCGTCCGCTGATCGTGCCAGTGACCCTGCAAGTCGAGAAACGCGGTCAGCGCCGAGGCGAGCTGCCAGGTGTAACGATCGAACCCGGCCGAAGCCTGGGCGATCGTGGCAAGCAGCACCGGACGTTCGGCGGTGAACCAGGCCAGCGCCTGCGGATAGCCGGTGACCTCCTCGGGGATCACCCCCGGCCGCGCGGACGCGGCCGGATCCGGGTCCCGGATCGGGTTCAGGTACCCGGCCGCGACCTCGGCGGTGCGCAGATAGTGGTCGTGCATGCGGTCCATCGCGACGTGCCGGGCATCGTCGTCCTCGACGGAGCGCACCTGCTCGGCGGCGTAGGCGCGCAGCAGGTCGTGGAAGGCGTACCGGCCGGGAAGATGCTCGGTGAGCAGGTGCGCGCCGGACAGCTCGGCCAGCAGGGTGCTCGCCTGCTCGCGCGCGACGCCGGCCAGGCTGGCCGCGGCCGGCGTGCTGATGTCCGGACCCGGGTGCAGACCCAGCAGCCGGAACAGCCGCGCGGCACCGGCACTCAGGGTCCGGTAGGACCAGGAGAATACGGTCCGCACGTCGGTGGCGGCGTCGTCACCGTGGAAGGCGTTCAGCGCCACGGAGGCCTCGCGCAGTTCGGCGGCGAGCGCGGCGAGGGGGAATCCGGGGTGGACGGCGGCGCGGGCCGCGACGATGACCAGGGCCAGCGGAAGCTGTGCGCAACTGGCGATGATGTCGTCCGCCGCGCCCGGTTCGCTGGCCACCCGGTCCGCGCCCAGGCGGCTCGCCAGCAGGTCGCGCGCCTCTTCGACGGCGAGCAGGTCCAGCGTCAACGGGTGGGCGCCTTCGGCGGCGACCAGCCCGCCGAGGTGATTCCTGCTGGTCACGATCGCCAGGCTGCCGGGTGAGCCGGGCAGCAGCGGCCGGACCTGCCCGGCATCGCGCGCGTTGTCCAGTACCACCAGGACCCGCTTGCCGGCCAGCAGGCTGCGGTACAGCGCGGCCTGGGCCGGCAGTCCCGCCGGGATCCGCTCCACCGGCACCTCGAACGCGTCGAGGAATCCGCGCATCGCCTCGGCCTGGTCCAGCGCCTGCCCGGACGGGTCGAAACCGCGCAAGTTGACATACAACTGGCCGTCGGGGAACTGGCCGGCGACCCGGTGCGCCCAGTGCACGGCGAGGGCGGTCTTGCCGACCCCGGCGGTACCCGACACCGCCGAGATGACGACCGGGGCGGGCCGCGCCGTCGCCCCGGCGAGGATCTCGTCGAGGCTCGCGAGTTCGGTGCCGCGGCCGGCGAACGCGGGCACGGCCGGCGGCAGCTGCCGCGGCACCGGACCGGCCTGCGGGACCGTCTCCGGGTCGCGGTTCTGGATGCGCTGATACACCGCGACGAGTTCGCTGCCGGGGGAGACGCCGAGCACGTCGCGCAGCCGCTGGCAAGCCCGCCGGTAGCAGGCCTGCGCGTCGGCATGCTGCCCGGACAGGTGCAGCGCCGTCAGCCGCAAGGCGATGATCTCCTCGTCGGTCGGGTATTCGGCCTCCCATTCGTTCAGCCACTCCAGGGCCCGCGCGGTCAGCCCGGACTTCAGGGCATAGCGCGCCTGGAGGATCCGGGCGGCGCGTCGCTCTCGCTCCAGCTGGTCGCGGAACAGCTCGACCCAGGTGCCGGACAGGCCGGACAGCGCGGCTCCGCGCCAAAGCCCCAGCGCCTCGTCCGCCAGACGAAAGGCGTCCTCGGTGGCGTCCGCTTCTTCGGCGTCGGCGATCAGCCGGCGGAACCGGTGGAGGTCGACCTGGTCGGCGGCCACGTCCAGGACGTAACCCGCACCGCGGCGGACCAGCGGCACGCCGTACGGAGCCAGCGCGGAGCGGAGCCAGCCGATGTACTTGTAGCGCACCGCGGATCCTGGCGGCTGCTCACCCCACACGCGGTCGATCAGCGATTCCGTCGTGACCAGTGCCCCCGGCGTGCGCAGCAGCACCGCCAGCATGCACCGCGTCTTCGCCGATTCCGCGCCCCCCAGCGCGATCCTGCGGTTGTCCTGCCACACCTCGACCGGCCCGAGCAGCCGGAACTCCAGCATCCCCGCTTCCCCTCTCCCGTGGGATCGCGCGCCAGCGCACCGATCCTGGCGGGGCCCGTCGCGACGCGACGCGGGTGATCTGAAATGCCGACGCGGCAAACCCGACTTTACGATAGAAAATGTGCCATATCAAACATCCAGGTGTGGTGACACAACCGTACGTTCGTTCTATCAGTGGAGAGGGACGCGGCCAGCACGTCCATGACCGGGTCGGCGCAGCGACGCGTCACTCACCTGGCGGCTGTCCGCTGAGCCCTCGATCACAAGTCCGACATTTCACCATTTGCTCATGGGGGTTCGATTATCGCGGACACTTACCCCCCCGAATCGGACTCTGCTGGCTTATTCGGAGGCTTGCCCGGATCGCTGGCTGCCGGTGGGCCCGCGGCTGGCTCGATGGGCTTCGACAGCGTGGTGATTTTCCCCTTTGTGGTAGCCGGACCCCCGTTCACGAGGGTCGATCCTCCACGAAGGGGTAAACGTCCACGTTGCTGACGGGACTGCCGGTGCGCTCCTGTACCGGGAGCCGCACAGTGCACTCCAGGCACAGGCTGCGCGCCCGCGGCCAGGCCCGGCGGCCAGACCCAGCGGCCGGTACGGGCCATGCGCGCGCAGTTCGCTAACAGGATCCGAATCGGGGGGTAACTGTCCGCAATCTCGGTCAGCGGGCAAGCGGTGAGCATCGCGAGGTGAGGGTGCCGTCTCGGCCAGCCGGTCCGCGAGGAAGCGCTGTTCGGGCTCGGTCTGGGCGAGGTCGAGCGCGCGGCGGTACGCGTGGTGTGCCTCCTCGTCGCGGCCGGCGCGGCGCAAGAGGTCGGCACGGGTGGAGTGGAAGTACCGGTAGTGGTCGAGGTCGAGGCGGTCGAGGATGGCGAGGCCGGCCTCGGGCCCGTCGATCTCGGCCACGGCGATGGCCCGGTTCATCTCGGCGACCGGGGAGCCGGTCTGCCGGGCAAGCGTCTGGTACAGGGCGGCGATCTGCGGCCAGTCGCGGGGCTGGTGCAGGTGCAGGTCGGCGATGGCCGCCTGGATCAGGTAGGGCCCGGTGCGCTTTCGCGCCATGGCTCGCTGCAGCAGCGCGCGGCCCTCGTCGATCTGCCGCGTATCCCATAGGGTGCGGTCCTGGTCGTCAAGGCGGACGACCTGCCTCCTTCGCCGAGACCAGCACTGGACACCCGGTATCTCCGGTGAGGAACCTGCCGTGAAGGGGTGCTGGAAGTGCCTGGCTTGCCTGGGCGGGCATATGAGGTGATCCGCGGGGTAGCGGCGTCGGGTGAGGCCGCCAGCCGGACGTTTGTTTTCGCTCCTGCGGGTAACTGCCTACCGTCACGCCCGGTGCCCAGACCAGGGCAGGACGGCAGCCGAAGGGACACCAGATGAAGCGGGGATACCCGCGCCGTAGGACCGGACGGGCCCGCTACGGCGTTGACCGGATGATCCGTAATGTGGAGACTGGCCGGTTTGAGCGCAGTCTGTCCGCCTTGACGGCGGCGGGGGCGCTGGTCACCGCCGCCGAGATCTTCTTCGAGCACGACAGCGCAAGCTTCGGCAACAAGATGATGTGGATCCCCATCGCCCTCGGGCCGGTCGGGGCCGCCGCGGGCGTGGCGGGGGTGGTCAGCCACCGGATGGCTAAGACCGCACTGCCGGTCGCCTCCGCGGCCATCGTCGCCAACGGCCTGCAAGGGACCTACCTGCACGCTCGCGGGATAGCGCAGAAGCCTGGCGGATGGTCGAACGCCCGCTACAACATGGAAATGGGACCGCCGCTGCTGGCGCCGCTGATGGTGACCGTCGTCGGCGGCATGGGGCTGCTCGCCGCGATCCTGCGCCGCGAGAAGTGACCGGCCGGATGGACCGCTTCCCCGGTTTCAACGTCCTGGACCAGGTCGGCCACTGGGATCCGGTGACGGCAGGCGTCGTCCTCTCCCGGATCGGCAGGCTGCCCGACATCCGGTTTTTCACGCCCGCCGAGGAAGCCGTGGCGACAGCGCTGTGTGACCGCCTGCTCGGGCAGGACGGCGACCAGAAGATACCGGTCGTACCGCAGATCGACGCGCGGCTCGCGGAACAGCAGACGGACGGCTGGCGCTACGCGGACATGCCCGAGGACGGGCAGGCGTGGCGAGACTCGCTGCGGTTCCTCGATGAGGACAGCCAGGGCGATTTCGCGCAGGCCTCGGTGGCCGATCAGCGGGCCGTCATCCAGGCGGTGCAGGACCTCGGCGCCAAGGACTGGCACGGCCTGAACGCCGCACATGTCTGGAGCCTGTGGACGCGGTACGCCTGCACCGCTTTCTACGCCCATCCGGCGGTGTGGAACGAGATCGGATTTCCAGGTCCCGCCTATCCGCGTGGCTACAAGCACCCCGGTGTGGACGCGCGGGAGCCGTTCGAGGTCGCCGACACAAGCCCGTCAGATGATCCGGTGGCCAGAAAGGAGCGCTGATGACGTCGGTGCGCGAGCGCAACGAGTCGGCCTGGCTGCTGCCGAACGACGGCAGCCGGACCAACCACCGGCTGCGCGATGACATGCGCCGGTTCGCCGACAGCGACACGGTTGACCTGGTCGTGGTGGGTTGCGGGGCCGGCGGCTCCACCTTGATTCAGCGGCTCGCCCGGCAAGGCTGGCGGGTCCTCGGCCTGGACGCGGGGCCATTCTGGGATCCCGACGCGGACTGGGTCAGCGATGAGGCCGGGTCTCATCACCTGTACTGGACCGAGCCTCGGGTGATCAGCGGCAGCGACCCGGTGCCGATGGGCTCGAACAACTCCGGCCGCGGTGTCGGCGGTTCGATGGTGCACTACGCGGGGTATACGCCCCGGTTTCACCCCAGTGACTTCGCGACCTGGACAACCGACGGCGTCGGCGCCGACTGGCCGATCAGCTACGAGGACCTGCGACCGTACTACGAGGACATAGAGCAGGAGCTGCCCGTCGCTGGCGAGGACTGGCCCTGGGGCGACCCGCATACCTACCCGCAGCGGCCGCATCCGGTCGGCGGCAACGGCGAGATCTTCCTGCGCGGCGCCTACAAATCTGGCATAACGGCAAAGGTTGGACCCGTCGCCATCTCCAACGGCCGCTTCGGTAACCGTCCGCACTGTATTTACCGCGGGTTCTGCCTCCAGGGCTGCAAGGTCAACGCCAAGGCGTCTCCGCTGATCACCCACATTCCCGACGCCCTGGCGCACGGCGCCGAGATCAGGGCCAACGCCATGGTCACCGGGATCGGTTTCGACGAGCACACCGGCCGGGCCACCGGGGTGCACTACATCCGCCGCGGCGTGCCCCGGTTTCAGCGCGCGGCGGCGGTCGCGGTCGCGGGCTATTCGATCGAGACGCCGCGACTGCTGCTGAACTCCGCGTCGCGGCGCTTCCCTGACGGCATGTGCAACGACTTCGACCAGGTCGGGCGGTACCTGATGGTGCAGGGCGCACCGCAGACCGCCGGGCGGTTCGACGCCGAGGTCCGGATGTATAAATCGCCCCCGCCGGAGGTCAGCAGCGAGCAGTTCTACGAGACCGACCCCGCTAAGCCGTACAAACGTGGCTTCTCGCTCCAGACCGTGTCGCCACTGCCCATCACCTGGGCCGAACACGTGGCCGCGCAGGGGCACTGGGGCGCCAAGCTGCGCCAGTACATGAGTGACTACGTGCACTGGTCGTGCCTGGGCGCCCTGTGCGAGTTCCTGGCGCAGCCGGAGAACCGCGTGACCCTGGCCGAGGAAAAGGACCGGTACGGCCTGCCGGTCGCGAACTTCGCCTACTCCCAGTGTGACAACGACAAGCAGCTCATGCGCGCCGCGCAGCACGTCATGGAGCAGATCCTGCACGGCGCGGGGGCCGATGAGGTCATCACCATCGACCGTTACGCGCATCTGGTCGGGGGCGCCCGGATGGCCGCCGACGAGCGGCATGGCGTGGTGGACCGCAATTGCCGCAGCTTCGCCGTCCCCAATCTGTACATCACCGACGGCAGCGTGCTGCCCACCCAGGGCAGCGCGAATCCGGCGCTGACCATCATGGCAGTCGCCGCGCGAGCCGCCGCCCATCTGGAAGGAAATACCCATGGCTAAGCCCACCGTCGCCGACTACCTGCTCGAGCGCCTGCGCGCCTGGGACGTGACCGAAGTCTTCGCGTATCCGGGTGACGGCATCAACGGCATCCTGGCCGCCTGGGGGCGGGCCGGCAACAAGCCCACGTTCATCCAGGCCAGGCACGAGGAGATGGCCGCCTTCGAGGCCGTCGGGTACGCGAAGTTCACCGGCAAGTTCGGCGTCTGCATGGCGACTTCCGGGCCCGGTGCGATCCACCTGCTGAACGGACTCTACGACGCCAAGCTCGATCACGTGCCGGTCGTCGCTATCGTCGGCCAGACCAGCCGTTCCGCGATGGGCGGCTCCTATCAGCAGGAAGTCGACCTGCTCAGCCTGTTCAAGGACGTAGCGAGCGAGTACGTCCAGATGGTCACCGTACCGGAGCAGCTGCCCGGCGTCCTGGACCGGGCAATCCGGGTGGCGCTGGCCGAGCGGGCCCCGACGGCGATCATCATCCCCTCCGACGTCCAGGAGCTGGTGTACTCGGCGCCTACCCACGCGTTCAAGATGGTCCCCTCCAGCCTCGGCGTCGACTGGCCCACCGCCGTACCGGGCGACGACGCGATCGCCCGCGCGGCGGAGATCCTCAACGCGGGCAGCAAGGTCGCGATCCTGGCAGGCCAGGGCGCGCGGGGAGCCCGCGCGGAGCTGGAGCAGGTCGCCGAGATCCTCGGCGCCGGGGTGGCCAAGCCGCTGCTGGGCAAGGACGTGCTGTCCGACGAACTGCCGTACGTCACCGGCTCCATCGGCCTGCTGGGCACCCGGCCGAGCTACGAGCTGATGGAGAACTGCGACACCCTGCTGACCGTCGGGTCCAGCTTTCCGTATACGCAGTTCCTGCCCGCCTTCGACCAGGTCCGGGGCGTGCAGATCGACATCGACGGCAAGTACATCGGAATGCGCTATCCGTATGAGCTCAACCTCGTCGGTGACGCGCGAGCAACCCTGCGGGCGCTGATCCCGCTCCTGGAGCGCAAGACGGACCGTTCCTGGCGAGAGGACATCGAGGCGAAGGTGACTCGCTGGTGGGAGACCATGGAGCGAGAGGCCATGGTAGAGGCCGACCCCGTCAACCCGATGCTGCTGTTCCATGAGCTGTCGACGCGGCTGCCCGCCGACGCGATCGTCACCGCGGACTCCGGTTCCGCGGCGAACTGGTACGCGCGTCAGCTGAAGTTCCGCGGCGAGGTCCGCGGCTCCCTGTCCGGCAACCTGGCAACGATGGGACCGGGCGTGCCGTACGGGATCGGTGCGAAGTTCGGCCATCCGGACCGGCCGGTGATCGTGTTCGCAGGCGACGGCGCCATGCAGATGAACGGCCTGGCCGAGCTCATCACGATCAAGCACTACTGGGAGCGGTGGGCCGATCCGCGGCTGATCGTCGCGGTCCTGCACAACGACGACCTCAACCAGGTCACCTGGGAGATGCGGGCGATGGAGGGCGCACCGAAGTTCGCCGAGTCGCAGACGCTGCCCGACGTGGATTACGCGGCGTTCGCGACCAGCCTCGGGCTGCACGGCATCAACGTCGGCAAGCCCGCCGATCTCGGCTCAGCCTGGGACCAGGCGCTGGCCGCCGACCGGCCCACGGTGCTCGACGTCCGGGTGGACCCGAGCATCCCGCCGATCCCGCCGCACGCGACGCTCGAACAGGCCAAGGCCACCGCCAAGGCGATCCTGAAGGGCGACGAGGACAGGCGCAGCGTGATCGTGGAGGGCATCAAGACCAAGGTGCAGGAGTTCCTGCCGCACTCCGGTGACAAGGGGGAGGGGCGGTAAGCGGAGGCGATGACCGGACCGGAGATTACCGCGCTCGAGACGCGCGTATATGTCGTGCCTACCGACGCTCCCGAGGCGGACGGGACCCTGGCATGGGATAAGACCACAAT
>DASRFJ010000138.1:0-75354 GCA_035651595.1 Streptosporangiaceae bacterium | reverse complement strand
ACCGGCACGACACGCGCCGAGGGTTTTCGGCGGCGCGGGTGCGGTTAGCGGATTTGGTCTTCGAGTTCTTGGGTGGCGTACCAGCCGAGTTCGTGGCCTTCGGCCTGGTCGACTTCGAACTCGGCATCCAGGTCGCCGGCGTCGGCGGCGGGGAGGGCGGCTACCGCCTGCTGGATGTCCTGGGCGGCCTGGAGGTCATCGATGTGGCCGGAGACCAGTTTGGAGGTGGGGATCGGGGCGGTGACGGTGACGCTGGCGGGGTCGGCGTCCGGCTCGGCGGTCCAGCTCACCCGGTCGTCGTAGACGTCGGCGGCGAGTACCACGCGGCGCGGCGGCGCCTCGGGATCGTCGGCGAGCAAGCGCAGCGAAGCGCGGGCCGCCGCGATGAGGGCGACGTACTCAAGCTCTTCGGTGTCGCCGCTGGCGTACGCCTCGCGCAGCGCCGGCGTCACCGCGTACGCCATACCCGCCCGGACCTGGCCGACCCGCAGAATCGCGGCCAGCCCGGGGATCGTCGAGGGCACATATACGCGCATGGTGCCCAAGAGTCTGCCACACGCTGGCCGCTTGGCGCGCACGGCGCGACGCTGCCCGGAACCACGAGCGGCGGCGTGACACCCGCTCCCCGATTTCGGCTGGGTCAGAGGGCCCCGGGGACGGAGCGGCGGGTGGCGGCTAGCGCGGTGATGACGGTCGCGATCGCGTCGTCGAGCGGTGTGTGCTCCCAGAGGCGGATGACGGTCCAGCCGGCGGTGGTGAGCGCTTCGTTGTTCAGCTTGTCCCGCTCCACGTTGCGCAGCAGCTTCGGTGACCAGTACCACTCGTTGTTCTTGGGCTTGGAGCCGTGTTCGGGGCAGGCGTGCCAGAAGCAGCCATCCACGAAGACCGCGACCTTGCGCGCGGTGAACACGATGTCCGGGCGCACCCGGCGACCGTCGGACAGATCCAGCCGGTAGTCCTTGCGGTACCGGTAGCCACGGCTGTGCAGCGCGCGGCGCAGGGCCATTTCGGGCTTGGTATCGGTCCGGCGGTTGGCGCGCATGTTCGCGGCACGGCCCTCGCTGGCCGGATGCGGGTAGTCCGCCACGGATTGCAGGCTACAACGGGTTGCCAGTCAGGCGAGCAGGGATAGGCCAAGCAGTTCCTGTAGCGCGGCCACCGTGCTGGCGGGGTCCTGATGGTGCACGCCGGTCATTCCGCAGGCCCGCGCCGCGGCGACGTTCACGTCGACGTCGTCGATGAACACGCACTCCCGCGGCGACATGCCGAGCGCGGCGGCCGCGTGCCGGAAGATCTCCGGCTCCGGCTTGCGCATGCCGACCTCGCCCGATAGGACGACGGTGTCGAACAGGCCGGGGAAGTCGGCCCGCGGATAGTCGCCAAATCCCCAGGAATTGGATAGCAGCCCGGTGCGCAAGCCCGCCCCGCGCGCGGCCCGGATCATGTCGTACATCGCGGGCACCGGGGCGCTGGCGGCGAACATCCTGTTCAGCAGCCCCGCCGCCGGGACGGGGCCGCCGCTGGTGGTCACCAGCCTGGCCGCGAGCAGGGTCTCGAACTCCGCGACCGGGCACTCACCGCGCTCCAGCGCGTGCACGGGATTGCCCACGCCGTCCGCGCCGTAGGCGCCCATGACCCATGGCCGCATCACGGCCACGTAGCTTTCCCAGTCGATGCCATCCGCCTCGATCCAGGCCTGCACCGTGGTCAGGATCGGCGTGGTCACCACGCCACCCCAGTCGAAGATGACGCCGCGCAATTCTGTTCCGTTGAGCACGCTTTGATCGTAAGGCGGCTAGATGAACGGCAAGAATGTCAGAGGCATCCGATAGAACCTGAGCATGCACCCACTTCGGATAGCCACGGTGCCGGACGGCGCGCCGCCCTACGACCGCGACGGGCGCCCGGTGCTCGGCGATCAGCCCGCCCGGGCCCGGGTCCAGGCCCAAGCCCCGGCCGCGGAACCGGCGACGGCTGCCGCCGCGATCGCGGTCTCGCCGGAGGCGTCCTGGGCACGGCCGTTCGCTCAGGCCATCATCGAGACGGTGGCCGGCACGCGGCCGTTCCGGCAGCTCGTCGCCGTCACCACGGAGGGGGTCCAGGCTCAGCTCAAGCGGCTGATCCCGGTGCTGCGCACCGACGGCGAGGTCCGGCTCAGGCGCGTCCTCGCGTCCCGGACCGGCGCAGACGTCGTCGACGTGACGGTCATCGCCGGGTTCGGACCGCGCACCCGGGCGCTGGCCATGCGGTTCGAGCAGCTACCCGCAAGGCCAGCGGCACCGGGGCTGCCACCGCGCCCGGCCCGCTGGCTGTGCACCGACGTCGATACCCCGTAGCTACGGGCGCATCCGCGGGTCGCCGTGGCAACGCTTGAACTTGCGGCCCGAGCCACAGGGGCACGGGTCGTTGCGACCGACGTGATCGAAGTCCGCGTCACCGGACGGGCCGCTGCTGGTCTGCACCTGCGCGCCGCCGTCCGCGCTCGGGCCGGAGTATTGCATGCGCTGCTGCGACGGGCGACGCGGGCCGAGGCCGGCCGGCACCGGAGCCGCCGGCGTCGCGGGCTGGGCGCCGGCCGGGCGGGCGTGAGCGCCGCCGCCGGCGGGCCTGGCCTGCTGTCCGGCCTGTTGCGACTGGCGCTGCTGTTGCCGCTGTGACTGACGCTGCTGCTGAGCCCCAGATTGCGACTGGCGCCGCTGCTGTTGCCCGGGCTGGCCCTGGCGGGAGGGCTGCGGCTGGCCGGGAACCTGGCCTTGGCCGGGCTGCGGCTGGCCGGGCAGCTGACCCTGGCCGGGAACCTGGCCTTGGCCGGGAACCTGGCCCTGCGCGGGGAACTGGCCTTGGCCGGTGAACTGGCCCTGAGCGGCGCCGTTCGGCAGCTGGCCGGCCGTGTCGTCCTCGACGACCGGGTTCTCCTGGAACTGGACCTGGGCGTTGAACAGCAGCCCGACCGACTCCTCCTTGATGCCCTCCATCATGGAGTTGAACATGTCGTAGCCCTCGCGCTGGTACTCGATCAGCGGGTCACGCTGGCCGTAGCCGCGCAGCCCGATGCCCTCACGCAGGTAGTCCATCTCGTAGAGATGCTCGCGCCACTTGCGGTCCAGCACCGAAAGCACGACGCGGCGCTCCAGCTCACGCATGATCTCCGGGCCGTACTCGGTCTCCCGGCGCTCGTAGGCCTTGTGCGCGTCGTCCTGGATCACCTCGGTGAGGAACTCACCGGACAGGCCGGCCAGTTCGCCGCCGGCCTCCTCGACCACGTCCTGGACCGAGACGCTGATCGGGTACAGCTGGCGGAACGCCTGCCACAGCTTGTCCAGGTCCCACTCCTCCGGGTACCCCTCGGCGGTCGCGCCCGCCACGTACCCGGCGACGACCTCGTCGATCATGCCGTCGATCTGGTCGTGCAGGTCGGCGCCTTCCAGGACCCGGCGGCGTTCGCCGTAGATCACCTGGCGCTGCCGGTTCAGCACGTCGTCGTACTTGAGCACGTCCTTGCGGATCTCGAAGTTCTGCTGCTCGACCTGGGTCTGCGCGGACCTGATCGTGCGGGTGACCAGCTTGGACTCCACCGGCACATCCGGCGGGATGTTCAGCCGGTCCATGATCGCCGCGACCCGGTCGGAGTTGAACATCCGCATCAGATCGTCTTCTAGCGACAGGTAGAAGCGCGTCTCCCCCGGGTCACCCTGACGTCCGCCACGGCCGCGAAGCTGGTTGTCGATCCGGCGAGACTCGTGTCGTTCGGTGCCTAGGACGTAGAGGCCGCCGGCCAGCAGGACCTGCTCGTGGTCCGCCGCCACCGCCTGCTTAGCCCTGGCCAGCGCCTCCGGCCAGGCCCGCTCATACTCTTCTGGCGTCTCGGACGGCGACAAGCCCTGCTTGTGGAGTTCGGCGTCCGCGATGAAGTCCGGGTTGCCGCCGAGCATGATGTCGGTACCGCGGCCCGCCATGTTGGTGGCCACGGTGACCGCGCCGGACCGGCCAGCCTCGGCGACGATCGCCGCCTCGCGCTCGTGATACTTGGCGTTCAGCACGTTGTGCGGCACGCCGCGCAGCTTGAGCATCCGGGACAGGATCTCGGACTTCTCCACGCTGGTCGTGCCGACCAGCATCGGCTGGCCCTTGCGGTTCCGCTCCGCGATGTCCTCGACGCAGGCCTCGAACTTGGCCTGGGCCGTCTGGTACACCACGTCGGACTCGTCCGCGCGGATCATCGGCATGTTCGTCGGGATCGGGACGACGCCGAGCTTGTAGATCTGGTGGAACTCGTTGGCCTCGGTGATCGCGGTACCGGTCATGCCGGCCAGCTTGTCGTAAAGCCGGAAGTAGTTCTGGAGGGTGATCGTGGCGAGCGTCTGGTTCTCGTCCTTGATCTGCACGCCTTCCTTGGCCTCGATGGCCTGGTGCATGCCCTCGTTGTACCGGCGTCCGTGCAGCATGCGGCCGGTGAACTCGTCCACGATCAGGACCTCGCCGTTCATCACGACGTAGTCCTTGTCGCGCTTGTACAGCTCCTTGGCCTTGATCGCGTTGTTCAGGAAGCTGACCAGCGGCGTGTTCACCGGGTCGTACAGGTTGTCGATGCCGAGCCAGTTCTCCACCTTCTCGACACCGGACTCGAGGATGCCGACGGTCTTCTTCTTCTCGTCGACCTCGTAGTCGCCGTCGCCGTCCTCACCACGGCGCAGCCGGGGGGCGAGCTTGGCGAACTCGGTGTACCAGCGGGCGGACTGCTCGGCCGGCCCGCTGATGATCAGCGGGGTCCTGGCCTCGTCGACCAGGATCGAGTCGACCTCGTCCACGATCGCATAGCTGTGGCCGCGCTGCACGCACTCGTCCAGCGACCAGGCCATGTTGTCGCGGAGGTAGTCGAAGCCGAACTCGTTGTTCGTGCCGTAAGTGATGTCGGCCGCGTACTGCTGGCGCCGCTCGTTCGGCTCCATCTGGGCGAGGATCACGCCGACCTGGAGGCCCATGAACCGGTGCACGCGGCCCATCCACTCGGCGTCGCGCTTGGCCAGGTAGTCGTTGACGGTGACCACGTGGACGCCGTCGCCGGCCAGCGCGTTCAGGTACGCCGGGAACACACCGGTGAGCGTCTTGCCCTCACCGGTCTTCATCTCGGCGATGTTCCCCATGTGCAGCGCGGCGGCGCCCATCAGCTGGACGTCGAACGCACGCTGGCCCAGGGTTCGCTTGGCCGCCTCCCGGACCGCGGCGAACGCCTCGGGAAGCAGGTCGTCGAGGGTTTCGCCATCGGCGTAACGCTGGCGGAACTCGTCGGTCAGGGCGCGGAGGTCCGCGTCGCCCATATTGACGAATTCGTCTTCGATTGAATTGATCTGCTCGCTGATCCGCTTGAGCTTGCGCAGGATCCGTCCTTCGCCTGCGCGAAGGACACTATCGACTATTGCTGGCACTTCTCGTCGCGCTCCTCGCGGATCGTCTGACCTCTCAGCTACGGTTGGTGGCCGTCGCTTGGTATTAATGCTCGGGCACCGGTCAAGGTTCCGGCACCGGTCTCGCCTGTCATCGTAGGCGAGATAAGGCAGTAAGCCGAGTCACTGCGATGGGGCCGGCTGGGGACCAGTCTGGCACCTCCGGAGCATAATAGGAGCGGCACCTACTAGAGGGGAGTACGGCGTGGCCGATCAGGGCGTAACGAGCGCCATCGACGAGGCCATCGGCAAGGGCGCGGCCAAGCCCGCTCGCGCGGCCGTCGCTGGGTCCGGGCATCTCGAGGCGCACCATGGCCGTGCTTCCTCCTGGGTCGCGATCGCGATCATCGTGGTCGGGTTCGTCGTCGGCGGCACCGCGCTGACCGCCGGGCCGACGTGGTGGGCGTTCTGGCTCGGCACCGGCATCGTCGTGGTCGGCGGAATCTTCGCGCTGTCGTTGCGCATCCTGGACGACTGGTACTAGATCTCCGGAAATGTCAGACCCTGCCGCTACGCTCGGCGGCATGGGTTCCGTGGTGCTCTCCCCCGATGAGGTGCGGCGGATAACGCTGCGTTCCCAGGGGTTTCTCGGCGCTGCCTCGCGGCAGGGCGGCATCCCCGGCATGCTGAGCCGGATCGGCGCCGTCCAGCTGGACACGATCAGCGTCCTGGCCCGTTCCCACGAGCTGGTCCCCTATGCCCGGCTCGGGCCCATCGGCCGGGGGCGGGTCGAGCGGGCGTACTGGCACCCGCACACCCCCGCCACCTTCGAGTACTGGGCGCACGCCGCCTGCATCCTGCCCATCGAGGAATGGCCCTACTACGGGTTCCGGCGGCGCTACTTCATCGCACAAGGCCAGCGCTGGCACCGGGTGTCGGAGACCGCCTGCAAGCAGGTGCTGGCCCGGCTGACGGCGGACGGGCCGCTCACCGCCACCGAGCTGGGCGGCGCCAAGGGCGGCGGGCCGTGGTGGGACTGGTCAGAAGTGAAAATCGCGGCCGAATGGCTGCTCGACACCGGAGAGGCGGTCTGCGTCCGGCGGTCCGGCTGGCGGCGCGTCTACGACCTGCCGGAGCGGGTATTGCCCGCGCGGCTGCTGGAAAGCGAGCCGTCCGATGCCGAGTGCCTCAGCCATCTGATGGGCGTGAGTGCGCGGGCCCTCGGGGTCGTGACCAGAGCGGACGTCATCGACTATCACCGGCTCAGCAAGTTCCTCAACGCCACGTTCGCCGCCCCGGCCGCGGCGCTGGAGCAGGCGGCGGAGGCGGCCGGGCTGACGCCGGTCACGATCGCTTACGACGGCAGGGAAGTCGGCGGGTGGGCGGATCCGGCGGCGCTGGCGGCGGCTACTTCGGCGGGGCCAGAACGACACCGAACGACGCTGCTGTCACCCTTCGACTCGCTGATCTGGGACCGCAAGCGGACGCTGCGCATGTTCGGCTTCGAGCACAGCCTCGAGGCATACGTGCCAAAGGACAAGCGGGTGCACGGCTACTTCACCATGCCGTTGCTGGCGGGCGGCAGGCTGGCGGGCCGGGTCGACCCGGCCCGCGAGGGCACCACGCTGGTCGCGCGCAAGGTGTCGCTGGACCGGCCCGGCGCCGTCGGGCCCATGGCGAAAGCGCTGCGCGAAGCGGCGAGCTGGGTCGGCTGCGACGACGTGCGGCTGGAGCAGGTGGCACCCGCCGGGCTCGCTCCCCGGCTCGCTGCCGAGCTGGCGAGCGCCTGACGACGGGCGGCTTTACGGCCGGGGCGCCAGATTCGTGACATGGGCCTCGATAGCGTGGTGGTTTTCCCCTTTGTGGTAGCGGGACCCCTGTTCACGAGGGTCGATCCTCCACGAAGGGGTAAACGTCCACGTTGCTGACGGGACTGCCGGTGTGCGCGCACGCGGCCAGACCCGGCGGCCGGCACGGGGCCAGGCGCGCCCGCCGACGCGCCAGAAATGTGGCTTGTGTCCGGTCCCCGGCTAGCGAAGTTCGATCAGCTTCTGCCTGACGGCGATCATGACCGCCTCCATGCGGGAATGGATCTGGAGCTTTTCCAGGATGTTCCGCACGTGGTTCTTGACGGTGTTCTCGGAGATGAACAGCTCCTTGGCGATGTCGCGGTTGTTCATGCCGCGAGCCACGAGCTTGAGCACTTCCATCTCCCGCTCGGTCAGCTTCGGCGCCGGAACGCGCTGCGCCCGCTCCTCCTCGCTGTCCCGCTTGGCGAGCGTGGCGAACTCGGTGATGAGCTTGCCCGCCATCGACGGGTTGATCAGCGACTGGCCGCCGTGCACGGCGCGGACCGCGTCCGCGACCTCGTCGAGCGGGATGTCCTTGAGCAGGTAGCCGCTGGCACCGGCCCTGATCGCCTCGAACAGGTCCTCTTCCTCGTCGCTGATCGTCAGCATGACGATCTTGGCGCTGGGCGCGACCTCCTTCATCGCGCGGCAAGCCTCGATCCCGCTGGTCTTGGGCATCCGGATGTCCATCAGCACGACGTCGGGCACCGCCTCGCCCGCCATGGCCACCGCCTCGGCGCCGTTGCTGGCCTGCCCGACGAGTTCGATGTCCCGCTCTTCCTGAAGGACCATCTCCAGGCCGCGCCGGAACAGGGCATGGTCGTCCGCGATCAGCACGCGAATCGGGTCCGGCCGGCCGCCCCCTTCCGGCCCTACGCCACGCACCACCGGCTGGCTCACTTCGCTATGCCTCCCTCGGGGGCCGCCGCCGACGCTGCCCGGAAACAGCCAGGGGCAGGAAGGCTGACCTTGATCGGCATGAATGTCACGATCAGACTCTGGCCGACCCGGAGCCATGATGCAAGCCCGGCCCGGGCCGGCCAGCGTCGATTACTCCTCGACCAGGCGAATTACGCCGTAGTCATAACCTCGGCGCCGGTAGACGACGCTGAAGCGATCGCAGTCGCTGTCGTGGAACAAGTAGAAGTCGTGGCCGACGAGTTCCATCTCCAGCAGCGCCTGGTCGATCGTCATCGGCTTGGCGGGGTGCGTCTTTTCCCGCACCACGAGCGGGCCATCTCCCTCCATCTGAATCGGGACGAGACGACCGTCCGGATCGGCGTGCCCGTTGCCGGACGAGCTGGGTGGTTCGGCCTCCTCCAAGGCCGTCAGCGCCGGCATGTCCACCAGCATCCCCTCGGCGTCGGCCGGGGAGGTGACCACCGTGGTCAGCATGCCCGGCGACCGGACTGACGCGTTGTCGCCGTGCTTGACCTTGCGGCGGTCGCTCACGCGGCGCAATCGGTTTTCGAGTTTGGCGAAGGCCATGTCGAGGGCCGTGTATCTGTCCTCCGCCGCCGCTTCGGCGCGGATCGCCGGCCCTCGGGACCGGATGGTGAGTTCGACCCGCTCTCGCCGGTCGGCTTGTCGTGAGTTGCGTTCCTTGGAGACCTCTACATCGATTCTCATTGCCTTCTGGTCGAGCTTCGCCAGCTTGGCGAGCTTCTCAGTCGCGTGCTGACGGAACCGTGCCGGGACAGTCATGTGATGTCCGCGGACAATGATTTCCATTTCGAGCCCCCTTCCAGTCCGGTTACCCTGGACGGCACTCGCCCGGCCGACCTGGTCTTCGACCCCACATCCGCCTGCTGAGGGGTTCGCGGCCGCTACGGCCACTACTGCCCTTCTCCCTGCTCTGGGGACTCGGTGTTCCCAGGAGAGGCAGGACTTACCTCTAAGCCGCACCGTGATCAGTCGACGAAAAGTCGCCTTACGTGGACCGTTTTGCCTGCGGCTGGCATCGGCTTGCCGAGCCCGGTTCCCCACGAGGAATCCAGGCCCCGCGCAACCACGGGCCCGGGCGAGTGCCATGCCATGAACGCTAGCTCGCTAACGCGTGAATGTCAGGTAGGACTTGTAGGCGATCGATCGCAAAGAGTTACATAACGACAGCATAAAGTCGCAGGCAGCGAGCCTACCGCCCGTTATGCGGGATGTTTGGGCGCGTCTGGCCGTAGAAAAAAAGTCGCTGCCTGCCACCTTGCGAGTCTGTTACGAAGTCTCAGGAAGCGGGATTGATCCAGTAGCTGGGCGCGGAGCCGCCGGAAGAAACGGTCTGCCACGGCCCTTCGGAGCCGACCGAGACCTCGAGCTGGCCGCCGGACAACCCGACCACCAGCATGTTGGCCGAGTTAGCCGCGGCGATCGACTCCACCATTTGATCGGATGCGGTCTGCGGCGGGGTGAGCGACGCACCTCCGCGGCCGTTCACCGGCACCTTCTCCAGGTCGCCTGCCACGCTGTTGTCGGTAGGCGGCGCGAGCACGATCAAGTTGTCGGCGTCGTACCAGGTCAGCGCCGAGCCGATGATGCCAGGTCCGAGCGGCACCGGGGAGCCGAGGTACAGACCGCTCGAGCGCTGGCCGGGCACCTGCTGCTGGCCCTGGTCACCGCCCGAGATGATCGCCGCCAGTTCCAGGTCACTGTCATTGCCCGACGCGTTCTGCTGGAGCAGCAGCGCGACCCGCACCCCGTCGGGAGCCACGCTGAGTGCGGTCACGTTGGGCAGCCCCACGATCGGATACGCCTTGCCGCCGTAGGCGGGCACCACCGCCACGTTGCCGGCCTCGGTAAACCACAGATTGTCGCGGCGATCCCAGCTGATGGAGGAGATGCCCTGTTGCGGACCCAGCACCTGTCTGAGGCTGGAGCGCGCGCCGACCGCACCAATGCTGAGCTTGTCGTGCGCGGCCGACACCACGGCCACGAACTTGCCATCCGGCGAGACCGCGGCCATCGCGTACGTGGCGGGCTTGCCCGGCTGCCCGTGCTTGCCCGGCGCCGCCGACGTTGCCGACTGGCTCGGGGCCGGGCTGGACGGCGCCGCGGCGGCGGAGGGGCTCGCCGTGCACTGCGCCAGCGCCGTGTCGCCGGCCTGGCCGAAGACCGGGATAGCCTGGCCGACTGTGGCGTTCGTGATCGAGCCGCAGCGTGACTGAGGGACGCCATGCGGGTCGATGTAGGTGAACGCGGCGGCCTTGGACGGATACGGGTCGTATTTCTCGTACGTCGTCCGCGTGAGCTGCTGGTTCGCGTTCGGCCACTGCGTGCTGTTCACCTGGAGCGCGACGGACTGGATCTGCGACTGGCCGGCCGAGGAGGGCGCGGTGAGCGTCCACGCGAGTTCGGCCGCCATCAACGGCAGTGCCTTCTGCTCGGCGCTGGTAAGCGTGCCCTTCAGGTACACGACCGCGGCGGCCGGCGGGTTGGGCTGGACCGTGATCGAGACGTTCGGGGGGAAGACGTTGCTGCCGGTGGCACCGGATAGCCACGATGCCTGCGAGGGGCCCTTCACCAGGGCCTGCGCCAGCTTGTTCAGCAGGTCCGATTCGCTGGTCCCGATTGGCACGAACACCGAGTCGGGGACGAGGACCTGGCGGGTGGCGTCGAAGAAATACAGGTCCTGCGATGCCCAGCCCCGCTGGAAGGCGTTCTCCTCGACCAGCAGATAGGGCGGCGGTGAATCAATCCGCCACTGCCCGTCGACCTTGACGAGCGTGAACTGGTAACACCCGGTGGACCCGGTGCCGGGCATGCACGACCCGCCGTCCTGCGACGGCTGCGCGTTGGGCGCGTTGCTCTGGGCGGCCGACACGTAGGGCTGGCCCGCACCGTTCAGCCTGGCCTGCACCTGTCCGTGGATCTGGACGATGGACTGCGCCTTGTTGTGCGCGGCCGGCATCTCCGTCGGATCGCTCGCGTCCCACTTGGTGAACACCGTGACCGAGGTGGGTTTCCAGTTCTGCGCCGCCGGGGTGAGGAACTCCTTGGCGACCGAGCCGGCCGTGTAGTAGCTGGCGCTGGCGAACAGGAACCCCTGGACGATCTGCACGGGAGACGCGTTGGGTATCGGCGCGGAAGGGTACGGTCCGATGAAGGCCTGGCCCTGGCCGGTGTCGTTCTGGTCGACCGAATACTGGTTCGGCGGCCCGCCGTTCGGCATGCCTACGCAGCCGGCCACGCTCAGCACCGCGACGCCGAGCCCGCCGATAAGCCGCGCCAGACGCGCCTTACCCAGGCGTTGCTCAGCCATGGGAGCCCACGCTGCTGACCTCGGATCCGCTGCTCCCTGGGTACGGGTCGGGAGTAGCGAGCGAGGTGGCCACCTCCGCCTCGTCGGGGCCGAGCGAGAGCGGGGATCCGACGAGTTCCTGGCCGACCACCCGCGGCAGCGTCAGCCGGAAGACCGAACCCTTGCCGCGTTCACCCCACGCTTGCAGCCAGCCGCCGTGCAGCCGCGCGTCCTCAAGCGATATCGCCAGGCCGAGGCCGGTGCCGCCGGTGGTCCGCGCCCGGGACTGGTCGGCCCGCCAGAACCGGTCGAAGACCAGCTGCTCCTCGCCGGGAGCCAGCCCCACGCCGAAGTCACGGACGGCCACCGCCACGGCGTCGCTGTCCATCGCGGCGGTCACCACCACGTCTTTGCCCTCGCCGTGCTCGACGGCGTTCACCAGGATGTTCCGCAAGATGCGCTCCACCCGGCGCCGGTCGACCTCGGCGAAGCAGCCCTCGGCCGGCAGCCGGAACTCGATCCGGCTGTTCCGGCGCTCCGCGAGCTGCTGGGCATCGTCCGCGGACCGCCGCACCAGGTCGCAGACGTCCACCAGCTCGGCGTCCAGCGTGGCGGCTCCGGCGTCGTACCTGCTGATCTCCAGCAGATCGACGAGCAGTTCCTCGAACCGCTCCAGCTGGCTCTGGAGCAGCTCGACCGACCGGCCCCCGGTCGGGTCGAGCTCATCGCGCGACTCGAACAGCACGTCCGCGGCCATCCGTATCGTGGCCAGCGGCGTCCTGAGCTCATGCGACACGTCGGAGACGAACTGCCGCTGCACGCTGGACAGCTCCTCCAGCTCACGGAGCTTGTCTTGCAGGCTGACCGCCATCTCGTTGAACGACGTGGCGAGGTCGGCGAGGTCGTCGCTGCCCTGGACCTGCATCCGCTCCTCCAGGTGACCCGCGGAGAGGCGCTGCGCGGCACCGGCCGCGTGCCGCACCGGAAGCACCACCCACCGGGTGACGAGGGAGGCGATGGCGGCGAGCAGCGCGACAAGCGCCAGCCCGACGCCGATCAGGACCTTCTGGACAAGCTGGAGAGTCTGCTGCTGCGCGTCGAACGGGAACACGTAGTACAGCTGGTAGTAGTTGCCAAGCGGCACGGCGGCCACCAGCGCCGGATCGGTGCTGGACTGGCCGGTCAGCACCAGCGCGGTCGGCTGCACGAAGACGGACGGCTTGGCCGGCAGGGGGGTCTGCGCCTGCTCGCGGTCGATGTTCGCGGTGAACGCGGCGGGGATGGTCTGCGAGACGTCGACGGTCGTCGGCACCGCCCACTGCACGTACGGCGTGAACCCCACCTTCTTGGTGTTCAGGCGCACGAAAACGTAGTAGCTCTTGCTGCTGCCCGACGCTCGCTGCAGAAAGCTCGCCGTGGCGGTCATCACGGCCTCGGCCTGATCCGTGCTCGCCACCGGATCGGGCGCCTCGCCCGGCTGAGCCGTCGCCGGCGAGGCGAGCACGGACACGTTGGTCTGGCCTTCGGCAGAGGTGATCGCGGCGGACAGCTGCGCACGGGCGGCCTTGACCTCGTCGTTGAACAGCCCGTTCGCTATCGAGTTGGCAAGGAAGAACCCCAGCACGGCGATCACCAGAGCCGACAGCGAGAGGGTCGTCGTGACCACCCGCAGCTGAAGCGAGCGGTGCCAGCGGCTGCGCATCTGCGCGGCCGTCCGGCGCTGCCACCGGCGCGAGGCCCACACCCAGCGCCGAAGCTTAGCGGGCAGCCGACGCAGGATCTCCTTGCCCAGCCGGGAACGACCGAACGCCGTTATCCAGCTGATCCGCCCGTCCGTGCCACCCGCCGCCACCTTCATGAACTTCGTGTATCGGGGCTTATCCGGGCCCCGCCTTGTAGCCGACGCCACGAACCGTCACCACGATCTCGGGATGCTCCGGGTCCCGCTCGATCTTGGCCCGCAACCGCTGCACGTGAACGTTGACCAGCCTGGTGTCCGCGGCGTGGCGGTATCCCCAGACCTGTTCGAGCAGCACCTCACGGGTGAAGACCTGGCGGGGCTTGCGGGCGAGGGCGACGAGCAGGTCGAACTCGAGCGGCGTGAGGTTGAGCGTCTCACCGTCGCGCTTTACCGAGTGACCCGCCACGTCGATGACAATGTCGCCGATCTGCAGCATTTCGGGGGCAGGCTCGTCGGTGCGACGAAGCCGTGCACGCACCCTGGCAACCAGTTCCTTGGATTTAAACGGTTTGACGATATAGTCGTCGGCGCCCGATTCGAGCCCGAGGACAACGTCCACCGTGTCGGTCTTTGCCGTCAGCATGACGATCGGCACGCCCGACTCGGCGCGGATCTGACGGCACACGTCGATCCCGTCCGAGCCCGGGAGCATCAGGTCGAGCAGCACCAGATCCGGCCGGGAATCCCTGAAGACCTCTACGGCTTTGTCCCCATCGGAGACAAACGTAGGGTCGAATCCCTCGCCACGGAGCACGATGCCAAGCATCTCGGCGAGAGCGGCGTCGTCATCGACGACAAGCACACGTCCTTTCATGGGCCCCATCGTTCCATGTGGTCGACACTGCGTGGACGCAGGTTACCCTCATTTTCCAGCTAAGCAACACCCGTTCAGGGGTAGCTTTTCCGTTACGGGGTACTTCGAACCCAATTTTCTAGATGTTCTAGGGGTACCGGATATGGCTGATTCACCCGATTCCGCTGCTGGGTCAGCGTCCGGTGACACCGACGAGCCGGCTGGCACCAGCGCCGGTCCTCCGCCCGAAGGGGTCGCTTACGCTCAGTCGCCATACGCTCAGCCCCCTTACGGGCAGGCACCCTATGGGCAGGCCCCGTACGGGCAGGCACCCTACGGGGGCGGTTACCCGACAGCACCACACGGCGCGTCGCCCTACGGCCAGTGGGTACCGCCGGCGCCGAAGCCCGGGATCATTCCGCTCCGCCCGCTCAGCGTCGGGGAGATCCTGGACGGCGCCTTCGCCGCGGTGCGGCGCACCCCGCAGCCGACGCTCGGCTTTGCCGCCATCGTGATGACCGTGTACGGGGTCGTGGTCACCGGGACCACCCTCGCGCTGACCCACCTGGTCAAGGGCGTGACCGCGCCCGTCTCCGGACAGCCGCTCAGCAGCGCGAACACCGGCTACTTCGTCAAGGTCGAGGCACCGACGCTGGCGGTCATCATCATCGCGCAGTTCCTCGCGACGACGCTGCTGACCGGAATGCTCGCGTCCGTCCTCGGCCACAGCGTGCTGGGCCGCCCGATCGGCGTCGCGCAGGCCTGGTCGCTCACCCGGGCACGGCTCGGCGCGCTCTTCGGCACCGTGCTGCTGAGCTGGCTGATCGTTTTCGGCACCGCGATCGGCGGCAGCCTCGTGTCGGTCCTCGCCTGGGCGGGCCTGCGCGCCGGGCACGTCGCGGCGCTCGGCGTGCTGCTGATGGTCATCGCGATCCCTGCCTCGATCGTGTTCGGCGTGATCTTCTTCGTGCGCCTGGCGGCCGCTCCCGGTATCGCCATGCTCGAGGGACAGCGCCCGTCGGCCAGCATCCGCAGGTCGTGGCGGCTGGTCAGGAAGAGTTCCTGGCGGGTGTTCGGCATCTTGCTGCTCGCGGAGCTGATCGTGCTGGTCGCGACCGGCGTGCTGACGGTCCCGTTCAGCGTGATCGGCACCCTGGCCGGCGGCCACGGCTCCGGCAACGTGCTGACGTTCGGCGCTACCAGTTCGACTACGCCGATCCTCACCGCGATCATCATCGGGGTGGGCGGCATCGTGGCCGGCGCGGTGACCCGTCCCGTGATGGCCGGCGTCCAGGTGCTGCTGTACGTCGACCTCAGGATGCGGCGGGAGGGCTTCGACATCGCGCTTCAGTCGGCAACGAGCGACGGCGGCGGCCAGTCGGCGCTTGACTTCGGCCAGGTGTGGGCGGAGGCCCCGGCGCGGTGGTCCGAGCCGGAACCGCTGGCACACAAGCCGCCGGCACACAAGCCGCCGGCACACAGCGACACTCCGCCAGATCAGCAACGATGGTGACAGCCCCGGCGGCCGGTCCGCCGATCAGCCGGCAGGCCGCGCAGCATCTGGCCCGCCAGGAGCTGGCGAAGACGCTGTACCACCCGCGAACCCCGTTCCTGACCTGGCTGCACGACCAGCTCAGCCGGCTGGTCAACTCGGCGAACGTCGACGTGCCCGGCGGCTGGTGGGCCATCGTCGCGCTGGTCGCGCTCGCGGTGATCGTCGCGGCGCTGGTACTGGCCCGGATCGGCCCGGTGGCACGGTCTGGCCGGCGGGACGCGGCCGGCCCGCTTCGCGGCGCGGTCGCGCTGACCGCGCGCGAGCACCGCGAACTTGCCGAACGCCACGCCGCGGCGGGCAACTATTCGGGGGCGATCGAGGAGTACCTTCGGGCCGTGGCGACCGGTCTCGAGGAACGCGCGATCCTCCCGGTCGCCCCGGGCCGGACCGCCGGTGAGCTGGCTGTCCAGGCGGGACAGTCGCTGCCGGCGCACGCCGCCGAGCTGCACGCGGCCGCCCGGCTGTTCGACGACGTCCGCTACGGCGGCCGGGCGGGCACCCAGGCGAATGCCGGCCGCCTCCGCGACCTCGAAGCAGCGATCCGCGCGACGGTCCCGGAACCAGTGTGACAACCCTGGCCCCGCCGACCCCAGGCCCGACGACAACGCCCCGCGGCGCCCGCCGAAGGCACCCCCGCCGAAGGCACCCCTGGCGCCTCCCCACCAGCCTCGCCGGCATCGTCCTGCTCGGCGGCGTGGTGATCGCGTGGCTCCAGGTCGGCGTGCCCGGCGGCTACCTCAACCCCGGCAACACCGGGCCGGACGGCGGGCACGCGCTCGCCGCGATCCTGGCCGGACGCGGCACGCGGGTCACCACGACAGCCACGGCGAAAACGGCGAAAACGGTAAAAACGGCAAGCACCACGATCCTGGTGACGAACCCGCGGCTGCTGACCGGCGACGAGCTCGACACGCTCGCGACCAGCCCCGCCAGCCTCGTCATCGTCGGCCCGGACCAGGCCACGCTCGACGCGCTTGCCCCCGGCCTCACGGTCGCCGGACAGGCCGGCATCACGGTCTTGAACCCTGGCTGTACGCTGACCGCCGCCGCCACGGCCGGAAACGCGGACATGGGCGGCACCCTGTTCCACGCGCCGGCCCAAACCACGCGGTGCTACCCCGTCCACGGCCATCCCTCCCTGGTCAGCTACCGCACCGCGGGACACGAGGTCACCGTCCTCGGCACCGGCGCTCCGCTCACCAACCAGGACCTCGCCGGCCGCGGCAACGCCGCCCTGGCCCTCAACCTCCTCCAGGGTGAGAACCTCCTCTGGCTCACCCCGCGGTCCAGCCCGGCCACGCCGCCACCGGTCAGCCAGCAGCAGAGCTTCACGAGCCTGATCCCCGAGCCGGTCTACATGATCGCCGCCGAACTCGGCATCGCCGTGGTCCTGCTCGCCCTGTGGCGGATGCGCCGCCTCGGCCCGGTAGTGCCCGAGCGCCTCCCCGCCATCGTCCGCGCCGCCGAGACGACCGAAGGCCACGGCCGCCTCTACCACGCACGACGTGCCCGCGCGCAGGCGGCGGCGCACCTGCGCGACGCCACCATGAAGCGCATGATCCCGCTCCTCGGCCTGCCTCCCGACGCCACGCCCGAGACCGTCGCCGAACGCACCGCGCACCAGGACGCCGCGCAGATCCTCACCGGCCCGGCACCGGACAACGACGCCGCGCTCGTCGCGCTGGCCGATAAGCTCGACGCGCTGGAGAGAAAGGCAGGCGCCAGGTGACCGCCGAGACAAGGGCAGCAACGGCCGTCGACGCCATCCGCGGCGAGATCGCCAAGGCCGTCGTCGGCCAGGACGCCGTGGTGACCGGCCTGATCATCGCGCTGCTGTGCCGCGGCCACGTGCTGCTTGAAGGCGTGCCCGGCACCGCCAAGACGCTGCTGGTCCGGACCCTGGCGCAATCTCTCGGCCTGGCCAGCAAGCGCCTCCAGTTCACCCCGGACCTGATGCCGGGCGACGTCACCGGATCGCTGGTCTACGACTCGCGGACCGCCGAATTCGAATTCCGCGAGGGTCCGGTCTTCACCAACCTGCTGCTCGCCGACGAGATCAACCGGACGCCGCCGAAGACCCAGGCCGCCCTCCTCGAAGCCATGGAGGAGCGTCAGGTCTCCGTCGAAGGCACCCCGAGAAAACTCCCCGACCCGTTCCTCGTCGCCGCGACGCAGAACCCGGTCGAGTACGAGGGCACCTATCCGCTGCCCGAAGCCCAGCTGGACCGCTTCTTGATGAAGCTGGCCGTCCCGGTGCCGGACCGCGACGAGGAGATCGGCATGCTGAACCGGCACGCGGCCGGATTCAGCCCGCGTGACCTGGCCGGCGCCGGCGTCCGCACGGTGGTCGGCCGCGCCGAGCTGGACGCGGCGGCGCGGGCGGTGCAAACAGTCACGCTCACCCCGGAGGTGGCCGGCTACATCGTGGACGTGTGCCGCGCGACCCGCTCGTCGGCCGCGATCAGGCTCGGCGTGTCGCCGCGCGGCGCCACGGCGCTGCTCGCGACCAGCCGTGCCAGCGCCTGGCTGGCGGGCCGCGACTATGTCACGCCCGACGACGTCAAGTCGGTGGCGCGGCCGACCCTGCGGCACCGCCTCCAGCTGCGACCCGAGGCGGAGCTGGAGGGCGCCACCCCGGACCGGGTGCTGGAGGGCGTGCTCGCCTCCGTCGCGGTCCCGCGGTAACAAACGGTGGCGCTTACCGGCCGCGCGGCGGCGGCCGCCCTGGCCGGCGTCCTAGTCGTGCTGGCGTTCCGCAGCTGGCTCGCCGTGCTCGCGACGGCGGCCGTCCTGGCTCTCGCGATCGCCGCAGACCTCTGGATGGCCGCCCCGGTACGCCCGCTGGTCATGACCCGGGACGGCGACACCAGGGTCCGCCTCGGCGAGACCGCCGCGGTCACGCTCACGATCGCGAACCCCAGCCCACGGCCGCTCCGCGCCGTGGTCCGCGATGCCTGGCCGCCAAGCACCGGCGCCACCCCGCACCACGCCACCATAGACATCCCGAGCCACGGCCAGCGGACCATCACCACCGAGCTCACGCCAACCCGTCGTGGCGACCGGACGGCCGCGGAGGTAACAGTTAGGTCGTTCGGGCCTGGTAATATCGCCGCTCGCCAGCGCAAACGCGCGGTGCCATGGACAGTCCGCGCGCTGCCGCCGTTCCGTAGCCGCAGGCACCTGCCGGAGAAGCTGTCGCGGCTGCGCGAGCTGGACGGCATGCACCGGTCGCTGATCCGCGGCCAGGGCAGCGAGTTCGACTCGCTCCGCGAGTACGTGCCGGGCGACGACGTGCGCTCGATCGACTGGCGCGGCACCGCCCGCCGCCGCGAGGTGCTGGTCCGTACCTGGCGGCCGGAGCGGGACCGCCGCATCCTGGTCGTGCTGGACACGGGCCGGACCTCGGCCGGCCGGGTCGGGGACGAGCCGCGGCTGGACACCTCGATGGACGCCGCGCTGCTGCTCGCCGCGCTCGCCGCCAACGCCGGCGACCGGATCGACCTGCTGGCCTTCGACCGGCGGATCCGCGCCCGCGTGATGGCGGCACCGCGCACGGACGTGCTGCGCGCGTTCACCGACGCGATGGCGCCGCTGGACGCCGAGCTGATCGAGTCCGACAGCGCCGCGATGACCAGCGCGATCCTGGCGCACACGAGGCAGCGCTGCCTCGTGGTCCTGCTCACCGACCTCAACCCGGCCGCCCTCGCCGAGGGCCTGCTCCGGCACCTTCCGCTGCTCGCCTCGCGCCACGTGCTGCTGCTCGGCGCGGTGGCCGACCCGCGGCTGGACAAACTGGCCGCCGGCCGCGGGGACGCGGCCGCCGTGTACGCCGCGGCCGCGGCGGAACGGGCGCGCGCCGAGCGGGCCGCCATGGCCGCGCGGCTCCGCCAGCGCGGCGTGACCGTGGTCGACGCCCCGCCGGCCCGCCTCCCCTCGGCCCTCGCCGACGCCTACCTGGACCTCAAGGCGGCCGGCCGGTTGTAACGCGGCCACGGGGAGAGTGTCAGGCGCCTCGTCGATATCACCTGTCTCCCCGCCCCTGACCGCGCGGCGACCGAAGAACACGACATATGCGCAGAACGACATTTCCGCGACGGCCCCTATCCCGATTCTCGCCCACGTCGGCAGCGGCGACGGGGTGACGAATGCCTCGATGACCCCGGATACCGCCAGCACCACGATCAGGCCGAGGGTGATCGTGATCGTGGACCTGCCTTCTTGAGCGAGGGCCGCGGACCGGGGCCGGGGCCCCGGGTCGATGATCGTCCAGCCGAGCCGCAGCCCGGCCGCGGCGGCGAGGAACACGGCGGTCAGCTCCAGCATGCCGTGCGGCAGGATCAGCGCCCAGAATTCGGTGCCGCGCCCGTGCGCGATCATGAAGCCGGCGTCCACGCCCCCGTTCAGCGCGTTCCCCAGCAGCACGAACACGGTCGGGATGCCTAGCAGGATGCCGAAGATCAGCGCCTGCGCGGCCACCCACGCGTTGTTGGTCCACACCTTGGCGGCGAACGAGGTGGCCGCGTACTGGGAGTAGTAGTCGCGGAACTCGTGCTGGACCAGGTCCCTGGCCTGGGCCGGCGGCAGCAGGCTGGCCTGCACCGCCGCGGACCGGGCGATCCAGGCGCCGGCCAGGACCGCCACGGCGATCGAGCCCACGGACGCGCCGAGCCACCACCAGCGGGCCCGCCACGCGGCGGCCGGGAAGCCTACTGTCGCGAACGTCGCGAGCTGCCGCCAGGCGGGGACGTGCGCGCCGGTCACCGCGCTCCGCGCCCGCGCCACCCGGCTGGACAGCTCGGCGACCAGGACCGAGTCGCCGCTGCCGCTCATCGAGCGCACCGCGGACAGGTGGGTGCCGGCCCGCTGGTAGAGCCGTACCAGCTCGTCGATCTCGGCGCCGGACAGCCGGCGGCGGCGCACCAGCTCGTCGAGCCTGGCCCATTCGGCCCGGTGCTCGGCGACGAAGATGTCAGCGTCCACGTGGGCAGGGTAGCGTGACGAGGTGGGCGAACTGGTCAGCGGCGAAGCCGTCGTCATCGAAGTGCCCATCGCCCGGTTCCCCAACAGGATGGCCGCGATCTTCATCGACATCGCGGTGCAGGGCGCGCTGTTCGGCATCGCGGTCGGCTGTCTGGCCGCCGCGTCGGTGCACCTGAACGAAGCGTCCGGCTCGGCGATCCTGGTCGCCGTCCTCGTCGGCGTACTGGTCGGCTACCCGGTGACCCTCGAGACGCTCAGCCGGGGCAAGTCGCTCGGCAAGCTCGCCATGGGATTGCGGGTGGTGGGCGACGACGGCGGCCCGGAGCGCTTCCGCCAGGCCCTGGTCCGCGGGCTCGCCGCGGTCGTGGAGATCTGGGCGCTGTCCGGCGCGCCCGCGCTGATCACCTCGCTGCTGTCCGCCAAGGGCAAGCGGCTCGGCGACCTGTTCGCCGGGACGTACGTGATTCAGGAGCGGCTGCGCTCGGCGGCGCTGCCGCCCGCGCCGATGCCGCCTTCGCTGGCCGGCTGGGCCGGCACGCTCGAGCTGTCCGCGCTGCCCGACGCGGTCGCGAACTCGGCCCGCAGTTACCTGGGCCGCTTCTGGGAACTCAGCCCGCAGGCCCGCTACGAACTCGGCGAGCGGCTCGCGACCAAGGTCGCCGCCCTGGTATCGCCGCCGCCCCCGCCGGGCACCTCGGCCCCTGAGTACCTGGCCGCCGTGCTCGCCGAACGCCGCGCGAGGGCCGAACGAGCGTGAATATCGGCACGTCCGGCTGGCAGTACAAGGACTGGCGCGGCGACTTCTACCCGCTGGGCGTTCCGCAGCGGCTGTGGCTGGAGCACTATGCCGCGCACTTCGGCACCGTGGAGAACAACGGCACCTTTTACCGGCTGCCCGACCGGGCGGCGTTCGAGAGCTGGCGCAACCGGGTGCCGGACGGCTTCGAGATGACCGTGAAGGCCAGCCGCTACCTCACCCACATCCGCAGGCTCAAGGACCCGGCCGAGCCGGTGCGCCGGCTGCTCGAGGCCGCGGCCGGGCTCGGCGACCGGCTCGGACCCGTGCTGCTCCAGCTGCCGCCCACCCTGCGCGCCGAACCCGCTTTGCTGGACGAGTGCCTGGCCTGCTTTCCGCCATCGATCCGGGTAGCGGTCGAGCCGCGGCATTCGTCCTGGTGGACGGACCGGGTGCGGGAGGTGCTGACCGCGCGGAACGCGGCGCTGTGCTGGGCGGACCGGCAGGGCTCGGCGCTTACCCCGCTGTGGCGGACCACGGACTGGGGTTACCTCCGCCTGCACGAGGGCGACGGCACGCCCTGGCCGCGCTACGCGCGGCGCACGCTCGACGCCTGGGCCGCCCGCTTGGCGGACACCTGGCCGGCGGACCGCCCCGTGTACGCCTACTTCAACAACGACCAGCGATGCGCCGCCCCCCACGACGCCGACACCCTAACCGCCGCCACCTCCGCCCGCTAGGAGCTCATGACCGCGCCCCGGGAGCCCGCCCCGCCACGGAGCCCGCCTGCGCCCACCAGGGAGCCCGCCCGTCCGCCCGGTTTGTCGCCCCCGCGCCCCCGCACCGCGCGCCCGATAACACTACGCGTGTCTTGTTACCCGTTCGGCGAGTAGCGAATCCGGATATATCACCATACGCACCCCGCCGTTCGGGTAACAAGACGGCTGTAGCCCTACATGCCCGGGACAGGTGGCGGGTGCGGGTGGCGCAACGGGCGCCATTGTCCTTCGGAAGTTGGGCGGACGGGTCTAGAGTTACGGCCCATGGCGGAGCCGTTGCGGAACATCATCGACCCCGATTGGGCGGACGCGCTGGAGCCGGTGGCGGGGCGGGTCGCGGCGATGGGCGAGTTCCTGCGGAACGAGATCGCCGCCGGACGCCGGTACCTGCCGGCCGGGGAGAACGTGCTGCGCGCGTTCAAGCAGCCGATGGCCGACGTCCGAGTCCTCATCGTCGGACAGGACCCGTATCCGACGCCCGGGCACCCGGTCGGGCTGAGCTTCTCGGTGGCGCCCGAGGTGCGGCGGTTGCCGCCCAGCCTGGTCAACATCTTCACCGAGTACGCCGAAGACCTCGGCTACCCGATGCCGTCCAATGGCGACCTGACGCCGTGGACCGAGCGCGGCGTGCTGCTGCTCAACAGGGTGCTCACGGTCGCGCCGAAGCAGCCGGGCTCGCACCGCGCCAAGGGCTGGGAGGAGGTAACCGAGCAGGCCATCCGCGCGCTCGCGGCACGCGGCGGGCCGCTGGTCGCGATCCTCTGGGGCCGGGACGCGCGGACGCTGGTGCCGCTGCTGGACGGCGTGCCGTGCATCGAATCCGCCCACCCGAGTCCGTATTCGGCAAGTAGCGGATTTTTTGGTTCCCGCCCGTTCTCCAGGGCGAATCAGTTGCTCGAACAGTCCGGCGCCGAACCCGTCGACTGGAAGCTGCCATAAGTCACATCGCGTTCAGGGCTTCCCGACCCGCCGCTGGGAAATACCTGGTGATAGGCTGATTTTACCTGCTTCCGGGGGCAGTTCTATTGGCTTACCTATGGATATAGATAAATAGACGCAGACGGGTTAATCAGCTGACGGGCGGGTACCGGCACAGTGGAACACACGCAGGTAACTAACGAAGAAACTATGTCAGTCCACGAGCATTGGCTGAGCCGGAACCGCGCGCTGGCCGCGAGCGGCGCTTTCGCCGCGTACGCGACCCTGCTCGCGATTTACACGGGGGGCGCAGACCAGACGTGGGCGATCTGGGCGGCGGTGGCCTACGGGGTTACCACGCTGCTACTGCTGCTGACGCGCCGCACCAGAGTCCCGCTGATCGTGCCCTTGCTAGTGTCCGTTGGCGGAGCCCTCGCGGCGCCGCTCATCTGGCTCGTCGACAAAGTCCAGCCGACCGCCGAAGTGACGGTCATCTCCCAGGCGGCCAAGCTGCTGCTGCAGCACGGCACTCCGTACCTCGCGCCGGGCTCGCTATCCAACTGGGATCAGTACAACCCCTACATGCCGTTCATGGCGATCTTCGGCCTGCCCAAGGCGCTGGGCGCCACCGGACTGCTGGCCGACCCCCGGATCTGGATGACGCTGATGTCGGTCGCGCTGATCGCGGCCGCCTTCTGGCTTGCCGCACCGCATCTGAGCTGCACCTCCTGCTCGCGCAACGTGGCGCTCTCCACGGTGTTCGCCGCGTCGTCCCCGGTCATCGCGTTCCCGCTGGCGGTCGGCATTACCGACCCGCCGGTCATCGCGTTGCTGCTGGTCACGCTCGCGCTGGCGGCGCGGCCGGGACGGCGGGCGATGTGGGCCGGGGTCACGCTCGGCGTGGCATCCGCGATGAAGGCCACCGCCTGGCCGGCCGTGCCGATCGTGGCCGCACTGCTGGCTACCCGTGACGGGGCACGCGCCGCATGGCGGATCGTCGGCATCGCGATCCTGCTCGCGGGCGGGCTCAGCGTGCTGATGGCACCCGCCGCGATCGTCGACCCGCCGGCGTTCCTCCAGAACACGGTGCTGTTCCCGCTGGGCCTGACCAGGCACAAGACTCCGGCCGCGAGTCCGCTGCCCGGGCACCTGCTGGCCGAGACAGGGTCCGCCGGGCACTGGGCGGCGGTCGGATTGCTGCTCGTCGCCGGGATCGGCTTCGCGGTGTCGCTGATCGTGCGACCGCCGGCCGATACGCGCGCCGTCGCGCTGCGCATCGCGCTCGGCCTCGCGGTCATGTTCACGCTGGCCCCGGCCACCAGGTACGGCTACTTCGTGTATCCGATCGGGCTGATCGGCTGGCTGGCGCTGACCAGGCAGGCGCCCTCGCGCGCCTCGTCGTCCGAGGACGGGCCCGGCGCTGGCTCCGGCGGTACGCACACGCCCGCCCCAGAGGTGGCTGGCGTGGGCGCCGGGGCCGAGACGGCGATGGCCGGCGCGGCGGCCGGCGGTCCTGGCCGGTTCGCGAGCTTCGCGCTCAAGAGCCCGAGGCTGACGGCCGCTCGGCGGCGGGACCACGGGCGGAGAAACTCCGGAGTGAGACATTCCGGGTCCGTATCCGCGGGGCTGAGAGCCTCCGGGCTGCTGCCGCCGAAGCTGGCAGCAGCCCGTACCAAGGAGTTACGAACCGCGTGCCATTATCGCACGCATCGTAGCTGTTTGTTCACGAAGTGTTGAAGTTGGGCGTGTGGTTGACGCCTGCCCCGGGTAGGGCGTGGGGTGACATGCGTGCGCGCGGTCTGGCGCACATTGGCCCAATAGGGGGAAATATGGGCATCTTCGACAGCTTCAAGAGCAAGGCCAGCGAGCTCATGGACAAGGCCAAGGGCGGCCAGGCCGGGGACCAGGCAGACGACATGACCGACCAGGCTCGCGACCAGGCGTCCGGCATGGCGGACCGCGCCGGCGACATGGCGAAGGACGCGACCGGCGGCCGGTTCGGCGACCAGATCGACAAGGGCGTGGACATCGCCAAGCAGCGCATGGGCGACGCCGACCAGACCACCCGCGCCGACGCCGACCAGCAGCAGCAGTCCTAGCGTTCGATGGCGCGTTGTCCATGATCACGAAGCCTTTTACTACCGTTTCGGGGGTAAAACCCTTCGCGATCATGCGCGGCCCGTCCCGCCGGCGTCAGTCGCCGGAGGGGCGGGCCGCGGGGACTATGCGGCGCGGGTCTCGGTTGCGGCGGATCCGGTACCAGCCGTACCACAGGGCCAGGATCAGGACCGGCAGGCAGGCGAACGCGATCGCCTGCTCGGAACTGGCGAACGGCATCAGCCCCAGCACGAGCGCCAGCATGGCCAGGCCCACGACGTTGGTGACCGGCGAGCCGGGCAGCCGGAACGCCGGACGCGGAAGCTCGCCGCGCGAAGCGGCGGCACGCAGCCGCATCTGGCAGACCAGGATCGACACCCACGTCGCGAGCACGCCGAGCGAGGCCAGCGACGTCGCGATGTCGAACGCCCGCCTGGGCACGAAGATGTTCAAGATCACGCCCAGGAAATAGAACGTGCAGGTGAGCATGATGCCGCCGTACGGCACGTGGTGCTTGTTCATCCGCCCGGTGATCTTCGGCGCCTCGCCGCGCGCCGCCAGCGAGCGTAGGATGCGGCCGGTCGAGTACAACCCCGAGTTCGTCGCGGACAACGCCGCGGTGAGGATCACGGCGTTCATGATGCTCGCCGCACCAGGCACGCCCAGCTTGGCGAACACGGTCACGAACGGGCTCTGGTTCGCGCTGTAGTCGGTCCACGGCAGCACCATCACCAGCAGCAGCACCGAACCGCAGTAGAACACCGCGATCCGCCAGATCACGCCGTTGACCGCGCGCGGGATCACCCGCCGCGGGTCCTTGGTCTCCCCCGCCGCGACGCCCACCATCTCCGTGCCGGCGTACGCGAACACCACCGCTTGCAGCGACATCAGCACGATCGGGAAGCCCTTGGGGAACAGGCCGCCGTGGCTGGTCAGGTTCGCGACGGAGGCGTGCGCGTCGCCGATGCCAGACGCGGCGAGGATCAGCCCGATGCCGGTCACCAGGAACGAGACGATCGCCAGCACCTTCAGCGTGGCGAACCAGAACTCCAGCTCGCCGAACAGCCGGACGCTGAGCAGGTTCACCGCCAGCAGCAGCGCCAAGGCGCCCAGCGCACTGAGCCATTGCGGGATCGCGGGCGCCCAGTACTTGACGTACACGCCGATCGCGGTGATCTCCGCGACACCGGTGGCCGCCCAGTTCAGCCAGTACATCCAGCCGCTGACGTAGCCGGCCCACGGGCCGATGAACTGCCGCGAGTACTCCACGAAGCTGCCCGCCGTCGGGCGGTACAGCACCAGCTCACCCATGGCGCGCAGCACGAAGAACGCCACGACGCCGGCCACCAGGAACGAGAGCACGAGCCCCGGCCCGGCCGTCGCGATCTTCTCCCCCGTGCCGTAGAACAGGCCGACGCCGATGGCGCCGCCGATCGCGATCATCTGCACCTGGCGGTTGGAGAGCGCGGGCTGGTAGCCCTCGTCTCCGGCCAGCGGTTCCAGTTTCGCCCTGTCGTCCCCAGGCGTCACTTCAGGCGCGGTCTCCACCGGCCAACTCCCCCCGACGCGCCTTAACCTGCCCAACCGCAGAAGCGTAACGGTCCGTAGGCACTAGGCTGAGTGATTGTGGCAGCTCAGGAGTTTCCCCTCATAGGGGATGTCGGTACCCAGGGCACAGAACGGATCGGCAACACGGTGCGGCGCCCGCTGCGCCCGTTCAGCCTCGCAATCCAGTCGTACCTCGCTTACATCCGGCAGGCCGGTTTCACCGGTGCGCCGGAACCACTCGGCATCGACGAAGAGGGCTGGGAAATCCTTTCCTACGTCGAGGGCGACATACCACGCGAGCCGCTGCCCGACTGGACGGCGAGCATCGACGTGCTGACCGGGCTGGCGGTGCTGATCCGGCGGCTGCACGCGGCGGCGCAGGGCTGGGTCGCGCCGCCCGATACGCAGTGGGGCATGGTCCCCGGCAGCGTCGCGATGCGTGGCGTCTCGGCGTTCTCCGACGGTGAGCCGGAAATCTTCAGCCATCGCAATTACGTTCCTGGCCGCGTGGTGTTCCGTGACGGGCTCCCCGCCGCGCTGGTCAACTTCGACCTCGCCAAGCCCTGCACCAAGGTCTACGACATCGCGAACGCGATGTACTGGTGGGTGCCGCTGTGGGATCCGGTCGACCGGGCACCGGCGTTCGCGCCACTGGACGCCGCGGAGCGGGCGGCGGTGTTCGCCGACGCGTACGGCATGACCGGTGAGCAGCGCGCGGCGCTCGTGCCGGTCGCCACCGCCATGGTCCGCCGGTTCCAGGACAACATGGCGCGCGCGGCCAAGGTGGATGCCGTCGGCCGCCGCTTGTGGGATGGCGGATACAAGGACCAGCTGCCGCGCGCCGAGGCCTGGATCGTCCGCGAGGGCCCGTGCATCGCGGCGCGGCTACGAGCCTAGCCGCCACGACTCCAGGTACCGCTGCTGGTCAGCGGTGAGCTCGTCGATGCGGGTGCCCATGGCGGCGAGCACCAGGCTGGCGGCCTCCGCGTCGATGCCGGCCGGGACCTGATGCACGTCGGCGGACAGCTTTCCGCTGTTGGTGGCCAGCCAGGCGAGAGAAAGGGCGACTATTCCGAACGCCAGGTCCATCACCTCCGGGGGATGGCCTTCGGCAGCCACGAGGTTGACCACGCGGCCTTCGGCGAGCAGCATCAGGCGACGACCGCCGGCAAGCTCGTAGGCGTCCACGTACGGGCGCACCGCGGGCTCGGTGGCGACCGCGAGGTCCGCCAGGCCGCGCACGTCGATCTCCACGTCGAAGTGACCGGCGTTGGCCAGGATCGCGCCGTCGCGCATGGCCGCGAAGTGCGGGCCGGTGATGACGTCGGCGGAGCCGGTGGCGGTGATGAACACCTCGCCGAGCGGCGCCGCCTCGGCCATCGGCAGCACCCGGTACCCGCGCAGCGAGGCGTCGAGCGCGCGCACCGGATCCACCTCGGTGACCACGACCTGGGCACCGAGGCCGAACGCCCGGTCCGCGATACCCGCACCCGACGCCCCGAAGCCGGCCACCACCACGACCTTGCCGGCCAGCAGCGTGTTGGTAGCCCGCAAGATGCCGTCGAGCACCGACTGGCCGGTCCCGCAGACGTTGTCCATCATCCGCTTGGCCGGGGTGTCGTTCGCCGCGATCATCGGGAACGCGAGCGCGCCGTCGGCGGCCATCCGGCGCAGCCGCAGCACGCCCGTGGTGGTCGACTCGCAGCCGCCGCGCACTCGGTCCAGCAGGGCGGCGGCGGAGGTGTGCAGGGTGTTGACCATGTCGCCGCCGTCGTCGACCACCAGATCCGGCCCGTCGCCCAGCGCCTGCTGGATGTGCCGATAGTAGCCGTTACGGTCGACGCCTGCCCGGGCGAAAACCGCGATGTCGTTCTGAGCTAGCGAGCCGGCGATGTCATCCTGCGTAGAGAGCGGGTTGGACGCGGCGAGGGAGATGCTGGCGCCGCCAGCGCGCAGCAGGCGGACCAGCACCGCGGTCTCCGCGGTGACGTTCAGGCAGGCCGCGACGCACAGCCCCGCGAACGGCCGCTCCCCGGCGAACCGGGGAAGCAGGCCGCCCATGAGGGGCATCGCGCGTTCGGCGTACTGAATGCGGGCAGCGCCCGCTGACGCGTCAGTAACGGTACTGCTCCGGCTTGTACGGGCCCTCGACCGGAACGCCGATGTAGTCCGCCTGCTCCTTGGTCAACTCGGTCAGCCGCACGCCGAGCGCGTCCAGGTGCAGCCGGGCGACCTTCTCGTCCAGGTGCTTGGGGATCGTGTAGACGCCGACCGGGTAGTCCGCGGTCTTGGTGAACAGCTCGACCTGCGCGATCACCTGGTTGGTGAAGCTGTTCGACATCACGAAGCTCGGGTGCCCGGTGGCGTTGCCGAGGTTCAGCAGCCTGCCCTCGGACAAGATGATGACGCCGTGCCCGTCCTCGGGGAAGACGAACTCGTCGACCTGCGGCTTGATGTTCTGCCGCTTGACGCCGGGCCAGCGGGTCAGGCCCAGCATGTCGATCTCATTGTCGAAGTGGCCGATGTTGCCGACGATCGCCTGGTGCTTCATCCGTCTCATGTGGTCCGCGGTGATGATGTCCCGGTTGCCGGTCGCGGTCACGAAGATGTCCGCGGTGCCGACGACGTCCTCCAGCGTGGCGACCTGGTAGCCGTCCATCGCGGCCTGGAGCGCGCAGATCGGGTCGATCTCGGTGACGATGACCCTGGCGCCCTGGCCGCGCAGGCTCTCCGCGCAGCCCTTGCCGACGTCGCCGTAGCCGCAGACCACCGCGACCTTGCCGCCGATCAGCACGTCCGTGCCGCGGTTGATGCCGTCGATCAGCGAGTGGCGGACGCCATACTTGTTGTCGAACTTGGACTTGGTCACCGAGTCGTTCACGTTGATCGCCGGGAACAGCAGCGTGCCTTCGCGCGCCATCTCGTAGAGCCGGTGGACGCCGGTGGTGGTCTCCTCGGTCACGCCCTTGATCTGCTGGGCGATCTTGGTCCACTTGCCCGGGGCGGACTGCCGGAGCCGGTCCAGGATGATCCGCCACTCCTCCGGGTCGTCCTCGCTGGCGCTCGGCACCGCGCCCGCCTTCTCGTACTCGGCGCCCTTGTGGACCAGCAGCGTGGCGTCGCCGCCGTCGTCCAGGATCATGTTAGGGCCGTCACCGTCCGGCCAGGTCAGCGCGTTCTCGGTGGCCTGCCAGTACTCCTCGAGCGTCTCGCCCTTCCAGGCGAAGACGGGAATGCCCTTCGGCTCGTCGGGGGTGCCGTCCGGGCCGACCGCCACCGCGGCGGCGGCGTGGTCCTGGGTCGAGAAGATGTTGCAGCTCGCCCACCGCACCTGGGCCCCCAGCGCGGTCAGCGTCTCGATCAGCACGGCGGTCTGCACGGTCATGTGCAGGCTTCCGGTGATCCGCGCGCCGCGCAGCGGCTGGGTGGCGGAGTACTCCTCGCGCACCGCCATCAGGCCCGGCATCTCGTGCTCGGCGAGCTGGATTTCCTTGCGCCCGAACGCGGCGAGCCCGATGTCCGCGACCTGGAATTCGGCAGTCATGCGCATGTCCCCTCTTGGGTTTGCTTTCCGGGAGTCGGTTCTACGCTACGGGACTTCGGCCGGGACCCGCATCGTTAACGTCCTGTTCTTGACGTAAAATTGTCAGAATGCGCATCTCGGCTGCCGCGAAGCGGCTCGGCACCTCCGCTCGCATGCTCCGCTACCGGGAGGACCTGGGCCTCCTCCCCCAGGTCCGGGACCGCAACCCGTACCCGGCCGCGGCCTCGGGCGGTGCCGCCTCGGGCGGCGCCGCGGCCGGCGCGGCGCCAGGCGCGGCGCCAGGCGCGGCGGCCCGCGGCGCGGCCGGCGCCGCGCACCGGCAGTTCAGCGAGGACGACATCGCGGCGATGGCGGCCGGGCTTGAGCTGGAGCGACGCTACGACATCAGCCCCGCGGCCCTGGCGTTCGGCCTGCGGGTGATCGCCGAGCCATCGGTGCGCGCGGCGGTCGCGGATCTGGGCCGCCGGCTCGGCCGCATCCCGCCGACGCCCGGCCGCGCCCTCGACTTCGAGAAAGAACGCGCCCTCCGCCTCCTGTCCCGCCCCTGAAACGCCGCAAATCGGACAGGCGTCGGGCCTCGACGCACCGATGTAGGCGTTCCGCAACCACGCGCCCTCACGGCGTGCCGCGCGGAGCGGCTGGGACGGGCAGCCCGCCCGCTCGAACCCGAACATACCGGGAGATCCGGGGCGTGGGACCGAGCGGGTCAGATTATTGCGGACAGTTACCCCCCCAATCGTGAGGGTTCCAAATTAAGGTGAGTTTGCGGTGTGGCGGGGGCTGTTAGTGTGCCTGGCTGGGGTGGTGCGGGCTCGGGCAGGGTGATGTGGTGGCTGGCGGCGTGGCGGCGCAGGTCGTCGAGGGTGCGGCAGCGGACGGGGCCGGGCGGGATGGTGCGGCCGGCGTGGGTGAGCAGGGCGCGGGTGTGGTGGACGGCGTCGCGGATGGTGCTGGGGTCGGCGGCGAATAGCGGGGCCAGGGCGGTGGCGGAGATGCCCAGGTGGAGTTTGAGGCAGGTGGCGAGGAGCCGGCTGGTGAGGTCGAGTCTGGCCAGCGGGCTGGTGCGGTGGTTGGGGCGGCGGCGGCGCTGGCCGCCGCGGCGGGTGTAGAGCTGCTGCTCGCGGCGGGCGGCGGCGGGCAGGGCGAGAGCGGCGGCCAGGGCGGTGAGGGCGGCGGGGTCCAGGCCGGTGAGCGCGGGGTGGTTCAGCGCGGCCAGGTCAGGGGCCGGCGGTTCAGGTTCCGGTGGCGGCGGCGGGTCCGGTGCGGGCCGCCAGGCGGGCAGCAGGGTGTAGTTCCACTCGCCGTGGTAGCCATGGCGGGTTAATGCCCTGGTCTCCAGCTCTTCCATCTGCTCGTCGCTGATCTTGGTCCCGGTGGGGTAGGAGCCGGGGTCCAGGACGGCGGTGACGGCCAGCCCGGTGCGGGTGGTGACCGCGCCGATGGTGCTGATGATGACGTCGTGGCTGGTCAGCGGGCGGCCGCGCCAGTTCAGGGTGATCTGGGAGAACAGCCGGTGCTCGATCTTGTTCCACTTGGAGGTGCCGGGCGGGAAATGGCATACCGTGACTTCCAGCCCGCTGTCGCGGGCGAACTGCGCGAGCCCGGTCTTCCAGGCCCGGTTCTTCCATCCGTTATTCCCCCCGGCATCGGCGGTGACCAGCAGCCGGGCGGCACCGGGGTAGGCGTCCTTGCCGGTCAGGTCCCACCAGCGGCGGATGGACTCGACCGCGAACGCCGCGGTGCTGTGATCGGTGCCCACGTTCACGAACCCGGTGTTCGCGGCCACGTCGTAGATGCCGTACGGGATGGCGCGGCCCTTGTCCTGGTCCGGGAAGTCATGGCTGAGGACCTTGACCGGGTCCCCCTTGGGCCGCCATTCGCTCCCCGCCCGCGCGTGCTCGCCGACCTGCTCGGTCTTCTTCGCATCCACGCTGATCACCGGCTGCCCCGCGGCCAGGTGCTCCTTCGCCTGCCCGGCGATGTACCGGAACTGGCCGTCCCGGTCCGGGTGCCGCCGGCCCTCCAGCACCTTGGCGTTCGCCTGCGTGGAGAACCCCTGCTCGCCCAGCAGCCGCCAGGCGGTCTGCGGGCTGCACCGGTGCCCCTGCGCGGCCAGTTCCCCGGCCAGCTTCGCCGCGCTCTTGGTTGTCCACGCCAGCGGCGACTGCGGATCCCCCCGGGACGAGTCCTCCACCAGCGCCAGCAGCGCCGGCACCAGCCCCGGATCGGTCTCGGCCAGCTTCTTGCGGCCCCCGCCCGGCCGCCGCACCCGGCCCTGCGGCGCCACCTGCCCGGACTCCAGCTCAGCTGCCCCGTCCGCGACCGTCTGCCACGACGCCCCCGCCGCGCTCGCCACCGCCGTGATCCCGCCGTCCCCGGCCGCCCGCGCCACCGCACCCAGCACCAGCCGCCGCGCCTTCTCATCCAGCACCGGCAGCACCAGCTCCAGCTGAGGCATCATCAGCCCCACCAGCTCCGCATCCGCGCCCATACCAGGATCCTGGCATACGACACGCCGGAAACTCACCTTATTCCGGAATACTTACATCCGGGGGGGTAACTGTCCGCAATGATTTCCGAGCGCCTGCGCCGCGCCCGCACACACCGCTGAACGGCAAGGCCATGCTGGAACAAACCGGGGCATCGCGGGCAGCGAGCACAGCAGCCGACCCCGGCCCACTGCGGCGCGCGCGGGTCGCGGGGCCGCGGGGCGCGGGGTTACTTGGGGTCGCGGGCGGGGCGGACGTGGCGGCCGCGGAGGACGGCGCGGACGGAGGGGTCGGTGCGGTCGGAGCGGGACGCGTGGTAGATGTCCGGTTCCAGGTAGATGGTCTCGGCGATCGGGACCGCGGCGCGGATGCGGCGCTCGACGGCGTCGATGCCGGCGGCGAGCTGCGCGGCGGTGTCGTCGGCGCGGACCGCGACCTTCGCGGTCACCACCAGCGACTCCGGGCCGACGTGCACGGTGCGCAGGTGGATGACGCCCTCGACTTCTGGGCCGTTCTCGATCGCGGCCACGATCTGCCGCTCCACGTCCGCGCTGGCCGACTCGCCGATCAGCAGGCTTTTCGTCTCAACCGCGAGGATCGCCGCAGCGACGCCGAGCAGCAGGCCGATCGCCAGCGAACCCGCGCCGTCCCAGACCCCGTCCCCGGTGCCCCAGGCCAGCGACACGCCGGCGAAGGCGAACCCGAGGCCGATCAGGGCCGCCATGTCCTCCAGCAGCACCACCGGCAGTTCGGGCGCCTTGGCGCGGCGGATGAACGTCCCCCAGCTCCGCCCGCCGCGGACCTCGTTCGCCTCGGCGATGCCGGTCCGCAGCGAGAACGCCTCCAGGACGGCGGCGATCGCCAGCACGACCAAGGCGATCACCGGGTCGTGCACCGCTTCTGGGTGCATCATCTTGTGGATGCCGTCGTACATCGAGAACGCGGCGCCGACGGTGAACAGCATCACGGACACGACGAAGCCGTAGAAGTACCGTTCGCGGCCATAGCCGAACGGATGCTCCTCCGAACGCGGGCGGCCGGCCCGGCCCCTGCCGACCAGCAGCAGGACCTCGTTGCCGGTATCGGCGATCGAGTGCACGGATTCGGCCAGCATCGACGCGGAGCCGGTGATCAGGAACGCGATGAACTTGACCACCGCGATGCCGAGGTTGGCGAACAGCGCGGCGAACACCGCCCGCATGCCCTCGATCGCCTTCATTCGATACGGGCGGGCAGGTCCCGTACCGTGTCGGCCTGACCGGGGTCGATGCCGGACGCGATGCCCAGGTAAACGCTCGCGTAGTCGCCGAGCTGAACCAGCGCGGCGAGCCGGTCCAGCGGGTGCTCCCCCGCCATCTCCAGCTCGGACACCGCGATCCCGCGGCGGCCCGCCAGGTCGGTGATCACCGCGTTTTCCCTGGCCCCGACGTCCTTGAGCAACAGCAGGCGCAGCGGGAACCGCGGCGGGTCCCCCGCGAACGGGCCGTCGAACACGCCGATCTGGTTGTGCGCCACCTCGGGCAGCGCGCCGTGGATGGCCGGGTACTTGGCGTTCTCGTTCAGCTGGCAGGCGAACCGCGCCGCGGCCACCGCGGTCAGCGGGGACGTGCCCCACACCACGGGCAGCGCGCCGAGCAGGTCCAGCGCCAGCGACTTGCCGGGGTTGACGAACGACTCGCTGGCCGGCCGGCACTGGTGCGACACCTCTTCGAGCCGGCGCGCGACGTTCTCGTACACGTCCGTGCCCACCCGGGCGATGCCAAGCCGCTCCGCGATCACCAGCAACGGTACGGTCAGCGCCCACAGGGCCTGCCGGGGCAGCACCGCGCCGGCCTGGTCCACCCGGATGAACGGCGCGCGCGCCTGCTCCGCGATCCGGTGCAGCGGCGAGCCCTCGGCGCCGACGCACGCCAGCCGGCAGCCGCGCCGCACGGCCTCGGTCGCCGCCGCCAGCGTCTCGGCCGAAGTGCCCGAGCACGACACCGCGAGCACCAGGTCGGCAGCCCCCGCCCAGCCGGGCAGCGCGCCGGTACCAGGCAGGCGGACCGGCCGGACTGTGAGCACCTGGGCCGGGCTACCGGGTCCGCAGACCGCGCCGAGGATGTCCCCGGCGGTGCCCGATCCGCCCATGCCCGCCACCACGATGGCGCGCGGCCGCGCGTCCGGGACGAACTGGGACAGATCGGTCTCGGCGCACGCGCGCAGCGCGGTACGCACCTGGGCGGCCGCCGAGGCGACCTGCCGGAGCATGTCGCCGGGATCGGCGGTCTGCAGGATCTCGGGCGTGTCGAGCCGGTCGGCCGCGAGGTCGAACTCGACGTCCTCCCAGGGGTCCTCCTCGCTCAAGGACGCCGCGCCTCGTCGACGAGGAGCACTGGGATGTCGTCCCGGACCGGATACGCCAGACCGCAATCCTCGCTGGTGCACACCAGCTCACTGGCCGCCTCGTCGGCGCGCAGCGGCGCGTGACACTTCGGGCAGGCCAGGATCTCCATGAGCCAGTCGTCGATCTGCATGTCAGCCTCTCCGGACCAGGGCCAGGACCTCGTCGCGAACCTGGGCCATCTTTTCCGCCGTGTCCGCTTCCACGTTAAGCCTGAGCAGCGGCTCGGTGTTAGAGGGCCTCAGGTTGAACCACCACATCGGCGAAGTCTCGGGGGGGCTCGGGGGGGTCGCCTCCCCCGGAACCAGCGGAGCCGCGCCGACCGTCAGCCCGTCCAGCTCGTCGGTGGTTACGCCGGGCCGGTCCGCGAATGCGGCCTTGACCTCGGCGGTCTTCGCCGCCTGGTCCGCCACCTCGGAGTTGATCTCTCCGCTGGCGTGGTATCTGGCGTACTCGCTCAGCAGCCGGGACAGCGGTTTGTCCTGGCCGCCGAGCGCGGCGAGCGTGTGCAGCGCGGCGAGCATGCCCGAGTCGGCGAACCAGAAGTCACGGAAGTAGAAGTGCCCGGAGTGCTCGCCGCCGAACACCGCGCCGGTTTCGGCCATCTTCGCCTTGATGAACGAGTGCCCCACCCGGGTGCGCACCGGCTTGCCGCCGTGCTCGGTGATGATCTCCGGCACGGCGCGCGACGTGATCAGGTTGTGGATGATCGTGGCGCCCGGCTCGCGAGCCAGCTCCCTGGTCGCGATCAGCGCGGTCAGCACCGACGGGGACACGATCTCGCCGCGCTCGTCCACCACGAAGCAGCGGTCCGCGTCGCCGTCGAACGCGAGGCCGATGTCGGCGCCATGCTCCCGGACCGCCGCCTGGAGGTCGCGCATGTTCGCCGGGTCGATGGGGTTCGCCTCGTGGTTCGGGAACGTGCCGTCCAGCTCGAAGTACAGCGGGATCAGCGTGATGGGGAGTCCCTCGAAAACCTTCGGCACCGTGTGGCCCGCCATGCCGTTGCCGGCGTCGACCACGACGGTGAGCGGGCGGACTTGCGAGATATCGACGAGCTTGCGCAGGCAGTCGGCGTAGCCGGGCAGCAGGTCGACCTCGCTGATCGAGCCGGGTACCGGCGCGGAATCCCTCTGCCGTTCAGCCAGATCTTGAATTTCTTTCAGGCCTGTCTCGATGCCGACCGGCTTCGCGCCCGCGCGGCAGAGCTTGATGCCGTTGTACTGCGGCGGGTTGTGGCTGGCGGTGACCATCGCGCCGGGGATGCCGAGATCGCCGCTGGCGTAGTACAGCATGTCCGTCGAGCCGAGGCCCGCGGCCAGCACATCCGCGCCCTGGGACGCGGCACCGCGGCCGAACGCGTCCGCCAGCGGGCCGGACGAGGTGCGCATGTCGTGCACGGTCACGATCTTCTTCGCGCCGGTGACCTGCACGAACGCGGCACCAACCGACTCCGCCACGTGCTCGTCGAGCTGATCGGGCACGACACCCCTGATGTCGTACGCCTTCACGATGCTGGCGAGGTCGCCCACTGTTCCGCCCTTCGTGCTGCTCCACCCTTTGATGAGGAGCCTATCGGTCCTTGGGCGGCGGGCCGGACTTGAGCACCCGAAGGTGGCCGCGGCGGCCCACCTCGATGCCCTGCCCGACTGGTTCCCTCAGTTCGCGTCGCTCCCGCGGGCGGGTCTCCATGACCGCGTTCGCGAGGGCCTCCAGGTCGTTTTCCCTGGCCTGGACGTCGTCGGGGTCGACCGGCAGCCGCACCACGTCCCAGCCGCGCGGCGCGGTCAGCCGGGCGGCGTGCTTCTCGCACAGGTCGTAACAGTGCGGCTCGACATACGCGGCCAGCGGCCCGAGTACCGCGGTCGATTCGCGGTACACGTACGTCAGCGTGTAAACGGGCGGATGCTTGCACGCGGTGCGCGAGCAGCAACGGGAACTCACCGGCCCACCTCGCTCACATCCTCGAACCATGGCCGCGGCTAGGTCGCGGCGGCCCCGCGCGCGTTGGATACTCCGATGACGCTATCCGTCCGGGGGCGGTAGCGCCACCACCTCCCAGAACGTGTCGTGCTTTGCGCGTTGTGCCCGTTACCCGGGCGTGCCAGGGCATTGCGGCGGGTCGCGGGCCCGCGGCGGTACGCTTCGTGACTGTGACGTCGAGTTCAGAGCCCCAAGGCGGGGTCGCGCCGGCCGGTTCGGCGGCTTCGGCCGACTCGGGCGGTTTGGGCGGCTCGGGCGGTTCGGCCGGGGGGCGGGGGCGTCCCACGGCGAGGGGGTCGCTAGCCCGGCGGCGTGACCGGCACGGCCGCGGGCTGCGCGGGCGGCTGGTGCCGCCGACGGTGCCGCTCTACCGGTCCCGGTCTCAGCAGTTCGACGACCTGGTCCTGGAGGCTGTCGCGCGGCTGGAGCCGCGCTGGGAGGCGGAGCTCTCCGACGTGGAGTTCGCGGTCCAGGAGGTGCCGGACGCGGAGTTCCTGTCGGACGCGGACATGGAGGCGGGCGGCGTGCCGCTCGCGCGGATTGTCCGTGGATCAACCGATACGTCCGACGCGGCGCATCCGGCCTCCGGCCCCCGGATCGTGTTGTTCCGGCGGCCGCTGCTGGCCCGGGCCGAGGACGAGGAAGAGCTGAGCGAACTCGTCTTCGACGTGGTGGTCGAGGAGTTCGCCGAGATCCTCGGGGTGGACCCGGAGACGGTCGACCCCGGATACGGGGACTCCGACGGGTTCGGCTTCGGCCTGGACGAATAACCCGTGGACGAATGGCCCGTGGACGAATGGCCCGTGGCGCGGCGACGCCTTTCCCCAAATCGGATATATGGCCATATTTCGGGGTTTGGCCGTCGGGCGGGTCAGCGGCAGGCTCGACGGGCCTCGGTTAACGTGGCGGATTGCCCCTTCGTGGTAACGCGGCCCTCACGTACGGGGGTTGATCCTCCACGAAGGGGTAAACGTCCACGTTGCTGGCGGACTGCCGGTGCGCTCCTATCCCGGCAGTCGCACACTGCACTCCAAGCACAGGCGGCGCGCACGCGGCCAAGGCCCGACAGCCTGCCGGCGGCCGACACGGCCACACGCGCGCAATTCGGACCAGGGTCCAGTTCGGGGCCATGCGTGGACCGTCCGGCGCAGCCCGTTACGGGGCTATCGCCCCGTAGGAGTCGCGGACGGGCGGCAGCCCGACGGTGGTCAGCGCCGTCGCGGCGGGCACGATCGACGCGATCCCGCCCTGCGACTGGGATTCGATCCTGGCGGCGTAGACGGGGCCCGAGCCGGCCAGCGGGGTCAGCACGATCGTGAACGGGACGCCGCGCCGCGGGGCCTTCAGCTGCGCGACGAGCGTCCGCCCGGGCTGGATCGTGAGGGTCTGGGGGGTGGCCGGCTGGCCGCCTTCGGCGATCTCGGTCAGCCGGACGCGCGCGGCGGCACCGGGCGCGGAGAGCGCGACCTCTGCCGTCAGGCCCGAGCCGGTTACGTTGCCCGCGATCACCGCCTGCTGGTCGATGACGGGAGTGGCGGCGGTGAAGTTGCCGAGGCTGGTGCTGGTGGTTGTCGTAGTCGTGCCAGTGGTGCCTGTTGCGTTCGCGGCTGATGTGCTGTTCGGGATCAGAACCGCGGCGGTTACCGGAACGTTCGACGTGAGCAGCAGCGCGGCGGCGTTACCGCCGAGCGGGGTGAGCTGCACGTCCGAGGCGGACTGCCCCGGCAGGTCGACCGACTGCGAGCCGAATGGCTGGAGCCGGCCCTGACTGGTGAGGGCGACGACGTTCACCTTGGCGTCGGTGCCGCCGGGCACGACCAGGAACAGGCTGGCGGCGGTGCCGGATGGCGGCACTCCCGGTATCACCAGCCTGGTTGCGGGGGTCGTGGCGGCCGGCAGCCAGCTCGCGCTGCCATGCGACGAGCTCACCGACACATCAGCGGCCACGCGTCCGGCGGTGGTCCTGACTTCGATCGCCGCTACGCTGGCGCCGTTGGCCTGCGCCGCGAGGGACTGGGTGACCAGCTGATGCGGCGGCACGGTGATCCCGGTGTTGCTGCCCGACTGGACCGCGCCGGCGTCGGTGATCACGGAGATGTTGACGGTCGCCGCGATCGAGTCGACGTTCAGCAGGTCCAGCTGGATCCGCCCCGCGCCGTCCTGCTGGCCGGGACCGACGAACCAGACATCCGACCCCGGTTCGCCGCACCGGACGCTGGCCATTCCCGAGCTGTTGGCGACCTCGGCCTCGACGCCCTGGGCCATGGCTCCGGTCGCGGTCACCACCGAGCCCTGCTGGTGGGCGGTGTCACCCGTCGCGGGGACGTTGAGGAGGGAGAGCTGGCCTTCGGCGGTGGCAGTGGATGGGCGTGTCGTGCTGGCCTTCACCCCGTTCTGCGGCAGCGGGCCGAGGGCCGCGGAGCCTCCGGAGCCGGATGAGGACGCGTACAGCACGACGCGGTCCTGGCTGCCGTCGGTGCCGGGCGGGCACGCGCGGATCGCCGTGGTGATCGCGACCTGGCGGATGAGCGTGGCCGCGGATTTCTTCCCCTGAGCGGTGCTGGTAGCCGGGCGGGTGCCCTTGACCATGGTCAGCGCTCCGGCGATGACGGCGAGGGCGACCAGCACCACGAGGGCCGGCACGTACCGCCGAACGGCCGTGCTCACGACATCCCGCCCAGCTCCCACGGCGGCCGGGAGCCGGCCTGCTGCGTGTCGGGCTCCTCCTGCGGCTGCGCCTCGGGCGGGTCCGGGTGCGTCCAGGGGGCCTGCGGCACTTCGGAGTCGGTGGGGGTGAACGGGTTGGGCATCGCCTGGCCGGCTTCCGGTCCTGACTCCTGAGCGTGATGGCTTGGTGCGTAACGCTCCGGTGGAGAGTAACGATCTGCTGGTGCGTAAGGATCCTGCGTGGGATGGTCGGGTTCGGCCTTCGCCTTGCCGCGCCACGTTCGGGCCGGCTTGCTGTGCCGGGAGGCGCGGTGGCTGCCGCCCCGCTTACGGGATGCCGCAGCCGGCGCTGGGCTGTAGTCGGCGCCCGCGCTTGGGGCTGGGGCTGGGCTGGCGGCCGGGGCTGGATCTGCCGGCGCGATCGGTCGCGGTCCGGTGTCCGACACCGCCGCGAACGCGGCGGTGGAGGCGGCGGTCGGCATGGGGCGGGTGCCCGGCGCGGCCGCCGGCTTGCCCAGCACATCCGTCCCGCCGGACAGGTCGCCCCCGAACGGCGATGCGGCGTGCGCCCTCACCCCGACCGGCTGAGGCTCGCTCCACGGCTGCGGTTCGCTCCATGGCTCAGGCTCGACCCACGGCTCAGGCTCGACCCACGGCTGAAGCTGGGGCTGGGGCTGGGGCTGGGGCTGAGCGTGCGGCGAAAGCTCAGGCTGCGGCCCGGTACCCAACGGCGTACCCGCCGCACTCATCGCCGCCGCCGGAGCCGCCGGAGCCGCCGGAGAATCCGCCGGAAGGTCCGCCTCCTCGATCACGTCTCCCGACGCCGAGGCCGAACCAGCGACGCTAACCGCCTCCGCCGCGATCGCACCCCGCGTCCCGGGCAAGGCGAGCACGAACGCGATCAACAGCGCGAGCGCCTCGCCGCCCAGCGTCAGTTCCCGCGCCAGGTCGTCGTGGCTGATCACCAGCCGCCCGCCGCCAGCCGGCAGCTTGAACCCCTGCGCCCAGCCGTCTACCGGTGCCGCGAGCGGCGTCAGCGGATGCCCGTTCAGCGTCGCCGACCACCCGCCGGCCGGCTCAGCTAGCACCAAAGTCCCCGTCGTCAAGGCGCCGACCTGGCTGGACGCGCCCACCACTCCGGATCCCACCGGCACGGTTCCGGCCGCGGTCACCACCTGGAGGCGGGACACGGTACCCGCCACCCGCCACAGGTCGTAGGCCGAGGACACGGTCAGTGGCTGGAGCCCGGCCACGCCGTTGAGCTGCGCGGCGAGCACGGGATCGACGGGCGAGGGCAGCAGCACGTAGCCGATGGCAAACTGACCCAGCGCCTGCGCCGCGTCCTGGGAGTCGCCGCTGTCGGTCGCGGCGAGCGAGGCCACCGTGGTGTCGAGCGCCCGCGTCGCGGTCGAGGCTTCGAGAAGTTCGGGCTCGCCGAGCAAGGGGTCGCTGGCGCGAAGCACGAGGTAGGTCAGCACGCCGTTGTCGCGCCGCAGCACTAGCGTGCGGGTCTGTCCCGAGGCCGCCGAAGACACCGCGATAAACGGCGGCAGCACCGGTGCGCTGGCGGCGTTGATGGGCCCCCGCACGCCGGTCTGCAGCCAGGACGCGGCCGCGAGCACCGGAGCACTCAGCGCGGCGGCGCCAAGCAGCAGCGCGACGGTCCCGCGGCGGCCGGCCAGCCGGGCCCGCATCGCGAGGCTCGCGGAACTGACCGCGAGGCCCCACGCGGTGCCCGCCGCCCACTCGACCACCGGTACGGCGGCGAGCAGCAAGCCGGCCGCGGCGACCGCCAGCGCGATGCCAGGCCACGCCGGGACCGCCCCGCCAGTGACGGCCGAAACCACGGTCATCCGGCTCACGATCACCGCCGCGGCAAACCCGCCCAGCGCCACAGCCCAGCCGGACAGCACCAGCGTGCGGCGCCGGTTCAGCAGCAGCGAGCAGAACGCGGGCACGATCAACCCGACGCTGACCCAGACCGGCGGCAGGCCGGGGCCACCCGGGCTGAGCAGCAGCAGCGGCTCCGCTCGCAGGCCCGTCACGGATAGCCCGGGCCGCGCGAGGCCCGCCTCGAGCAGGAAGTCAGCGGGGCTCACGAACAACGAGAACGTCCACGGCATCAGCAGCACCGCGGGCACGACAGCCACGATGGCGGCGTTGATGCCCGGTGCCCAGCGGAGCCACGCGGATCGCCCGGGAGAGCGCCCAAGACCGCGCCAGTACCGGAACCCGGTGACGCCGGCCACGCACAACGCGCCGCCCGCGGCCATTACCCACAGCACCGGCACGAACGCGGCGGCTATCGCCAGCACCAGCCCCGCTCCCCACGCCGCGCGCCGCGCGGACCGGGGCGGCCGGGTGAACATCCGCCCGGCGAGGAGGCAGATCACCGGCAGCAGCATGAACGCGACCGCGGTGCCGAGCCGCCCGGCCGCCACCGCTCCGGACGCCACCGGGAGCAGCGCGTAGCTCAGCGCGATCCAGATCCGGGCGGCGAGCGCCTCGGTTAGGGGGCGCGTAGCCAGATACGCCACCATCCCCGCCACGGGCACGCAACCGAGCAGCAGCACGTCCACGGCCAGCCAGGGCTTGCCGCCGAACACCGTCGACAGCGCCGCGACGACCGCGAGGTAGGGCGGCGCGCTCGCCGTCGACCCCACGCCGACGGCGTGAAAGCCGGCCAGGTACTCCTGCCACAGGTTGCTGGCGCCGCCCCAGGCGGGCACCAGCGCGCCGCCGGACAGCGTGCCGGAGCCGCGGAACAGCGACCCGATCAGCGACCGCTCCGACACGACGGTCACCACGACGAGCGTGACGAACAACAGCACGGCCGGGTGCGTCAGCACGCGGCGGATCAGCGAGTCTGGCGGCGGCAGCGGCAGATCCTCGTCGGGGTCGTCCGAGATGCCACCGCCGTGTTCGCCGCCGCCCTCGTAGTTCGAGCCGCGCGACAACATGCCCACGGCGCTCTCCGCGATCCGCGACAGCGTCCTGCCGTGCGGCAGCTGCGGGCGCAGCACCGCGTACGCGCGCTTGCGTCCCGCCGCGCGCCGCCGCCGGCCGCGCCAGATCCGCATCGGATGGCCGAACAGCCAGGCCAGCGCGCCCAGGTGCCCGGCCGCGCGCCGGGTCTGCTTGGTGATCAGGAAGTACGCGGCACGCAGCAGCGAACCGGTCGTGCAGCCGGCCAGCACGACCAGCATCGGCAGCAGCGGCAGGTTCACCGCGTGCACGTACAGTGCGGAGCGGCGGTCAAGCAGCCGCGGGTGGCTGGCGAGCTCGCGCGCCTTCCGCCGGTGCCGAGCCGTCAGCTCACGGTGATAGACAACCGCGTCGGTGACCACCCGCACGTCATGGCCGGCCGCGTGTGCTCGCCAGCAGAAGTCGATGTCGTCGCGGAACAGCGGCAGCAGCGGGTCGAACCCGCCTAGCTGGTCCCACACGTCGCGGCGGATCAGCATCCCGGCGGTGCTGACCGCCAGGACCGACCGGTTGCCGTCGTGCTGACCTTGGTCGATCTCGCCGGCCTCGACCCCGGTGAGCCGGCGTCCGGCCCGGTCGATCGTGAGCCCGACCTCACGCAGCACACGGCGGTCGGCGAGGTCCCTGAGCTTCGGCCCGAGCACTCCGGCGATCTCGTAGCGGCCCGCCGCCTTGAGCAGGTGCTCCAAGGCGTCCGGCGCGGGCTGGCAGTCGTCGTGCAGCAGCCAGATCCACTCGGTGACAGTGCTCTCCGAGGACGCCGACGGCGTGGATACCCGCCGGGCCGCGGGATGCTGTAGCGCCCGGGCGACCGCCGAGCCATAGCCGGTCCCTGGCTCCATGCCGAACACGACATCGGAGCCGAGCAACTCGGCGAGCAGCGCGCCACTGCGGTCCCCGCTGCCGGTGTCCACGCCGACGACGCGGTCAACGGGCCGGGTCTGCTCGCGCATCCCCTGAACGAGTCCGGGCAAAAGCCGAGCGCCGTCGTGAGCGACTATCACGGCGGTGACGACGTGGCGCGAGCGCAAAGTATTCGGTGACAAGGGGTCCTGGCAGGTAGCGTCGGCGACAGCTCACCCGTGCGGCTACCCCCGCCCGGTAAGAGCGCGTAATCTCTGCGTGAACGGCAGCCCCCGCGCCCCCACACAGCGTTAAACGATACCCCGCCGCATCGAGCCCAGCAGGGTAAACGCCCGACTCCAGTGGGGCCCGGTCGACCCGCTATCCTGCCTGGCGCTTTAGCCGGCGCCGCTCTCTTTCCGACATACCACCCCAGATTCCGAATCGCTCGTCGTGCTCGAGCGCGTACTCCAGGCACTCGGCCCGGACCTCGCAGCTACGGCACACGCGCTTTGCTTCCCGGGTCGATCCTCCCTTCTCCGGGAAGAATGCCTCCGGATCCGTCTGCGCGCACAGCGCACGGTCCTGCCAGCCCAGCTCGTCAACGTCATCCGGACTGACGAACACCTGCGCCAGCGGGACGATGACCTCCGTCACAGCGTGTCCTCCCTCCCCAATCGGAGCCCCCCGATCTCGCTCTTCCCCATAATAAGCGAGAATCACATCAATGAAATTACACCCGCGTGTCTTGCTTCGCGTCAAGCGAGGAAGGTGATAATGGTCCCCTCGTTGCCCGAGATGCGAGAAAAGTCGGGCAAAGATTCCGCTCCGTAGCCGGCCGGCCACCCGCTCAGCCGCCGCACCCGGACCGCGGCGTGCCCGCCGCCCGGGCGCACTGTCAGACTGGGGGTATGCGCATCACCGTGCTTGCCGGGGGCGTGGGCGCCGCCAGGTTCCTCCGCGGGCTGAAGGCAGCCGCTCCGGATGATGAGATCACCGTCATCGGGAACACCGGCGACGACATCACGCTGTTCGGGCTGCGGGTCTGTCCCGACCTGGACACCGTGATGTACACGCTCGGCGGCGGCATCAACGAGGAGCAGGGCTGGGGCCGCGCCGAGGAGACCTTCGGCATCCGGGCCGAGCTGGCCGCCTACGGCGCGAGCCCGGACTGGTTCACGCTGGGCGACCGCGATTTCGGCACGCACATCCTGCGCAGCCAGCTGCTCGCCGACGGCCAGCCGCTATCCGCCGTCACCGACCTCCTGTGCCGCCGCTGGCAACCAGGTGTCAGGTTGCTGCCGATGTCAGACTCTCCCATCGAGACCCATGTGGTCCTGGCGGCAGAACGTACGGTGGTGCACTTCCAGGAATGGTGGGTCCGGTTGCACGCTGAGCCGCCCGCTGCCGAGATCGTCGCGGTAGGAGCGGATTCGGCCCGCCCGGCCCCGGGCGTGCTGGACGCCATCGCGGCCGCGGACGTGGTGGTGTTCCCGCCGTCCAACCCGGTGGTGAGCATCGGCACGATCCTGTCCGTCCCAGGGATCAGGGACGCCGTGGCCGCCAAAACGGTCGTCGGGGTCTCGCCGATCATCGGCGGCGCGCCGGTGCGCGGCATGGCCGACGCGTGCCTGACCGCGATCGGCGTCGAGACCACGGCCTCGGCGGTGGCGGCGCACTACGGGCCCGAACTGCTCGACGGCTGGCTCGTCGATGACCAGGACAAGGGCTCCGCCGAGGACCTGGCCCCGCTGGGCATCGAGGTGCGGGCGATGCCGCTGTACATGCGCGACCTGCCGGCCACGACCGCGATCGCCCAGGCCGCGCTCGACCTAGCCAGGGAGCTGGCGTGATAACTCTTTTTACGCTCGCCGGCCTGCCGGAGATCACGGCCGGGGCGGACCTGGCGGCGCTGATCGCCGACGTGGCCGAGGACCTGCGCGACGGCGACGTGCTCGTCATTACCTCGAAGATCGTCAGCAAGGCCGAAGGCCGCGTTGCCGAGATGTCTCGCGACGAAGCGATCGAGGCGGAGACGGTTCGGGTCGTCGCGCGCCGCGGGCCCACGACAATCGCGCAGACCAGGCACGGCTTCGTGCTCGCCGCGGCCGGCGTGGACGAGTCCAACACCGCTCCGGGCACGGTGGTGCTGCTGCCCGCCGATCCGGACGAATCCGCGCGCCGCCTTCGGAAGAGCCTCCAGGACCGGACCGGCCGGCGGTTCGGCGTGATCGTGACCGACACGATGGGCCGGCCGTGGCGGAACGGGCAGACGGACACCGCGATCGGCGCGGCCGGCGTGGTGGTGGCGAGGGACCACCGGGGTGCGGCGGACGCGTTCGGCAACATCTTGGAGGTAACCGTCGCCGCGGTCGCCGACGAGATCGCCGCGGCGGCCGACCTGGTGAAGGGCAAGGCGCTACAGCTGCCGGTCGCCGTCGTGCGCGGCCTTGACGCGCTGGTCACCGACGAGGACGGCCCCGGCGCCCGGGTGCTGATCCGGCCGGCCGACGAGGACATGTTCCGCTACGGTTCGGCGGACGTGCTGCATGCCCGCCGGACGATCAGGGACTTCACCGATCAGCCGGTCGACCCCGGCGCCGTGCGGCGCGCGGTGGCGGCCGCGATCACCGCGCCGGCCCCGCACCACAGCGAACCATGGCGGTTCGTGCTGCTGGAGTCCCCCGCGGCGCGGACCGTGCTGCTGGACGCGATGCTCGACGCGTGGGTCGCCGACCTGCGTGCGGACGGTTTCACGCAGGAGCAGATAGCCCGGCGGACCCGCCGTGGTGAGCCGCTCCGGCGTGCTCCCCTGGTCGTCGTGCCGTGCCTGGCTCCGGATGCGATGCACAAGTACCCGGACGCGCGCCGCAACGCCTGCGAGCGGGCCATGTTCACCGTCGCGATGGGTGCCGCGGTGCAGAACTTCCTCGTCGCGCTCGCCGTCGAAGGACTAGGCTCCGCCTGGATTTCCAGCACGCTGTTCTGCCAGGACGTGACCGTCCGCGCACTGGACCTGCCGCCCGCCTGGCTCCCGATGGGCGCCATCGCCGTCGGCCACCACGCCGCGCCCCCGCGCCACCGCCCACCCCGCGACCCCGCGAACTTCCTCCTAACGCGCTAACCCCTTGCTCGCACATCCCCAGGGGCGCCGGCCGACAGAGGACTGCCCGTCGGGTCAGATTCGTCCCTTATGCCCCGTTGTGTCGCATGGCTTAGATGTCAGAAAAGTGCTCCATGTTAGAAAAGGGTGCAAATTTGGCGCCTTTTCTAACATGGAGCCCATTTTTAACATGAAAACTTGTCGTGCCGTGTCGCTTAGGCATCGAGAGTCACGGCAGCCACGCGCCGCGAGGGCCTGCGACATGCGTTAGGTGGTGAGCAGCGGCAACGAAGTGCGCACGGCAGGCGTGACGCCGTTACTGGCGGCCGCGGCGGCCTGTCGTTCCGCGGACGGCTGGCCGTAGGTGGTAGTGCGCTGGCGCAGCGGCCTGCCAAGCGGGTCGGTGATCGCGCGGAACTGGCTGATCGTCTTGTAGGAGCCGTGTCCGGCCCCGGCCATGCGGCTTATCGTCTCCTCCATCAGCGTGCCGCCCAGGTCGTTGACGCCGCCGCGCAGCACGTCCCGGCAGCCGTCGTCGCCGAGCTTGACCCAGGAGGCCTGGATCGAGTCGATCGCCCCATGCAGCAGCAGCCGGGATACCGCGTGCACCGCGCGGTTCTCCCGGCGCGTCGGCCCAGGCCGGGCCAATCCGGCCAGGTATATGGGCGCGTTCTCGTGGATGAACGGGAGCAGCACGAACTCGGTGAAACCGCCGGTCTTCTCCTGGATCGAGCGGATCACGCGCAGGTGCCCGACCCAGTGGGCCGGCGTGTCGACGTGGCCGTACATCATCGTCGCCGAGGTCGGGATGCCCAGCTCGTGCGCGGTGGTGATGACCTCGATCCAAACCGACGCGGGCAGCTTGCCCTTGGTCAGGATCCAGCGCACGTCGTCATCCAGGATCTCCGCCGCGGTGCCCGGCAATGAGCCGACCCCGGCGTCCTTGGCGCGGACCAGCCACTCCCGGATCGGCAGTCCGGTGCGAGACGCCCCGTTGACCACCTCCATCGGCGAGAACGCATGAACGTGAATGCCTGGCACTCGCCGCTTGACTTCGGAAGAAATTTCGAAGTACGCTGTGCCTGGAAGATCGGGATGGATGCCGCCCTGCATGCAGACTTCGGTGGCACCCGCTGCCCACGCCTCTTCGGCCCGATCGCCTACCTGCTCTAGCGACAGCGTGTACGCATCCGCGTCAGTGCGCCGCTGCGCGAACGCGCAGAACCGGCACCCGGTGTAGCAGACGTTCGTGAAGTTGATGTTCCGCGTCACGACATAGGTCACGTCGTCGCCGCGGACCTCGCGGCGGAGCGCGTCGGCGATCGAGGCCAGCGCCTCCAGGTCCGGGCCGTCGGCAGAGAGGAGGGCAATTGCTTCGGCATCGGTCAACGCGGCCGGGTCGCGCTCGGCCTGACGCAGGGCCGCGGCCACCTCCCCGGGACGGGCAGCAGCCGGTGCGATCGCGGGGACCGCCGCAGGTGCTGCCGTGGAGGCCGCCGCAGGGGTTGCCGTGGAGGCCGCCGTGGGGGCCGGCCGGGCGACGGAGGAGGGTGCCAGCGGAGAAACCACCGTACGTTCCGCCAGAGCTTGCCAGTCGCCGTAGACCTCAGCGAAGTCATCCCTACGGTCATGGGTGCGGCCAGTGGTGTCGATGGTCACGTGCAGGTCGGTGCGGCCCGCGGACTCACCCCAGCCGCCGTCGGGCTCCTGCCAGGGGATGCCGACGGGCATCGCGCCATCGCGCGCCAGGCCGCTCTCTGGGTCGGCGAGCGCGGCGACGTGCCGGGCCAGGCGCGGGTCCAGCCAGGGCTCGTGCAGGTACGGCGGGTAGATCGTCAGGCGCTCGCGGAGCGAGAAGCCGGCCGCGGCGGTGTGCGCGGCCAGCTCGTCGATGGCCGGCCACGGGCGTTCCGGGTTGACGTGGTCCGGAGTAAGCGGCGAGACGCCGCCCCAGTCGTCGATGCCGGCGCGCAGGATCAGCGCGTACTGCTCGCCGACCAGGTTCGGCGGCGCCTGGATCCTCGCCTTGGCGCCGAGGACCAGCCGGGTGACCGCGATCGTCGCGGCCAGGTCGTCGAGCTCGGCGTCCGGGGTGTCGCGCATCTTCGTGTCCGGCTTGGCCCGGAAGTTCTGCACGATCACCTCCTGGACCCCGTTGTACTCGCGGGCGACCTTGCGGATCGCGAAGACGGAGTCGGCGCGCTCGGCGAGCGTCTCGCCGATGCCGATCAGGATGCCGGTGGTAAACGGCACATTGGAGCGGCCGGCGTCCTCGAGCACGCGCAGCCGCACCGCCGGATCCTTGTCCGGGCTGCCGAAGTGCGGGCCGCCCTTGTCGGTGAACAGGCGCGTCGCCGTCGTCTCCAGCATCATGCCCATCGACGGCGCGACCGGCTTGAGCCGCTGGAAGTCCTGCCAGCTCAGGACCCCCGGGTTCAGGTGCGGCAGCAGCCCGGTCTCCTCCAGCACGCGGATCGCCATCGCGCGCACGTAGGACAGCGTGTCTTCGTAGCCGTGCGCGTCGAGCCACTCCCTGGCCTGGTGCCAGCGTTCTTCTGGCCGGTCGCCGAGGGTGAACAGGGCTTCCTTGCAGCCCAGCGTCGCACCCTGCCGGGCGATGTCGAGGACCTCGTCGGGCTCGAGGTAGAGACTATGCAGCCGGTGCGGGACCGTGGCGAACGTGCAGTAGGCGCATCGGTCCCGGCACAGCCGGGTCAGCGGGATGAACACCTTGCGGGAGTAGGTGATCACCCGCGGGCGGCCCGCCGATTCCAGGCCGCGGTCCCGGGTGGCGCTCGCGTATCCGAGCAGCGTCTGGAGATCATCGCCGCTGGCGTGCAGCAGAACCGTCGCCTCGGCGTGGTCCAGCGCCTTACCATCGCGCGCTCTGGCGAGCGCGCGGCGCATAGCGGCTGGAGTGACCCCTGAGTCGTCGCGGGAAACGCCCATACCCAGACTTTACGCGGGAGCGAACGGACACCCGCCGGTGCGGGTCAGCCGACGGTCGCGTCGAGGCTCGCCGTGCCGCCGAAGCCGAGCGTCGTGCGCGTCGCCGGAAACGTGGTCGCTTCGGCCGGAGCCTGCCTGATGAGGCGGCTGCGGCTGGTGGGACCTAGACGCGGCAGGTGACCCGCCATCAACGTGGAAGATATGCCGTACGTGTCGGATTGACCCCCACGCGCGGGGGTCAGACGACCACAAAGGGCGAATCCGCCACGTTGTCCCGGCATTGCCCGAGGGCCGGCTAGAAGCCGCGGTAGTCGCGGACCGCCATGCGGGGGCCGCGGCGGGGCGGCGTGCTGCCGCCCAGTTCGATAAGCCGCTGCACCCGATAGCGCTGACCTGCGTAGGGGGCGAGCAGCGCCAGCATTCCCTCGTCGTCGGTGCCGTGCTCGCCGGCCAGCGTCCAGCCGACCGCCTTGGGCAGGTGGTAGTCACCCACCGAGATGGCGTCGGGGTCTCCGGCCGCGCGCTGGCGGGTCTCGGCCGACGTCCACGGGCCGATGCCGGGGAGGGCACGAAGCCTGGCATCGGCTTCGGCGTGGCTGAGCGAGGTGATCTCCTCCAGCCGGGCGGCGACCTGGGCGGCGTTGATGATCGTGCGCGCGCGGACCCCCTCGACGCCTGCCCGGTGCCAGTCCCAGGACGGGATCCGGGCCCAGACCCGCGGCGAAGGGAAGACACGCATGCCGGCGGGTGCCGGGCCGGGGGCTGGCGTGCCGTGCTGGAAGAGCAGCGCGCGCCAGGCCCGGTGCGCCTCCTTGCCGACGACCTTCTGCTCGAGGACGGCGGGAACGAGCGCTTCGAAGACGCGGCCGCTGCGGCCGATGCGCAGGCCAGGAAGCCGGCTGGCGATGTCTCGCAGCAGCTCCGCGCCCGGGCCATCCGCGTCCGACGGCAGCTGGGCGGTGTCGAACGCGCCGAGCTGCGCGGGGAGCTGGTCCAGCACCCAGCGGGCACCCGGGCCCCAGGCCTGTGCCCGCATCGTGCCGTCAGCGGTTTCCACGAGACGGAGCGTGGCGGGGCCGTCCGGGGTCAGCGTGGTGCGCCAGAGCGCGCCGTCGCGGTCGGTACGGAACGTGGGGTCGCCGCCGCCGTGCCGGTACACGCCGAGCGTGAGCCGCAGGCTGACCGGAAGCGGCGGCCGCCAGTCAAGCTCCACGGCTGCTACACGTCAGAGGAAAAACGGACCGAGGTGGGCGCCAGCCGGGTGCCCGGCCAGATCCGGATGCCGCGGGCCAGCTCGTTCCCGCTGCCGATGACCGCGTTGTCGCCGATGACCGCGTCGTCCACCACGGCGCCGGCCTCCACCACCGCGCCGCGGCCGAGGATCGAGTCGCGCACGACCGCGCCCTCGCCCACGACGGCGTCGTCGAACAGCACGCTGCCTGCCACCACGGCGCCGCTGGCGACCGAGGCATGCTCCCCGAGTGTGGTACCCCCGGTTACCGAAGCCCCCGAAGCCAGCGTCGCGTCCGAGAGCAGCAGGCGCTCCGCCGGTCCCGGCTGACCGGGAATCGCTGGCGCGGGCAGCTTCCCGAGCACCAGATCGCAGGAGCCGCGGACGAACGCCTGCGGCGTGCCGACATCGAGCCAGTAGGCGGACTCCGGGTAGCCCATCACAAGCTCACCGGCCGCGATCAGGCCGGGAAACGTCTCGCGCTCCACCGACACCCGGCGGCCCGCCGGGATCGAGTCGATCACGTCGCGGCGGAACACGTAACATCCCGCATTAATGCGATTCGTCACAGGATTTGGCGTTTTTTCCAGAAAAGCTGTGACACGCCCGTTCGGGTCGATCGGCACGCAGCCGAACCGGGTCGGGTCCGGCACCTCGACCAGGTGCAGCGTCACCGCGGCGTCCGACTTCACGTGCAGGTCAAGCTGCGCGCCAAGATCGTGCCCGGACAGGATGTCGCAGTTCATCACCACGACCGGGTCCGCCGCCTTAGACCCGCGCAGCGAGCGGGCCGCGTTGCGGATGCCGCCGCCGGTGTCCAGCGGCTCGTCCTCGGTCACGTACGAGATGCTGATGCCGAACGCCGACCCGTCGCCGAAGACCGAGCTGAACATCGACGCCTTGTAGCACGTCGCCAGCACCACGTGGGTGACCCCGCTCGCCGCGGCTCTGGCCAGCAGGTGCGACAGGAACGGCACACCGGCGGTGGGCAGCAGCGGCTTGGGCGCGGACAGCGTCAGGGGGCGAAGTCGCGTGCCCTGTCCGCCCACCAGGACGATGGCTTCCAATGGCTCACGATCGACAGCGGTTGGCATGCCGTTACGTTACACCGCGCTTACATCCGCGGCGTGCTGATCGGCGGCGCGTCGGTAGCAGGCGAGGTGCGCTTCGGCCGACGCGGCCCAGGTGAACTCCTGTGCACGGGCGTGCCCGGCGCTCGCCAGCGCGTCCCGGCGCGCGGGATCGTCGAGCAGGGCGCGCAGCGCGTCACGGATACTGTCCGCGTCCGGCTCGGTGTACGCCACGGCCTCGCCGCCGACCTCGGGCAGCGAGGTGCAGTGCGTGGTGAGCACCGGCGCGCCGCACGCCATCGCCTCGAGGACCGGCAGCCCGAAGCCCTCGCCACGGCTCGGGAACGCGACCACCAAAGCGCCGCCGAAGAAGCCGGGCAGATCGGAGAACCGCAGGTAACCCGGCCTGATCAGCCGAAGGTGCGGGGGCAGCGTCGCCACGACCGCGTCCACTTCCTCGCTCCAGCCGCCACCGCCGCCGAGTACGAGCGCGGGCGGCTCCTCGAGATCCTCGACCGCGCCGGCCCAGCCCTTGATCAGCGCCGCGACGTTCTTGCGCGGATCGAGCGCGCCGAGGAACGCGACGTACGGCTTGCCGTGCAGGCCGAGCCGGTTGGACACGCTCGTGATCTTCGGCTCCTCCGGCCGGTGGAACAGCCGGTGGTCCACGCCGTGATACGCGACGTCGATCCTGGTCGGATCCGCTTCCAGCACCCGGACGAGCTCGTCTCGCGTCGCCTTGGATGGCACGAGCAGCCGTGCCGCCCGGCGCGCGGCGGTCCTGATCGCCGATTTGAAGAACATCGCGCCCGTCTGGCTGTACAGCTCGGGCTCGGTGAAGTACGTCACGTCGTGCACGGTGACCACCGTGGGACGCCCCGGGCGCTGCGGCATCGAGTAGTACGGCACGTGAATCACGTCGGCGCTCACCTGCTCGGCCACCACCGGCAAACCGCTCTGTTCCCAGGCCAGCCGGGCGAACCGATGCGAGATCGCGGTCGGCCCGGTTACCACGCGAGCGCCGGGGGCGAGCCGTCCGTAGCGCTCTTCGTCGGCACGCTGGCAGACCACGGCGATGTCCGCGCCAACCGCGTCCAGCGCGCCTATCAGCCCGTCGACGTACCGGCCGAGCGCTCCCCGGTCGGCTGGCACGTCGGTCGCATCGATAAGTACGCGGGGTGCCACGACCGCACTTGCTCCTCTCCTGGGACACCCGGGCGCGTTTCACGGCACGATGACGCCGCCTGCGTGGATGTCCCGTCAACTATGCAGCCTACGCCCTGCCGGTGGCAGCGGACGAACACTTACGCTTGCGTCAATGCCCCGTTAATCTCTGTGCGTCGAGCATGCACGAGAACGATAGACCCGCCATGTCCGGGCCTGATCCGGTCCGCGAGCGCCACCGCGGGCAGCGCCGGCACCGCGGCATTGAAGCCGAACTTCCCGCCGTACGCGGACAAACTCAGGTACAGCCGCTGCGCCCACGGGCTCCGGAACTGGTACTCGTGCGCCAGCACGGTCAGCCCGCGTTCGGCGAGCAGCTCGGTGAGTTGCTCCAGCGAGTATGTCCGCTGGACGCTATAGCGGACGCAATGCGATGCATAGAGCTTCGGCCAGCGTTTGGCCAGCGTCAGCGCGTCGGCGGACATCACCAGTTCGCCGCCGGGCCGCAGCACCCGCGCCATCTCGTCAAGCGCCCGCGCGCCGTCGTCGAAGTGCTCGATCGCGCAGATCGACATCACCCGGTCGAAGCTGGCGTCCGGGAACGGCAGCCGCAGCGCGTCGCCGCAGACCAGGCCGGGCGCGACGCTCAGCGCCGCACCCCGCCGCAGCTTACGCTCCGAAATGTCCAGCGCAACCGCCCGCGCCCCGCGCCGCCGCGCCCGCGCCGCCCAGTACCCGTCGCCGCCGGCCACGTCGAGCACCCGCTGCCCGCGCAGGTCCCCGTTCCCGCCCAGCCAGCGCAGCAGCGTGTGCGCCTCGCGGTACCGGCACACGTGAACCTCGTGCCCGGCGAATCCCACCACGTCCGCAACCCGCATGCCTTGGATCCTAACGAGCCGTGGTTTCTCCCGTCGGGATCCCGGCTTCGCCACGACTCCTGGGCGCGGCCGCCGACCGTGGGCTCGACATGGCAGTTCCGGGCCCCCCGGTTGGAGTCGGCTACTTCGTGCCGTCCTCGCGCTCGCCGTCGTCCCCGTTCTCGAGGTCGGAGATGTCCAGGTCAAGCTCGGACGGGTGGACGAACGCCTCCGGGTTCTCCAGGTCGTCGGCGACCGGCAGCAGGTCGGGGTGGCCCCACAGGGCGTCGCGCCCGTCGATGCCGCGCGCTTCGGTCAGGCCCTGCCAGATCGTCGCCGCCTCGCGCAGCCGGCGCGGGCGCAACTCGAGCCCGACCAGCGTGGCGAACGTGCGCTCGGCCGGGCCGCCGGTGGCGCGGCGGCGGCGGATCGCCTCGGCCAGCGCGTCGCCGTGGCTGAGCCGGCCCTTGGCGGCCGCGGCGACGACCGTGGACACCCACCCCTCGACCAGGGCCAGCATCGTCTCCAGCCGGCTGAGCGCCGCCTTCTGCGCCGGGGTGTCCTCGGGGCGGAACAGCCCCTCACCCTGGAGTGCCTCCTGGAGCGCCTCCGGGTTCGTGAGGTCGACGTCCGGCATGGCCTCCTGCAGCTTGGCCATGTCCATCGTGATGCCGCTGGCGTACTGCTCCACCGCGCCAAGCAGGTGGGTGCGCAGCCACGGCACGTGCGCGAACAGCCGCTGGTGCGCCGCCTCGCGCAGCGCGAGGTAGAGCCGGACCTCGCTGGCGTCCACCGACAGCCCCTGCCCGAAGTCCGCGACCCCGGCGGGGAGCAGTGCCGCGGTGCCCTCCGGGCCGAGCGGCAGGCCGACGTCGGACGAGCCCACCACCTCGCGGGCCAGTTCGCCCACCGCCGTCCCCGTCTGGCTGCCGATCATCGCGCCGCCGATCGAACGGAACATCGCGGACAGCCCGGCAAGGCCACCCACGCCGCCGGCGCCGCCAGCACCGCCGCCAGCGAGCCCTTCGAAAACAGCCTTCATCTCCTCGGGCAGGTCGCCGCCGAGCTGCGACGGGTCCGCCGGGATCATCGTGCTCATCGCCTCGACGCCCTTGGCCGCGATCGGCTCGCAGAGCTTCGCCCAGACCGGGAACGTCGCCTCCAGCCACTCCGACCGGCTCCACGCCTCGATCCGGTGCACGCCGGACGGGAACGACGCCGCCTGGTCCAGCCACAGGTCGGCGAGCCGGACCGCCTCGGTGATCTCCCGGCGCTGCGCGTCAAGCACGGACGGGTCCCCCGCCGCCGAGATGACATGCCTGGCCACGTTCTTGGCCAGATCCCAGTTAACTGGACCGCCGGACCAGGAAAGCATGTCGGCGAACTGCCGCAGGGCGTCCGCGAACTGCTGGGGACCGCCCGCGGCGCCCCCGAACGGGTCCCCGCCCTGCGGGACACCGGAGGTGTTCCCGCCTTCATCTTCCGGCTTGTCGGGCAGCCCGAAACCGAACGGGCGATCAGCCATGGCGACCTCTGCGGCAGGATAGAAGGGTCATGACCGTCACGTTATCTCGGGAGATGCGCACTGTGACAAGCGCCGGGCGGCCATATCGCCAGGAGCGTAGCGAAGGACCTGACCAGCCTATGCCCGTGGTGGCCGTTACCGGCGCGACACGCGGCATCGGCCCGGCCCTCACCCGCGCGCTCGCCGAGTCATCCCAGGTCAAGAAAGTGATCGCGATCGACGACGAGCGCGGCGACAGCAACGGCGTGACGTGGCGTGTCGCGGACGTCCGCGACCCGGCGCTGGCCGGACGGCTGACGGGTGTCGACGTGGTCGTGCACGCCGACACCGACCTCACCCCGGGCTCCGACGCACGGCGGCGCCGGGCCTTCAACGTCCGCGGCGCGCAGACCGTGCTGACCGCGGCCGCCGCGGGCCGGGTCGGCCGGGTCGTCCTGGTCACCAGCGCGATGGTGTACGGGGCTCGGCCAGAGAACCCGGTTCCACTGGCGGAGAACGCGCCGCTCGCGGCGCTGGCCGACAGCAGCGTGGCCGGCGACATGCTGGAGATCGAGCAGCTCGCGCTGCGCTCGCCACGCACCAACCCCGGCATGGCGGTCACCGTTGTCCGGCCGGCCGCCCTGGTCGGCGGCGGCATCGACACGCTGGTGACCAGGCACTTCGAGGCCCCTCGGCTGCTCACCGTGAAGGGCTGCGCGCCGCGCTGGCAGTTCTGCCACGTCGACGACCTGGTGTCGGCGCTGGAGTTCACCGTCGCGCGGGGTCTGGACGGCGAGCTGGCGGTCGGCTGTGACGGCTGGCTGGAACAAGACGAGGTGGAGCGGCTCAGCGGCCTGAAGAGCATCGAGCTGCCGGCCAGGCTCACGTTCGGCACCGCGCAGCGACTGCATCAGATGGGGGTGACCCCGGCGCCGGCCATGGACCTGCGGTACGTCACCTATCCGTGGGTGGTGGAGTGCGCGGTGCTGCGCGAGCACGGCTGGCGGCCGCGCTTCGGCAACGCCGAGGCACTGGAAGTACTGCTCGGCCAGCGCGGCGGCAAGCACGCGGTGGCCGGCCGCCGCATCGCCCGCAAGGAGGCGACGATTACCGTGGCCGGCGCCACCGTGGCGGCGATCGGCACAGCGGCCATCGTGCGGCGTGCCCGCCGCCACAGGCGGCCAGGCTGACACCGCGCCACCGGCGGCCAGGCTGACACCGCGCAACAGGCGGCCAGGGTGACACCGCGCCGCAAGCAGCCAGCGGGTAACGTGATCAGGTGAGCGTTGTTCGCCTGATCGGCCTGCGGGACTCCGAGCTGTCCGTGGACGAGATCCGCGCCGCGGTCGCGGACCCGGCGGCCGGCGGCATCGTGCTGTTCGCCGGCGCGGTCCGGGACGAGGACCACGACAAGCGGGTCATCGGGCTCTCCTACAGCGCCCACCCGACCGCCGAGGCCGAGCTGCGGCGCGTGGCCGAGCAGATCGCGGAGAAATTCAAGGTCATCGCCGTGGCGGCGGTGCACAGGACCGGGGACCTGGACATCGGCGACCTGGCAGTGGCCGTCGCCGTTTCCTGCCCGCACCGGGCCGAGGCGTTCGAGGCCTGCCGGGCCCTCATCGACGAGCTGAAGGCCACCGTGCCGATCTGGAAGCACCAGCGGTTCGCCGACGGGACGAGCGAGTGGGTCGGCAGTGCCTGACCCGCTAGTCTCAGCAGCATGTCCATGTCCCGTCGTACCCTGACGCTGCTGATCGCGTCGATCGGCACGGCCGCGGCGATAGCGGTCAGCGTGCTGATCCCGGTGCCGTACGTCATCCTCGGCCCCGGGCCCACGCTGAACACGCTCGGCAAGGACTCCTCCGGGCAGCAGCTGATCAGCATCGACGGGCATGCGACGTACCCCACCAGCGGGCACCTCAACATGGTGACGGTCAGCTACGCTGGCGGCCCCGGCAGCAACATCAACATCTTCTCCGCGATCGCGGCCTGGCTGAACCCGAGCGAGGCCGTGGTGCCGGAAACCGAGCTGTTCCCCGCGGGTACCACTCAGCAGCAGGCGCAGCAGCAGGACACCGCGCAGATGGCCAGTTCACAGCAGCTCGCCACCGCCGCCGCGTTCACCGAACTCGGCATCAAGTTCACCACGCTGGTCACCGTCACGCAGACCGAGAGTGGCGCTCCTGCCGCGAGCGCGCTGAAGGACGGCGACGTGATCACCGCCGTGGACGGGCAGGCGGTGACCGGCGACACCCAGCTGACCTCGCTGATCCGCTCTCACCCGGCTGGATCGCTGCTGGACATGAAGGTAGTGCGGAACGGCCAGACCGAACACGTCCCGGTCAAGACCATCGATTCGGGCGGCCATCCGATCATCGGCGTGCTTGTCACGGACCAGTACAAGTTCCCGTTCAACGTGAAGATCAGCATCGGCGACATCGGCGGCCCGAGCGCCGGCATGATGTTCGCGCTCGGCATCATCGACAAGCTGACCACGGACAACCTCACCGGCGGCAAGTTCATCGCCGGCACCGGGGAGATCGAGGTGGGCGGCAAGGTCGACGCGATCGGCGGCATTCAGCAGAAGATGATCGGCGCCAGGAACGCCGGCGCCACGGTCTTCCTGGCCCCGGCGTCCAACTGCAACGACGTGAAGAACGCGATACCGGCCGGCCTGCGCGTCGTCAAGGTCAGCACGCTGAGCCAGGCGGTCACCTACCTGGAAGACATCAAGGCCGGCCAGCCGGTCCCGTCCTGCTGAGGAGCGCGCAGATGGACCAGACCGACGTCGTCGTCATCGGCATGGGCCCGGGCGGCGAGCATGTCGCGGAAACCCTGGCCGAGCGCGGCCTGCACGTCACCGGCGTGGAGCCGCGGCTGGTGGGCGGCGAATGCCCGTACTACGGCTGCGTGCCGTCGAAGATGATGATCCGCGCCGCCAACCTGATCGCGGAGACCAGGCGAGCACCCGGCATCGCCGGCGCCACGACGATCACGCCCGACTGGTCGCTGGTCGCGCAGCGCATCCGCGAGGAGGCCACCGACGACTGGAACGACAAGGCCGCCGTCGACCGGTTCACCGACAAGGGCGGTCACTTCCTGCGCGGTCACGGCAAGCTGACCGGCCCGCGCACGGTGGCGGTCACCACCGTGGACGGCGAAACGGTCGAACTCGAGGCGCGGCGCGGCATCGTGATCAACACGGGCACGGACCCTGCCATCCCGCCCATCGACGGGCTGGCCGGCACCCCGTACTGGACAAACCGGGAGATCATGCAGGCCGAGGAGCTCCCGCGGTCAATGATCATCCTTGGTGGCGGGGCGATCGGCGCCGAACTCGCCCAGGTCTTCGCCCGGTTCGGCACCGCGGTCACCGTGGTGGAGGCGGCCCCCCGGCTGCTCCCGCTCGAGGAGCCAGAGGCCAGCGAGCTGATCGAGCGCATCTTCACCGCCGAAGGCATCAAGGTCTGCGTCAACGCCCCCGCCGAGCGGGTCTCCCACAACGGGCGGAACTTCACCGTGCACCTCGGCCAGGCCACGCTCACCGCCGAACGGCTGCTGGTCGCCACCGGCCGGCGCGTCGACCTGGCCGCGATCGGCGCCGGCGCGATCGGCGTCGACGAAGACGCCCGGTTCATCCCGGTCGACTCGCGCCTGCGCGCCGCCGAAGGCGTGTGGGCGATCGGCGACATCACCGGCAAAGGCCACTTCACGCACATGTCGATGTACCAGGCCGCGATCGCGATCCAGGACATCCTCGGCGAGAACCCCGACCCGGCTGACTACCGGGCGGTCCCCCGCGTCACGTTCACCGACCCGGAGATCGGCTCGGTCGGCATGACCGAGGCCCAGGCCCGCGAGGCGGGTATCAACGTCCGGGTCGGCTGCACGGAGGTGCAATACTCGGCGCGCGGCTGGATCCACAAGGCTGGCAACGACGGCTTCATAAAGATCATTGAAGACACCGAACGACGTGTGCTTATCGGGGCAACCTCCGCCGGACCCACCGGAGGTGAAGTCCTCGGCGCGCTTCAAGTAGCAATCCGCGCCGAAGTCCCGCTGGCAACACTCCGCAACATGCCCTACGCCTACCCCACCTTCTACAGAGCCATAGAACCCGCCCTCCCCTAACCACCCCGCTCGCGAACGCGCCGCCCGCCCGACCCCCGCCCGCAGCGCCGCCCCGCCCGCCGCGCCGCCGCCACCACCACGCTCCACAAGCCACTTCACGCCCAATAACCCCACTGGCACCACGCACCCCACGCCCATCAAGGCGCGGACGCGCCATCCGCCCGACATATCCGTTATTTCGGCCTCACAGCGAACCTAACGTGTCAGAAAAGTGCTTCGTGTTAAGAAAGGCGCCAGATCTGGCGCCTTTTCTGCCAAGGAGCACTTTTCTTACACCTAAGCTGCTTTACTGTCATACCAATAGCCGCCTCCGTCACAACAGTAACGTCACTCCGCTCACCCGCCCGTGGCGCGATACCGGCAACCGCGACATTTCGGGCGCGGGAGGGGCCGGGGCGCGGCGGGCCGGCGCTGCGGATCGGCGACGCTGCCGGTGGCGGCGGTTGCGCGCCGACAGGCCGGGCGGCGCGCGACGGACTGGGGCGGCGGGGGCCGAGGGCGTGGGGTTAGACCTCTGGTAGGGGGATGTCGGGGTTGGACAGGCGGGTTTTGTCTACCGGGGCGGCGCGGAGGATGAGGGACTGGACGTGCTCGTTGACGTCCCAGACGTTGACGTTCATGCCGGCCATGACGCGGCCGTCGCGGAGCCAGAAGGCGACGAACTCGCGGGCTTGCTTGTCGCCGCGGAACACGACCTCGTCGTGGCTGCCCGGCGCGACGTAGCCGGAGTATTCCATGCCCAGGTCGTACTGGTCGGTGTAGAAGTAGGGCAGCAGGTCGTAGGCCACGTCCTGGCCGAGCATCGCCTTCGCGGCGGTCTGCGGCTGGTTGAGCGCGTTCGCCCAGTGCTCGACCCGGATGTGCGCGTCCAGGAACGGGTGGTGCGCGCACGCGACATCGCCGGCCGCGTAGATGTCCGGATCGGAGGTCCGCAGCGAGGCGTCGGTCTTGATGCCGTCGCCGAGGTCCAGGCCGGCCGCCTCGGCGAGGTCGGTATTGGGGCTGATGCCGACGCCGACGATCACGACGTCGGCGCTGATCTGGGTGCCGTCGCTGAGCTGAACGCCGTCGGCTCGGCCGCCGGAGCCGGTGATGTCGTCGAGCTGGACCCCGAGCCGCAGGTCGACGCCGTGGTCGCGGTGCAGGTCGGCGAACACCCGGGCGACCTCGGGACCGAGGACCCGAAGCAGCGGGAGTTCGCCCATCTCGACGACCGTGACTTCGGCACCGGCGGTTCGCGCGGCGGCGGCCGCCTCCAGGCCGATCCAGCCGGCGCCGATCACCACGACCCGGCTGGCGCCGGCGAAGGCCGCCTTCAGCTGGTCGGAGTCACCGGCGGTGCGCAGGTAGTGCACCCCGGCCTGGTGCGCACCGGAAACCTGCAAGCGGCGCGGCAACGAACCGGTGGTGAGCAGGAGCTTGGCGTATTCGATCCGGCCGCCGTCGGCGAGTACCACCTCGTGCGCGCCGCGATCGATCGACGTGACCGCCGTGCCGAGCCGCAGGTCGACGTCGTGCTCCCGGTACCAGTCCGCGGGGTGGACGAAGATCGACTCGCGTTCGGCCTTGCCCAGCAGGTAGTCCTTGGACAGCGGCGGACGCTCGTACGGGCGTTCGGCCTCCTCGCCGATGAGGACGACCGGCCCGGTGAACCCCTCCTCGCGCAGCGTCTCCGCCGCTTTGGCCCCCGCCAGTCCAGCCCCGACGATCACGTGTGCGCTCATGTCTCAGACCGTAGTCCAGTGGCCTTGGGGTGAAACCTCTGTCGTTGTGAAAAATCTTGACTCTCAGGTAACCGCGGGCGTGGCGCTTTACCAGGAAGCCTTCGTCACGCATCAGGCTTAACCGTTCACTGCGCTCTAGCTGCGAAGTCTCGTTGTTAGGTTCTGTTGGAGAAGAGTCCGTTCGCCAGGCCTGGGCGCAGGGCTAGTCCTGGCACGAGTGCGAGAGGGACCAGGACAGTGCGTACAACCCTGCGTGCTAGACGAAGATCTCTGGCACCCGCCGCGGCCCTCACCACTAACCAGGCGCCATGGGCCGCTCTTGAGGGGGGCGTGCTCATGGAGCAGGAGATCGGGCACTCCGAGGCTCGCGACCCAACCGTCTTCGACAACTGCAATGGCTCACCGGCCCGGCATTGACCAGCGCCACTTAGTGGTGGGGGGCAGTTTCCGCGAGGGCCGTCGCAACTCAACGCGCTAGCGGCGGCCCCGCGGAGACTCTTTGTGCGTAAACCCTGCGCTGCGCATGCGCAAGGACGCGACCAGTGCGTAGCCGGTCGAGGATTGCCGCGCTGTCCATAGGGCCGATGTTATGGCTGCCCGGTCCTGGTCCCGGCGGCGTCCGCCCACTGGAGCTGGCGCGTTTGCGGCGACGGGACCGCTCCTCGATAACCTGGGCACTGCGGATGACCAGCGCTGCGAACCCGGCGGCGATCGCAGCGATGATCACGAAGAACACGGCAACGGCCACCCCGGCGAGCGGGTTGACGGCGACACCCGCGACGGCGCCTACCGCGACGATGACCACCCCGAGCGCCCCCGTGCCCGACGTGACCGCCCGCCGCACCTCGCTACGCCTCGGCACGTGCGGCGACAGTGGCGCTGAGGTGGTTTGCAAGACCCGCGGGAGTGGGGGAAGTCTCGACGAGACGGGGACGTCGTGGGTGACGGCGTCCAGGTCCGCATAGGTCCGCGCCGCGAGTGCCTGGCCTACCCGCGCGTCCAGTTCGTCCTTGGTCAGCCGGTCCTGCACGAACGCGGTCTTGAGCATCTCGATCGCCTGCTCGCGGTCGGTGCGCGAGGTCCGCATGCCTGCTGATTCGTTTCCCGGTCCGACAGCCATCGGCGCCTCCTGGAGAGCACGACGTACGCAAAGCGTAGCGCGACGCTGGGGACGCGCCACGGCGTCGAATCCCCCGCGGCATCGCGAACTGTGCCCGCAATGTCGGGCTCGCTATGGTTGTCGTGTACCCCCACAGCCGATTCGGATTGCGGACGACGAGCCGACGAAGATCGCGGACACTTATCCCCCGGTTGTGAGCGACCCAAATGTACGTAAGGTGTGTTTCCGGCGTGTCGAGGCACCCGCCTGTGCTCGGTGCGCGCCGATGCCCTGTTCGCGCCGATATGATCCTCTGTTTCGGAGCCGCCGCGGGTCCCGGGAGCCGCCCGAAAATCATTGCGGACAGTTACCCCCCCAAACCGGGAGGGTAACTGTCCGCAATAATCCAGCCTCCGCCGCGGCAGCGCCAGTAATGAGCCAAATGCCCGGTTTCCGTCCTTCTTCTGCAAGCCCTACGGGCTTGACTGGAAGAGCTTTTGAAAAGGAGACGGATACGTGCGCTTGGGTCGCCAGTCCGCGCGATTTCCGCTTCATTGGAACCCGCATATCCAGCCCGCCCCCGGTCCAGCCCGGCGAGAATGGCCGAAGGGCAAGCGGGACCGCGAACGCACGCGTGCTGTGATCAGGTTTCCTGAAAAATAATCATCAGGGAACCTGTACATCTTTAGAACGTCGTGACAGCATGCACAGCCAGAAGGCCATCCTCTCTGCGGATCCCGCACACCCTGGAGGACACCGATGAGATCGCTGCGTAACGTCGCATTGTCCCTCGCCGCCACGTCGGCGATGGCGCTGAGCATCGTGGGCGCCCCGACCGGAGCTGGCGCCACGACCGACGGGGTCACCCATGACACCGGGACACTGCCGAACGGCACCGTGTGGATCGCGGACATCCCCGCTCAGTGGAACGGCACGTTGCTGCTGTACAGCCACGGCTTCGGGCCGCTGACCGCGCAGGACGCACCCGACCCGGCCACCGCCGCAGCCCTGCTCGCGCGCGGCTACGCGCTCGCCGGATCGTCCTACGACCCGTCCGGTTCGATGTGGGCGCTGGACACCGCGGTGTCCGATCAGTTCGGCACGCTGCGCGCGGTTGAATCGGGCGCGCTCCCTGCCAGACCACGGCGGGTGATCGCGGTCGGCACCTCGATGGGCGGCCTGATCAGCGCCATTGAGGCCCAGGACGGCGCGGGAGCCATCGACGGAGCGCTCACCACCTGCGGCATCGTCGCGGGCGCAATCAACCTCAACAACTACCAGCTCGACGGCGAGTACGCGCTGGCCCAGTTGCTGCTGCCCGGCCAGAACGTGCAGCTGACCGGGTTCACCACTACCAGTGCGGCGCTGGCCACCGCCGCGGAACTTCAGGCCGCGGCCACCACGGCCCAGCAGACCGCGGCGGGCCGGGCCCGTCTGGCGCTCGCGCTGGCGCTGCTCAACGCGTCACCCGGTTCGGTCGGCGCCCCGCTAACGCCTGCCGAACTGGAAGCGGGCCAGTTCCAGGTCGAGTTCACCGGGTCGTTCTCGACGCTCGACTTCATCGAGTCCGGCCGCCCGTCGATCGACGCGGCGTCCGGCGGCAGCGCGAGCTGGACCGCCGGGACCGACTTCGGCGCGGTGCTGCTCCGGTCGCCGTACCTGCCGGACGTCGCCACGATGTACCATGCGGCAGGGCTCAGCCTCGGCGGCGACCTGACCGACCTCACCCAGCACGCGACGATCACAGCCGATCCGGCGGCCGTCCGGTCGCTGCGCGAGACATCGGTGCCCACCGGCCGTCTGGCGGTGCCCGAACTCGATCTGCACACGATCGCGGACCAGCTGGTGCCGGTCCAGCAGGAGAACTTCTACCGGGCGCGAGTCCAGGCAGCGGGGTCCGCCAGCCTGCTCCGGCAGGCGTACGTGGCCAGTGTCGGTCACTGCAACTTCAGCTCCGCCGAGCTGGTCGCCGGGGTGCAGGCCATCGGCACCCGGATCGCCACTGGGCACTGGGGGAACGTCGCATCCACGAAACACCTGGAGCAGGTTGCCGAAGGGCTCAACCTCGGGCCGGCGCGCTTCGTCGACTACGAGCCAGGCCAGCTGACGGGTGCCACCCGATAGTCTTCGGTTCGTGACCGAGCCGATGACCTTGTACCTGGTCAAGCAGCTTGAGCTCGCGGTCAGGTCCCGGTTGGACGACATTTTCCGGCCGGCCGGACTGACGACCATCCAGTACACCGCGCTGACCGTGCTGGAACGGCACCCCGACATGTCCTCGGCGCAGCTGGCCCGCAACTCGTTCGTCGCCGCCCAGTCGATGGCCGAGCTGGTCATGGCGCTGGAGGAGCGCGGCCTGATCGAACGGCACGGCGACCCGGCGGACCGGCGCCGCCGGGTGGTCCGGCTGACCGCGCGCGGTCAGGGCGTGCTCGACCAGTTCCGGGACCCCGTCGCGGCGGTCGAGGCGGAGATGCTCGGCGGCCTGACCGCGACCGAAGTCGCACGGCTGCGCCGCGTTCTGCGCAGCTGCCACGACAACCTGGCCGCCCAGCCGGAGCGGTCCCGCAAGCGAACCGCCTGAACCGAGCCGCCGCGAAGGGACCACCGCGCCGATGAACGTATCCGATCTGGTAGCCATCGACGTCCACACCCACGCCGAGATCACCGCGGACGGCCGGACGTCACTGTCGGACGAGCTGGAACAGGCCAAACAGCAGTATTTCAGGTCCACGAACGCGCACGCGCTCACGATCCCCGAGCTGGCCGACTACTACCGGCAGCGCCAGATGGGCGCGGTCGTCTTCACCGTCGACGCGGAGACCGCGACCGGCCACCCGCCGATCCCCAACGAAGAGATCGCCGCCCTGGCCGCCGAACACCCAGATGTCCTCATCCCGTTCGCCAGCCTCGACCCCGCCAAGGGCAAGGCGGCCGTCAACCGCGCTCGCCGGCTGGTCACCGACAACGGCATCCGCGGCTTCAAGTTCCACCCGTCGCTGCAGGGCTTCTTCCCGGACGACCGGATGGCCTACGGCCTGTACGAGGCGATCCAGGAACTCGGCGTCCCCGCCCTGTTCCACACCGGCCAGACGGGGATCGGCGCGGGCGTCCGCGGCGGCGCCGGGGTGCGGCTCAAGTACTCGAACCCGCTGTTCCTCGACGACGTCGCCGCCGACTTTCCCGATCTGACGATCATCCTGGCCCACCCGTCGTTCCCGTGGCAGGACGAGGCGCTGGCGATCGCGACGCACAAGCCGAACGTCTACATCGACCTGTCCGGCTGGTCCCCCAAGTACTTCCCGCCGCAGCTCGTCCGTTACGCGAACACGCTGCTGAGGCACAAGGTACTGTTCGGTTCCGACTTCCCGGCGATCACTCCGGATCGCTGGCTGGCCGATTTCGATCGGCTGGATATCAAACCCGAGGTCCGCCCGCTGATCCTGAAAGACAACGCCGCCCGCCTCCTCGGCCTTATCTCATAACGGCAGCGGTGTCACGAGACGGGCGCTGGCCAGTGCACTGCGGGCTGGCCGGTGTTGCTCAATTTCGCAGTTCGTTCACCAGGCGTCGGGTCCGTTTGCAGGCGATGTGCGCAGCCAGTGTTGCTGAAGTGGCCGAAAGGACAGGAGCGCAGGACTCCGTGTCAATAAAGGGCTCTGCGGTAGAAAAGGCGCCAGATCTGCACGGCGGATTCGGCGCTACCGGGACAGGAGCGCACCCGCAGTCCGCCAGCAACGTGGAAGATTTCCCCTTCGTGGAAGACCGCCCCTCGTGAACAGGGGTCCCGTTACCACAAAGGGGAAAACCACCACGCTAACGAGGCCCATCAAACCAGCCGCAGACCCACCGGGCAGCCAGCGACCCGGGCAAACCCCCGAATAAGCCAACGAGGTCCAGATCCGGGGAGGCAAGTGTCCGCAATGATCTGGCGCACCTGACGGCACGCCCGAAATAAGGCTAAATATCCTGATACGGGGCAGGGGGAAGAAGAAGGAGCGGGAGGACGGCTTGGGCCGCGGTTTCACGGGCCGGAGCGCGCGGCCCGTCGGCTGGGCTAGCGGGCGAGCCCGTCGGGGGGGTGGGCCAGCGCTTCGGCGAGGGTGGCGAAGTCGGTGGCGGTCAGCGTGCAGTTTCCGCTTGGCGCCAGGTCGGTGTGCTGGCCTGGGCCGTGCTCGGCCGGGCGGCGGACGAACGCGGTGGCCAGGCCTAGGCCGGCCGCGGCGGACAGGTCGGCGTTGTGCGCGGCGACGAGCATGACCTGCGGCGGCTCGAGGCCCAGCAGGTCGACGGCGCCCAGGTAGCAGGCGGGATCGGGCTTGTAGTGGCGGAACAGCTCGGCGCTGAAGACCATGTCCCACGGGAGGCCGGCGCGCCTGGCCATGCTGACCAGCATCGCCACGTTGCCGTTGGACAACGTGGCGATGACAAAGTCCCGCTTCAGCCGGCCCAGCCCGGCGAGCACGTCCGGCCATGGATCGAGGCGATGCCAGCAGGTGTTCAGCCAGCCCCGTTGGGTCTCATCCAGACCGTCGAGGCCGAACTCGGGAAGCAGCCGCTCCAGGGTACGCCGGTGCAGGTCGTCGAGCTTGGTCCAGGGCAGCTCCCCGCGACGGACCTCGTCCATCGCGGGCGCGTAGCCGGCTCGCCAGGCGTCGGCGAACGCCCCCGCGTCCACGGTCCGCCCCACCTGCCTTGCCGCTTCCGCAACGTCCCGGCGCACGCCGCTCCGCCAGTCCACGACGGTGCCGAACACGTCGAACAGCAGCGCCGAGATGCCGGAAGTCATGACCCCGACTCTAACGACTGGACTTCGTAGCGCAGGTGGACCGCGCCTTCGCCATGGATTGTCTCGATGCACCTCAGGCTGGCGCGCGACGTGTCGAACAGCCGGATGCCGCGGCCCAGCAGCACCGGGGTGACGTGCAGCACGACCTCGTCGACCAGTCCGGCCTCCAGCGCCTGCTGGCCGACGCTGACCCCGCCTGCCAGCAGCACGTCCTTGCCGTCCGCCACCGCGCGGGCCTGCTCCACCGCGGCCTTGATGCCGTCGGTGACGAACGTGTAGCTGGTGCCGCCGCTCATCTCGATCCGCTCCTGGCCGCGGTGCGTCAGCACGAACACGGGCGCGTGGAACGGCGGGTTCTCGCCCCAGTTGGGGAACCCGTAGTCGAACATGCGACGGCCGACGATCTGCGGGCCGAACCGCTCGAAATTGCTGGCCCACACCGCGGAGTCCACCGAGTCCGCCCCGCCTTCCTGGCCCTGCTGCTCGCGCCAGCTCTTCAGCGGGAACTGCCAGCCCAGGATCGCCGCGAAAACCGCCATACCGTCCGCATTGTCGGAATCCGGGCCCGCGATGCCGTCCAGCGACACCGACATGCCCAGCACTACCTTGGTCATCTCAAGCTCCTTCGGTCGGGGCGCCCGCGCGCCCGTTTGACCCTTGGTCGGAGCGGACCACCGGATCTCTACATGGGTGGTCGCGGCGTGGGTAGGCGAACCCGGTGCGGACGCTCACCGGGGTCACGGTCGTCATCGTGCTGGTCGCCGGCATCTCCGGGTGCGCTGCCGCACAGCGGGCCAGCCCGCCGGCCACTCGGTTGTGCGGGCAGGCGGGGTGGCCCGAGGCGAGTGTCGGCGGTGGCGCCTATGTCGTGCAGAACGACGAATGGAATTCCACCGCGCCAGAGTGCATCACCACCAACGGCCTCCCTCAATTCACCGTGGTCAGCTCGTCGATCGAACACGCGCCAAGCGGCGACCCCGGCGGCTACCCGTCGATCTTCGCCGGCTGTAGCGCGGGAGTCTGCACGGCCCGCACCAGGCTGCCGGTCCGGGTCCGCGACCTGAGGCCGGGCACGATCACCAGCAGCTGGCGGTCGTCCGCAGCAACATCCAGGATCTCGTGGAACCGATTCTGCTGTGGGACTTCACGCACGGCGGCTGCCTGGCGGCCGCCGGGCTGTTCCTGCGCGGCGGGTTCCGCCAGATCTACATACCATCGACCCACTCGGCGCCGTCGAGGACCGGCTCAAGTACCTGGACCACGTGTACACCCGTGGCTGGGCTTACTCGGTCTGGGATCGCCTGCCCGGGCGGGCGTTCGGGTGATCCCGGCAGGTAAAACCACCCTTCGTTAGGCATCGACCGGGGTTTACTGGGCAGTGGCGGCAGCATGCACATTTCGCTGCCCAGCGTCACCGGTGATCACATCGAGCGCCGCGGGAGCGCGCTGGCGATGCTGATGATCGCGGCCGCGGCGCTGCAACTCGCCGCGGGCGTGGGCCTGGCGTATGTGGCCGGCTTTTCCGCCGTGCGCGCCGTGCTCGGCAACTTCCAGCCGGTGTGGCTCATCGCGGTGATCGGCGCGCTGGGCATCTCGTTCGCCGGTTATTACTACGCCTACCAGGGCATGTTCACGGTGGCCGGCGGACCGACGCTGAACGGGGACCAGATGCGGATCGTGGTGACGGTCGGCTTCGGCGGGTTCCTCGCGCACGGCGGCGGGACGATCGACCGGTACGCGCTCGAGGCCGCCGGAGCCGACCGGCGCGAGGCCAAGGTCCGGGTTTCCGGCCTGGCCGGCCTCGAGCACGGAGTGCTGGCACTGGGCGGCACGGCGTGCGCGATCGCCGTCCTCGCCGCCGGCTCGGACCAGCCGCCATTGGACTTCACCATCCCGTGGGCAGTGCTCCCGGTGCCCGGGTTCCTGATCGCGTTCTGGCTCGCGGAACGATACCGGGACCGGTACCGCGGCGCGGACGGCTGGCGCGGGTCCATGGGTAACTTCCTGGAGTCCATCCACCTGATCCGGGTGATGTTCGGGCATCCGTGGCGCTTCGGGATCCCGCTGGCCGGGATGGCGGTGTTCTGGGCGGCGGACGCGTTCGCGGCCTGGTCGGGGATGGCGGCGTTCGGCTTCAAGATGAACGCGGCGTCGATGTTCGTCGGGTTCGCCGTCGGGATGGTGTTCACCCGCCGCACCGGCCCGCTGGGCGGCGCGGGCGTGCTGGTGCTGTGCCTGTCGCTGGCCATCTGGTACAGCGGGGCGCCGCTCGCGGTGGCGCTGGCCGGCCTCTTCGTCTACCGGGTGCTGGCCCTGTGGCTGCCGATGCCGGGCGCGCTTGCCCTATTGCCGACGTTGCGGCGGATGGGTCAGGAACGGGTGCCCGGGGCGGAAGGCGAGGCCGAGCCGCCGGACGAGCCGGCTGTGCGACCCTGATGTTCGAAGAGTGTCCCAAGCACATGCTCATGGGCCCGTGCGGCGGCGTGCGGCCCGACAGCGGCTGCGAGGTCGGGCGGTTCCCGTGCGTATTTCCCGCCCCCGTGGCGTGGCCTGACCCGGTGCCGGCGGTGCGGCTGGATCCGGTGCCGCTGATCTTGACCGACTTCAGCTCCGAGCCGTACTCCGTTTCCGCACACGCCGCCGTGGCGGGCATCCTCGCCCCGGTCAGTGACGCCGTCCTGGTCGGCGAACATCAGGACCGGCCCGACTTCCCGCCCGCACAGCTGGCGTCGATTCTGCGGCACGCGGGGGCACGGCCGTGGATCACCCTTTCCTGCCGGGACCGGAACCGGGTTGTGCTGGAACAGGAACTGCATGGCCTGCGGCATCTCGGCGTGGACGCGGTGCTGTGCGTGACCGGCGACGCCCGCGCCTACGACGTCCGGCGGGACGTGACGCAGGTCTTCGACCTGGACGGGCCGCGGCTGGCCGCGCTGGCCGCGTCCATCGGGGTGCCCGCCGCAGTCCCGGAGACGCCCACCGCGCCGCCGCGGCACCTGCGGCCCTTCCGGCTGGCGCAGAAACAGCGCGCCGGCGCCGCGGTCGCCGTGCTCAACCACGGCACGGTTGCCTCGGTGGCCGGGTTCATGTCCGCCGCGGCGGGGGCTGGCGTCACGATCCCGGTTATCGCCGCGGTCGCCATCTTCACCGACCCCGTCTCCGCCACGGCGCTTTCCAGCCTGCCCGGTCTGGAGCTGGATCCCGGCGTGACGCGCGCGGTGCTCGATGACCCCGACCCGGTCGCGGCGGGCATCGCGGCCGCGGTCAGGCAGGCCCGTGCCCTGCTGGCCATCCCGGGCGTGGCCGGGGTGAACATCTCCGGGCTGGCCTCGGCCCGCGGATACGAGTTCGCCGCGCGGGTCAAGGCCGAACTGGCGGCCAGGATCCGGTCACAGGAGGACAGATGACAGGCTCCCCCGGCTCCACCGGCTCCACCGGCTCCACCGGCTCCACCGGTTCCCTCGGTTCCCCCGGCTCCCTCGGCGATCCGATGGAGGCGGAGTTCGGCAGTGTGGCCGAGTGGACTGCCCGAGTGGCCGCCGATCTCGGCCCGGAGTACTACATTCCGGCCGCGTGCCGCGGAAGTGGCCAGCCCGCGGTCCTGGACTGGCTGCTGGAGCGCCTCGCGCCGCGACCCGGGTCGATCTTGCTCGACGTTGGTGCGGGCCTGGGCGGGCCCGCGGCATACGCCGCGGCTGAGACCGGGGTACGTTCTGTGCTTGCCGAGCACGAGGCTGGCGCGTGCCGGGCCGCGGCCCGGTTGTTCGGCGCCCCGGTGGTTCAGGCCGACGCGACGGCGCTGCCGTTCGCCGACGCGACCGCCGATCTGACCTGGTGCCTCGGCGTGCTGTGCACCGCGGCCGGCCTGGGCGCTCAGCGGTCGATGGTCGCCGAACTCCGCCGCGTCACCCGTCCCGAAAGCCGTCTCGGTCTGCTGGTGTACCTGGCGAGCGGCAGGCTGGACGACCCGCCGCAGGGCAACCACTTCCCCACCAGCGCCCAGCTGCACGATCTGCTCGTTGGCGCAGGCCTGCGGGTGCTGGAGGTGGCCGACTTCCCCGACATCACCCAGCCGCCACCGTCCTGGACCGAACGGAGCAGCGCCGTGGAGCGGGAGCTGCACCGCAGGTACGGCCACACGCCGGAGCTGACCGCGGCCGACGAGCAGGCCGCCCGGATCGGCAAGCTGCTGAACTCGGGCCAGCTCACCTCTCAGGCAATCATTGTGTCTCGGGCCTTAGCTCTTGTGGCCTGTTGGTGGATGGCGCTTTGCAGGCAGCGGCCCTGATCTCGAACAACGTGGATCTCGAACAATGTGGTAGATCGCCCCTTTGTGGGGGCCGGACCCTCGTTTACGAGGGTCAACTTACCACGATGGGGTAATCCGACACGTTGATGCAGGGGGCACCCAGCGCGCTGGTGCATCGCCAGCCACATGCTGCACGCTAGCCACCTCAGGCAGAGTCCCGGGCTCGTATGCCTCGTCGCCACCGGGCCGGTGGTGTGCCGTAGCGGCGCTTGAACGCGCGGCTGAACGCCGCTTCCGACAGATAGCCGACGTTCGCCGCGATCAGCGCGACCGGCAAGGCGGTGTCGCGGAGCAGATCGGTGGCGGCGTCGAGGCGTACGTGCGCGAGATACGCGGCTGGCGGCATGCCGACCCGGGCGACGAACCGTGCGGCGAACGCCGACCTGGAAAGGCAGCACACCTTTGCCAGTTCGTCGACTTTCCAGTCGTGGCCGGGGTCTCGATGGACGGCGCTCAGGGCCAGACCGATCTGGGGGTCGAGTGCACCGGCGAGCCAGTTCGGTTCGGCGTCCGCGCCGGCGGCCCAGGCGCGCAGAATCTGGATGAACAGCAGATCGAGGATGCGGGCGATCATCACCGCCGAGCCCTGCGAGGGCGATTCCATCTCGGCCACGAGCATCCTGCGGGCCACTTCGAGCCCTTCGAGTGCCGGGCCGCGGTCGCCGCGCAGGATGATCGCGGCCGGAAGGCTCGCGAGCAGGTGGCTCGCCTGCGGGTCCCCGATCGTGAACGTTCCGCACAGCCAGCGCGCTGGCTGGGGTTCGCCCGTTTCCTTCATGTCGGTGATGTGGTGCGGATCGCCGCGCGGCAGCAGGATGACATCGCCGTGCCTCGCGCGCTCGACATGCGGGACGCCGTCGATCCGGAGCACGACCTCGCCCTCATCGACGATGTGCAGGGTGCCGGTGCCGGCGAAGCCGACCGAGAACGTCCGCAGCGGGCCGTACGCGACAATCCGTTCACCGTTGAGGCGGACGCTCTTCAGCACCTCGGAGAGCAGGTCCCGCGGCTTCGCGTCCAGGTCGACCGCCTCGTCCTCGACCTCAGGAGGATCGGCAAGGATTTCCGGTGAATCGGGCATAGTTGTCATCCATTCCTCCGGCTACGATCGATGATCGTACGGGGCTTCTGGGCCACTCTGGGCCGATACATCGACAGACAATAACCGCCAGGAGGTCAGCCTTGACTGCGCAAGACAAGCCGACGAAGATCAGCTTCATCTATTCCAACCCCACCGACCCGGACGCCTTCGAGTCGGCCTACCCCGAGCAGCTCGCGCTGGCGCGGAAGCTCCCCGGCCTCACCCGGCTCCAGGCGTCCAAGGTCTGGCCGAAGGAAGACGGCAGCCCGACCCCGGCCTACCGGCTGCTGGACCTGTACTTTGCCGATTACGCGGCGGCCAGCGCCGCCGCCGCGGAGGCGGGTGAACTGGTCGGCGCCACCCTCAAGCACGCCACCGGAGGGGTCGTCATCGCCTTCGCGGAGATCCTCGAAGACGCCTAAAGCGACCGGGAGCGCAGGCGCCGCGGCTGCGTTGGGGCCTCGCACCTCGCTTGCCGTCCGCACGGGCCGCCACGTCGACCTTTTACTTTGGGCGTGTCGCGCCGGGAGCCGGCCGCGCTACCCGGTATGTGACGTTCTGCCCGCCTGCCTGGCGGGCGGAGCGGCGCCGCAACCGGCCGGAGTTTGACATGATGGGCAGCGAACATGACTGGGCTGGTTCAAGGCTGAACAGACGGAGCGGTGACCCGGATACGGCCAGCCGCCTGGCTCATGGCCGCAGTCGCACTGTTCCTGCTGGCCGTGGCCGGGTACGCCCTGCTCGTTCACGCGTTCCCGCAGTATTACTGGGCGCAGATCGACACGGCCGTCTACCGCGATGGCGGTATCGCGGCGCGGAATCAGCCGACGATGCTCTACACGCTGGAACTCGGGGCGGACAAGCTGCCGTTCATCTACACGCCGTTCGCGGCCCTCCTGTTCGCCGCGGGAACTGGGGCGTCGTTCGCGACCTGGCAGGCCGGGACGGTGGTGCTCACAATCGGGCTGCTGCCGGTGGTGGCGTACCTTTCCCTAGGACTCGCCGGACGGCCCGCCGGCCTCACCAGAGCGGCGGCGGCAGTTGCGATCGCCGCCGTGGCCCTGTGGCTCGAACCCGTTGCGATGACACTATTCTTCGGGCAGATCAACCTCGTGCTGCTGGCTCTGGTGGTCGGTGATCTCGCGCTGCCGGACACCGTCAAGTGCAAGGGCATCGGAATAGGGCTGGCGGCGGGAGTCAAGCTCACGCCGTTGATCTTCATTCCGTACCTGCTGTTCACACGGCGGGTAACGGCCGCCGCGGTCAGCGCGCTGACCTTCGCGGTCACGGCAGGAATCGGGTTTGCGCTGCTGCCGCGCACCTCCACGATTTACTGGGGCGGGAAGTTCACGCGGCCGGGCAGCAAACCCTTCTACCTGGACAACCAGTCCCTGAACGGCGTCATACTACGCCTCACTCACGCCGGACCCGACGCGCACACGTACTGGCTGGTCGCGGTCGTCCTCATCGGCACCGCCGGGCTCGCCACCTCGATACTGGCCAGCCGGCGCGGCCACGAGCTACCCGGCCTGATCACGTGCGCCGCGACGGGCCTGCTGGTGTCCCCGGTTAGCTGGTCGCACCACTACGTGTACGTGATACCGGCCCTCGTCCTCGCCGCGTACGGACCACGACGCCTCGGCTACCGGATCCTCGGCGTGGCGCTGGTGGTGGGCTTGTTCGGCTGGTGGCCGCTGCCCATCGGCAACCAGGGCGGCTACGACCCGAAGGCCCAGCTATTGCCGCGCGGGTGGCTGCTTCTCGCGCCGAACGGCGGCACCAGCCGGGACGCTGTCGAGTTCACCTGGCGCGGGCTGGAATTGCTCGCCGGCAACTACTATGTGCTCATCCTGCTCGTGTTTATCGCGGCCACCGCATCCTTCCTTGTATTGGTTAGGCGCGGGGAGGCGTCGCTGGATCCAGACGAAGGCCATGTTTAGTCATTTGTCTGTGATCCGCGTGTGCCCGGGACGGATATTTGTCAGGAAGGCAGTGTGCCTAGCACCGAAATGCTTGACCACAGCACCTCTGCTGCTTAGTAGGGCGCCGTTTTCCCAGGCCAGGAAGGCTTTGGGCGCCCCGACCGCGACTCGAACGCGGGACCTACTGCTTAGGAGGCAGAAGCGCTATACGGAGATGCTAACAGTCGGCACTGTCGGTGACAACTGAAACTCTGGTGTCTGAGATGCTAACCGGCAGTGTGCGTAAGGCAAGTGAAGCAGTGCGCGTAGCTGAGTGTGGGGTCACCGCGCCAGCCGTCAGTTCGCGGACCCGTACCCACCCCGCAAGGCTCAGTACGGCAACCGCGGCCAGCTGAATGGCGATCGCTATCGACATCCCTATTCGTACGCCAGTCAATGTGACATCAGCGCCGAACACCAGCCCGCCGACGACCGCGACGGCGGCACCGGAGCAAGCCAGTATCCCCAGGCCGCCCTCCGCAATAGCCGCCGGACGCGAGTTCACGTAACCGCGGAGCCGGGCAGTTGTAACCGCGCCGCATAGAACGCCCGTTCCGGCTGCTTGGAGGACGCCGGCGGCCATGGCAGTGCCGTTGTCGAGAGGATTGAGGGTGAAGCTAGTTCCTACGGCGAGCAGCGCTAGGCCGATGGCGGCTATAAGCCACAAGCCTGCGTAATGCGGCCGTTTCGAGGCCTCCCCGCTCTCGGCTGCCTGTTCCGCGAGCGAGCGGAGCACGGCGAGGCCGAGGGCGAGCAGCGCCCAGATTCCGATGCCGACGCCCTGGAGCACATAGGCAGCTGAGCTTGCCTCGGTTGTCGTGGCGTCGATGAGCCACCCGATCGCGATCAGCAGGGTGGCTGCTGCTCCGGTGGCCA
>DASRFJ010000137.1:0-3207 GCA_035651595.1 Streptosporangiaceae bacterium | reverse complement strand
CCAATGCCGCGGAGTTAGCGATTTGGTGATCACGTCCAGGATGTGGAGAGGCTGGGCGTGTCGCTGTTGTGGTGAGTGGTGACTGCCCTGGGAGAGCGGGTGGTGAGTTGGTCGGGAGGCCAGTTCGGGGGTGGGGTGTCGAGCGCGTAGGTGCCGGCGCCGGTTCGGCGGATAAAGCCGAGTCGAGCCCATTCGGCTAGTTGGGTCAGCAGATTGCGTTGCTTGATGTTGAGTTGCTTGGCGAGTTCCCAGCCGTGCCAGTCGCGGTCGGGTTGGCTGAGCAGGATCGCGGTGACCAGCTGGCGGCGGGTTGGAGCCGTCGGTGTGCTCGGCTTGCTCGGTGCAGGTGGGCGGTGACGGAAGGGGTGCTGGGATCCGGCCGCGGGGGTGGGGTGCAGCGGTGGGATGTGTAGGGCGATGTCGATGGCGACGATGCCGGTTGACAGCGCGGGACGTCCATCGTCGCGGGCGTGGTAGCGGGAAGTCGGGCATTTGACGTTGCGGTTGCTGTAGCGCAGTCGGCGGGGCGGCAGGAGGGTGGCCAGTACGGCGTGGCCGATCGCTCCGAGCTGGCCGCCGGTGGTGGTGTTGTTGCCGGTGGGATCAATGCCTTGGGCGGTGATGAGTTGCTCCTGGGCGGCGTGCAGGGCAGTGGTGAAGCTGGCCCGGTCGGGGTCGAGGCCGGGGCGGGTCTCGATTGCTTCGACCATGGCGGTGCGTAAGAGCTGGTAGAGCGTCAGCAACGCCCAGACCTCCTGTTCGATTCCGGCGCGGTCCCCGGAGCGCAGGACGTGTCCGGTGAGCAGGGTGTGGCGCAGCGCGAGGTAGGCGGTCTCGATTTCCCAGCGTTCGTGGTAGAGCCGGATTAGCCTCTCGGTGGGGAACCGGCGATTGTCGAGCAGGGTGGTGATCAAGCGGTAGTGGTTGTGCACGGTGGTGCCGTCGGCGCCGCGCACGGTTAGCTCGGCCTCGATGATTCGCACGGGCAGCCCGGCCAGCTGGGACAGGTAGGACCCATCCGGCAGATGGCGCAACACCGCGGGCGTGCGGCTGCTGCCGGCACGGACGAGTAGTTTCGCGCCGGTGCGGTGCACCTCGGCGAGGAAGGGTGCCGAGTCAAAGGCCCGGTCGGCCAACAGCAGCATGCCCGGACCCAAAAGCCGCAGCAGTCGCCGAGCCAGGTGGGCTTCATCGCGGTCACCGGGGGTGCCGATGGCTCCGCCGATCACGGCACCGAGCAAACCTCGGGTGCCGGTTTCGACCAGGCACATCAACCGCAGCGTCGGGTAGCCGGCGAAGGCCAACCGGTACCAGATGCGGCCGATCCAGCAGCGGTTGCGGTCGGTGTCGGGAATCTTGAGCGAATTGAGGCCGTCAAAGGCGACTGTGCGCATCCCGGCAAAGCACACGCCTGGGGTCCGCGGCTGCGCCAACGGTCCGGCGACCACTTCAAACAACGCCTTAAACGGGGCCGGACCCAACCGGCGGCGCAACTCCCGCAGCGCCTTTTCCGACACCGCAGGCATGACCAGGCCGGCAGCGACTAGGCCCGCGCACAGCTTGGCCCAAACTCGGGCATAGCCAATCCGCGGAAATAACCCCAGCGCGAGCACGAAGTAGACCCCGGTTCGCGATGGCAGTGCACGCAGTCGCTGCTGCAGCGTGCCCGTCTGCGCCAGCACGTCATCGACGAGCTCGAAGGGCAAATAGCGGGTCAGCTCGCCGAGATGACCGGGAGCGAACACCCCAGCGGCGACGGTGATTGTTCGGGTCAGGGTCGTGGTCATGACAGACTGCGCAGGCAACGGGACCTCTGGTGATATAGGCAAGATCGTGACGGGTTTGACCTACCAGAGGTCCCGTCGCCCAACGATCACCTGCGCAATGACTCGCCCTGGTACCTGCCACCAGTCCCCACGATGCATCCCCAACCGGCTAACCCCTTCTCCCGGCCGATCCCCGGGTAGTAGCCGGTCTAGAAACGAGGAAGGTGCAGCGGCCCGCGGCGCAACCAGCATGAACAACCCTGCACCGCAACAACACCGTCCACACTCGCCCCGCCCCAGAGGCGACACGCCGAACTCCACGCCTCCTGGACGTGATCGCCAAACCGTTAACTCCGCGGCATTGGTGGCTGGTCCGGGAATGCGGTGTACCTGAGGGCCGGACACACGGTGCACGGGAGCGCGACACGCGCGACGCGAGGGCCCGACACGCCAGGGAGGGGGTGAGAACGGATTAGCGCTCTGCGGCGATGCGCTGCACTACCGGTTGGAGGTCCTGGGCGTGCATGGCATGCAGGAAGACCGCGGCGACCCGGTGGTGGCGGTCCAGCACCATGGTTAACGGCACCACCGAACGTGGCAGGCCGGCCAGCGCGAACAGCGTCCTGCCGGGGGGATCGAAGATGGACGGGTAGGTCAGGCCGAAGTCGCGGGCGAAGTCAGCTCCGGCCTGGCGGCTATCCCGCACGTCGATACCGAGGAACTGCACGCCTTGACCAGCCGTCGCGCCCGCCACCCGAACGAGCTCGGCGGCCTCGGCCCGGCACGGGCCGCACCACGAACCCCAGATGTTGAGCACCACCACCTGGTTGGGGTAGTTCGCCAGCGACACCGTCGTGCCCGGCTGGGTCAGGCTGTCACCGGATAGCTCACCGACGGTTCCCCGGCTGGCCGGTGGATCGTAGAAGATGTCGGTCTTACCACCGGGTGAGACGAACTCGAAGGAGCCGCCGCGGGCCACCGCGCCGGGACCGGTGGCACAACCGGCCACCAGCACGGCTACCGCAATCGCTACTGCGACAGCACGCCCCAGGTACCTCATACACCGCTCACCGTCGGCTCGCAGTAGACCACCTCCACCAGCGATTCGCCGCCGAACACCAGGCTGGTCAACGATGCCAGCGAACACTGCCTGCGTCGCGGGTCATGCCACAGCCGCCGCTGGTCCAGATGCCGACGCAGGGTCCAGATCGGCAGCTGATGGGACACGCACACCGCCTCGTGCCCGGCAGCATGCTGCCGGGCACGGTGGACAGCAGCCAGCATCCGCTCCACGATGTCCCGGTACGGCTCACCCCAGGAGGGTCGGAATGGGTTGCGCAGCTTGGGCCATGATCGCGGGTCTCTCAGCGCCCCATCGCCGACCGACACGCGACTGCCCTCGAACACATTGCCCGCTTCGATCAGCCCCTCGTCGGTGACG
>DASRFJ010000136.1:0-2936 GCA_035651595.1 Streptosporangiaceae bacterium | reverse complement strand
CGTTCCTCGCCGGCGACGATCCTCAGTACCCGGAGAAGATCCTGGCGGCCGCGCAGGCGCAGGTGCGCCACCGCCTGGCGCGCATGGAGCGCTACCGGGACCTCGACGTGCCTGAGGCTGACATCCACGTCTGGCAGCAGTCCAACCCGGTGGTCACCGAAGCCTTGGTGCAACTGACCTGGGGCGGACCGCAGGTCATCTACAACGGCGGCCTACAGCAGGCACGCGTGCGCTACTACGACGCCACCGCCCGCCGCCCCGGCCTGCCCTCGAACGTCGCGGCCCTGGTCTCCAGCATCGACCCGGAGGCCACCGTGGTCGACCTGGTCAACCTCGACCCGCAGACGCCGCGCCGGGTGATCCTGCAGGCCGGCGCTTTTGCGGAGCACGACATCCGCGCCGTCACCTACACGACTTGCGAGGACCCCTCCTGGATCGGCGACCTCTACGACTACGGACACAGACAGCCGACCGTGGCCACGGAGTCCGTCGAGGCCAGCGGGCCCTGGCTGACGGTCGAGCTGCCCCGCTCCAGCACCATCCGGCTCACGCTGCGGCTCGACCTGCGGGCGCATCAGCCCTCGTACCGGTCGCCGTTCGCTGCCTGACCAGCCGATCGGCCCGGACCGGCAGTGCGGTCGGCCCGGACCGATGAACGCGGGCCGCTTCCAGCGCCGCGTCGCCGAAACGAAAACGCTCGGTCCGCCGAAGTCAGCGGGCCGAGCGTTTTCATGGCCTTCGGGTTCGTCGTGCTAGCCGAGGGTCCATTGCTGGTTGCTGCCGCCGTTGCAGGCCCACAGTTCGACCAGGGCGCCGTTGGCGGTGGACGCACCGGTCACATCCAGGCAGAGGCCTGATTGGGCTCCGGTGATGGTGCCGTTGGAGTTGAAGTTCCACTGCTGGTTGGACTGGCCGTTGCACGACCAGATGATCGCCTTGGTACCGTTGCTGGTGCCCTGACCGTTGGCATCCAGGCACATCGTCGTGCCGTTCACCGTCACGGTCAGCGCACCATTCGAGGTGTGCGTCCAGGTCTGGCCCGCGCCACCGTTGCAGGTGTAGATCTGCTGCTGCGTACCACCCGAGGTGCTGGAGTTCGGATCATCAAGGCACTTACCGGCACCCACCGCGTGCAACGCACCCGTGCTCCCGCCGCCAGTGCTGCCGCCGCTGCCGTATCCGGCCGCGACGATGTTCGCCTGGACCGCAGCCTCCGTCGCAGCGGACGGGTAGCCGGAGGTCATAGCGCCCTCATAGAAGGTGCCCTGTGCGCCGTCGCTGTTGTCGCCGCCGGTGCCCAGGATGATGGCGCCCTGCTTGCGCATCGGGTTGTAGCCCGAGACATTCGGCCGCGCGCCGTCGTAGAACGTGGACAGGGATCCGGCCTGCGCGTTGCCGCCCTTGATCGACCAGTGGTTCGGGCCGCCGTCGATGATGGCGGTGGTGTACCGGTAGTTGATCGTCGGGTCGTTGGCGTTGTAGCCCGCGTTGATTCCGGTGAACAGGCCGTTCTCCAGGTCCGCGTAGATCCACGGGCCGTTGCCGGTGCCGTAGCCCCATACCCGGATGTTGCCGAAGGAGATCGCTTCCATGGTGCCGTTGCCGTCGTCGCGGCTGTTGGTCTCGGCGTTGCCGTAGTCGAAGCAGCAGCCGCCGTTGTAGTGCGTGCCGTCGAAGATGGCGTACTCGCCCTCGGGGTTGTCACCGGTCGCCGTGCCGGTCGCGGTGTTGTCCCGGTAGCCGGTGCCCGGCGGGATGTAGACCCCGTAGGCCTTGTTGCCGTTGAGCGAGGTCGGCGCGGCGGTCGCGTTGGCCAGGTTGTCCGGGCCGGGCGCGGCGCCGCCCGCAGGGGCCTGAGTCAGGTTGTTGTTGTGCCCGGACTGGTCGTAGATCACGGTGATCACGCAGCTGGTGCCGGCGCAGAACGAGTCCTGCGACGCGGCGTCGGCGTATCCGTTGACCACGCCGATGTTGCGCGTGCTGTTGTCCGACGAGCGGCGCACCTGGTACAGCGAGCCGGTGTACGCGGCGTACAACGCCCGCGTCGTCGAGTGCGCCGCGACACAGGGCGTGCCGCCTGAGGCGTAGATGTCGCATGGGCCCTGCGAAGCCGCCCGCGCCGGTCCGCTGGTGGCCGCGGCACCCGCGAGCGCGCCGAGTACGACCGCGGCGGCGGTCGCGACGTGCGTGAGTTTCGCGCGCCGCAGCGTTTTGCGGGCACTGCCTTCCGGTGAGCCGTGTCTCATGCGGACTCCCTGCTCTACATTGAGCGGTCGGTGGGTATTGTGAGCGCTAACATTCCGGCCTGCCCCGGACCCGGCCCAGGATGGGCCGCAGCGCGTTGAGCCGATATGTTTCAGACTGCAGAGTTGCCAGCCGGTCAAGAGCTGTCAAGATGCGGCGAGAGCCCGCGCAGCAGTCTGAGCCGCCGGGTCGTTGAGTTCTCACTCAGCCGCCCGGCTCCGTTCAGCAAGGAAAGGTCTGCTGCTAGCAGAAATACATGCGCTGACATTGCCGCACCAGGCGAACCCTTTCGCCGTTCGACGAGCAGGGATCAATTTCCAACAGGGCAGGCAACTTTCATCGGTCCTTGACGCATTGCGCGGGGCTATGTTTCCTACTCTTCATACTCTCGCCGAGGCCGGGTACCGGGGGGCCGGTCAGCGAGGCGCTTCTCACCCACGGAGGCCGCATATGGTTTTGCACAGAGTCCTCAACCCCGCACATCCCAGACGTCTGATCGCTCTGGCGGCGGCCGCCGTCGTGGTCGGCGCTCCACTGGTCGCCGTGACCGCGGCCGGTCCGGCTTCGGCGGCGGCGACGTTGCGGGCGGCGGCCGAGGCGCAGGGCCGGTACTTCGGCACCGAGCTGACCGGCAGCATGCCCTCCAACCAGACCATCGCCTCGATCGCCGGCACCCAGTTCGACATGGTCAC
>DASRFJ010000135.1:0-28527 GCA_035651595.1 Streptosporangiaceae bacterium | reverse complement strand
CAGGGGCCTCGGTGTTCCGGGTCCGGGGCGGCGGTCCGCCAGTGCTGCGGCTGCCCAACACGCTGGGTACCGCCCGCCGGGTCGCCGAGGCGCTGCGACGGTCACCGGAATTCCGGAGTCTCTAACCCGCGGGGACGGACGAGGCGGCGGTCATCGGGGAGCCGTTCGGTGAGGCCGGCGCGATCCAGGTACTCCAGCAGCGGGATCGCGACGCGCCGGGTCGTGCCGAGCGCCTGCCGTGCTTCGGCGGTCGTGAACGGCTGAGCTAGTCCGGCCAGGATGCCGACCGCCGCCTCGTCGGCACCGGGGGCCAGCACGATCTGATCGTTGATTCTCAGCAGGAAGCCATGTCGTGCCGCGGCGGCTAGCTGCTTCTTGTCCAGGCCTAGCTCTATCAGTCGATCCGCGGTTGGGGCTCCGAACTGGTCTTTTACGAGATCGTCTCGCACTTTTTGGATGGCGGTCATGGTGCTTTGCGGGAGCGCTTGATCCGGGACGTGCGACGGCCGGCCATACAGCAGGCCGGCCGTCGCACGCACCGGACCCTGCGCCTGGAGCAGGGGCTCGACTAGGGCGCGGTCGGGAAGGCCCAGTTGAGCGCGGGCGGCTTCGATCGGGAGGCCGGGCGATAGCGGGTTCTGGCGGGCATGGGCTTCTACGGCGGTGGTTAGCTCGCGCTGCCTGCTTGCCCAGTGGGTGGGGTCGGCTTGCCAGCCGGGAGCGACCGGTGGCGGGCCGCCACTGACTCCCATCGCTGCCAAGGAGCTCAGCCGGAGGAGGCCGTGACGGCGGAGGAGATCGGCGGCGGCGGGGACGTCGGGCCAATCAGCAAGCTCGGCGGCGGCCGCTGCCGAGGCGCCGCGACGGCGCAGCGGGGGCGGAGCAGGGTCCAGGACGGTGGCGCCGACTAGGAACATTGTCGCGGCGCCGGGGTCTCTGAGGAGGAGACGGTCGCCGACATGCAGCGGGAGGGGGTCGCGAAGGGTCAGTCTCGCGTGACCGGGACCGAGGGGGCGGAGGCGGGCGACCGTGCGGGCCGAGCCGATGTGGACGGCCAGCTCGGCGGGAAGGCGGTCGGTCGCGGCGGGCTGAGGCTGACCGGCGGCGACGGGGCGGTGCAGGCGGACGTCCAGCTGGGTGGCCTGAGTCCAGGCGGCGGGCGTGATCAGCGCGTGGCCGCGAGCCACCGCGTCCGCGGGGATGCCGCGCAGGTTGAGGGCCACCCGCGCCACGCCCGCGACCTGGTTCGCCTGCGCGCCAAGCGACTCGATGGCACGGACCCGGACCGTGCGCCCGGACGGGGTGAGCTGAAGTTCGTCGTCGATGCCGATCGTGCCGGCCGGCAGGGTGCCGGTGACCACCGTTCCGCTGCCCTTGATGCTGAACGAGCGGTCTACCCATAGGCGGACCGGCGCCGCGGGATCGGGCCGCGGTAGTCCGCCGGCCAGCCGCGCCAGCGCGGCACGCAGTTCCGGCAGCCCCGCACCGGTGACCGCGCTCACCGCGACCGCGTCCACCGTCCCGAGGCTGGTCCCGGCCAGTTCCGCGAGCGCCCGGCCGGTCGCCGGCCCGGGGTCGGCCAGATCGCCGCGGGTTACGGCCAGTACCCCGTGCCGGATGCCCATCGCATCGATCGCCGCCAGGTGTTCGGCGGATTGCGGCATCCAGCCGCCATCGGCGGCCACCACGAACAGCACGGCGGGGACCGGACCGACGCCGGCCAGCATGTTCGGCACGAAGCGCTCGTGTCCAGGCACGTCGACGAACGCCATCCGCTCCCCGCCCGGCAGCGTGCACCAGGCGAAGCCCAGATCGATCGTGAGGCCGCGGCGCCGCTCTTCGGCCCAGCGATCCGGCTCCATCCCGGTGAGCGCCCGGACCAGCGCCGACTTCCCATGATCAACATGCCCCGCGGTGGCGATGACCTGGGTCACCGCGGACCCGCGGCAACCACTGCAGCCACCAGCTGACCCAGTTGCGAAGGGAGCACGGAACGCACGTCAAGCAGCAGCCGTCCCCCTTCTACCCGCCCCACCACGGCGGGCGTACCACCACGCAGCGGAGCCGCATATCCGGCAGGCAGGCTGATGGCCACACTGGGCAGCGATACCCCAGGTGCGCCGCCGCCGCCGACGGCGGCCTCGGACGACACCATGCGGGCGTCGATGCCGTGCTCAGTCAGTTGAGCCACGGCCCGTTCCGCGATATCGGAAAGCGTCGCGACGGAGACGGACAGCGCCGCGAGAACCGGCGGCGGCGGGCCGGTGAGCGTCGCCTCAAGCGCGGCCAGCGTGAGCTTGTCCACCCGCAGCGCGCGGGCCAGCGGGTGCCTGGTCAGCGCGCGGATCAGGTCGTCGCGGCCGGCCAGCAGGCCAGCCTGCGGGCCGCCGAGCAGCTTGTCCCCGCTGGCGGTGACCAGCGCCGCGCCCGCCCGCAGCGCGCCCTCGGCGCTCGGCTCGTCCGGCAGCAGCGGATGCGGCGAGAGCAGGCCGGATCCGATGTCGAACACCACCGGCGGCCCGAGTCCGGCGAGCGCCGACACGTCCACTGACGCGGTGAACCCCGAAACAAGGTAGTTCGACGGGTGCACTTTCAGCAGGAACGCCGTGTCCGGCCCGATCGCCTCGGCGTAGTCGGCGACGCTGGTGCGGTTCGTCGTGCCGACCTCGCGCAGCCGCGCCCCGGTGCTGGCCATCAGGTCCGGCAGCCGGAACCGGTCGCCGATCTCGATCAGCTCGCCACGGCTGACCACCATCTCCCGGCCCGCGGCGAGCGCGGTCGCAGCCAGCACCAGGGCGGCCGCGTTGTTGTTCACCACGGCCACCGCCTCGGCCGAAGGTATCGCCGCGCCCAGCGCGGCCAGCGCGCCGGTGCCGCGCCGGCTGCGGACGCCGCTATCCAGGTCGAACTCCAGATCGCAGTTGCCGGTCGCGGCGGCGATCGCATCGGCCGCGGCGGCGGACAGCGGCGCACGGCCGAGGTTCGTGTGCACGAGCACACCGGTCGCATTGATAACGGGAGTCAGCGAGGCGGCATGGCGCGGCAGGGCGGCCACCGCCGCGTCCGCGACCGCGGTCAGATCGGCCGCGAGCGAACCATCGCGCACCCGCTGCTGCGCCCGGGCGATCGCGGCCTTCACCAGCGTCCGGCCGAGGCGCTGCTCGGCCGCCACCAGGCGCGGGTCGGAAAGCACCAGGTCGGTGCGCGGTACCAGCCGCCTTGTATCCACCCGATGACGGTACCCCCGCGGGTGAATATCCAGCACTCCCCCGGGTAGGGCTATCTAGTAATCCCGAATAACCGCAGATCAACGCCCAATTAGACCGGGAAGTGATGCAAATGGCTGGGATGCTCCAAGTGCGGCGCAGCCGCGGAGCCCTCGGCGGCGTGCTGCTGATCCTGCTCGGCGCGTGGGGAGCTCTGATTCCCTTTATCGGGCCGTATTTCCACTACGCGTACACGCCGGACAAGGCATGGACGTACAACACCGGGCGACTCTGGCTAGAGATCCTGCCCGGCGCCGCCGCCTTCGTCGGCGGACTGTTGCTGGTGGGCACCATGGGACGGCATACCAAGCTGTTCGGCGCCGTGCTCGCGGTAGTCGCCGGCGCGTGGTTCGCGGTCGGCAACGTGCTCGCCCCGCTGTGGACCACGGCCGCCCCGGCCGGCGCCCCGGCCAGCACCACGACGCTGATGCGGTCCATGGAGGAAATCGGCTTCTTCACCGGTCTCGGTGTCGCCATCGTCATGATCGCGGCGGCGGCCGCCGGCCGCCTCACCGCGGTGCCTGGCGTGGCAGCGGCCCCGGTGACCGCGCCGGACGAACCCGTCGAGACGGTACCCGCGCAGAGCTTCCGTTCGGAGCCGATCGAGCGCGACGAGGACGCCACGCAGACGCTCGGGTGAGGGTAGGCGGCGCGTCCGCCTGCTAGTCTGCGCTCGTGAGCGCGAGACTCGGCACCACGCTGGACGCACCGGACGCGCCGCCCCGCACCACCGTTCGCCTGTCCCCCGGCTGGGCGATGGCCATCGCCACCGCCGTTGCGCTGGGCGTGCGGCTGTTCACGCTCAGCAGGCCGGGGTTCCTGACCCAGCCCAACGAGTACGACGACGGCGTTTACCTGGGCGCGGCGATCCGGCTGACGCAGGGCGTGCTGCCCTACCACGACTTCGCGTTCGTGCAGCCGCCCGGAATCTTGCTGCTGATGTCGCCGGTCGCGCTGGTCGCCCGGGTGACGTCCACCGCGGTCGGCCTCGGCCTGGCCCGGTTGCTGACCGTGCTGGCGAGCACCGCGTGCGTTCCGCTGGCGGGCAACCTGGTCCGTCGGCGCGGCACCGTCGCCGTGGCGCTGACCTGCGGAATCCTCGCCGTCTATCCGCCCGACGTGGCGTCCGCGCACACCCTGCTGCTTGAGCCGTGGATGAACCTGCTGTGCCTGCTGGGCGCCAACGCGGCGTTCAGCCGGGGCCGGCTGGCCGCCAGCCCGGCACGGCTGGCCTGGGCGGGTGCCGCGCTCGGCTTCGCCAGCGTGGTGAAGTTCTGGGCGATGGCGCCGGCCGCGGTGCTCCTCGTGTGTGTGCTGGTGGCGGCCGAGCCGGCCGTCCGGGTCCGCCGGGCCGTCATGTACATTGCGGCGCTCGCCGCGGCGTTCGTGGTGCCGCTGCTGCCTTTCGTGCTGTCCGGCCCCGGGACCTTCTTCAGCAGCACGGTGCGCTACCAGGCCGCGCGTACCGGGACCTCGGCCCCGGAGTCGCTCCGGCTGGCGCACGTCACCGGACTGATCGATTTCCTGAACTACTACGGGCACGTCTCGTGGGCCGGGGTGAACTCGTTGTTCGCGCAAAGCGTCGTCGCGGACACCGCCCCGGCCCGGCCCGACGGGCTGCCGTACGTGGTGGCGCTCGCGTTCGTGCTGGTCCTCGCGGCCGGATTGTTCATCGGCCGCCGCGACATCGCGCTGGGCGAGTGGTTCGCGGTCGCGACCGCGGTTATCGCCTTGGGCGCGATCCTGATTTATTCGGCCTTTTTCTACCATTACCCGGCGTTCCCCGGCGTGTGGCTGGCGATCGTCGCGGGGGTGGCGCTGAGCGCGATCGTGGCGCGACTGGGTACGCTCCCGCGCCGGGCCGCCGTCGGCCTGGTCGCGGCCGTGCTCGGCGCGGCGATGGTGGTCCAGCTGGTCGAGGTGTCCGAGGTCCGGCTGCCCAAGGGCCTCTCCGAGATCAGCGCCGCGATCCCGCCGGGGGCCTGCGTGTTCACCGACCAGATCTCGCTGGTCATCTCCGCGAACCGGTTCGAGGCGGCCAAGCCGGGTTGCCCCGTCGTACTCGACTCGCTGGCGAACACGCTCGTGCTCACCCACGGGGTGAGCGTCCAGGGCGGGGCCATCCACAACGCGAAGGCGGCCGCCGCGTGGCGCGCCATCGTCAGCAAAGCCCAGTTCGTCTGGCTCTCGCCGAACGTCTGGCGGCGCCTCCCCTGGCGGGACGGTTACCCGCCGGCCTGGTTCACCAAGGAATACAAGCAGATAGCGCCCCCCGCCGGCTACATCCGCGGCATCGGCAACCTCTTCGAACGCCGCTAAGCGGTTGGGTGAATCCCGGAACAACGTGGTGGATTTCCCCTTTGTGGGGGCCTGACCCTTGTTCACGAGGGTTAACTCACCACGATGGGCCAATCCACCACATTGATACAGAGGCAGCCAGTGTACTGGCGCATCGCCAGCCACATGATCCACGCTGGCCCCGGCCACAATCAGGAAGGCTTGTCGCGCGGTGCGACTGCATGGCAGCCCGCCCGCTCGAACCTGGACATACGGCAGATTCGGGGCACGAGAGCGAGCGGGCCGGATTATTGCGGACAGTTACCCACCCGATCTGGGGGGGTAACTGTCCGCAGTAATTTCGAGCGCTGCTGAGCGGTTAAGCAGCGGCGCGGCGGAGGCGCCAGGCGACGGCGAGGGTGGCGAGGAACAGGGCGCAGCCGGCCAGCAGGAACAGGTTCCCGGCCAGCAGTTGCAGCCCGTGCCAGTGATACTCGTGGTACCACGCCTTGTCCCCGCTCGGAAACGACTCCGTCGGCGCGTACCAGATCAGGCCGCCCTGGAGCAGGCCAGCACCGCTATTCCAGAACTGCGGCCAGCCGCCGAACACCACGGCCACGACCACGGCCGCCGCGAACCATGCCGCCCTGGTCAGCGGGTCGCGGGCCCGCACGCCCGTCACAGCCAGGACCGCGAGCCCAGGCGCCACCCACACCCAGTGGTGGTCCCAGCTGATCGGCGAGACAAGCAGGCCGGTCAGCGCGCAGGCCATCAGCCCCTCGAACGTCCGCCCGGCCCGGTGCAGCAGCACCGCGGCCGCGAGCCCGAGCAGGCCGACGAGGATGCCCGCCACCAGCCACAACGCCTCCCCGCGCGACACCGTGCCGGTCAGCCGGGTCAGAACTCCGCGCAGCGACTGATTGCTGTCCACCCCGACGAACCCGGTCCGGCCCGCCTGCCAGAAGTACGCGTGCAGCCACCACTTCACCGACGCGTGCGGCAACGCGGCGAACCCCGCCACGATCGTCACCGCGAACACCCCGACGGCAACAGCAGCGGCGCGGAACCGCCTGGTCAGCACCAGGTACAGGATGAAGATCAGCGGCACGAGCTTGATCGCCGCGGCCAGGCCGACTCCCGCGCCCTTCAGCCGGCGCCGGTCCGGCTGGCACATGTCCCAGGTGATCAGCGCCATCAGCACCAGCTCGACCTGGCCGAGGAACAGCGCGCGCTGCACCGGCTCCAGCCACAGGCACACCCCGGCCAGCAGCAGCGTCGCGCCCCAGCGCGTCCGGCCGGCCGCCACGCCGAGTTCGCGGAACGCGATCCACAGCGTTACCGCCAGCGCCGCGAGGCTCACCACAACCGCGGTGTCCTCCACCGTCCGCAGCGACGCGAACGACAGCACGGCGAACACCATCGCGGCGAACGGGGTGTACGTGAACTTGATCCCGGGATGCCCCGGCTGGCTCCAGTCGTACAGGGTGGCTGGGGAGTGCCGCGCCAGGCCCCCGCCGTCCAGGTAGACACCCAGGTCAAAGCCCTTGAGCATGGCGGTCGCGGGGTGCGTCGCGATGGCCGCGAGGTAGGCCCCCAGGGCGATCGCGGCCACCACGAGACCGGCCAGCAGCAGCCCCCTGCCACGACCCGCGGCGTCGCTGATCTGGCCGGGAACCGCATGGCCGGCATCGGTGCGCATCACACCCGGCAGCATAGCGTCGCGGCGTAGGGTAACGGGGGAACCGACGACGGAGGACGCCGATGCCCGCCGACCTGACCCAGCTCCGCGAGCAGCTTGCCGCGCGGGTGGGCGGCAGCGGGGGCCCCGCGGTCCAGGCGGCCCTGGCCACCGTGCCCAGGCACCTGTTCCTCCCCGGTGTGCCGCCAGCAGATGCCTACCAGGACGAGGCGATCGTGACCAGGCGGGATGCGGCGGGAATGCCGGTGAGCTCCTCCTCCCAGCCCGCCATAATGGCGATCATGCTCGCCCAGCTAGGCCTTTCGCCTGGCCACCGGGTGCTCGAGATCGGCGCCGGCACCGGCTACAACGCGGCCCTGATCAGCGAGATAGCCGGGCCTTCCGGCCGCGTGGTGAGCGTAGACATCGACCCCGAAGTCGCCGAGGAAGCCCGCGACCACCTCGCCGCGGCCGGCTACCCGGACGTCATCGTGTTCGCCGCCGACGGCGCCGGCGGCGCCGCCAGCCATGCCCCCTTCGACCGGCTGATCGCCACCGTGGGGGTCGCCGACCTGTCTCCCGCGTGGCTGTCCCAGGTGACACCGGACGGCCGCATCGTCGTGCCGCTCGACGTGCGCGGGACGCAGCTGTCGGTGGCGTTCGAGCGAGCCGCGGACGGCCATTGGGCGAGCCGGTCGGTCGCACCGTGCGGTTTCATGCGAATGCGCGGATCGCAGTCCGACCCGACCATGGTCACCCAGCTGGAAGCGGGGCTGTGGCTGGCTCTCCCCGAGGAGCGCGAGGTCACGCCCCTGCCTGCGCTGGCCGATCCCCCGTCGGCGACCGAAGGAACCGGCGTCTCCCCCGCCGGGCCCGACGTGTCCTGGGGGCTTCGGCTGTGGCTCGCGGTCCACGAGGCGCGGGCGTGCCAGCTCACCGAGGAAGTGCGCCCCGGCCGCCAGCCGCGACTGCCGCGGCCGCTGTTCCAGAGCAGGTCCGTGCAGTTCAGCTACGGAATCGTTGCCGACGCGGGCGGGATCGCGATCCTCACCAGGGACGCGGCCGGCGAACTGATCGCGGAGGGCCACGGCGAGGCCGGCGCGGCTCTGGTCGCGGACCTCGCCGAGCACGTGCGCGCCTGGCACGCATCGGGCGGCCGCGGCACCGAGGGTCTGCACGTGGACGCTTACCCGCGGGCGGCCGCCGGCCTCGCCGAGCCGGTCACGGACGGGATTGTCATCGAACGCCCCAGCACGCGGTTCGTGGTGTACCACACGTAACCTTGGTCCCGTGGCCGACTACCTTGAGATCGAGCAGAAGTACGAGGCCGACGCCGGCTTCGCGCTCCCTTCGCTTGACGCCCTGCCCGGCGTGACCGCGGTCTCCGCGCCCGAGACGTTCCACCTCGACGCGACGTACTACGACACCGCGGATCTGACGCTGATCCGGAACAAGGTCACGCTGCGTCGCCGCACCGGCGGTCCCGACGAGGGCTGGCACCTCAAGCTGCCGGCCGGCCAGGACGCCCGCCAGGAAGTGCGCGAGCCGCTCGGCACCGCCGAGGTTCCTGCCCGGCTGAGGTCGCGGGTGGCCGATCTGGTCGCCGGCGGACCGCTTAGCCCCGTGGCAACCATTCTGACCGAACGTGCGGTGCGCCGCCTTTATGACAACGCTGGCACGCCCGTTGCCGAGGTCGCCGACGACCACGTCACGGCCCAGCGCCTGGCTCCGCCCGCGGGCGAGCCCGCAAGCTGGCGCGAGATCGAGGTCGAGTTGCTTCCCGGCGCACCCGACGGCCTGCTCGCGGGCGCCGGCGCCCTCCTGCGCGACGCCGGCGCCCGCGCCGCCCGGTCCGCCTCCAAGCTAGCCCGCGCCCTAGGCGAGTAATCCCGACGCGCCCGAGCCGGCCGTCACTCCCCGAAACCATCGGGTGTGATGCCTGCCCGGAAACCTCGGTTCTCCAGCGGGCGGCGCGTCGCGTGGCTCGGCTGCGACCGTCCGTTGAAACGCGACATTTAGCCTATTCCGGGCGCGCCGACAGGCGGGACAGATTATTGCGGACACTTACCCCCCCGAACTGGGGGGGTAAGTGTCCGCAATAATTTCGCAGTGCATCCCAGAGCCGGATCTACCGTCGAAATCATTGGACAGAGGCCGGGCGTTTCGGGACAAGTATGGAACGTCTGCATCTAGCGGAATAGAGCGGTGTCTGTGGTGATGCTGAGTGGAAGGCGCGCGGATTCAGAGGTTATTCATAGGCGTAGCTGATCCAGCGTTGTGGGTGGCCGGCCATTATGACGACTATGGAGAACGCGGCACCGGTGACAGCCACCGGAGCACCCGCGCCTGCGGGCAGGCCCACGGCTGCGAAGCGAGCGGACGGCACGCCGGTGCGCGTGCTTGTCGTGGATGACGAGCCGAGCCTTGCCGAACTGCTGTCGAGCGTGCTGCGTTACGAGGGCTGGGACGTGGAGACGGCATCCACCGGCGCCGAGGCGGTACGCACCGCGCGCGAATTCCGGCCGGACGCGGTCGTACTCGACATCATGCTCCCCGACTTCAACGGGCTCGAAGTCATGCGAAAACTGCGCGCGGAGGTGCCGCAGATCTGCGTGCTGTTCCTGACCGCGCGGGATGCCGTGGAGGACCGCGTGGCCGGCATCACCGCCGGCGGCGACGACTACGTGACCAAGCCGTTCAGCCTGGAAGAGGTGCTGGCCCGGCTGCGCGGGCTGCTTCGCCGCGCCAACCTCACCCGCGCGCAGGCCGAGGGCTCGCTCGCGGTCGGTGATCTCACCATGGACGAGGACGCCCGCGAGGTGCGCCGCGACGGTGACCTGATCGAGCTCACCGCGACCGAATTCGAGCTGCTCAGGTTCCTGATGCGCAATCCGCGCCGGGTGCTGTCCAAGGCGCAGATCCTCGACCGGGTGTGGAACTACGACTTCGGCGGCCAGGCCCACGTCGTCGAGCTGTACATCAGCTACCTGCGGAAAAAGATCGACGCCGGGCGCGTCCCGCTGATCCACACCGTCCGCGGCGTCGGTTACGTGCTGAAGCCAGCTAGCTGATGCCGTGCTGGCGGGGCCGGCTGCGCCGGCGGGCGCTGGGACGTCTGGTATGGCGCCGGACGCTCAGCGCCCGGCTGATCGCCGGCGTCCTGGTGCTGCTGATCGTCGCCTGCGCCGTCATCGGAGTGGCCACCTACGTGGTGCTGCGCGGCTCGCTGGTGTCCTCCCTAGACAATCAGCTAGCCGCCGCGAGCAACACGTACATGACCTGCGCCCAGGCCGCGCTCGACTCGCACGTGGACTCGGACGGTCCGGCGCAGAGCGACCCGCCTCGGTGCAGCGGAGGCCTGGCCCAGGACACGCTCGGCGTGGTGATCCAGAACGGCCAGGTCCAGTCCAGCAACACTGTTTACGGGGTCAGCCAGAAGCCATGCGTGCTCTCCGCGGCGGACGAGAAGGCGCTGCTGAGGCTGCCGGCGCACTACGTGCCGAAGCCGCCGGACACCGATGACCAGCATAGCTATCCGCCGCCGTCCGCCGGAGCCGGGCCGGGTCCGGCGTACACGGTGCACCTCACGTCGCTGGACGGCGACTACCGGGTGACCGCGATAAAGATGAGCAGCGGCGTGATCCTGATCACCGGGCTGCCGATGTCACCGGTCCAGCACACGCTCGGCCAGGTCGCCATCGCGGAACTGATCGTGTTCCTCAGCGTGCTGCTGCTGGCCGGCGTGCTCGGCACGATGCTCGTCCGCGTGTCGCTGCGGCCGCTGCGGCGGGTCGCCGCGATCGCCACTCAGGTCACCGAACTGCCGCTGGACTCCGGCGACGTCTCGCTGCCTGCCGGGGTGCCGGACAGCGACCCGCGCACCGAGGTCGGCCAGGTGGGCGCCGCGTTCAACCGGATGCTCGGCCACGTCGAGCGGGCACTCGGCAGGCGCGCGGCCAGCGAGGCGCGGCTGCGCCGGTTCGCCGCCGATGCCAGCCACGAGCTGCGCACGCCGCTGTCCGCGATCCGCGGCTACGCCGAGTTCGCGCTGCGCCATGCCAGCGAGGCCGGCCGGGCCGGCGGGGCCAGCGAGGCCGGCCGGGCCGGCGGATCAGGGCCGGTCCCCGACGAGGTGACGCACGCGCTCAGCCGGGTCCAGTCGGAATCAGCCCGGATGAGCGTGCTCGTGGACGATTTGCTGCTGCTCGCCCGCCTCGACGCCGGCCGGCCGCTGGACCGTGCGCCGGTCGACCTGTCCAGGCTGGCGATCGACGCCACCAGCGACGCGCGGGTCGCCCGCGGCGACCGCCGCTGGCGGCTCGACCTGCCGGACGACCCGGTCCTGGTCGAAGGCGACGAGCACCGGCTGCACCAGGTGCTGGCCAATCTGCTCAGCAACGCGGGCAAGCACACGCCGCCCGGCACCACCGTCACCGTCGCCCTCGCGGTCACTGATCAGCTCGCTGAGATGAGCGTGACCGATGACGGGCCGGGGATCCCGGCCGACCTCATCCCGGACCTGTTCGAACGGTTCACCAGGGCTGACACGTCACGGTCGCGGAACGCGGACAGCGCCGGCACCAGCACCGGGCTCGGGCTCGCGATCGTGGACGCCGTCGTCAGCGCGCACGGGGGCACCGTGACGGCGCACAGCATGCCGGGAAACACGCGGTTCATTGTCACGCTTCCCGTGCTGCGGAGAGAAGAGTGTCAGAAGTGATACCAAGCCCGTTATGAGATAAAAAGAGTTCATAGGGGCCGCCTACGGTCGGTTCAGACTCAGCGCAGCCCGGCCGGCGACGTTGTAGCCATGAATGTGGACATCGTCGTGCCAGTGCGCAACGAGGAACGTGACCTGGAGCCGAGCGTGCGGCGGCTGGTCGCGTACCTGCGGGACAGTTTTCCTTTTTCGGCCAGGATCACGATCGCGGACAACGGCAGTACCGACGGGACGTGGGTCATCGCGTCCCTGCTGGAAAGTAACTTCCCAGAGGTTCGTGCGGTGCGCATGGAGCTGCCGGGACGCGGCCGGGCCCTGCGGGAGATCTGGTCGCGGAGCGAGGCCGACGTCCTCGCGTACATGGATGTCGATCTGTCGACAGACCTCAACGCGCTGCTGCCGCTCGTCGCGCCGCTGCTGTCCGGGCACAGCGACCTGGCCATCGGGACGCGGCTGGCACGCGGCTCGCGGGTGGTGCGCGGACCCAAACGGGAGATGATCTCGCGCTGCTACAACATGCTCCTGCGTACGTCGCTGGGCGCCGGGTTCTCCGACGCCCAGTGCGGCTTCAAGGCGATCCGCCGGGAGCCGGCCAAGGCGTTGCTGCCGCTCACCGAGGACACCGGCCAAGCATAGGGTGCACTACTACGCCGGTCAGGGCAGCGGGAGCTTCGGCGGTGGTAGCGGCTCGTCGCAGATCGCGTCCTGGGTCGCGGCCCACTTCAAGAAGCTCACCGTCGGCGGCGAGACGGTGTACGACCTCACCCAGCCGACCTCGAGCTCGTAGCGGCGTGAAGCGACCGGGTGGCGTGCCGCAGGGGGGACACGCTGTTCCTACGTGACGAAGAACAGGATTTGCCGGCACGCGCGGCGGTGATCCTGATACTCCCCGCAACTTTGTACGTCAGCATGTGCGTGCGCCTGCACGTGCATGTACAAAGCGTAAACACGAGGATTTATTGCAATCGTTCGCTGTTCCTTAGAGTCACCACTCGAATTCGCCGGAATTTCTCGGGTGAAGACCGTCGCGACAATCCCGGCGAGCAGCGTATCCCCAGCTAGACGGCTGCGCCGGGGCCTGGTGCCACACGGGCCTCCGCGGCCCAGGCATCGCGTTGCGAGTTGATTTTCCGGGCCCGGATCTAATATCCAACACGCCACGTGACATACTGCCGTAATTGCGAGTAGCATAGCTTTGCTCCAGTTGATTCGGACATGGCCGCCTTCCCCGGATAGCACGGCACTCCCCCATCCCCCTCCAGGAGATAGCTCAGATGAACTCCGGCAACAGCGTGCAGGATGCAAGCTCTCGCGTTGCACCCGCTGTGCCTGGCCAGGACGCCGACCGATCCGTCTCGGACGATCAGTCGCCCCGGCCCCGTCCTCCCTTCCAGCATGTTCAGGACATTCAGGAGATCATCGATCAGCTTGCCGACGTGACGAGGCAGCTCCGTCGTCCCGGAGGAGTCAGGAACAGCTAGCGGTCTGGATCCGCCTCTCGGTTACCGCACCGTCTCCCGAAGCATGCGCGCCGTCTCCGTGACGGTCAGCGCCGAGGAGCGCAGTAGCGTGAACGCCCGTACGTAGTTCGCGATGTCCGTCTGACCCTCCAGGTACACCCCGCCGGACAGTCCCTCCAGGTACACCACGCCCAGGCTGGGCGCTTCGGCGAACCGCAGGATGGTGAGCGACGCGCTGCCGCCGGCGGCGTGGGCGCCCGCCGAGAACGGCAGCACCTGGAGGGTGATGCCCGGGAAGTCGGTGGCCAGCTCGGCCAGCCGGGCGAGCTGGGCGGCCATGACCTCCGGTCCGCCGACGACCTGGCGGAGCGCCGCCTCGCCGATGACCACGGACAGCCGCACGGCCCGGCCGAGGGTCACGTCCTGCCGGGCTGCCTTGGCCGCCGTGAGCCGGTCCGCCCGGTCGTCGGCGTCGCTGCCGGGCGCCGCCGCGGCGATCGCACGGGCATAGTCCGGCGTTTGCAGCAGGTCCGGTACCAGCTGCGCCTCATAGGTCATGATCTCGGCCGCTACCGACTCCATGATGAAGTAGTCCGCTACGGCCTCCGGCACGACGTCGCTGTACTCGTCCCACCAGCCGCCCTGCCCGCCGCGGCGCGCCAGGCCGACCAGGGCCTGCTGCTCGACCTCCGGCACGCCGTACTCGGTGAGCAGCTCGCGCAGCTCCTTGGGCCTGATGCCGCGCTGGCCCGTCTCGATCCTGCTGATCTTCGAGCGGTCGCACTCGAGCACCTTCGCGGCGTCTTCGAGCGCGTATCCGAGGTTCTCCCGGTACCGGCGGAGGGCTCCGCCTACCAGCCGGCGCCGAACGGGGGTTTCTCCGGCCACGGTTCCCGCCTTCCTGCGGTTACGTCCGCGTTTGATTAAGTTCAGTGCTACTCAAGCAGGAACGTAGCACTGACGGTAACTCTGATTTGCGAACGACACACCGAAAGTTTTGGCAAAGCGTTGCGACCATTCGAACGCCAGTATGGTTGCCTCACCCCCCGCAGCGGCTGGGACTAGCGCGCGTCATGTGGCTGACGATGCGCCAGCACACTGGCTGCCCCTGCATCGACGTGGTCGATTTCCCCATCGTGGTGAGTTAACCCTCGAAAAAAGGGGCTAGGCCACCACAAAGGGGCCATCCACCACGTTGTTTCGGGGTCCATCCGCTGCCGGCGGGTCCATCCGCGCCGGCGAGTCCATCCGCTGCCGGCGCGTCCCATCCGCTGCCGGCCGATCCATCCGCTGCCGGCGGGTCCATCCGCTGCCGGCGGGCGCCCGCGAGCGCGGAACGCCTCGAAGCGATCCCCCAACAAGCCGCCAGGACCGGATAAGGCGGATGAATCGGAGCTACGTGGCATTCTGGGGCAAGACGCAAATTTCCGGGGTGTGGTCAGGGGCGGAACTTGGCGATGGCAGTCATGATGCGGTTCTCTGAAACGGGGGCGGGGGTGCCGAGGGTCTGGGCGAACAGGCTGACGCGCAGCTCTTCGATCATCCAGCGGACCGCGCGCACGTCGTCGTCATCGCGGCGGCCGGGCGGGAGGCCGGCGACCGCCTGCTGATAGGCATCCCGCACCCGGTGCACGACGGCCATGCTGAGCGCGTCGCGGCCCGGGTTCTCCGGCAGCTTGGCGAGCCGGCGTTCCATCCCGCGCAAGTACCGTGTCAGCGCGGGCAGCTGGCGGTATCCGGTGGCCGTGACGAAGTCCGGGTAGATCAGCCCGGCCAGTTGCGCGCGCAGGTCAGCGACGGCGGCCTGGACCGCGTCGCCGCGCGTGTCGCCGAGGCGCGCGGCGAGCGCGTGCGCGAGCCGCAGCGCCGCCTCCACCTGCCGGACGACCTCCGCGGTGACCTCGTGCAGCGACTCGCGTACCGTGTTACGCAGGCGTTCGAACCCGTCGCGGTCACGCACCGGCCCGCCCGCCTGAGCCATCAGGAAGTCGGCGGCGCAGTTCACGCAGTCGGCGAACATCGCCGCGACGCCGCCGTGCGGGTTGTGGCTGAGTGCCAGCTTGGCGGAGGTGGGCAGCCGGTCCGCGATCGACTTCACCGGCGACGGCACGCCGAGCAGGATCAGCCGGCGGGTACCCGCCCACATCGCGGTGCGCGCCGCCCGCTGGGTCTCGAACAGCCGGATGTCCACGGCGCGGCCGGCGTCCGCGAGCGCCGGGTAAGCGATCACCTCGCCCGCCCGGAACACTTCGGGCAGCGTGCCGAAGTCCCAGCTGGTCAGCCCGGTCCTGGTGAGGTCACCCGCCGCGGCCTCCAGCCTGGCCCGCAGCCGTGGCCGCAGCTGGCGCTTGAGCTCGGCCAGGTCGTCGCCGCTGGCGAGCACGCCGGGTTCGGCCGCGGCATCGTCCAGCACCCGGAACGTGATCCGCAGGTGCGGCGGCAGGCGGGCCATGTCCCAGGCGTCGCGCGGCACGTCGATGCCGCGCAAGTGACGAAGCTCCCGCCCGACCACGTCCCGGATGTCACCCGAACCGGAAGTCGGCCCGAGCCGGGCGAGCACCTCGCGGGCCACGTCCGGGGCCGGCACCAGATCGCGCCGCAGTGCCTTCGGCAGAGACCGGATCATCTCGGTGATCAGCTCGGCACGCAGCCCCGGCACCTGCCAGGAGAACTCCCCGGCGGTCACCTGGTTGAGCTTGCTCAGCGGGACATCGACGGTGACGCCGTCGGCCGCGGTACCCGGCGCGAACTCGTAAGCCAGCGGCAGGGAAAGCCCCGCCGACTGCGACGTCCACACGTCCGGGTACGACGCCGTCTCGACCTCCGCCGCGTCCGCGGACATCAGGTCCGTCACCTTGAACGTGAGCAGCCCGGGATCCTCCCGCCTGGCCTGCTTCCACCAGGTGTCGAAGTGCTGTCCCGACACGACCGAGGCCGGGATCCGCGCGTCGTAGAACGCGTACAGCTCCTCCTCCCCCGCGACCAGGCCGCGGCGGCGGACCCGGTGCTCGAGCTCGGCGGCTTCTGCCAGGAGCCTGCGGTTCTCGTGGAAGAACCGGTGCGTGGTCGCCCAGTCGCCCTCGACCAGGGCGTGCCGGATGAACAGCTCGCGCGAGGCCGCCGGGTCGATCCGGCCGTAGGCGACCTTGCGGTCCGCGACCAGCGGGATCCCGTACAGCGTCACCTTCTCCAGGGCGACGGCGGAGGCCCGCTTCTTCTCCCAGTGCGGCTCGCTGTAGGTGCGCCGCACCAGGTGCTGGGCGAGCGGCTCGACCCACTCCGGCTCGATCTTCGCCGCGATCCGGGCGAACAGCCGGGACGTCTCGACCAGCTCGGCGGCGACGAGCCAGTCCGGCGGCTTCCTGGCCAGGCCGGAGCCGGGGAAGATCGCGAACCGGGCATTGCGCGCGCCCAGGTACTCCGCCCGCGGCCGCCGGGCGGCGGACCCCGGACGGGTGCCAGGGCTCTGCAAAGCCTCGACTTTCATCCCGATCTGCGACAAGAGGCCGGCCAGCAGCGAGACATGCACCACCGTACGTTCGGAAGAAGACGAATTAACGCCAACCCCGACATCCGCCGCCAGCCGCCGCAGCTGGCCGTGCAGGTCCTGCCATTCACGCACCCGCAGGTAGTTGAGGTACTCCGCGCGGCACATCCGGCGGAACGCCGACGAGGACAGCTCGGCCTGCCGCTCGCGCAGGTAGTCCCACAGCGCGAGGAACGCGGTGAAGTCCGAGTCCGGCGAGGCGAACCGGCGGTGCGCCGCGTCCGCGGCCTCCTGCGCCTCCAGCGGCCGCTCGCGCGGGTCCTGGATGGACAGCGCCGCGGCGAGGATCAGCACCTCGCGGGCGCAGCCGTTGCGGTCCGACTCAAGGATCATCCGGGCGATCCGCGGGTCCACCGGCAGCCGGGCCATCTTCCGGCCGAGCCCGTTGATCCGGCCATTTTTGAACGCGTTCAACTCGGTCAGGAGAGTCATGCCGTCGGCGATGTTCCGGGCGTCGGGCGGATCGATGAACGGGAAGTCCGGCACGTCGCCTAGGCCGATCGCCGCCATCTGGAGGATGACCGAGGCCAGGTTCGTACGCAGGATCTCCGGGTCGGTGAACTCCGGCCTCGACTCGAAGTCGGCCTCGCTGTACAGCCGGATGCAGATCCCGTCGGCCACCCGGCCGCAGCGGCCCTTCCGCTGGTTCGCGGACGCCTGGGAGACCGGCTCGATCGGCAGCCGCTGGACCTTGGTGCCGCGGCTGTACCGGGAGATACGCGCGGTGCCCGGGTCGATCACGTACCTGATGCCGGGCACGGTCAACGACGTCTCGGCGACGTTCGTGGCCAGCACGACGCGGCGGTTGAACGACGAGGCCACCGGGGAGAACACCCGGTGCTGCTCGGCGGCGGAGAGCCGCGAGTACAGCGGCAGCACCTCGAGCCGCTCCCGCCCGGTCAGCACGTCGGCGGTGTCGCGGATCTCCCGCTCACCGCTGAGGAAGACCAGTATGTCGCCCGGCCCGGCGCGGGAAAGCTCATCGACCGCGTCGCTGATCGCCTGCGCCTGGTCAGCGCCCTCGTCGACCGGCCGGTACCGCACCTCCACCGGGTACGTCCGCCCGGACACCTCGATCACCGGTGCTCCCCCGAACGCAGCGGCGAACCGCTCCGGGTCGATGGTCGCCGACGTGATGATCACCTTCAGGTCCGGCCGCGACGGCAGCAGCTGGCGCAGGCAGCCGAGGATGAAGTCGATGTTCAGGCTGCGTTCGTGCGCCTCGTCGATGATCAGCGTGTCGTACCGCCGCAAACGCCTGTCCCGCGCCAGCTCGGTGAGCAGGATGCCGTCGGTCATCAGCTTGATCAGCGTGTCATCGGCGGACCTGTCGGTGAACCGGACCTTGTAACCGACCGCCTCCCCCAGCGGGCTGCCAAGCTCCTCGGCGATGCGTTCGGCGACCGTACGTGCCGCCAGCCGGCGGGGCTGCGTGTGCCCGATCTGCCCGGCCACGCCCCGGCCGAGCTCGAGGCAGATCTTCGGGATCTGGGTGGTTTTGCCCGAGCCGGTCTCCCCTGCGATGATCACTACCTGGTGATCCTGGATGGCATCGGCGATCTCGTCCTTGAGCTGGCTGACCGGCAGCTCGGGCGGAAACGCGATCGGCGCCATCGCGGCGCGGCGCGCGGCCCGCCGGCTGATGAGCGAAGCTTCCGACTGCATACCGCCACGAAGGATACGAGACCGTTAGCCGGATGAGGAATCCGCCCGCAACCACGAACCTGCCCCGGGCGTCTTAGACACCGGATTGCCTAACACCATCGTGGAGGATCTCGTGAAGAAGCTTGCAATCGCGCTGCCCGCCGTGGCCGGCTTGACCGCGGCCGCTGGCCTGGCGGCGGCCACCCTGACCGCCAACGCCGCGCCCGTGCAGCCCGCCGCCAAGACGCCGGCACCGAAGATCGCCGTTTACGACTGCGCGAACAAGCCGCAGGTCCGGCCCTCGCAGTTCGATGTCTTCTGCGATGGCAGCGGCGCTTTGTCCAAGATGAGCTGGTCGAACTGGAACGCCACCGAGGCGACTGGCACGGGCGTGTTCTACGTGGACAACTGCCTGCCGAACTGCGCGCAGGGCAAGTGGTCGCACCAGAACGTCATCGTGGTCCTGTGGCGCGGCAAGCCGGTCGGGCACCACCCGGGCCACCTCGGCTACAGCAAGATGACGCTGCTCTACCCGGGCTCCGGCAAGACCCAGACGATGACGCCGCCCGGGGCGTACTGACCCAATGGTTGGATGGGGAGCATGACGCTTTCCTTCACACCGGCCCTGGACCAGCCGCAACTGCTCGCCGCCGCCGTGCGCGCCGCGCTCAGCGCGTGGCCGGCGGCCGGCGAGGTGCTCGTGGCGGAGATCGATCCGGCGCTCGCCGACACCGCCGCGTTCTGCGAGCGGTACGGCGTATCGCTCGAGGAGTCCGCGAACTGCGTGGTGATCGCGGCCCGGCGCGGCCCGGACACCACGTACGCGGCCTGCATGGTCGCGGCGACCACCAGGGCGGACGTGAACGGCCTGGTCCGCAGGCACCTCGGGGCACGGAAGGCGTCCTTCGCGCCGGTCGCCGACGTGACCGAAGCGACCAGCATGGAGTACGGCGGGATCACGCCGGTCGGGCTGCCGGCCGGCTGGCCGGTGCTCGTCGACGCCGAGGTGGCGAAGACCGAGTCCGTCGTCATCGGTTCCGGCATCCGCGGCTCGAAGCTCCGGCTGCCGGGCCGGCTGCTGGCCGAACTGCCCGGGGCCCAGGTGCTCGACGGCCTCGGGATCCCCGTCTCGCAGTGAGTGCACGGGCATAAACGGGTGCCCGGACCGGTTACCCCAACGAGCGTGAAATTGACACAAGGGCCGCTCACACGGCATTCTTAGTGAGGTTGATAACGAGACACCTCGTTCGGTGAGGCGTCTTCACGGACATAGGCCACTGATCCCAACCGTCGAGAGACGCTCCGGATCAGGACACCTCTCCCCGGCCTAAGGGGTGAGGCCAAGTGGCTGGCTGACCGGACCTGCTGCGGTAGCAGGGCGGGTGGCAGTACGCCGTGGAGTGCCAAAGCTCTTACGAGAGAGGTGCGGGTCAGGCTGCTGCCTGACGTGGTTTACCTCAGGTGTCACGCGGTGTCCGCATGGATGACTGGCGCCCTCGTGCGCCGCGACTGGAAGGGAGGCGCGCAATGGACTCTGATAGTCCGGGCCGAAGTCGGCCCCAGCCGCTGCCGTCCCGCCCAGTTCCGGGCACACGCTAAGCGCGCCACCTGAATTTCACTAATCGCCTTTTGGCGGCTTATTAGCGCGTGCCCCCGATTCACGTCATTGCTGAAACGTGAAAGGGGTGTTCATCATGGCCACCATCACCCGTAACGGCGAGCCCGCCGCGGTCCTCGACGACATGCACGTCGGCGACATCCGCGGTGCGCTCGGCACGATCGCCGTCGATGACTACGCGCCGCGCGCGAGCCTGTCCGCCAAGCTCAAGACCCTGCTGGCCATCGTGGGCCCCGGCCTGATCGTGATGGTCGGCGACAACGACGCGGGCGCGTTCCAGACCTACGGACAGGCGGGACAGAACTACGGCACGCATCTGCTGTGGACGCTGCTGCTTCTGGTACCGGTGTTGTACGTGAATCAGGAGATGGTGCTGCGCCTCGGTGCGGTCACCGGGGTGGGACACGCGCGGCTGATCCTGGAGCGGTTCGGCAAGTTCTGGGGCGCGTTCTCGGTCATCGACCTGTTCATCCTCAACGCGCTCACGCTCGTCACCGAGTTCATCGGCATCACGCTGGCGGCCGGCTACCTGGGGGTGCCGAAGGTCATCGCGGTAGTCCTGGCCGGCGCGGTGATCATCGCCGCGGCGTTCACCGGCAGCTTCCGCCGGTTCGAGCGGATCGCGGTCGCGTTCTGCGCCGGTTCGCTGCTGCTGATCCCGCTGTACTTCATCGTGCACCCGGCGACGTCGCAGATGGCGCACGGCTTCGTCTCCCCCGGCCTGCCCGGCGGCGAGGGCCAGATGGCCACCGTCATGCTGCTCGTGATCAGCATCGTCGGCACCACGGTGGCCCCCTGGCAGCTGTTCTTCCAGCAGAGCTACGTGATCGACAAGCGGATCACGCCGCGGTTCATGCGGTACGAGAAGGCCGACCTGTGGATCGGCATCGTCATCGTCGTGCTCGGCGCCGCCGCGCTGATGGGCGTCACCGCCACCGCGTTCGCGGGCACGCACGGCGGGAGCGTCACCGACGCGACGGCGCTGGCCCACGGCATCGCGGCGCACGCCGGGCGGCTGGCCGGGGTGATCTTCGCGGTCGCGCTGCTCGACGCCGCGATCGTCGGCGCGTTCGCGGTGTCCCTGTCCAGCGCGTACGCGATCGGCGACGTGCTCGGGCTGAACCACTCGCTGCACCGCGGCGTGCGGCAGGCCAAAGGGTTCTACGCGGTGTACGGCGCGCTGATCGGCGGCGCGGCCGCGATCGTGCTCATCCCCGGTTCGCCGCTCGGCCTGCTCACCGAGGGTGTGCAGACGCTGGCCGGCGTGCTGCTGCCCAGCGCGACCGTGTTCCTGCTGCTGCTGTGCAACGACAAGGCCGTGCTCGGCCCGTGGGTGAACCGGCGCCGCACGAACCTGTTCACCGCCGCGGTGATCGCGGTGCTGATCACGCTGTCGGTGGTGCTCACCTCTTCGGTGCTGTTCCCGAAGATCACCGGGCACCAGATCATGATGATCATGGAAGCGTGCGGCGCCGTCGCGGTGCTGGCCGGCGCGGTCGCGCTCGCCCGTGCCCGGCGCAGCCCGCGCCGGGAACTCACCGCCGAGGACGCCACGATCGAGGGCCGGGACAACTGGCGGATGCCGCCGCTCGCGACGCTGACCGCTCCGCTGCTGTCCACCGCCCGCAAGCTCGGGCTGTCCGCGCTCCGGCTCTACCTGGCGGTCGCGATGATCCTGGTGATCGTCAAGATCGTGCAGGTCGCGCTCGGGCACTGATTATTCAGAACGAGCTGTGGTTGCTCCACTGGGTACCGGCATCTCCGCCACCAGGCTGTCCCGCAGCGGCGTCCGCGCCGCGGAGACGGTAGTAGATCAGCGTCACTACCAGCGCTAGGTAGGGCGCGATGAGCGTGCCGGAGATCACGGTGCCCAGCCCGTCCCGGAACGCGTACGGCAGTGCGCTGAACACCACGCCGAGCGCGAGGGCGACCAGCAGCTGGATGATGAACACCAGCACCAGCGTGCCGAACACATACCAGCCCCGCCCGCGCACCAGCCGCTGGCTGCGGCCGAACGACTCCAGCGCGCCCGAGCGCTCGATGACGATCACCGGGATGATCAGCGCCCAGATCGTGAGCAAGATCAGGCCCGGCACGATCAGCAGCACGAGGCCGATGGCGATGCCGATACCGGCCAGGATCGACGCGATCGCGATCTGCCCGATGTAGGGCAGCGCGGCGGAGACCGCCTCCCCCACCGGGAACTCGGTGCCGCTCTCCCGCTCGGCCTGGACCGCCTTGGTCAGCGCCGCCTGGAGCAGGAACGCCGCGAACACCGACACGATCAGGCCGAAGAACGCGCCGATGCCGCCGGCCAGCCCGAACAGCGCCGCGATCAGCCCCGCGAACAGGTAGATCACGAAGGCGATCGGCAGCAGATGCCTGGCATGTGCCTTGTACATCTGCCAGGCCTCCGACAGGACCCCCGCCAGTGGGTTCATACACGCGATGGTAACTCCGCAGTATTAATGCCTGGTGAAACCGAGGCCAGGCGGAGTGTCCTAGGCATACCCGCCCGCACCCGCCCGTGCCCGCGCTCGCCCCGTTTTGTCCGTTTGTCCGCACGCCGCGCCCGCGCTCGCGCTCGCCCGCACGCCGCGCCCGCGCTCGCCCGTTTTGTTCCGTTATCTCCCCCATGCGCTCGCGCTTTCATGAGAGAAAAGGGCTTCGTGGCGGAAAAGGCGCCAGATCTGGCTCCTTTTCTGCCAGAGAGCACTTTTTCAACATGAAAATGAGCGCTCCCCCGCCCCTGATGCCGCCTGTGCAACACCAGTCACACGCCGCAGCTCGCCGACGACGTGATTGGCGGACGCAAATATGCATATAGGGGTTGCGTCGCATATTACCAGCGAGTAGCGTCCGGGTTACCCGTGAGTAGCATCCGCTAAGGAGCCCCCGCAATGTTCCGGTTCTCACGAAAACCCTCCCGCACCCGCCTGGTCGCGCTCGCGGTCGGCGCCTGCCTGCTCAGCTTCGGCGGCCTAGCCGCCATGGCCGGGCCGGCCTCCGCCGACAACGTGATCAACGTGCATTACGCACTGACCGGCACCACGTTCATCAAGAAGCTGAACACGACGGTCAACCTCGGCGCGGGCACCCTGTCCGCCGCGGTCGACCTCACCACCGGGACGCAGACCGCTACCCTGTCCCTTCCCCCGTCAACGATTTCGGCCAAGGAATTCGGCGTCATCCCGGTCACCGCCACCAGCGAGATGATCCAGGACGGCCCGGCCACCGGGACCGCCAACCTCAGCACGAACACGATCACCAGCACCTCGACCGTGACGCTGAAGCTGACCAGCCTCAGCATCTTCGGCCTCAACGTGCCGATCGGCAACAGCTGTGAGACGAGCCCGTTCAGCGTGACGATCAGCTCGCAGCCCGGCTTCACCATCGGCGGCGGCGGCCCGCTGAGCGGCACGTTCACCATCCCCGATTTCCACCACTGCGGGCTCAGCACCCTCGCGCTGAACCTCACGATCCCAGGTCCAGGCAACACCCTGAACCTGACCCTCGGCGCCCTCCAGATCGGTTAGGACTGGCCCTTGGTCACCGGGCACCTGCCCCCGCGATCCGCGAGGGCAGGTGCCCGCCGTCGTGACGACGGTCATCCGGCATAGTGGTCAGCCACGGTGCGTCCGAACGGGGAGAACGGTGATCACGCGATGAGGGCTGTGCGGTTCCATGAATACGGCGGGATCGATGTGCTCCGGGTGGAGGAGGTGGCGCGGCCGGTGCCCGGTCCCGGGCAGGTGCTTGTCGAGGTCCGCGCGGCGGGGATCCAGCCCGGCGAGGTAGCGATCCGCGAGGGCGCGCGGCACGACCGCTGGCCGGCGACGTTCCCCTCCGGGCAGGGCAGCGATCTTGCCGGAGTGGTGGTGGCGGCCGGCCCGGAGGTGCGCGGTTTCGCGGCGGGCGACGAGGTCCTGGGCTTCACCCATAACAGGGCCAGCCACGCGGAGTTCGTCGTGGCCGACGACGTGGACCTGACGCATCGTCCGGCAGGGCTGTCCTGGGACGTGGCCGGGTCGTTGTACGTGGCCGGCACGACCGCGTATGCCACCGTGTTCGCGGTCGATCCCGCACCGGGCGACACGGTCGTCGTGTCCGGTGCGGCCGGCGGCGTCGGGTCGCTCGCCGTGCAGCTCGCGCGGCGGCGCGGCGCCACGGTGATCGGGCTGGCGAGCGAGCCGAACCATGCCTGGCTGCAGGACCACGGTGTCGTCCCGGTCGCGTACGGGCAGGGCACGGCCGACCGGATCCGGCACGCGGCCGGCGGAAGCGTCGACGCGTTCATCGACACATTCGGCGACGGTTACGTGGACCTGGCAGTGGAGCTTGGCGTGCGACCCGAGCGGATCAACACGATCCGCGACTGGCCGGCCGCGGCCAGGATCGGGGCGCGGACCTACGGGGAAGGCGCGGCGGCGTGCGCGGTCGTGGTCGGCGAGCTGGCCCGGCTCGCCGCCCGCGGCGAACTCGAGGTGCCAATCGCTCGCACCTACCCGCTGGAGCAGGTGCGAGACGCGTTCCGCGAGTTGGAAGGGCGGCGCGCCCACGGGAAAATCGTGCTCCGGCCCTAACCGGTTCAGGCGATGTAGCCGCGCGGCAGGGTGGCGACATCGAGCAGGGCCGCGACCAGCAGGTCGGCCAGCACGTCTGCGGCCGGTGCGTCGAGCTGGAGCGACGCGCCGGCCGAAGGGGTCTTGGCGCCGAGACCGGTCATGTCCCAGGTGGCGGTCCAGGACACGAAATCCTGGAGGCTCCATCCGCCCGCCGTGCGCATCAGGGTGAGCGTGCCGATCGGCTCGCCGTCGGGCCCGGTCAGCTTGTGCGACCACGCCGGGTCGGCCTTGGCACCGTCGTAGGGGTGGATGTCGGCCAGCAGCGTCGCCGCGGCCGACTCGATGCGGGCCGAACTCCCCTGGCCCACGATCGAGCCGAGCACCGCGCCGTCGCGGGAGACCGTCGTCGTGGCGGCAACCGCCACATCCAGGTGCGTGCCGCCACCCTCGATGGTGTAGGCCGCCTTGCCGCCGTTCTTGAAGCCGAACAGCACCGCCGCGCTGCTCTTCTGCTTGCCGGTGGCCAGCTCGACGCCGACCGGATCACTGTAGGTAACGGTCAGCGCATTGTTGCGAGCACGATGCACCCGTGCGGACAGCGACAGACGATCTCCGAGGATTGACATTCCCGGATTGTGGCCCAGCGAGGCACGTCATGGCCAGCTCTCTGCCACCGCGAAGACGATCACGTTGCTCAGGTAGGAACCGGTGCCGGCGTCGAACGTTCCGCCGCAGGTGATCAGGCGCAGCTCCGCGTCCGGGGTCGGGTCATACACGGCACGGGTCGGGAAGGCGCTTTTCGGGAACGTCGCTACCTTGGTGACCCCGAAAACGACGAGCGTCCCGTCCGCGCGCCGGACGTACACCTGGTCGCCCGGCCGCAGCCCGGCGAGCCGGTAGAAGACCGCGGGCCCGGTGCGCGAGTCGATGTGCCCGACGATCACCGCCGGGCCGATGGTGCCGGGCCGCGGGCTACCTGTGTACCAGCCCGCGACTGACCAGTCGGACGGCACCTGCAACGCGCCGCTCGCCGTCAGCCCGAGGCGAATCAACGTGGTGTTCACGCCGATTACCGGGATCGTCAGCTGGACCGGCGTGGCTACCATGCGGGAGTCCGCTGGCTGAGGAGAGGCCGCGATCAGACCCGTCGGCGCGGGCAACGGAGCGATCAGCGTCGCAGGCCGCGCGACCGGTGTCCGGTGCTGGGTCCGCAGCAACCCGACGGCGCCGACGCCGGCCACGGCCAGGCCGGCCACCACGAGACAGGCCGTCAGCCCGATCGGAGTGCGTGGCCGGCCGGCCCGCGCTCTCAGCCCCGTACCTTTCGCGGCAAGCGCGACAGCCGGGTTACCCGCCAGCGTCGCAGCAGCCAGGCGCGCGTACCGCCCGCCAGCACCAGAGCCGCGCCAATGGCGATAAGCAACAGCCATTTGACCGGCGAATCGACCGGCGCGGCGGCCGCGCGCGTTGCCGTGCCGCCCAGGCCGGTCGCCACCCCGCTGGCCGGTATCGAGGTGTTCCCCGCGGCGTCCTCCAGGTCGACGATGTCCAGCCCGCTCGTCCCGTCCAGCACGACGAACGTATGCACCGTCTCGGCAGCGACCGTGACGGCCTTGTCCGCCGTAGCGCCGGCCGCCGTGACGCGGACCGTCTCGGCGCCCGGGGCCAGGCTCTGGTAGGTGCTGACCGAGGCGAAGGCCAGGTTGGCAGCCACCGTGTGCTTGCCGAGGGCGACGCTGACCACGTGGTGCCGCAGCGATGCCTGAATCACCCGCACCAGCGCACGGCCCGGCGATGTCGTCAGCCGGTCGTCCAGTATTGACAGCCGCAGTCCGGACGCGGGACCCAGGCCGGCGACCGTGTACGCGTGACCGGACGCGACCTGGACGCTGGCCGACAGGACGGGCGCACTGGTCGCCCCGGCGCCGGCGGCGCGCATGGCCACGCTGTACTGGCCGGCCGCGACCCGCTGGTAGGGCGAGACGTCTCCGTAGCCGACGTGCTTGAGCACGGCCAGCGCGCTGGAATCGCCGAACGGATACAGGTACACGTCTACCGCTGGCGTGTTCGGCGACAGGTGCGCGAGCCGGATCCATCCCGCGCCCGAGCCCGCCGATGCCCGGGCGGCCAGCGGAGCGCCGAAGCACAAGGCCGGCACCACCAGCAGCACCAGGATCCCTCTCGCGAGCACATGACGTTTCACTGTGCATCCCACCCTGTTCATGTCAGCCGTTCAGACCGAGCGGACTCGGCGCGTCGAACTGCACATTGACCGCGTACTGACCGTCAGGTTGCCGGACGAGGCGTGCCTCGGCCGGCTGGTATGGCGGCTGCTGAGCCAGCAGGAACGAGAGCATCGCCTGCACCCCGGCCTGCGACCCAGACGCGATCTCGGCGTCCCGCAGCGGAATCCCGGCCGCGCCAGGCGACGAGCCACCGAAGGCCACGACGCTCACTTGCTGCTGCGCCACCGCCGGCTGCGCCGCCAGCGCGGCGAGCGTGACCAGCAGACGCGGGTCGACGCTGCCCGTGGCCAGCGCGGCGCGCGCCGCCGTGGAGGTATGGATGCGCTGGTTGCGCAGCAGTTGCTGGCCGGCCGCGACCCGGGCACCGCGATCGGCGACCTGGCTCGCCGCGAATGAGCGCGCCCCGCCGGGCGCCACGTACCGGACCTCGATCCGGTCTGGGCCAGAACCGAAGCTCGCGATCACCTCGGGTGCGTACACGCTGGCCAGCCGGGGGCCGAACTGGTCGCGCACCGCCCGGGTCGCCACGACGATCGTGGCGCCGAGCGGATCAGCGGCCGATGGCCGCAGCAGGCGTCTGCTCGCCTGGAGACCGGCCGCTCGCAGCGCCGAGCACATCTGCGGATCGCACGCCACCACGGCGCTCGCGCTCAACTGGCGCGCCAGCCACTCGGCCGCCGCAGCGCGGACCAGCGTCCCGGACTCCGTGGCCGCGCGGTGCGGCGCACCGGCGCTGTGGCCGGTGCGTGCGCTCGGCCCGGTGCCTGCGCTTTGCCCGGACGCGGAGCCATGCGATATCACGTTTGCGGTCACGACAGCGATCGCCAGGACGACGACCGCCGACGCGGCCACCGTGATGGCACGCTGCCGGATCGCCGCGACAACCGTCAGCCGCGCCGGCGAGTTCCGCCGTGGCGCGGTGCCTTCGCTGTGCGAGACCTGCTGTCTGCTTCCCACCCCTTGCTCCCACGCGATTTCGCCGATGAGCGGAAACGTGGTTGAGCCCCAGTATCACACAATGTCGCCATTCGGGATATACGTGTGGTCGGCACGCTAGAGGGCGGTGGACGCCCGGGCTGCCGCGAACGCGTTCTCTTCAACGGGATGCATGGCGACAGGAATGCTCAGCCGCGGCGCGCCGTATTCGGCGGTCCACGCGTCATAGGCGTCGTGGGTGTCCGCGGCCCAGCTCCATCCGGTGTCCGGCACGAGCAGCGCGATGCGGCGGGCGCCCATCGCGGCGAGATGATCCAGCACCCGCCGCGGCCCCTGCCGCCCCGGGAGGCGATCCGAAATGATTGCGGACGGTTACCTCCCCGGATTGGACCTCGTTTGCTTATTCCGGGGCTTGCCCGGGTCGCTGGGTGCCCGGTGGGCCGGCGGCTGGCTTGATGGGCCTCGATAGCGTGGTGGTTTTCCCCTTTGTGGTAGCGGGACCCCTGTTCACGGGGGCCGGTCTTCCACGAAGCCATGATGTCGCTGCGGGTGACGCCGTACCGGCGTGAA
>DASRFJ010000134.1:0-9848 GCA_035651595.1 Streptosporangiaceae bacterium | reverse complement strand
CAACCACCGCTACCACGTGCTCGACGCGCCGCTGATCTCCGACGCCGAGTACGACGCGCTGATGCGCGAGCTGCGCGCGCTCGAGGAGCAGCACCCCGACCTGCGCACCCCCGACTCCCCGACCCAGAAGGTCGGGGACGTGATCTCCACGGACTTCGCCCCGGTCGAGCACCTGGAGCGCCTGCTCAGCCTGGACAACGCGTTCTCCGCCGAGGAGCTCGACGCCTGGTCGGCCCGCACCGAGCGGCTGGCCGGGCCCGATACCGCGGTGGGACCCTACCTGTGCGAGCTGAAGATCGACGGACTGGCGGTCGCCCTGGTTTACCGGGACGGGAAGCTGGTCCGCGCCGCGACCAGGGGCGACGGGGTGACCGGCGAGGACGTCACGCCGAACATCAGGACGATCGCCGCGGCCCCGGCGCGGCTGGCCGGTTCTGGCTGGCCGCAGACCCTGGAGGTGCGCGGCGAGGTGTACCTGCCGGTGGAGGCGTTCCACCAGCTGAACGAGCGGCAGGCCGAGGCGGGGAAGCCGCTGTACGTGAACCCGCGCAACACCGCGGCCGGCTCGCTGCGGCAGAAGGACCCGCGGGTCACCGCGACCCGCCCGCTCAGCCTGATCGTGCACGGGCTGGCCGTGCCGGGGGCCGGCGGTGCGAAGAGCGGTATGCCCGCGCCCGAGGACGAGGCGGTGCCGGACACCGCGCCGACCACGCAGTCGGGCTGGTACGAGCAGATGCGCGAGTGGGGGCTGCCGGTCAGCGACGTGTACCGGGTCGTGGACAGCCTGGACCAGGTCCGCGAGTACATCGGCTACTACGCCGAGCACCGGCACGACCAGGCCTACGAGATCGACGGCGTGGTGGTCAAGCTCGACCGGCTGGAGATGCAGCGGGCGCTCGGCGCGACCAGCCGGGCGCCGCGCTGGGCGATCGCCTACAAGTACCCGCCCGAGGAGGTCACCACCCGGCTGCTGGACATCCGGGTCAACGTCGGCCGGACTGGGCGGGTCACCCCGTTCGCCGTGATGGAACCGGTCAAGGTCAGCGGATCCACGGTCGACCGGGCAACGCTGCACAACGCCCACGAGGTAGTCCGCAAAGGCGTGCTCATCGGCGACATGGTGATCCTGCGCAAGGCCGGCGACGTGATCCCGGAGGTGGTCGGGCCGGTCATCGACCTGCGCGACGGGACCCAGCAAGAATTCGTCTTCCCCACGCACTGCCCCGAATGCGAGACGAAACTGGCCCGCGAGGAGGACGAGGCCGACTGGCGCTGCCCGAACACCCGGTCCTGCCCCGCGCAGCTGCGCGAGCGGCTGTTCCACATGGCGGGCCGCGGCGCGTTCGACATCGAGGTGCTCGGCTACGAGGCGGTGACCGCGCTGCTCGAGTCCGGACTTGTGGCCGACGAAGGCGACGTGTTCGGGCTCACCGAACAGAAGCTGGCGCACAGCCCGTTCTTCATCGTCAAGCAGGGCACGCTGAGCGCGAACTCGGTCAAGCTGCTCGCCAACCTGGCCGACGCGAAGAACCGGCCGCTGTGGCGGGCGCTGGTGGCGCTCTCGATCCGGCATGTGGGGCCGACGGCGGCGCGTGCGCTGGCCGACGAGTTCGGCTCGCTCGACGCGATCGAGCGAGCCAGCCAGGAGCAGCTCGCGGCGGTGGACGGCGTCGGCCCGACGATCGCGGCGTCGGTGGCGGCCTGGTTCACCGTGGACTGGCATCGCGCGATCATCGCCAAGTGGCGCGACGCCGGGGTGCGGCTGGCGGAGGAGAACTTCGATCCCTCCCGGGCCGCGGCCCGCACGCTGGCCGGGGTGACCGTGGTGATCACCGGCACGCTGCCCGGGCTGAGCCGGGACGAGGCGGGCGAGTCGGTCCGCGCGGCCGGCGGCAAGGTCAGCTCGTCGGTGTCGAAGAAGACGGACTTCGTGGTCGCCGGGGAGAACGCCGGCTCCAAGTACGACAAGGCGGTCGAGCTCGGCGTGCCGATCCTCGACGAGCCGGCCTTCCTGCGGCTTCTCGCGGAAGGCCCGGAAGCGGTCCGCTCGCCGGTCCGCTCGTCGGCCCGCCCGCCCGAGTAAATGTCAGACCCTCGGCGTACTGTGGTTCCCGCCGAGTACGCCGAGGGGGTTCGCGTGAAGCTTCTGACCGCTACCAGCTCCACCCAGGGTTACCGGGACAACGACTTCGACTTCTGCGTCGAGGGCGAGCTTGTGCACATCGGGGAATCGTGTGCCGGTGAGCACCCGGATCCGGACGGCCCGTGCGGCTGCGGTCGCTCGTTCATCGGGCTGAATTCCCATGCCGCCACGACAACCGTGCTGATCAGGGAGCTGCCCGGGTTCACCCCGGCGGACTACGTGGAGGCGCTCAGGTCCAGCCTTCAGCAGCAGGGCAGGGACGCCTCGCACGTGATCCACGAGGCCGCGGCGCTGTACACGCTCGCGCGGCAGTTCCCGGCCGGTACGGTCCTCGAGCGGCGCCTCGACGAGATCGCCGCCCGCGGCCCGATCCGCCAGCCCGGCTAACCCACGGTGAGCCGGTCGCTGGACACTCCCTTGAGACGGCCCTGCGGCAGCTTCCGGCCGCAGATCGCCAGCAGCAGGTCCTGCCCGGTCCCGGTGAGCGGCTCGCCCGAGCCGAGCGTCCACTCCATGTCGCTGGCCACAAACTCGATCCCGTCCAGGTCCACGCCGAAGAACCTCACCGGCCTCGAGGTCGCCGACTCCGGCAGCACGTGCCGCAGCCGCTCGCTGGGGATCGCCCAAGGCATCCCGAGCGGCACCACGATGTCCAGGCCGTGGATCACGTCATGGCTCAGCGCCCCGGCGAACCCGCCGCCCGGCGGCTTCCATGGGTGGTTCACGTTGTCCGCGACGGCCTGCGTCAGCTCGGCGGGGGACATGGCCGAGGCGTCGCGCCGCGCGACCCGGTCCGACATCGCGGTGAAGTCACCCCGCGATCTGGCCAGCTCGAGCATGAACCGCCGCCCGCTGTACCGGAACGGCATCGTGATGTGCGCCACGACCTCGCGGACCCGCCAGCCGGCGCACAGCGTCGGCGCGTCCCACTCCCCGGCGCTCAGGTCGCCCAGCATGGCGGCCAGCTCGGTGCGGGTCGCCGCGATCATGTCCCTGATCTCGTCCATCGTGCTCTCCTCGTCTTTACGGGGGGATGTCATCCCCCCGGCACCCCCCTGATGTAGCTGTCACGATGACGACGAGCGAGTCTCGGTCAACTGGACGTTTTGAGTCCGGCCAATCTGCGGCGCAGATACCGGCGGTCCGCCTCGCTGGCCGCCAGCTCCAGTGCCTGCCGGTACGCGGCGGCCGCCTCGGCGTCGCGGCCCAGCCGCCGCAGCAGGTCGGCGCGCGTCGCGGGCAGCAGGTGGTATCCGGCCAGCTTGCCCGAGGCCGCCAGCTCGCCGACCAGCCGCAGCCCTTCGGCCGGCCCGTCGGCCATGCCGACCGCGACCGCCCGGTTCAGCTCCACCACGGGCGTCGGCAGGAGCCGCGCCAGCTCCCCGTACAGGTCCGCGATCCGCGCCCAGTCCGTGTCCGCCGCGGTCGCCGCCGTCGCGTGACAGGCCGCGATCGCCGCCTGGAGCTGGTAGGGACCCTGCCGCGTCGCGGATTCGAGCACCGCGACACCCTCGCTGATCTGCCTGGCATCCCAGCGCGAGCGGTCCTGATCCTCCAGCACGACCAGATCCCCGTCGGCATCGAGCCGCGCGGACCGCCGCGAGTCCTGCAGCAGCATCAGCGCCAGCAGCCCGGCGGCCTCCGCCTCGTCCGGCATCAACCCCGTCAGCACCCGCGCCAGCCTGATCGCCTCGCCGCTCACGCTGGCTCGCGTCAGATCCGAATAACCGAGATTAAACATGAGGTACAGAACGCCAAGCGTGCTTGTTACCCGCTCCGGCAATTCGTCGGCGGGAGGCACGCGGTACGGGATGCCGGCGTCTTGGATCTTCTGCTTCGCCCGGGTCAGCCGCTTGGCCATCGTCGCCTCGCTGGACAGGAACGCCCGGGCGATCTCCGCCGTGCTCAGCCCGGACAGGGTGCGCAGGGTCAGCGCCACCCGGGCCTCCAGCGACAGCGCCGGGTGGCAGCAGGTGAAGATCAGCCGCAGCCGGTCGTCCGGCACGCCGCTCGGGTCCTCCGGTTCCGGGTCTTGCTCCTGTTCGGCGAGGAGGGCCAGGTCGCGGAGCCTGGCCGCGCGCACCTTGTCCCGGCGCAGGATGTCGATGGCCCGGTTCCGCGCGGTGGTGGTCAGCCACGCGCCGGGCCGGTCCGGGACACCGTTTTGCTCCCAGTGGGCCAGCGCGGTCGCGAACGCGTCCGCGGCGCACTCCTCGGCCAGGTCCCAGTCGCCGGTCACCCGGATCAGCGTGGCGACGACCCGGCCCCACTCCTCCCGGAACGCCTGGGCTACGGCGTCGGCTACGGGGCCGGCGGTACCCATACTTCTCTGATCGCGATCGTGCCGTACGTCGCGGCCGGGTGCGCGGCGGCGACCCGCACGGCCTCGTCCATGTCCGCGCACTCGATGAAGCAGTACCCGCCGATCTGCTCCTTGGTCTCGGCGAACGGCCCGTCGGTGAGCAGCGTCTCCCGCCGCCGGACCCGGACCGCCTTACCCTCGGCGGGCGGCTTCAGCCCGCCGCCGTCAAGCAGCACGCCGCGCTCGGCCATCTCCTCCGACCAGCCCTCGCAGCCATCCATCGCGTGCGCGGCGCCCGTGGCCTCGTCGGCGCATATCAGCAGCATGAATCGCACCCGCTCAGGATATTGATTTATGGGCGATCGAGTCGGCCCCCTAGGATGGCGTGCATGCCCATCACCCGTGACGAGGTCGCCCACCTGGCGCGACTATCCAGGATCGAACTGACCGACGCCGAGCTGGATCACCTGGCGCCCCAGCTGGACCAGATCATCTCCGCGGTCGCTCAGGTCCAGGAGGTAACCGCGGAGGGCATCCCGCCGACGTCACACGCGACGGGCCTGACCAACGTGTTCCGCGACGACGAGCCGGTGCCGTGCCTGACCCCGCGGGAGGCGCTGGACCAGGCGCCCGCGGTGGAGCGGCAGCGGTTCAAGGTCCCGCGCATCCTCGGGACGCAGGAGTAAGGGAATGGACCTCACCCGACTCACCGCCGCCGAGCTGTCCGGAAAGCTCGCCGCCAGGGAGGTCTCCGCCGCCGAGGTCACCCAGGCGCACCTGGACCGGATCGCCGCCGTCGACGATCGCGTCCACGCGTTCCTGCACCTGGCCGCCGATGCCGCGCTGGGGCAGGCCGCCGACGTGGACAAGCGGCGGGCCAGCGGCGACGCCCTGGGCCCGCTGGCCGGCGTGCCGATCGCGGTCAAGGACGTATTCACCACCAAGGGCATGCCCACCACGTGCGGCTCGCGCATCCTGGAGGGCTGGCACCCGCCGTACGACGCGACGATCACCAAGCGGCTCAAAGACAACGGCGTGATCATCCTCGGCAAGACCAACATGGACGAGTTCGCCATGGGCTCCTCCACGGAGAACTCGGCGTACGGCCCGAGCCGCAACCCGTGGGACCTGGACAAGATCCCGGGCGGCTCGTCCGGCGGGTCGTCCGCCGCGGTCGCCGCGTACGAGGCCCCGCTGGCGATCGGCACCGACACCGGCGGCTCGATCCGCCAGCCGGCCGCGGTGTGCGGGATCGTCGGCACCAAGCCCACCTACGGCGGCTCGTCCCGGTACGGCGTGGTGGCGTTCGCCTCCTCGCTCGACACCCCGGGCCCGCTCGCCCGCACGGTGCTGGACGCCGCGCTGCTGCACGAGGTGATGTCCGGCCACGACCCGATGGACTCCACCTCGATCGACGCGCCGGTCCCGCCGGTGGTGCAGGCCGCGCGTCAGGCCGACATCAGCGGCATGCGGATCGGCGTGGTCACCGACCTGTCCGGCGCGGGTTACCAGCCGGGTGTGATGACCCGGTTCAGCGAGGCCGTCGAACTGCTCGAGCACCTCGGCGCCAAGGTCACCGAAGTCAGCTGCCCGCACTTCAAGTACGCGCTGCCCGCCTACTACCTGATCGCGCCGAGCGAGTGCTCGTCCAACCTGGCCAGGTTCGACGCGATGCGCTACGGCCTGCGCATCGGCGACGACGGCACCAGGGACGCCGAAGAGGTCATGTCGATGACCAGGGAAGCCGGGTTCGGTGCTGAGGTCAAGCGGCGGATCATCCTCGGCACGTACGCGCTGTCCAGCGGATATTACGACGCCTACTACGGCAAGGCACAGCAGGTCCGCACGCTGGTCATCAGGGACTTCGAGGCGGCGTTCGGCCAGGTGGACGCCCTGGTATCGCCGGCCACGCCGACCACCGCGTTCGCCATCGGGGAGCGCGTCGGCGACCCGATGGCAATGTACCTGGCCGACCTGTGCACGATCCCGTCGGACCTGGCCGGGAACGCGGCCATCTCCGTGCCGTGCGGGCTCGCCGCCGAGGACAACCTGCCCGTCGGGCTTCAGGTGATGGCACCCGCGCTGGCCGACGACCGGCTGTACCGGGTCGGTGCCGCGTTCGAAGCGGCGTTCAACGACGGGCAGCCGCTGCTCTCTGGCGCGAAGGGACTTGACGGATGATCGAGACGGAGCGCTACGCGCCGGTGATCGGCCTGGAGACCCATGTCGAGCTGGGCACCAGGACGAAGATGTTCTGCGGTTGCACCACGCTGTTCGGCGGCGAGCCGAACAGCCAGGTGTGCCCGGTCTGCCTCGGCCTGCCCGGGTCGCTGCCGGTGGTGAACAAGAACGCGATCGAGTACACGATCAAGATCGGGCTGGCTCTGAACTGCACGATCGCGTCCTGGTGCCGGTTCGCGAGGAAGAACTACTTCTACCCGGACATGCCGAAGAATTTCCAGATCTCCCAGTACGACGAGCCGCTGTGCATCGACGGGTACCTGGACGTTGTGGTGGATGGCGCAGGGGGTCTGGGGGATCGCCTTCCCCCAGAGAAAAGGTCTTTCCGGGTCGGCATCGAGCGGGTGCACCTGGAGGAGGACACCGGCAAGTCGCTGCACGTCGGCGGCGCCACCGGCCGGATCCACGGCGCCGACTACTCGCTGGTCGACTACAACCGGGCCGGCATCCCGCTGGTGGAGATCGTCACCAAGCCCGTGGACGGGACCGGTGCGCTGGCCCCGCTGGTCGCCCGTGCCTACGTCACCGAGCTGCGCGACCTGCTCCGTTCGCTGGACGTGTCCGACGTGCGGATGGAAGAGGGCTCGATGCGGTGCGACGTGAACACGTCGCTGTCCCCGATCGGCTCCGGGGTGTGGGGCACCCGTACCGAGACGAAGAACGTCAACTCCATCCGCTCGGTGGAGCGTGCGGTCCGGTCCGAGATCGAGCGCCAGGCCGGGGTGCTCGACGCGGGCGGCCGGGTGGTGCAGGAGACCAGGCACTTCCACGAGGACTCCGGCACCACCACCTCGGGCCGGTCCAAGGAAGAGGCGCAGGACTACCGCTACTTCCCCGAACCGGATCTGGTCCCGGTGGCCCCCCCGGTTGACTGGGTGGATCGGATCCGGACCTCACTGCCCGAGGCGCCCGCTGCCCGCCGGGCCCGGCTCCAGGCCGAGTGGGGCCTGTCCGACCTGGACATGGACGCGCTGCGCAACGCCGACGCGCTCGACCTGGTCGCTTCGACGGTCGCCGAAGGCGCGTCCCCGGCCGATGCCCGCAAGTGGTGGCTGGGCGAACTGGCCCGGCGCGCCAACGAGGCAGGCACCCCGCTCGCCGACCTGGCGATCACACCCGTGCAGGTTGCGCGCGTCGCGTCGCTGGTCGCGGACGGCAAGCTCAACGACCGCCTGGCCCGCGACGTGATCGACGGCGTGCTGGCCGGCGAGGGCTCGCCCGACGAGGTGGTTTCCGCGCGCGGTCTGGCGGTCGTCAGCGACGAGGCCTCCCTGGATGAAGCCATACGAGCAGCGATTTCGGCCAACCCGGACGCGGTCGCCAGCATCAAGGCCGGCCGCGCCGGCGCCATCGGCGTCCTCGTCGGCGCGGTCATGAAGGCCACCCGCGGCCAGGCCGACCCCGCGCGCGTCCGCGCCCTGATAGAACAGCGCCTCGCCTAACCCCGCCCGCCCCGCGGCGTCACGCGGCGGATAGTTCGCGGTTAAGACCGGCGGTGACGGCCATCAGGACGCGGGCCGCGATCCGCAGATCCTCGGCGGGGATGCCGGAGTAGGCGCGCTCGATGATCGGGTCGATGTCGCCGCGGACCTTTGCGAACAAGGCGCGGCCCGAGTCGGTGGCGGTGAGCTGGCCGGTGCCCGCCAGCAGGCCCGCGTCCGTGAGTTCGGCGAGGGCCGTCCGGGCTGCTTCCTCGGTGATCTTGAGGGCGCCGGCGGCGCGGGCGGCCAGGGCAGCCCGGTCGATCGCGCCGCCGGCCGCCATGGTCAGCGTCAACGCGACCCAGCGGTCGCGATTCAGTCCGGTGCCGGCCAGCACCACGTTCATGATCGCGCCGTGCGCGTTCTCTGCCTGACCGACGATCTGCGGGTTCAGTGTGGGAGTGTCCATGCCCTTATTATGGCACTCAGTCTCAAAAAATTACAAGCCTCATTTAGAACTCGGTCTGCTATGCTGCTGCGCATGGACGACCGGACACTGCCGCTGCGGGAGCGGAAGAAACTGCGTACCCGCCGGGCGCTCGCCGAGACCGCGCTGCGGATGTTCGCCGAGAAGGGGTTCGACGCGACCACGCTCGAAGAACTGGTTGCGGAGGCAGAGGTCTCGAAGAGCACGTTCTTCCGCATGTACCCGGCGAAGGAAGCAGTCGCAGTGGAAGCGGAGACCGAGTTGTGGACTGCCTACCTTGCCGCGCTCGGCGATCGTGAGCTGTCCGGTCCGGTGCTCACCGGGCTGCGCGACACCCTGACCGAGGCGGCTGGATCCCTGGACTCCGGCTGGGATGCCCGCTACGTCGCCACTCGCCGGCTGATCCTGACCGCCCCGCCGCTGCTCGCGTACGTGGACTACTACCGCACCGGCGTGGAACGCCAGGTGGTGCAGACCCTCACCGGAAAACTGGGGCTGCCCGACGGCGACCTCCGGCCGCAAGTCCTGGCCGAGCTGACCACCACCGCGTGGAGCGTCGCCGGCCGGGAGTGGGTCCGCCAGGGCGGAGACGGCGGCCGCCCGGCCCTGATCGCACGGCTACACGCCGCATACGCGGCCATCCCGGCCAGCCTGACGCTCACCGCCGGACACCGTGGATCGTAGCGTCCGGCTACCCGCACACAACGATCTACGTTGTTGCGCCGCCTGCCGAGACCGACCGTTTTGCCCGGTTTGCGACGGCAGGGATTCTGGTGGCTTATTGGCCGGCCTGGCCGTGCTGGCTGCCGGCGGCTGCCGGGTATTGCTTTCTGGTGACGGGCGGGGCTGGTGTGCGTCATGTGCCCGCCGGTACGCGAGCGTGGCTGCGGCTTGCGCATCAACGTGGAACTCTGCCCCTTCGTGGTAGTCCGGCCCCCGTGCCCGGGGGCCGGACTACCACGAAGGGATAATCCGCCACGTTGTTCGGCGCGAATGGCCGCCGGGCGCGGCCGCCGGGCACGGGCGCGGCCGCCGGGCGCGGGCGCGGCCGCCGGGCGCGGGCACGGCCGCCGGGCGCGGGCACGGCCGCGGGCACGGCCGCCGGGCGCGGCGCCGGGCGCGGGCTGGCCCCCGGCGCGACTCCGGAATAGGCCACACGATCCTGTCGACGTGCCCGTGACCGCAGTGCGACGCCGCAGCGGGAGTGGGCGGCGAGGCGGGTGGGGCTAGAAGGGGGGACGGCGCCAGGCGGGG
>DASRFJ010000133.1:0-14036 GCA_035651595.1 Streptosporangiaceae bacterium | reverse complement strand
GCGGCTATGAGCAACCACGGATAACTACGTGCTTGTCGAGATCTGATATAACGATTTCAATATGCACGTGATTGCCAATTCCAGGTGAGCGGGCGACATAACGCCCCGTCCGGGCATCAAAGACGCTGCCGCCATAACCGCATTCGGGCCGGTACATGCCGGACCCGCCCCCGATTCTTGGGTGTCGCGACCGCGACGCCGCCGAATTGCTTATTCACAGGGGGAGCTGATCGACATCCTTAACATCCCCGGGTTCCTCGGCCGCGCGGATCAGCAGGTCAAACCGCGCGGAAATCGGATAGAGCTGGCAAGGTCGATATGGTGTCAATGCCGCTACCGACGCTAGATCTCGTCACCCACGACGACGCGCAGCCGGCCTTCCCGGCCGTATACCTCGAAGGTCGTCCGGAAATATCTTACGGTGAGCTCGCCGAATTGGTCAGCGAATCAGAACGGGTGCTGCGCCATGACGACAAGGCGCTGGTGCTGTGTGCGGGCGACCGCGATCTGCCCACGCTACTGGCCTATATCGCCGCGCTGCGCATAGGGCACGCCGTTGCGTTTCTGCCCGCCTCGGATGAGATTATCTCGGCATACCAGCCCGAGTTCGTCGTCCCGGCACCCGGCGGGGGTGCCGGACTGGCCGATCTGGGCTACTGCCCGGCCGCGGAATTGATCGCCGGTACGACGATCTTCAGACGAAAGAGCAGTCAGCTGACCGGTGAAATTTACCCCGACACGGCATTGTTGCTGGCTACTTCGGGCTCGACCGGCAGCCCCAAGACGGTACGGCTGTCGTGTTCCGGGCTGGCCGACAACACGGCCGCCGTCATCCGTGCGCTGGGCATCACCGCGGCCGAACGCGCCCCGACCACGCTGCCGATCACGCACGCCTACGGATTGTCCGTGCTGAACACCCACCTGCTGGCCGGCGCGAGCGTCGTGCTCAGCAACCGGTCGCCGCTGTCATTGGCGACCTGGGACCTGCTGGTCCGCTCGGGTGCCACGTCGTTCGCCGCGGTGCCGACGACATACTCGGCGTTCGGCCCGGCGCACCTCAACCTGCTGGGCCGCAGCAAGGTCCGCACCATGACACAGTCGGGCGCGCGGCTGGGCGAGGACCTGACCATGCGTCTGGTACGGATGATGGACCAGCAGGACGGCCGGTTCTTCGTCATGTACGGCCAGACCGAGGCGACCTCCCGGATCGCCCGCCTGGACCCTGCCGAACTGCCGCACCGCCTCGGATCGGTCGGCACCGCGATGCCGGGCGGCACGATCACGATCCGGCCGGCGCCGGTCCACGCGCGGGCCGTGCCCGGCGAGGGCGCGGTCCACTACCGGGGCCCTGGCGTCATGCTCGGCTACGGGACCGGGCGCGCGGATCTGTGCCGCGGCGCCGAGGTGGACGTCCTGGACACCGGCGATCTCGGGTACCTGAGCGACGGCTACTTGTACCTGACCGGCCGCACCAAGCGGATCGTCAAGGTGCTCGGCATCCGCACCAGCCTGGACGACCTGGAGCGAATGGTGGAACAGCCGGGCCACCCCACCGCGGTGATCTGCGGGACCGACGACGTGCTGCACCTGGTCGGCGCGGGCGACGCGGCCGTGCACGAACAGCAGCGCCGGCAACTGGTCGAGTCGCTCGGTGTACCAAGCCGGCACGTCGTCTTCCGGCACGTCGGCTCGCTCCCCCGGACACCCGGCGGAAAGGTCGACTACCGGACGTTGGCGATGGTCGTCGATTCGCATGGAGGCTCGGCCGATGGAGCTGACTGACTGGCGGACACTGTCCGACCAGGGACCCGCCCTCGTCCCCTGTCTGGACTTTCCCGGATGGCGCGCGGCGGCGGGCTTCGCGGATCTGGCCGACGGGGTCGCGGCCGATGCCTGCTTCCTCCACTTCAGGCCCAGCGCCGGCCCGCTGGCGGTGTGCGTTGACCGCTGGGTGGCCGAGTTCACCGCGACCGGCCGGCCGGTGCGCGCGGTGCTGGGGTACTGCGCCGGCGCCTCGCTGGCCACCCGTCTCGCCGACGCGATCGCCGCGACCGGGCCGCCGCCGATGGTCGTGCTCTTCGACGCCGTGCCGATCACCGGTGACTCGATGACCAGCCAGTTCACGTCGACGCTGGAGTCCTCCGCCCAGCATCTGACCGCGGACGAGCTGGCGGACGCCCGTGACCTGTCCGAGCAGCTGGTGACGAAGTACCCGGACGACCTGCCGCGAATCGCGACGACCCTGACCGACCGGTACAACCGGCTGATGGGCGCGGTCGCCGACCGGCTGTCCCTGCCCGCGTTCCTCCTTCAGGAGCTCACCGACGCGTTCACCACCTACCTGGACTACCTGCTGCTGGCCGGCGAGGGCGGGTTCGACATGCGCACGACGACCCCGCTGTTCCTGACCTCGGCCGACTACGAGCCGCCGGTGGAGGGCGCGCGAACTATCGCGCTCGACATTGACCACGATGACCTGTTGCGCGACCCCGAGGTGCACGAGCTCGTCGCCAATCTGCTGAGAGGAAAACATCCGTGGTGACCCTGCCTGAGATATCCGAGGTCTTGGCCGCACATCCCGCCGTCCGTCGCGCCGAGGTCGTGATCGTGCGCCATCAAGGGCGGGACGTGGCCATCGCCGCCGCCGAGCCGAGTGAGTACGTGAGCGGGCCGATCTTGCGCAATTACGTGCGGCAAGAGCTGGGCGAGGACACCGGGCTGGCCGGCGTGCTGATCGTGGAGCAGATGCCGATGGCCGACGGCGCGGTGGACGTCGACAGCCTCGCTGCGGCGGTGGCCGAAGGCCGGTGCGCCCTGTTCGAGGATCCGCGCGATGACGTGGAACGGCGAGTGGCGGCGATCTGGTCGGCACAGATGGACGTGCGGTCCGTCGGCGTCAACGACGACTTCCTGGAACTGGGCGGCGACTCGCTGTCGGTCCTGGGCATCATCGCCGCCATCGAGACGGAGTTCGGCCGGTCGCTGAACGTCTACGAGTTCATGAACGCGGCAAGTGTCCGCCGCCTGGCGGAGATCCTGCGATAACGATGGTCCTTTCCGTGCGCCGGCGGATCGGCGACATCGCCCGTGCCGACCCGGACCGGACAGCACTCATCGGTTTCGACACCAACCTGGTCGAACAGGTCCTGTCCTGGCGGGAATTCGCCGACCGGGTGGCGGACGCGGCCGACGCGCTGCGCGCGGCAGTTGACGACCGCTCGCGGTCGTGCGCCGTGGTGCCGGCCGGCAATACCCTGCCCGCGGCCATCGCGATCGCCGCGGCGCTGACCGCCGAGGTGCCGGTCTTCCCGCTGAACCCGACCACCCCGCTGGCCGAACGCGACGCCCTGCTGCGCCTGCTGGGCCGGCGGTTCACGCACGGCTATCTGGTAGACGCCGAGCTCCGGCCGCAACGGCTCGACCTGTCCGCCGGGTCCGCTGTGGCCGACGGCCATGGCACCGTGGCCGACGGCCATGGCACCGTGGCCGACGGCCACGGCACCGCGGCCGACGGCCCTGGCCCAGGCAAACCCGGAACCGTGGCGTACCTGCTGGCGACCGGCGCGAGCACGGGCATCCCGAAGATCTCCGCCCGGCCCGGACCACTGCGCTACGACCCGATGCGGACGCCGTCCCTGGTGATCAGGCAGGCCGGCTGGCGCAGCGCGCAACGGCAGCTCATCGTCGGGCCGCTGTACCACGCCGCCCCGTTCACCGCGTTCCTCGACGCGATGCTGGACAGCAACACCGTCGTCCTGCAGCCGTTCTTCGCACCGCGGTGGACACCCGAGCTGGTGCACCGGTACGCGATCGAATGGCTTCAGCTGACCCCGACGCACATGCGGGAGATCCTGCGAGGATCGCCGGACCTGGACCCGGCGTGCTTCGCCAGCCTGCGGGCGATGCTGCACACCGCGGCCCGCTGCGACCCCGACACCAAACGCGGCTGGATCGACCTGCTCGGTCCCGAGCGGGTCTACGAGCTGTACGGCGCGACCGAAGGGGTCGGTGTGACGCTGGTCCGCGGCGACGAGTGGCTGGCCCGGCCCGGCACGGTCGGCCGCGGCTTGCTCACCCAGATCCGCATCCTGGACAACGACGGCAACCCGGTGCCGCCCGGCATGACCGGCACCGTGTTCATGCGGACGCCGCAGCGGGTCGGCCGCGCCGACTACGTCAACGACCAGGCCATCCGCACCACCCCGGACGGGTTCGCCACGGTCGGCGACCACGGGCGGCTGGACCGGGACGGCTACCTCTACCTCGAACCGCGCGACCACGACACCATCAACGTGGGTGGCGAGAAGGTCGACCCGGACGAGGTCGAGGCGGCGCTGCGGGACCACCCGGCGGTCGTCGACGCGGTCGCCGTGGCCGTGCCGCACGGGACGCTCGGGTCGGTGGTTGCCGCGCATGTGATGCTGCGCCCCGGCACGAGCGTTCGCAGGGCCGAGCTTGCCGCGCACTGCGGACGACGGCTGGCCGGCTACAAGATCCCGAAGCAGTTCACGTTCGTCGATCAGATCCCCCGGTCGGCGGCCGGCAAGGTCCAACGCTGGCGCCTGACCTCCCATCACGAGACCCCTCATCACGAGAATGGTGCGACCCCGCTATGAACCACGCCCTCGACGAGACGATCGGCACCGGCTACCAGCGCCCCAGGGACCCGGTGGAGATCTGGCTGGCACGGCAGTGGCAGCACGTCCTAGGCTTCGCCATCGGGATCCGGGAGAACTTCTTCGGCGTCGGCGGCAACTCGCTGGACGCGGCCAGGGTGATCGACGCCATCCAGGTGGAGTTCGGCGTCCAGCTCCCGCTCAACGTGCTGACCGAACATCCGACGGTGGAACGCCTTGGCACCCTGCTGCGCGACCAGGCCGAGCGGCTGTCCGGTCCGCTCGTCGCGATCCAGGACGGCGACGGCACCCGTCCTCCGCTGTTCCTGGTGCACCCGGACAACGGGCAGGTGGGCCCGTACTGCCGGCTCGCCAACGCGCTGGGTGAGGAATTCGCGGTGTTCGGCCTCCAGGCGAGCGGGCTCTACTCCGATGCGGAGCCCCTTCGCACGGTGCCGGCGATGGCCGACGCTTACGTAGCAGCGGTCCGGGCGGAACACCCCACCGGTCCCTATCTGCTCGGCGGCTGCGCCATCGGCGCGGCGATCGCCTACGAGATGGCCGTCCGGCTCGACGACGCGCTGCTCGTGGCCGCGATCGACGCCGAACTCCTGGAACCACCCGACTCGGTCACCGAATCCTGGTCGCACGAGCAGCCAGCGGAATCGGATCTGCCGCGGATACTGGCGAGCTGGCAGGAGCGCGACCTGGTACCGCGCGATGTGCCACCGGAGTTCGTCGCGCGTTCGCTGCGTGTGTGGCGCGCCAACCAGGACGCCGCGCGCGACTGGCGCCCATCGCCGTATACCGGGCCGATCGACCTCTTCGGCCCGCTATCGCCGAACATTGCCCTGCCAGCGGCCGTTGTCCAGCGGACACACGAGTGCGGCGCGGACGGGCACCTGGCCGGGGCGCTTCGCGAGCTGATCGGGTGACCAGCGATTAGCACCGGAACCGGAACCGGCCGGCGCCGCGTGCGGCTCACCCCGACGCGGTCGATCCCGGTCGAGTTCACCGGGGCGCGGGCGGGCGAGGGCCCGCTCACGCTGGGCCAGCTCAACATCTACGTGTGGCTGAGCCGGGCCCCCGACCACGTCTACGCGCTCCTGTGTGCCGAATTCCCGGTGCCGGCGGGGCTGTCCGTCGACGACGTGACCGCGGCGGTCGCGGAGCTGATCGCGCGGCACGAGAGCCTGCGCACCGCCTACCTCCCTGGCGAGCAGCCGCGCCAGCAGGTCGCAGCGGCCGGCGTTCAGCCTCTTGAAGTGTGCTCGCTCGGGCCGGGACAGTGGGGACCGCGGGACCGGCCAGCGGTGGCCGAGGCGCTCGTCCGGTGGCTGCGCGAGTCACCCGACCCGGCCCGGCGTCAGCTGCGCGTCGCGGTGGCCATCGCCCCGGACGCGGGCGACCGGGTCATCGCATGCGCGGCCGGATTCGCGCACCTGAGCGTGGACCACAGCGCGATCGAGATCCTCAAACACGACTTCGCCGCGCTACTCCGCCATACCGCGCGACGCCAGGCCGGCCATCCCGGCCACCAGCCGCTGGATCAGGCCGAGCTGGAGGCGACGCCGGCCGACCGGCGCAGGGCCGATGCGGCACTGGACTACCTGCGGGAGCAGTCGCGGCGTATCCCCCGCTGCCTGTATGTCTTGCCGGGCGCCCGGATTAGCGGCGAGTCGCTGGCGGTGGAATTGTCATCGGTGGCCGCCGCGATGGCCGTGCGGCGGGTGGCGGCGCGCACGCGAGCCAGCCGGTCCAGCATCGTGCTCGCGGCCATCTGCGCCGTGATCGCTCGTCGCACCGGTTACCAGGAGCTGGTGTTCCCGCTGTTGTCCAGCAACCGTTTCGAGCGGCACCTGGCGAACTACGTCGGCTCGCTGACCCAGGGCTCCATCGCCACCGTCGAGGCCGCCGGGAGAAGTTTCGACGATCTGGTGGGCCACACCTGGACGAGGGTGGTTGAGGCCAGCCGGCACGGCAGGTACGACGCGGCCGAGCGGGCCGCCATGGACGAACTGATGGAGCACGACCGCGGCCTGCGACTCAACCACGACCCGTTGTTCAACAGCCTGGTCCCTGAGTCGTGGTCGGGGCTCACCGCTGGCGTCGGATTCCAGCCCGAGGAGATCGACGTCGCGCTCGCCCGGACCGAACTGCGGTGGCGCCCGATGCCGCACAACAGGACGCCGCTCCGGTTCAGCCTCAACCAGATCGACGCCTGCCTGCGGCTTGACGTGTGGAGCGCCGACACCGGGCTGGTACCGCGGGCCGAACTGGAGTCGGTGCTGCTGGCTGTCGAACGCGTGCTGGTGGCGGCCGCGCACGATGACGTGCCCGGCGGCCGGATGCCCGCAATCATCGGGCTGGAACCCCTCGCCGTTTCCCCGGACCGGATGCTGGTCGACCACTGCTGGGTCGACGTCGCCGACGTGCAGCGCCTGGTGGACGACGCCGTGGGGCCCGGGGCGGCCCGGGTGTTCGCGTCGGCCGACGGCCGGCCGCTGGTCGCCTACCTGGCCGCCACCGACGTCGTCCGCACGCCGGAGCAGGCACACGCCCGCTGCATGGCCGTCCTCGCCCAGCACCCGACGGCCATCACACCGCGCCACTACGTCATCTGCGGCACCGCGCCGGCCGATCCCGCCCCCTGGCCCGCGTCGGTGGCCGCCGGCACCGGCCGCGCCTGAACCTATGAGGTCCGCACGCAATGTCGAAGGTGCGGGTACACGCCCCGGGCTGGGAGGCTGCCTGGGACGTTCCACGCACCTCTGGCATCGCCCATCGGAATGATCCGAGTCCGAGGAGGAGTGATGACGGCACGACCGTGGCAGCGGATACCGGCAGCATGGCGCTCGGGGGTGCTGGCGGTACCCAGCTTCCGGTTGCTGACGGGCGGGCAGCTCGCCTCGACCTTGGGCGACTACTGCTACGCGGTGGCCCTCCCCTGGCTGGTGCTGTCCTCGCACGGCGGGCCGGTCCTGCTCGGCACCGTCCTGGCGTGCTACGGGGTGCCGCGCACGGCGCTGATTTCGGTCGGCGGAGTGCTGACCGACAAGGTCGGGGCACGCACGATCATGCTGACGGCCGATGTCCTGCGGTGCGTGCTGGTCGCTGTGATGGCGCTGCTGGCGACGCGCCACGTCGCGACGCTGGCGACGCTGGGACCGCTGGCCGCGCTGATCGGCGCCGGGGAAGGCATATACATTCCGGCCTCGTTCACGATCATGCCCTCGTTGCTCGATCGCAGTCAGCTGGCGGCGGGCAACGGGGTGTCTCAGGCCGCGATCCGGGCGGGCTCGCTGCTCGGGCCGGCGCTCGGCGGCGCGCTGGTCGCGACCGTGGGTTCGGCTCCGGCGTTCGCGGTCGACGCCGGCTCGTTCGCGGTCTCCGCCCTGTCCCTGGCGCTGATCCCGGGGCGCCGGCCGAAGAAGGCCGCGAGCGCCAAGCCTAAGGGTGCCCCAAGCGCGAACGACGCGATCAGCCAGCTGGGGGTGATGGACCTGCTGCGGCGATCGAGGGCGATGCAGGTCTTCATCATCGTGATCATCATCGCGAACCTGTCCGGCGGCGGGCTGGTGGGTGTGGCACTGCCCGCGCTGGCGCATGCCCGGTACGGGGCGGGCGGATACGGCGCGCTGCTCGCCTGCCTCGCGGCCGGCGGCCTGGCCGGCACGCTGCTGTCCGCGCGCACCGGGAACCTGCGCAAGCCGACGATCGTCGCGACGATGGGGTTCGCCGTCTACGGGGTGGCCATCAGCCTGATCCCGTACCTGGGCGGCGAGGTCGGCGCGGCGGCGGCGCTTGTTGTGTTCGGCGCGACCCAAGGACTGAGCAACAGCATCTTCTTCACCGCGGGCCAGCGGTGGACCCCGCCGCACGTGCTCGGGCGCGTCATGGCGCTGATGATGACGTGCACATACGGCACATATCCGGCATCGGTCGCGCTCGCCGGCGTCCTTGTGCACCACCTCGGCCCGACCGTCTTCTTCCCGATCGCGGGCGCGGTGACCGGCCTGGCGTTCCTCGCCGGACTGACCCAGCAGGAGTACCGGGACTTCGGCACAGTGCAACCTGACGGGTCCTACCTGCTGGCTGGGCTAAAAGGCTTTGACCGAACGACAGTGGTTCCAGTGGCCGTACCTCCGGAAGTGAGCACGGACACCAGCCGTCAGGCCGGCTAATGGTTTAGGCCAGATGTAAGCGTTCCGGAACAATGTGCGCTCACGGCGTGTCGCGCGGTGCGGCTGCTGTGCTGGCGGCCCGCTGGCGGCGGATAAATCCGGAACAACGTGGTGGATTACCCCTTCGTGGGGGCGCGACCCTCGTTTACGAGGGTCAACTCACCACGATGGGACAATCCACCACATTGATGCAGGATCAGCCAGCGGGGGGCGTGCATCGCCAGCCACATGATCCACGCTAGCCTCAGCACCATCAGGCAGGGTCCCGCGCAGACAGCCAGGCCGGAACGAGCGCATTTTGGATCGGCCCCAAAGAAGTGGGCCCCAATACCGAAATCATGAAATATGCGGATATTTCGTCGTGCGGGGGCGGGGCGGGTTAGGTCAGCTCGGCTACTACTCGCTCGACTACTTCCGGGGTGACCGGGTTGTCGCCGTCGAGGGCCGGCAGCGCGCTCACCTTGAAGTCGCCGGGAGGCAGGCCGGGGACGCTGGCGTTGTCCGGGGCTTCTGTCAGCACCCGCACCTCGGCGGCCCCGTTCGCTGGGGAGTCGTTCCGGCACGCCAGCAGGAAGGCCAGCCACGACCGGTACGTCAGCAGCAGTTCGCCGAAGGTGTCGGCCGACGCGTCCAGCCCCTGGGCGGTGACCAGAGCCGCGAGTTCGGCGCCGAGCAGCTCCTCCATGCGTCGCACGCAGCTGACCGGATCCCCATCGAGCTCAGGGCACGACAGCTGGCGCGCGCCGACGTTGGCCGCCAGCATCGCGAACTGCTCCTCGATGCTCTTGGCGTCGGGCCAGGACGGCCGGAGCAGGACGGCGATGGCCTCCCGCGAGCGCGCCAGCAACGTCGCGATGCGCACGGACAGGGCGGCGGCGCTGCAATAGCCGATGACGAAGACAGGGCCGTCGGCCGGCTGGGAACTCGTGAACGAGCCCACGGCCTCGGCGGCCAGGTCGGCTAGGGGGATGTAGGGCCGGTCCTGGGACAGCGCGTCGAGCGGATCGACCTGATAGACCGGCCGGCCGGCCGCTCGGCCGCTGACCATGTGGCTGAGCCTGGGCGCCGAGGAGAATGCCTGGAAGTCGGCGACCAGAACCGGCTTTGCCGCGCCGGCGACGAGCCGCTCGAGAATCATGGCCGCGCCAGCCGAGCCGTCGATCGCAGGAGGTTAGTCACGCTTCCCAAGCCTCCTCCGCGACCGCGTCTCCGGGCATCTTCCCGGTTGCGCGCAACCGGGAAGGTGGCCTGTTCAGCTCGCCCCGGGCAGGCTAGGAAGGACTCCGAGGGACCGGTGGGCGATGACACAGACCGGGCGGTATCCGCTGTCCTTTACCCAGCAGTACTTCTGCTCGCTGGACGACGGCGACCTGAAAGGCGCCTTCGGCAACAGGTTCACGATCGTCTCGGCGCTGCGCATCGCTGGCCACGTCGACGTCCCGGCCCTCCAGGGAGCACTCGACGACGTGGTGCGGCGCCACGAACTGCTGCGCACCGTCGTCGTCCGCGACGCACAGCCCCCGTACCAGCAGGTGTACCCACCGTGCCAGGTGCCGCTCGAGATCCGCGACCGGCCCGCCGAGGACCGGCCACGTGAGCTGATCGCCGAGGAACTGATCATCGAGGCGGAGAAGAGCACGATGACGCCTCGGCAGGTGCCGGTCATGCGGGCGACGTTCACCAGGTTCGACGACCGCGACTCGGTCCTCGTGCTCGTGGTGCACCACTCCGCGTCGGACGCCTGGTCCCAGAGCGTGATCCTGCGCGACCTGGCGGCGTTCTACGACGCGCGGGCCCACGATCGCACACCGGAGCTGCCCCCGGTCAAGCAGTACCGGGAGTACGCCGAATGGCAGCGCGCCGGCACGGCCGACGACAGCGTCGCGCGCCGGTACTGGCGGGAAAAGCTGAGCGGCGCCCGCGTGCTCGCGCTGCCGAACGACAACCCGAGACCCGAGGTCTACAGCAGGCCGTTCTCCGCGCACAACTACGTCGTCAGCGCCGAGGAGATGGCGGCGACGGTCAGGTTTGCCCGCGAGACGCGCAGCTCCATGTTCATGGTCCTGCTCGCGGCGTTCAGCGTGTTCGTCCACGAGATGACGGGTCTGCCCGACCCGGGCATCCGCGCGTTCACGACCGGCCGCAACGAGGCCGCCTTCCAGAACACGATGGGCCTGTTCATGAACCTGGTGCCGTTCCGCACCGACATCAGCCAGTGCGCGAGCTTCCGGGAGATCGTGGCGGCCACCAAGGACACGTGCCTCGACGCCTACGCGCACGAGGTGCCGATCTCCGTCATCGAGCAGGATCTGCCCGATTTCAACAGCCCGCACGACGACCCGAAGAACTCCCAGTTCGTGCTCGGGATGTTCCAGTCGCGGCCCAACAGCGCGACGACGCTGCCCATCGCCGACGGCGCACGCCAGGCCTTCAAGCGCACGCTGCCGAGCAAGGAGACCTCGGACATCCCGTCCGGCATGTCCTGGAGCATGGCGATCGGCGGCAGGTCCGACGATCTGCTCGGCAACGTCGTGTACAACGCCGACGAGTTCGGCGAGCGGAAGGTGGCCGGCTGGGCGGCCGACTACAACCGGATATTGTCCAGGCTGGCTAACGAGCCGGACCGCGAGTGGCGGCAGCTCGCCGATCTCGCCAGGTGACCGTCACGCACCGGGTCCCGCTTGACGGGACGTCATGGAGCATGTGGCGGGACGTGGGCCTGCGGAGCGCGGGATTCCCGGCCGGCATGGTGCTGGCGATCTGCGACGAGCCGCTGGCGCGCGCCGCCGACCTCGCCGCGATAGAGCTGAACGGGGCGGACCCGGTCGGACGGCCCGGTGGTGCCGGGCCGGCCTACCAGGCGGCGTACTCCGCCGCCGCCGGGCGGCTGTCCCGTGCCATCGCCGGGATCGAGGCCGATCCGTGCTTCCGGGAAGCGCTCGTCTGGCAGAACCCCGGGCTGGTGCGCAGGCTGCGCGAATCGGGCGTCGGCACCGGGCGGCGGTCAAAGGACCGCGGGCAGGAACTCGTGATCGCGAGCTACCTTCAGCGGTACTGCCTGAAGAACGACACGATCGGCTTCTTCGGCCCGGTCGGCTGGGCGACCGTGACGCCTGGCACACCCGACCTGGTGATGACGCCGGGAGAGCGGCTGATAGCCCGCCAGACCACGTACTTCGAGGTCTGGGCCATCGACGCGGTAGCGGCCGTGATCGCCCGGCACGGCCGAGTGCTCGGCTGGCTGCGGCCCCGGCGGCCGCGGTCGGTATTCCTCGCCGGGAACGTGCTGCACCGCCCGAACCGCCCGCCGGTCACGCTCACCGACACCGAGCTGCGGATCCTGGCGGCCTGCGATGGCAGCCGGACGATCAGCGAGGTGCTCGCCGGCGAACCCGAAGCTCGCGCCACGCTCGCCCGGCTCACCGAGCTCGGCGCGCTGCGCACCGATCTCAAGGGCGCGATGCACGCCTGGCCGGAGCGGCTGCTCCGGGAACAGCTGGCGCAGATCGCCGACCCGCCGGCGCGGGCCATGGCACTGGAACCGGTCGACCGGATGATCGAGGCGCGGGACGCGGTGGCCGCCTCGGCCGGCGACCCGGCCAGGCTCCAGCTGGCGCTGGCGAACCTGGCAGAGACGTTCGAGCAGGTCACTGCCACACCGGCGACCCGCAGGGCGGGCGAGGCCTACGCCGGCCGGACCCTGGTGTACACCGACACCGTCCGGGACGTGCACGTGGAACTGGGCCAGGCGGTGACCGGGGCGCTGGCCCGGCCGCTCGGCCTCGTGCTGGACAGCGCCCGCTGGCTGGTCAACGAGGTGGCCGCCAGGTACCGCGGCCTCTTCGGGGAGCTGTTCGACCGCGAGGCGGCCAGGACCGGCGGCGCGTCCGTGCCGCTCCAGCGGCTGCTCACCGTGGCGTCGCCGCACCTGTACACGCCCCTCACCCGCGGGGCGAGCGAGATCGCCGCGGCGTGCATCGCGGAGCTTCAGCGGCGCTGGCAGGAAGTGCTCGGTCCGGCCACGACGCCAAGCAGGCACCAGGTCAGCGCGGACGCGATCGCCGCCAGGGTCGCGGAGCGCTTCCCCGGGCACCCGGTCAGCTGGAGCAACGCCCGGCAGCACTCACCAGACATCATGATCGCGGCGGCGTCGCCTGGCGAGGTGCGGCGCGGCAACTTCCTGCTGGTCCTCGGCGAGGTGCACCTGTCAAACAACACCCTGGAGGCCCGGTCCTTCGCCGAGCAGCACCCCGACCCGGCAAGGCTGGTCGCCGCGGAGCAGGCCGACCACGGCGACCGGCGGATCGTCGGCATCCCCGACAAGGACTACCGGGCGGTGACGTCCCGGACCAGCCCGCCCTCGGCCATCCTTGGGCCGGGCGTGACGTACTGGTCCTCCGCCATCACCGACTCGCTCGACCCGCCGGAATCCGCCACGGTTCTGCCCGGCGCCGCGATGACCGTCGTCCGCCGGGGCGACGACCTTGTCGTGCGGCTGCCGTCCGGCACCGAACTGGACTTCTTCGAGGTGGTCGGCGATCTCATGAACGGAGTCGTCGCCAACGCGTTCCAGCCGGTGGCTCCGGCGGCGCACCAGCCGCGCATCACGATCGACCGGTTCGTGCTGAGCCGGGAGCAATGGGTCTGCCAGGTCGCGGACGCGGGCTGGGCCTCGGTAAAGGACGAGCAGACACGCTTCTACCTCGCGCGGCGCTGGCGGCAGCGGCACGACGTGCCGGAACGGGTGTTCTCCCGCGTCCCCGTCGAGCTCAAGCCGACGGCCGTCGACTTCCGCAGCATCGTCCTGGTCAACCTCTTCGCCAAGCAGATCCGGCAGACCCAGGCCGCCGGGCACACCGAGTTCACCGTCACCGAAATGCTCCCCGACCCGGACCAGCTCTGGCTGGCCGACCGCGAAGGCCGGCGCTACACCTCAGAGCTGAGATGCGTTGTATACGACGGCCTAGACGATCGGGGACCGTTACCTGCTGTCGGACAATCCTGTTTGCCCTGGTCTGACCCTGTCGTTCTACCACCCCCGCGCCCCCTGGACGTCGCTCGAAAAAGATTGCGGACACTTACCCCCCCAATCCGGGGGGGTAAGTGTCCGCAATAATCTGGCACGCCCGATGGCACACCGGAAATAACCGCATATATCCGGTTTATCCGGCGCGGAGGGCTCGGCGCGGGCGGGCGGGCCGGGCGGCGAGGGCGCGGGCGGGCGGTCTGGCCGGGC
>DASRFJ010000132.1:0-14006 GCA_035651595.1 Streptosporangiaceae bacterium | reverse complement strand
TGGCTGTAGCACTCTGAAATGGCCCCACTGTTCTTCTCTGATCTGGCCCCACCCGGGGTGGTGATGGCGGGGTTGTAACACTCTGATCTGGCCCCACCTTGTTTTGGCCTGGCGGCGACACGCCGGCGGGTTCCGGGCTTAGCGGTACGTCTGGGTGAATAGTTAGCCACAGCCGGTCGTACGGTCCCGGGGGTGGGAGATGGGACGGGACAAGGTGGAGCTGTTCGCGAGGATCCGCGACGATCACCGGGTGCTGGGTTTAGGGATCAGGGCCCTGGCGGATAAGCACGGCGTGCACCGCCGGACGGTGCGGCAGGCGCTGGCCTCGCCGGTGCCTGTGCCGCGGAAGACGCCAGTGCGCAGCTCCGAGCTGCGCGATCTGGTCGGGCCGCTGGTCGACGCGATGCTGCGGGAGGACCTGGAAGCGCCGCGCAAGCAGCGGCACACGTCGCGGCGGATCTGGCAGCGGCTGGCTGATGAGCACGGCGTGGCGGTGTCGTATTCGTATGTGTGCCAGTACGCGGGGCGGCGGCGGGCCGAGATCGAGGCGGAGCGCCGGGCGGGGGCGGGCAGCGCGCCGGGATTCGTGCCGCAGGCCAAGGAACCGGGTGCCGAGGCGGAAGTGGATTTCGGGCCGGTGACCGTCGTGGTGGACGGGGATCAGCTGGCGTGCCAGATGTTTGCGTACCGGCTGTCGTATTCCGGCAAAGCGGTGCACCGCATCTATCCGACGTGCGCGCAGGAGGCGTTCCTGGAAGGGCACGTGGCCGCGTTCGAGGTGACTGGCGGGGTGCCGTGGCGGCATATCCGCTATGACAACCTCACGCCTGCGGTGTCCAAGGTGATGACTGGCCGGTCCCGGGCGGAGAACAGCCGGTGGGTGTCGTTCCGGTCGTGGTACGGGTTCGAGGCGTTTTACTGCATTCCCGGCCAGGAAGGGGCGCATGAGAAAGGCGGGATCGAAGGCGAGATCGGGCGGTTCCGCCGCCGGTTCCTGGTGCCCGTGCCGCGGGTGCGGTCGCTGACTGAGCTGAACGCGGCGCTGGCTGAGGACGATATCGCCGATGACCGGCGGCATATCGAGTTCCGCACGGCGGCCGTGGCGCAGGATTTCGCGGCCGAGCTGGCATTTTTGGGTCCGCTGCCAGGTGAGGGGTTCGATACCGGGATGGTGCTGTGGCCGCGGGCGGATAAGTTCGCGCGGATCACCGTCGGCAAGTGCCGCTACTCGGTGCCGGCCAGGATGATCGGGCAGCGGGTCCGGATCCGGCTGACCGCTAGCGAGCTGGAAGTCTTCGACGGCTCCCGGAAGGCGGCTGTGCACCCGCGGCTGGCCGCCGCCGGCGCAGAGCATCTGGAACTGGATCATTACCTGGAGATCCTGCTGCGCAAGCCCGGCGCGCTGCCCGGGTCGGTGCCGCTAGCGCAGGCCCGCGCGGCCGGCACGTTCACGGCCGCGCACCAGCAGCTGTGGGACGCTGCAAGGGCCCGGCTCGGCGACGGGCCCGGTACCCGGGCGCTGATCGAGGTGCTGCTGCTGCACCGGCGGCTGCCGGCCGCGGCGGTGACCGCCGGGATCCGCGCCGCGCTAGAGGCGGGTACCTGCTCCCCGGACGTGGTCGCGGTCGAGGCCCGCAAGCACGCCGATGCAGCCAGCACTGCCGCCGCGGCGCCCGGGGCAGGGCCGGCGCCGCGCGCGTCCGGGGCGGCGGTGATCACGCTGCCGCGCCGCCCGGCGCCGCTGCCGCCGGACGGCCGTGCTATCCCGTCGGTTGCCGCCTATGACCAGCTGCTGCGGCGCCCGCATGCGGGCACCGGTGAAGGGAGTGCGTAATGGCGGTACGGCGTGATGAGCTGACCGATGCCGCCGCGGACGCGGCAATCGACCAGGCGTGCCGGATCTTGCGGCTGCCCACGATCCGGGACCGGCACGGCGAGGTCGCCGCTGCGGCAGCCCGCCAGCAGGCCGGGTATAAGGCGTTCCTGACCGAGCTGCTGTCGCTGGAATGCGATGACCGGGAGATGCGCCGCAAGGCGCGGCTGGTCCGCGAGGCCGCGTTCCCGCGGCCTAAGAGGATCGAGGCCTTCGATTTCGCCGCGAACCCGGACGTGCCGGCCGCGCTGATCCACACCCTGGCCCGCTGCCAGTGGGTCGCGGCCGGGCAGCCATTGTGCCTGATCGGTGACTCCGGGACCGGTAAGTCCCATCTGCTGATCGGGCTGGGCACCGCTGCCGCCGAGAACGGGTACCGGGTCCGGTACGTCACCGCCGCGGCGCTGGTTAACGAGCTGGTCGAGGCCTCCGATGACAGGACCCTGTCCAAGGTGATCGGCCGGTACGGGCGGATCGACTTGCTGTGCCTGGACGAGCTGGGATACATCGAGCTGGACCGGCGCGGCGCCGAGCTGCTGTTCCAGGTATTCACCGAACGGGAAGAGAAGAACTCGGTCGCGATCGCGTCCAACGCCCCGTTCAGCGAATGGACATCCACCTTCTCCGATCCGCGGCTGTGCGCCGCCATCGTGGACCGGCTCACCTACGACGCGCACATCATCCAGACCGGCACCGGCTCCTACCGGCTGCGTGTCACCACCGCCCGCCGCCACGGCAGCGGCACCACCGAGGAAAGGGACTGACCCGTCATGACCTTAATCAACCACCCGGGCAGCCACCACCAGATGGCCGTCATCGAGCTGGACGCAGGATACGCGCGCGACATCATGCTCATGCTCACCGACGCGCACGCCCTGGTCGGTGACCTGGCCAGCGGACACGCGCCCGCAGCCGCGCGGCAGGCCTGCCGCGTGCTGCGCGACGCCGACAGCGCCTACACCCTCGACCAGCTGGCTGGCGCGCTCGCCGAGGTCATCAACTGGCTTTACCGCGCCCGCGACGACGTCCTGGCCGGCATACCGTACTCCTGACCCCCGGACGCGGGCCCGCGTCCGGGGATTCTTTTCATTTCACCTCAGAGGAGAAATGAAAAGAAAAGGCACCCCAGGCGCTTCCGCAGGAAAGGCACCTGATGACCAGCCACCCCGCCACCAGCACCGATGACCATGGCGCGGTCTGCAAGCGTCCCGGCTGCGGCCAGCTGCTGCCCGCCCAGGAGCGCGGCCGCACCCGCCAGTTCTGCAGCACCGACTGCGCCCGCCGTTTCCACAACGACTCCCGCATCCCCGCCCCCGCCGCCGGCGCTGGCGAGCCAGATCCGCTCACCGCCCTCGACGCGCTGATCCGGCAGGCCGCCGCCCTGACCCGCGCCGCCCGTGACCAGGCCGCCAGCCTCAACCCTGCCAGCGTCCGCGCGCAGATCGCAGACGCCGAAGCCGCCCGGCGCCGCGCCGAAGCAGCCGCCGTCACCGCCCAGGCCCAAGCCGCCGAAGCCCTCCAGGAAACCGCCGCGCTTACCGAAGCGCTCGCTGCCGCGCGCGGCGACCTCACCACCGCTCAGGCAGCCGCGCAGCACGCCAGCACCGCCGCGCAGGCCTCAGCCGCCGAGCTCGAGGAACTGCGCCGCGACCACGCCGCACAGATCACCGCCCTCCAGGCCCGGGCAGATCAGCAGGTCACCGCGGCACGCGCACACGCTGACCAGTGCGCCCGCGAACGCGACGACGCCACCGCCGCCGCCCGTGACGCGCGGCACAGCGCCGATGCCGAGATCAGCCGCGCCCGCCAAGCCGAAACCGACGCGCGGGCCGAGACACAACGAGTCCGCGCCGACGCCGCCCGCGAACGCGACACCCTCCGCGACCACCACCAAGCCGAGCTCGCCGCCGCGCGTGCGCTCACCGAGGCCGAACGAGCCCGCGCAGAACGAGCCGAAACCCAGCTCGACACTGAACGCGCCGACCGGCGCACCCTCACCAGTCACCTCACCGCCACCACCAGCAGCAACGGACAGCAGCCCGCGGACAGCCAGCACTGACCACGACGGCGGGGCCAGATCAGAGTAGAACTTTCACGCCCCACCTCCGCCATCCGCAGCCAAGCGGGGCCAAATCAAAGTAGAAGGTGGGGCCAAATCAGGTTGACACAGCCACCAGCGCCTTGCTGGCCACCGGGACATGGCAGCACTTCGGCATCTTCCCCACCGTCCAGGCCGCGCTCACCGGCCAGCACCCCGGTACCCGCCCAGCCGGCACCGGCAGGCGCGCGGCCACCGCCCGGCCCGTGCCCGCACCGGCCCTGCGCGCCGCCGGCAGCGGCGAGCTGCGCACGGCCGTCGCCGCCCTGCTGGCGCACGCCGGCGCCTGGCGCGATGCCGATCCCCGGCGCCGGTTCACCACGGCCCTGCAGGCACTGACCCGCGCCTGCGCAGGCACCAGCGACGCCGCCCTGATCCGGGCGGCGCAGTCTTTGCTGTCCGTCCTCGCCCGGGAACCCCTCACCTACTCCCCGCAAGTCGCCGCAACCGCCAGCCGTCTTCGCCGCCTGCTTGAACCCGATCCCGGGCTGGCCGTCGGCCTGCCTGCAGGGTCATGCCTGGTTCCTGGTGCGATGTTCTAGGGCAGGGGGCCGACGTGGACGAGGCGGACGTATGGGTAGCCAAGGACGACGAAACCGAGATCATCCGTGCGTGCGAGATCGCCGCGGTCAATCTCGACTATGACGGCACTGGTACGAGGTTGCCGCCCCTTGAGGATTACGAACGAAACAGCAGATCCGACCTCCCCTGCGTGTGCGTCAATTCGGTAACCCCGTCAGCACGCCGAGCTTGCGGATACGCCGCCGCCGGCAGGCTGCCACGCATGGCGGACAAGCATACGGGGGAATCGCTCCGGTACATGGGCCCGGAAATACTCGCCGCCTGCCGAAAAGCCGCCGGAAAACAGGATAACACTACTGAGGCAGAATTGACAATAGAGGCAATTCTGCCTCAGTGGAAACAGATCGCGAAGTGGTCATTTCATACACCACGCGAAAAGGCGCGGCCAAACCGCATGCCCACGACCAGCCAGGATCAACAGCTGCACGAATTTGTATGAATGCGTTCATTCTGGGGGTGAACCGGACTAGCGGCCGATCCGTGTGATCTAATATGACCGATAAAACGTCTGACGATGTGGAAGCGGCGCGAGCTGCTACCCCGTGGCACGCAGAGGTGTCGCCAGACGACGCTACGTCGTTCGGGCGCCTGCTCAGGGCCTGGCGGAGGGCGCGCGACCTGACCCAGGAGGAGCTGGCTGGCCAGGTCCGGTACTCGGTGATCACGATCCGTAAGGTCGAGCATGACGAGCGTCGGCCGTCGCGCCAACTCGCCGAGCAGCTGGCCCGTGCCCTTGCCATCCCGACCGACGAGCGAGGCGCGTTCGTCGGAATCGCCCGCGCCGAGCCTGGCTGGCTCGCGCCCGTGCGGGCATACCACCACCGTGCGTCGCGATCCGAGGGCTCCGGCGCGCGGACCAACGTCCCTACTCCGCTCACCCGCCTGATCGGCCGGGACGAGGAAACCAGGTCGATCGTGCCCGTGTTGGTGCAGGATGCGGCACGCCTTGTCACATTGGTCGGCCCGCCCGGAATCGGTAAGAGCCGGCTCGGCCTGCGGGTGGCCAGCTCGGTCCAGGACCGCTTTCCCGACGGCGTGTTCTTCGTGCCGCTGGCGCCGATCGGCGATCCGGTCCTCATCGCGCCGACCATCGCCAAGGCGCTCGGCGTGAAGGAGTTCGCCGGCCGGTCGTCACTGGTCCAGTTGGTGGACCACCTGCGTGACCGGCAGGTGCTGCTCCTGCTCGACGACTTCGACCGGATGCTCAGCGCCGCTCCCTTCGTCACCGAACTGCTGACCGCGTGCGTCGGGCTGAAGGTCCTCGCCACCAGTCGCGCTCCGCTACACGTTCGCGGTGAGCGTCTCTTCGTCGTGCCGCCGCTCGCTGTCCCGAGCCACGGTGACGACCTGAGTGCCGAGCACGTGCTGCGTTACCCGGCAGTGGAGTTGTTCCTGGACCGGGCGCAGGACGCCAACCCCGGCTTCACCCTGTCCGACGCCAACGCGGCCGACGTCGCCGCGCTGTGCGCCCACCTCGACGGGTTGCCACTCGCGATCGAGCTGGTCGCGGCCCGGACCCGGCTCATGGCGCCGGACGACCTGGTGGCCCGCATCGGTCATCGGTTGGCGCTGCTCACCGACGGCCCGCTCGACCTGCCGGCCCGCCAGCAGACCATGCGCGGTACGATCGACTGGAGCTACGATCTGCTGGACCAGGCCGGCCAGGCGCTCTTCGCCCGGCTCTCGGTATTTGTCGGCGGGTGCACGCTGGGTGCGGCGGAGCAGGTCGTGAACCTCTACGATGACCTTCCAGAACCGGTCATAGTCGGGCTCTCGGCTCTGGTGACCAAGAATCTCGTAGGGCAGGAGCGGGGTATTGACGGCGAGCGTCAATATGTCTTGCTCGAAACCATCCGAGAGTATGCACACGAACGACTGACCGCGAGCGGCAACGAGTGCGAGGTCCGGGACCGGCACGCGGATGTGTACCTGCGGCTCGCCGAGGAGGCCAACGCCGACCTGACCAGCCACGATCTGGACCGCCTGGAGGTCGCGCGCGACAATCTGCACGGCGCGATGGAGTGGTATGTCCGTAACGGCGCGACCGAGTCGAGCCTGCGACTGGTGGCCGCGCTGTGGAGATTCTGGCATATCCGGTCCCGACAGACCGAGGGTGAGCGCTGGATCTGTCTCGTGCTCGACGCGAACGGGCACCATCATGACGATCTGCGCGCGCAGGCGCTGCACGGCGCTGGCTGGCTGGCCCTGGATCGGCGCGACCACCTGCGCGCGTACGCGTGCTTCGACGAGAGCCTGACAATTTTCCGGCGCCTGCACGACCGGTCGGGAATCGCCGAGGCGCTGCATGGCGTGGGCATCTGCGCGCAGGCACGTAACCGGCATGCGGAGGCGGCGAATCTCTTCCGGGAGAGTCTTGCGCTGTACCGGATCCTGTGCAACGACGAGGGGGTTGCCTGGTCGCTCGACCATCTCGGTGACACCATGCTGAACATGGCCGACCACGAACTGGCCGACGCCATGTTCGGTGAGAGCCTGGCCATCTTCCGTCGGCTCCAGCACGCGTGGGGAACAGCCATCTCCCTGCACCATCAGGGTCTGGCGGCGCTCGTCCGGCATGACACGACCCTGGCCGACGAGCGTCTGAACGAGAGCCTCGCGCTGTTCCAGGAGCTCGACAACACCTGGGGGGTGGCGACCTCGCACGACCATCTCGGCTACGCGGCACTCCTGCGTGAGGACTATCCGCGGGCTCAGGTGCACTTCGTGACAGCGCTGCTGCGCAACCATTGCGACCACGATCGGGGTGGCTTCGCGCGGTCGCTGACCGGCCTCGGCAGCGTCGCGGTCCGGCAGCGAAGCCACGAGCTCGCGGCCCGGTTCTTCGGTGCCGCCGAGTCCTTGGCCGATGGAGCCGGTATCGACATGAACAATGTGGCGCTGCGGCTCTACGAGCAGGACAACGCGGCGATCCGCGGCACGCTGAACTGCGAGGTTGTCGACAGGTTCAGATCGACCGCTCGCGGGATGAGCATGGACCAGCTGGTGGAGCTCGCCGTCGCGGTCAGCTCACCCGCCCAGCCCAGCTGATCCGACCAACCCAACGGCCTGCCAACTGAGTGGCGACCAATGGACGGACGCTCGCGCACCAGCCATCGGTCGCCACTGCTATCTCAGAGGCTGTTCAGTTGTGGGGGCCGTGCGCCGGTCAGGGGACGGCGCAGAATCCTACGCTCTGGGTCGTCTGACCCGGTTGGAGGATCTTGTTCCACGGGTTGGCGGGATTGGCGTGAACGTTCGTGGCAACGTTCGGGTTGCCACCCTGGGTCAGCACCATGTTCCACTGCTGGTTGATGTGCTGGTTGCCCGGCACCGTGAAGCTCGTGTTCCACTCCACCGGGCTGCCGGTATTGTTGGTGACGAACACGTCAGCGCAGTACCCGAACTGGGTGATGCCCGGCGGGCGGACGACCACGTTAGTAGGCAGCGTCGTACCGTTGGTCACCGGCCGCACATGATCGCCGATCTCGACGATGCCCGGTGCGTTGCTCGCGCAGGTCAGTTTCAGCAGGAGATCCACGCGCGGCGGCGGTACCTGGAGGGGGCCCAGGGTCAGCGTCGTGCAGCCCGGTGCCGATGCGGTCACGGTCCAGAAGTTGTTACCTGTCACATCCCACCGGAATGCGCCGGCTCCCGATCCGACGGCGGCGGCGTCCGGTGTCGTCTCCGCGTTGCGGTGCGGCGTGATCAGCGTCGAGTTGGCGTCAACCGCGGGGCACGGCGCCGTGGAGGCCGCGCCGTTGGTGCACAGACCCAGGGTCACCGTGGCACCGTTGATAGGCATGCCGTCCTGGTTGGTTACCTTTCCGCTAGGGTCGATGAATATCGGCGAGTTGGTCACCGTGTCGCCGCATGGCAGGGTGAACGATATGCCCGAGGCGTCGTGTCCCGGCTGGGTCGGGGTGATCGGGCCGTCCCAGATACCCGTTCCGTTGGCCTGGCTCAGGGTGACTGTCTCGCTGCCGGTGTTGCCGAACGCGATTGTCGCGGTGGCCGTTGTCGTGCCGCTCCCGACAGCTCCGACCGCGCAGCCGGAGTAGGACAGTCGGGCGTTGTCGTTCCAGTGCAGGATCGGCTTGGTAGTGCCATCACCGTTGTGGAACAGCGTGTTTCCGGTGATGCCGGTGTTCGTCGAGGCGAAGGCGGGGTCGCCGTCGATTGTCAACGGGTTCACCGAGAACGAGGTACTGCCGAGGCCGCCGGTGGTCGGCAGCTGCCAGATCTCGAAGCCGGCCTGCACCGAGGTCAGCCACCAGCTCGGCATGACACACGCACGCGGAATGGCGACACCGTTGACCATGCCGGCCGCGCCGGGAATGGTCGGGCAGGCCGCCTTGACCGACGCGCGCGAGTCGGCGTCGAGCTTGGCCACGACGTCCGGGCGGTCGCCCGCGTTGTAGGTCATGGCCCGGTCGATGAATGCCCGGGTATCCGCCTGGAAGGACGGCAGCGCCGGGTTGGCCACGAACGTCACGATGTTCCACTGCGTGCCGTTCGTGACGTCCGTGTTCTGCCGGTTGATCCAGACATCCCACGTCGTGCCCGCGGGCGCGCCGGGAATGGCGACTTGGCTCTCGACCTTCAGGCCGGCCGGGGTAATGAAGTGCCCGGCGCCGGCGTTCAGGGTGCCGTCGGCGCTGTAGCCGTGCGCGTTCGCCCAGATCATGATCTCGGCGCCGTCGTTCTGATTCAACACGTTGGCCCCGGCGGGCAGTGCGTTATTGTCGTTCCTGGCCAGCCAGATGTCGTAGGCGACGTCGAAGATGCCGCCGGCTCCGCCGATGGCGCCGCCTGGCAGGGTGTAGTTCCAGCTGGACGGCATGCTGACGAGCGAGGCCACCGGCGTGGGCAGACCTGCACTGGCGGCCACGCCGCCGGCGTTGGTCAGCTCGAACGAGCACTGACCGAAGTTACAGCCCTTGTAGCTGGCCGGGTACGACGACGGGAAGTGTGCGTTGTTCGGCGTCCAGTGGCACCGGTCGACGACCGCCGCGTTCAGGCAGGTACCGCCCTGATCCTGGGCGTTCGTCACGCCGGTACGACCGGCCGCGAAGTAGGTGTTCCCGGTGAAGTTGGTGATCTTGAACTCGGGAGCCTGGCTGTCCAGGGTCATGCCGAGGGTCTTGGTGGTGAGGTCCGCGTCGCCCGCGAGGTTTGTGCAGTTGGCGGCGGCAGCGGACGTGGCACCGAACTGGGTGCGTAGCTGCGGGCAGCTCCAGCTCATGTCGGTGTTCCAGAAGTTGGTCATGGTTCGGTACCGGCCGCCAACGGCGGTCAGCGCCGCACCCGGAATGGCCGCATTGAGGAAGCTGCCCTGGTTCGCGTCGGCCGGAGTGCTTGTCGTCAACCGGTCGGCGTCCATGGTGACGTCATTGGCGTTCGCCCCGGCACCGCTGTAGGCCGGGGTGGCACCGCCCTGGCGGGCCTCGGTCTGGGTAAATGTCGTATCGTCGGGTGCCGCGTGGGAAATTCCCGCTGTGATGAAGCCCATCGAGCCGATCGTCAGCACCGAGACGCCGGCCATGACGATTCTTCTGAGATGCCTTCGTCGCATTGTGACTGGTTCCTCCCTGGGCCCTTCGGAGCCCGGTACGATGTCGACCTGATCGGCCGGCCCACATGCAGACCGTGGGCGGCCAGTCGTCTCGGGCCCAGCGTAGGAACGGCCGAGGTGGCCAAATAGGTCAGTCATTGACACGGCAACCGATACAAAAACCGATACTCTGCTCAACGAAACGACGTCAAAGCTCCCCTGAGCTTCCCCCCGTTCCCCGGACACCTGACCTCACGTGGCCAGCGCCACCGGGAAGGATGTCCGTCATGCCTGCACTTCATCCTGCGGAGTTCCGGCAGCGCGCAGTCGAGCTCGCCCGCGAGGGCACCACACCGGTCGCCAGGATCGCGAAGGACCTCGGTATCAGCGTGTCATGCCCGCGGAACTGGATGGCCCAGGCCGATGCCGATGAGAATGGCGGCGGGCCGCGGCTGACCAGTGATGAGAAAAAAGAGCTCGCGGAGCTGAAGCGCCGTAACCGGGTACTGGAGCAGGAGAACGAGATTCTCCGCTGGCTGCTGCTTATTTCGCCCGGGAGAATGTACTCCCGAAATAGCGTTCCGGCTGGTCCGCGAAATTGCCGCTGACGGGATGGATGTCGCGGTGGCCTGCCGGCTGCTCGGCGTGTCGAGGTCAGGATATTACGAGTGGAATGGACGGCCCGAATCGGCTCGGGAAACCAGGGACAGGGAGCTGCTTAAACTGATCGGGCAGATCCACGCCGATTCCCGCGGCAGTTACGGGTCCCCGCGTGTCGCTGCCGAATTGCGTCTCGGCCTGGGCGTCGAGGTGAACCACAAGCGGGTCGAGCGGCTCAGACCCGGCGGATCCTGTCTGGACGGTAAACGAGGACGGCCGCTCTGCGGCCGTCCTCGCCATTCCTGCATCCCTTCGCGGGACTGTGACGCACTTATATGTTGAGGGCTGGGACATACTCCAGGCCACTCCGGGCGCGGCGCCCCGCGTCATCGTCGTTCTGTAACACTATCCAGCCGGGAGTCAGCCTTTGCTGTGGTAGGTGACGTTGAACGCTGTGTACCCGCTGGTCCTTCTGGAGGGCCTGGCCATTACGGTCTTGCCGGGGTACTCCATGATGCTCTCCTTGGCGCTCCACAGTGAGTTGCCCTTGAGAGAGCCGATCGCGCCGCTGCGGCTGATCACCTCGACCTGGCTGAAATGCACCGTGCCGAAATTCGGCAGGAAATGATGTTTTGCAGGGCCGCCGCTGCCCGGGTCTTCCGCGATTACCTCGGCCGAGTTCCTGCGGCACGTATGCCCGCTCGGGCAGGATGCGGATGCGCTGAAGCTGTCCCCCGGATGAGTCTTGTCGTCTACCTCGAGGAAGTATTTGCCGCTGGAGGAGTTGTACGAGACCGATGCGACGATTACATCACCTGCGGAAACGTGATGCTTCAACACCGGGAACTTCGGAAACATCTCGTAGAAGACAAAGTATTCCGGCTTGTAGCCGGACCTTGTGCGAATGCCGCAGAACGCGATCGCGCCGGCCTGCTCGACGGTGGCGTCGGTCCATCCGTCGAGGCCCACCCAGAAGCCCGCTTCGGCGTCCTTCGCGGTGCAGGCCGTCTTCGGGACGGTGAATCTCGCCGCCACGCTGTAGATCTGGACGCCTTGACTGGCCACGACCCCCCAGCCGGCCCAGGAATTGAAGGGCTTGCCGGACGCGTCAGGCGCCGCAGCGTTAGCCGATGAAGGAATCACCGTAAACAGGGCAGCTGACGCCGCCGCGATAATCAGGGGAATGGATTTCATTAGTTTCACCGCTTAGAGGCGCTTAAAGGTCTTTGCATTTTCTCGCGACCTGGACCGATGAGTGCTTGCGCGGCGTCAGGCCGTAACAGAATGCCGCACCTGAGCGGGAAGCGGAGGGGAAGAAGTTACCAGACCTGCTGATCTCTGTGTAGACATGGCATAGACCCGCCCTCGTGTGGCCCATGTAAGTCTGCTTCACGCCGAGCTCCCAGCTCTGGTGATATTGCTGAAGTCTCTCCGTTTCGCCTTTCGGGACGTCCTTTGCGTAAGACCAGGACCCGCTCTGGCTGTGGCTGCGCTCGAGGTTCAGGCCATACTGCTCATGCGCGGAGACGAAAAGCAACCCTTCATCGACGCTGAACGATGCGGAAATCGATTGTGAGGATTCCGAGGTTCCGGTCTCGCTCCAGGTGATCTTCCCCGGTCCCGGGAGGAAGCCGCTGGACAGGTTCGTCGGGCTCCAGGCCGATGCGCTCGATGTGGCCTTCGATGTCATGATCGTTCCGGCCTGAGGGTGGCACACCTGGTTGTGAGGCGATCCGGCTGACGACGGGCTGGCCTGGGCTGCGGCGGTCCAGGAGGTGAAAAGCATGATTGAGATGACGGCCACTGGCGTTACCGTCGACTTGCAGGTCATCGTGAAGAATCGTGCGGCTGTCATGAAAGGTGCTCCTCTGTGTCATGCTGCTTTCAGTGCTGCGGACAACTTATCGGCGGCAGTTTTATTTCCTGCGGGAAAAACCCGGTATATTCTTTCTGGCGGAGTTCGTAGCGGACAGTCAATCCGGTGATCGCCCACGGTTGCGGGTGTTCTCCCAGGACGTGTAGCCAGGCCACGAACACGTAACCTTGGCCGCCGGCAGAGACGGGGAGCAGCAGCGCGCCGAGCGCCGGCCCCAGGCGGTAGCCCGCCAGCGTGTAGAGGCGGACCCCGGCGCTACCTCTCCGGGGAAGCCGGGACCTACTGTCGCGATCTGATAAGAGCGCTGGTCGCTGCCGTGGCCGGTTACGGTCGCTGTCATGCCGCCTGTGCATGCGCCGAAGCCGGCAAGCGGCGCCATCACGCCTATAACATTTGATCATTACGGGTGGAAGCCCTTTTTTCGTCGCGCGCGATTTCCGGTCGTCGGTCAGTCCGGGTCGGTTTCGCGCGTCCGGGAGCAGAGCGAAACGGCGTATCCGTTAAGCGCTCGGCGATCAGGACTTTGCGCAGGTTGACACGATGGTCCTTTCTGGAGGGCCTGTTCTGGCTCCGGCGGTTGGGGTCAGCCCGGTCGGCGTGACCATTGACGGGACAGCGCCTTATCGGGGTTTTCCGGGCTGATATACGGGCGCCTGACGTGCCCCTCGCCGACTATTGAGGCACACCACGCCGATGGCAGGCAACGCCATAACCGGGCGCGAACCACTTTCCAACCGCTTTACACCGCGGCTTTACACGCTGTCCGGCGTCCGCGCCGGCGGTCTCGCGTGCTGCCCGCGCGGCACGCATCAGTTGTTATAGGCGGATGCATCCAGGATGATGAGTTGTCATGACGAACCCTGACCGGCCGGCTGACGCCGGTCCTGCTGATCGGCTTGCTGACGGCACGGCAGGCGAGCGCGGCAGGCCCGGTCACGGTTTACTGGACGGACGCGCCGCTGCGCCTGCCCAGGCGTCCCCGGCCCTCGGCCCGGCCGGCGACGCGGCGGCCATGTCGGTGGCCGGGTTCGCGGCGCAGCTGCGCGAGCTGCGGGAACGCGCCGGACGGCCGTCTTACCGCCGCCTTGCCCAGCTCACCCACTATTCGCACACCGCGCTGTCCCAAGCCGCCGCAGGCCGTGCCCTGCCATCGCTGGCGGTCACGCAGGCGTTCGTGCGCGCATGCGGCGCCGACGTGGCGGAGTGGTCGGCCCGCTGGCGCGAGGTAGCCCGGTCGCCAAGCGGGCCGCCGTGCCCGCCAGTGCAGGCCCCGGCAAGAGTGGACTCCCAGTGGCAGGCAGCCGCTCGCAGGCTGCGCGCCAAGGGCACAATCGCGGCAGCCGCCGGGGTGGCCGCGGCGGCGTGCCTCACCGCCATCATGGTGTTGTGGACCGTCGGCCCGGCCACCAGGGCAGTCACGCCCGGG
>DASRFJ010000131.1:0-1376 GCA_035651595.1 Streptosporangiaceae bacterium | reverse complement strand
CGACCGGGCCGAAGACGTGGCGGACGCGATCGACCAGCAGCTCAGCAGCCGGCTCTCGCTGGTCCCGCACGTCTTCCTTGATCCGACGCAGACCTCCGGACGTCGGCCAGTACGGGAGATACCGCAGTGAACGCGATGCGGGTTACCGGCGTTTCCGCTGGGGTAGCAGCGGCGGATGACTATTGAGGTTGAGCACCGCACCGCGCGCCACGGCTGGGCTCCGTTCGCGGCCGCTGGCGGCGCGCTGTTCGCGTTGCTGATCGGCAGCAACCTGGTGACGCCGTTGTTTCCCGCGTACGCGAAGGTGTACGGGCTCTCCCCGCTCGGGGTCACGCTGCTGTTCGCGACCTACACGCTGCTCGTCATTCCCGCGCTGCTGATCTTCGGTCCGCTCTCTGACGTCAAGGGCCGGCGGGAGTTGCTGACCGGCGCGATCATCCTTTGATCCCGTCGTTCGTGACCATGACGTTGAAGGGCGGCCTGGCCTTGGCGGGTGCGGTCGTGGCCCTGATGCTCGGCTGCGCGACGATCGTGCAGCTCACCGGCTACCAGCTGGAGTCACTGCGGGCCCAGACGATCGGCTTGAGCGTGATGATCCCCGGGCTCGCGGGCTTGCTGGTCGCCGACCTCACGCAGAGCCTGGCGTGGCTGCTGGCCGCGACCGTCCTGGCTGGCACCGGAATGGGGCTGGCGTTCACGGGAGCGCTCGGCGACGTCAGCGAGATCGCGCCAGAGGACCGCAGGGGCGACGTCGTGGCCAGCTTCTACGTGGTGATCTACGTGGCCACCGCGCTGCCCGCGATCGGCGTCGGCGCGCTCACCGTGGCCACCGGTCCATCCACCGCGATTCAGGCGTTCGCCTATGCCGTGATTGCGGTCTGCCTAGCCGGCCTGGCCGCTCTGCTCATCGAGCGCCGCACCCGCCCCCGCGCTGCCAAGGGCCCCCGCCGGTAGACAATCTGCGTTTGCGGCGCGCCGCGCGCGCTTGCCGTGGAAATTGCCCGCATTGCCCGCCTTGTTCGGTACGTTCGGTGCAAGCTCCGGATTCGGAGAAGGGTACGAAATTATTGCGGACACTTACCCCCCCGAATCGGGGGGTAAGTGTCCGCAATAATCTGGAACGCCTGCTGGCGTGCCCGAAATCAGCCGAGATACCGGGTTTGCGCGACCGTCAGGTACGCGAGCCCGTCAGGGCGGCGGGAGGGTGCTCTCCCACATCAGCTGGTGAAACTGCTCGCCGGCGGGCGGGGTTGCGGACACACACCACGCGAGCGCCGCGACCTGCGGCGTGGCCGCTAGGCCGGTGTAGTCACCGAGGAACGCGTTTGTGCCGGCGACCGCGGCATCGGCCAGTACCGCGGGCGGCCCGGCCTGCT
>DASRFJ010000130.1:0-6032 GCA_035651595.1 Streptosporangiaceae bacterium | reverse complement strand
CGCGGATGCGGCGGCGGCGTCCGCGATAACGTGGAATCCTGCCCCTTCGTGGAACCATGACCCCCCGCAACGAGGGTCAGTCCACCACGATGGGGTAATCCGGCACGTTATCGCCATCGTCAGGCCGTCGCGCCGGGCCTCGCGCCGGGCCTCGCGCCGGGCCTCGCGCCGGGCCGGCCAAGGCCTGCCTAACGACCGGCCGCTTCGGTGTCGGACGCCGGCCGGGCAATCGCCGTCCTGTCAAAGCCCTTCAGGCCGGCCAGCAGGTACGTGCCGTCGGGCTGAACGATGCCGAAGTCCCGGTACTCCTGCTGGGTCAGCCCGCCTAGGAAGGCCAGGCCCGTGATCACCCCCGCGATCGGGAAGAACACCGTGGGGCCGAGATGGTGCACGAGGACGCCAGTGAGCGCGACCGAGGCGGGGTACGCGCCGAACGTGCACGTCATCATCAGCGCCATGACCCGGCCCATCACATGCGGCGGCGTCCACCGGTGGGCCGCGGTGAAGAAGATGGTGTTGCCCAGCCATGTGCTCGCGCCGTACACGAACAGCGCCGCCGCCGCGCCGGCCTCGCCGCCCAGGTACGGCACCAAGCACATCGCGGCCTCGGACAGAACGTACGACAGCGCCGCGACTATGGCTGGCACGCGCAGATTCCCGGTTCGCGCCCCCAGCAGCGTGCCGGTCAGCCCGCCGGCCGCCAAGCACGCCAGCAGCGCGCCGTACCCGCCCGCCCCGTACCGGGCGTGCGCCAGCGCCGGCAGCGCCACGTCGGCCAGCCCGCCGCCGGTCAGGTTCGACACGATCGTCACGACGGCGAAGACCTGCATCGCACGGGATCGCCGCAGCAGGTCAAAGGCCCCGAGCCGGCTAATGGCGTCGTCCGGCGCGCGGGCCGAGCCTGACGGCTCCGCCCCAGCGGAACCCGACGGCTCCGCCCCAGCGGAGCCCGACGGCTCCGCGGGCGCCGGCCGCCGCGGGCGCCGCGGCATGAGCGCCAGGGACAGCGCCGACACCGCGAACGAGCCGGCGTCGACCGCGAACGCCGGGCCCGACCCCACGGCCGCGACCAGCGCGCCGCCGAGCGCCGGGCCGAGCAGCGAGCCCGTACGGATCGCCGCCAGCGACACGCCGTTGCCCGCCGCGATCTGGCGGGGCTCGAGCAACGAGGGCAGGATCGTGCTCGAGGACGGGATGTACAGGCCTTCGCCGGCCCCGATAATCGCGGCGAGTGGTCCGAGCGTCGCCAGCGTCACGATGTGGTGCGCCGCCAGCAGCGCCAGCCCCGCCACGAGCACGCACCGCACGACGTCGGCCACCAGCATCGCCGTGCGTGCCCCGATTCTGTCGGTCAGCAGGCCGCCCACCGGTATCAGCACGGTGCGCGGCACCCCGTAGCACGCCAGCACGCCGCCGAGCAGGACCGGCCCGCCGTGCGTGGACAGCACCAGCCAGGGGAGGGCCACCGCGTAGCAGTAGTCGCCGACGGTCGAGGTGAGCTGCCCGACCGCCAGCAGCCGGAAGCTGCGCACCGCCAGCGGCCCCGACTGCCAGGCCGCGCGCATCCGCCGCCCTGCCGTCCGTGTTGGTCCTGCCGTCATCGCTTCTCCTCGGGCCTGGATCGGCGCACGTCGGCGTTCAGCCGCCGGTGATGTCCAGGTGGTGCAGCAGCCCGGTGTCCGGGTCGATGGCGATGGCCAGGGTCAAGCTGGCGTGCTCGCCGGTGAGGTCCACGGTGACCGATGAGGTGCCGTTGCCCGCGCGGCACGGGCCGAGACGGCAGGTTCCCGCCCAGGCGGCGGCGGACCCGACGCGGCGCGCGGCCAGGACGGGGTCGAGGCCGTCTCCCGCGGCGACCGGTATGCCGCCGTTCAGCCAGCTGATGACGCGAGCCAGCACGCTGGCCAGCGGCGACCCTGGCGCGGGCGGGACGGCCAGGCTGAGCCACTGCACGCGGGGCGGCTTCTCCGGGCTGAGCAGGATCTGCGCCTGGGTCGTGCCGCCTTCGCCGGTGAGCCACCAGCGGCAGTGCGCCGCCGAGACGTACTCGACCGGGCGGTCCGGATCATCATCGAACGGGCCGATGTTCGCGCGGATCCGCTCGATGGCACGCCGCCGCGCCGAGTACGGCGCGTCCTGGGCCACGTTCGGCGTGAACAGCCGGTCCGCCTCGGCGTCGTCCCACTCGCGGATCAGGCTGTTCACCGCCTCCCGCGCGGCAGCCGTCTCCGGCCAGGGCTCGCCGCGCGGGGCCAGCGCCGGCCCGGTGGCCGGGGTCTTCTGGCGGACCTGGCGGACTTGGCCGACCTGGCCGACCTGGCGGACCGCCGCCTCGAGCAGCTGCACGGTCAGCGGGTACGGCGTCGCGTAGGTGCTGTTGGCCAGCCCCACGACGCCGATTCCGGTCGCCGGATGCCACCGCATGTGGCTGCCGAAACCGGGATACCCGCCCGGGTGGTGCACGATCTGGCCCAGCGCGGGGTCATGGTCGATGTACAGGCCGAACCCGTAGGACATCGGGAAGCCGCCCGCCGGAAACCCGGGCCACAGTCCCGCGAAGACCTGCCCCAGCTGCATCTGCCGGCGGCTGGCCGCCGCCAGCGGGTGCCCGCCCGCGCCACCCGAGCCGGGCGGGAACACCGCCAGGAACCCCTCCATCCAGCGGGCCAGGTCACGCACGGAGCTGAACGCCCCGCCGATCGGCGCGAACGCGCCGCACGCCGCCATCGGCAGCTCGGCCCAGCCATCCGGCCCGAACTGGTAGCCCAGCGCCAGGTCACCGGCCGCGAACTCGCTGGCCTCGTAACCGCTGCGGGTCATGCCCAGCGGGCCCAGCAGCCGCTGCCGGACGAACTCCGGATACGCCAGCCCGGACACCGCCGTGATCAGCCGTCCCAGGATCGCGTACCCGAGGCTGGCGTACTCGAACTTGGTGTCCGGCGCCCAGGCGACGCTGACGCCACCGGACAGCAGCGCGGCGAAGTCGTCCAGCGGCAGCCCCTGCTGGCGGTCGGCCCACGCGTCGTCCGCGGGGAAGCCGGCGGTCATCGTGAGCAGGTGCCGCACCGTCATCTGGGCCGAATCCGCGGTGACCTGCGGCCAGCCGCGCATCTCGGGTACGTACTCCCGCACCGGATCGTCCAGGGAAAGCAGGCCTTCGTCACGAAGCAAAACCACGGCCGACGCGGTGAAGCTCTTGGTCATCGATGAAATACGGAAAACCGTGTCCGCATCTGGCGGAGGCCCGCCGATAAATCGCTCGCCGAACCCGCCGGAGTGTATAAGTTCTCCATCACGTACGAGGCCGAATGCCAGGCCAGGCTGTCCGCCGCCCGGTCCCCAGTATTCCTTCGCGATTTTGTCCAGCTCCGCGAAATCCACCATATCCCCAGTCCGACGGCACTAATTGTCAAAATGGTTCCGTATCTTCGCGCGCCACAATTCATACGCGGGTTCGGATCCGGGATACGCCGAAGTAACCGCGGTCGCGTCAGCAAGCGCCACCGCCTTGTCCACCGACATGCCGGTGAGCACACCGCACGCGGCCGCCGAATGGTCCGGCACCAGCCCGGCATAGGTTCTCGCCTTGATCGCGAAGATGGTGCCGAGCGCGAGTTCGGCACGATAGGCACCGGACTCCCGTCGCAGCACCTCGAAGCCGGCCGTATCGCAGCCGCCGGCGAACGTCGAGGCGAGCCCGACGCCGCTCCACAGGTCGGCCTGGCGGTGCTGCGTGAACTTCCCGACGGCGGCCGCGGTACCCGCCGGGTCACCACCGTGGATGAACCAGAGGGCACGCCCGATGCCCTGGTCGACCGCCCGGGGGAAGTAACTGGGCGAGCCCTGCCACGGGTACGGCGCCAGGACCTTCTGCTGGTCGACCCAGCGCGGCGTCTCGAAATACGCGCGGTCGAAGCCGTAGCCGTCCACCGCGAGCCAGCTCATCACCGGGTAGTACGGGTCGCCGGTCAGGTCCGGGAGCACCTTCTTCCACAGCCGCCGCGGCAGCCTGGCCATGGCGAAACCCATGCCGATGTAAGCCAGGAAGATGTGCGGCCGGCCGGGGCCCGTCAGCAGGTCACGGGTGCGGTGGCCGCGCCCCATCGCGTCCAGGACGGTGAAGGCCATCACCGCGCCCTCGTAGGCGAAGCCGCGATGTTCGGCATTCACGAGTTCGAGCCGGCGCTCCACTTCCCACTGGTCGCGCGCGTCGATTCCCCACTCGAACCCGCAGATGACCGCCTGCGGCACGGCCTCGAGCCGTTCGGTCTCGGCCGACGGGACCGCCGGGAACCCCCGTCTGCTGAACGTAACGTCCCTGAGCTGCGGCGTGAGCAGCCGCCGCCGGACGCTTCCCATCGTGGTCGGCATGTTCTTCCTCCGGTCACTACCGCTGCGCCGACGGTTCCTTGAACTGGCCGGGCTGGCGGCCGGCCCCGGGCGATCCCCGGTAAGCCTGGGCGATATCGAGCCAATGGTCCGCCTCGGCGCCGGTGGCCCGCAACGCGAGGTCGTCCCGGTGACGGCGCCTGGTCACCAGCATGCAGAAGTCGAGCGCAGGACCCTCGACGCGCTCCCCGGCATCGGACGGGCCGAACTCCCATAGTTTTCCGGACGGCGCCGTCAGCTCGAACCGGAACTCCACGTCGGGCGGGGTGGTGCCCCGCGCCAGGTAACCGAAGTTCCAGTTCCGCGCCCCGAAGGCGGCCAGATGCCCGATCTTGTCGTCGTAGTCGCGGCGGACGCCGACCGTGTCGGCGATGTCCTGGCCATGCGCGAAAAGCTCCATCAGGCCCGCCGCGGCGAGCATCCCGGCCGGGATCTGCCTGGCCACCCACGGCACCATCTGGCTGGGCGGCACCGCGCTGATCGCTTCGTTGGCCTCGGCGCGTTCCTTGCGCCAGCGGGCGAGGAGCTCGGCCGGCGACGCGGCCAGGTACGGCGTGAGCAGCGCGTTGACCGCGCCGTCGAAGTCGGCGGCGGCACCGGCCGCTAGCTGCTCGAACGTCTTCGGATCGGTCACCGTCAGCTTGGCGATGCTGACGATGGAGGAGAGGTGCGCAACCTGATGCTTGACCGTCCAGCCAGGCGCGGGGGTCGGCAGATCCCACTGTCCGGGATCTAGGCTGGCCACCATCTGGTCGACGGCCTCGCCTTCGGCTGCGAGGTCGCGGTAAACATCGGCAGGACCACTCACGGCGTACCCCTTGGCTCAGGTCATGGATACCTTCGCCCAGATCATCTGCCGCGCTGCCGCGAGCGGGCATCTCCCGTGTTGCCGGGCCCGCTATCTTCCTAACGACCTATGGTTTCTCGCCCGGTCACGCCACAGTCGCCGGAGGTTAAGGGCAAAGGGTGTAATCACCAGGATCCAGAACAGGATCCATTCCCAGCCGATCATCGGGCACCTCCTTTGGTGAGCGGCAGTACACGCGGTCGCCGGATACGGAGAGGAATTGGTGGGAGACAGCGGTCGCATGGGCCGTGCGCGTTAGCCCGCGAGACCTTGTACGGCAACCGCGTGTACTGTCCGCTCACCATTGAAAACGGAGCCCGGCCGGCGGCAGTTCAACGATTTCGCCCGTGTAATCCCCCGGTAAGAATTACGCGAGCGCGCAACCTAGTGTTACTGGAGTGGCGAAGGGGGCCGCGCGGGCAGGAGAGCAAGGACTCCGATGTCAATAAAGGGCTTCATGGTAAGAAAGGCGCCAGATCCGCACCCTTTTCTGCCACGAAGCACTTTTCTAGCACCAAGGGTAACCGCGATTGCCGGATATAACGGGCAAATCAAGCAATTCCGACCCGAGCAGCCGCATGCGAGATGCCGCGAATTAGCCACCAGCATCGGCCGAGCCCGCAATCTATGGCGAATTGCCCCATTCGCCCGAAACGTGCTGTGCGCCGCAACCGACCGCCCGCCCGCCCGCCAGCCAGCCCGCTCGCCAACCAGCCAGCCCCGCGGCGAGCCCGCTGGCCCCCATCCGCTGGCCGCCATCCGCTGGCCCCCGTCCGCTGGCCCCCGTCCGCTGGCC
>DASRFJ010000129.1:0-6125 GCA_035651595.1 Streptosporangiaceae bacterium | reverse complement strand
CGCACACCGCCGAGCAGGTCGGCGAGGCGGCCAAGCGGCACCGCTCGCGCGTCGTCGAGCGCCGCCGCCTCCGGCAGGTAGTCGCGCAGCAGCCAGAACTTCCGGGTGACCCGCGGATCCCAGGTCAGGATCACGACACGGCGCCGCGCGACCCGCCGCAGTTCGCCGATCCCTGACCCGAGGTCGTCCCAGTGGTGCACGGTCAGTACGGCCATCGTGGCGTCGACGGCACGGTCCGCCACCGGCAGGGATTCGGCGTTTGCCCGGGCGGCCGGCGCCGAACCGGGTGGCCGCTGGCCGATCATCACCGTGCTGGGATCGACGGCAAGGACGGTCTGCGGCGGCTCGTACGCGCCCGCGCCCGCGCCGACGTTGATGACCGAGGCGCAGCCGGCGAGCGCGGCCGCGATCTGGGCACCGATCCGCGGGTCGGGGCGGCGAGTCGCCGTGTACGTCGTCCCGATCGTGTCATAGAGCGCCATCTTCTAGAAGACTAGAAGATTGCTAGCATTGCCGCAATGACAGCCAGAGCCGGTGACCGCCTGCCCAAGTACCTGCGCATCCACGGCGAGCTCCGGGATCTCATCGGCAGCGGCCGGTGGCCTGCGGGCAGCCTCCTGCCATCCCAGGCCGAACTCGCGGCCCAGTTCGGCGTCAGCATCATGACCCTCCGCCAGGCCCTCCAGCTGCTGACCGACGAGGGCCTGGTCCAGGCACGCCACGGCAGCGGCACCTACGTATCGGCTCGCTACGACTACGACCTCGGCCACCTGCGCAGCTTCGCCGAAGACCTCGCCAGCCAGGGCGCCCAGATCACCACGCGGGTGCTCGCGGCCGGCATCGTCACCCCGCCCGCCGACGTCGCGGCCCGCCTCGCCGCCGCGGGCGGCGTGCTGCGGCTGCGCCGCCTGCGGCTGTCCGCGGGGCAGCCGGTGATCGTGCAGACGTCCTATCTCCCCGCGGACCTGGCGGCCGTGATCGAGCGGGACGACCTCACCCGCCGCGGCCTGTATGCCATCCTCGCCGCGCACGGGCTGGCCGTCAGCCGGGCCAGCGAGACCATCACTCCCATCTCGCTCGGCCCGGCTGACGCTCGCGACCTGACCCGGCCCGAAGCTGCCCCTGCGCTGCTCAGTCACCGGGTCAGCTTCACCGCGGCCGGCGTCCCGGTCATCGACGACCATGCCGTGCTGCCCGGCGACCGCGTCGCGATCACCGCCGACCGCTCCGCCGGGCACCTCGACGCCCGCTACACCCTCACGGGCGGGTGATCCTGCCCGGAAGTCGAGCCGCTGGCCGTTCCGCGACTAAGGCAGCGTCCATTTCCGGTTGCTGCCGCCGTTGCAGCGAACAGGATGAGCTGAGTTCCGTTGGTGGTGTTGGACGCGGGATCGTCCAGGCACAGGCGGAGTGCGGGTTGACGATCTCGCCGTTCGCGCCCTGCCAGACCTGGTTGGCGCCGCTGCACGGCCACCATTCGATCAGCGTGCCGTTGCTGTTCACCGTCCAGTTCTGCGCACCGGTGTTGCCGTCGCAGTCCCACATCTCCACCTTGTTGCCGTTGGTGGCGCTCGCATTGTTGTTGTCGGCGCACTTGGCGCTGTCATCGCCGGCCACGATCGTGCCGGTCGCCCCGCCGCCGCTGGACATCGAGTAGCCGACCGAGACGACGTTGGCCTGGACGGCGTTGTCTGCGGCGTCGGTCGGATACCCGGCGGTCAGGTACCCGCCTTGAGTTGGCAGCGAGCCGTTGTACCAGGTGCTCAGGCCGCCCGAGTTCGCGTTGCCGCCCTTGATGGCGTACGTCGTCGTGCCGTTGTTCTTGACCAGCGCGGTGACGAACGTGCTCTTGTTGCCCTGATTGCTCGGGTTGTTGCCGTTGCCGCCGGAGAACAGGCCGTTCTCCATGTCCGCCATCACCCACGGGCCGGATCCGGTGCACGGTCACCATGTACGCGCCCTGGGGCTGGGATCCCGTCGCGACCCCGCTGGTGTGGTCGTCGCGGTAGCCCATCCCGCCGTTGATGTCGATGCCGTACACCTTGTTACCGCCGGCCAACACCGGCAGCGCGTTGGCGATAGCGGGGGAGTCCGCCGCGCCGTTGCCGCCGGCCGGACCGGGCGTGAGGTTGTTGCCGCTTCGAACCTTTCTGTCCGTTACGAGGCGAGTGTGATGATGACCTGCGTGGCGCCCGAGCTGGCGGTCACCGTGTGGGTCGCGGCGCTGTAGGTCCCGCCGGTCACCGCGTTGACCCCGGTCGTCAGGAAGACCGGGAGCTGAATGAGCACTGGTCCGCTCGGCGGGGTGCCGGTCAGCGTGACGGTCACCACGCGGGTCGAGGCCGGCTGGGTGACCGCGATCGAGACGCCGTACGTGCTGCGGGCACCGGAACCGACGTTGAAGGCCGAGGTCAGGTTGCTGACGGTGGTCGTCTGGCCGTTCGCGATCCAGGCGTTCGGCACACCGCGGCCGATGTACAGCGGCTCGGTGTAGGTGTACGGTCCCGTGCCGGACGCGGTCAGCCCGGCCGACACGATGGCCTGGAGCAGGCCGAGCTGCTGGCCGGAGATCGGGAAGCCGTACGGGCAGGCGCCGAACTCGGGCGGTGCGTGGTTGCCGATCCACGGGTTGGCCGCGTTAGGGCCGGTGCCGTTGGCTTCCCACCAGGCGTTCGGGCCGCCGGTGGTGGTTTCGATCTGCCAGGCGTAGCTGGTGATCGGCAGGTCCCGGTAGTTGTTGCTGTACAGCCCGTCGTTGGAGTAGCTGGTGTTGTAGGCGGTGGAGTATCCGGTGAACGCGCCGAACGTCGGGAACGGCAGGCTGTGCGAGGCAAGCCTGGCGAATCCCATCTGGTACATGTTGTCGATCTGGGCGGGATCGCCGATGATGCCGTTCAGCGTGCCGCCCATCAGCAACGTCGACCACTGGTCCTGGCCGACCCATCCCGCCGAGGCCCAGTTGGCGTCGTTGTAGGTGCCGCACCGGTTGGCCGAGTCCGGCTGGTTGATCGTGCACGGCAGGAAGCTGAAGCCGTTCGCCGACTCGTCGCTGCCGACCAGGGTGTTGGTCGCGTTGAGCAGGCTGGTGTACGCCGAGTCCGCCCACTGCGCCTCGGCGGTTTGCCCGATCACCGTCGCGATGTACTTGTACGCGGCCAGGCCCTCGAGCGCGGAGTAGTCGTCGAACAGCCAGCGGCCAGAGGAGTCGTTGTCGAAGCTGGTGTTCAGCGCGCCGTCGGACGCGAGCTGCCCGGTATAGATGGTGTGCATCATCGTGAACAGGCTCGGACCCCACGGGCTCGATCCGCTGGCGTCGTCGTGGAAGAACTTGCTGACGAACGCCGTGTCGCCGGTGAGCCGCAGGTAGTCGGCCCAGGTGCCGAGCGTCTTCCACACACCGTCGAAGTACCAGTTGGCGCCCACCTCGTTGAAGCTCGGCGATTCGGAGATGCGGGCGGTCAGCAGCAGGTTCTCCCCGTCGGTGAAATCGCCGGAGTCGAACTTGGCCTGGAGTTCGCCGGGCACGTCGTGGTTAAGCAGCCAGGCGTAGTTGTTGGCGCCGGAGAACTCGTTCTTGCCGACCTGCATCACGAGGTCGTAAATCGTGCCGGCTTTGAACGCGTTGCTGAGCGCGGTGCCTGGGTTCGCCAGGTTCCCGGTGCTGGGCAGCGCGACGTTCGGCAGCGTGAAGCTGGCGGTCTGCCCGAGCCGTCCGTTCCAGTAGCTGGTCATCTGCCCGAGCGCGGTGGTGTAGTTCGGTGCGCCGCCGCTGAGCGTCGTGCCGGTGGGCAGGGCGGCGCCGGTGCCGAAGTTGTCGACCGCGACCACGAAGTCGTTGTCGTTGGTCTGGCCGGGCTGCACGGTGGACAGGCTCGAGCTGGTCAGCTGGACGAGGTTGGGGCCGGAACCGCCGGGCGGCACGCTGACCGCGGCGGACCCGTTGTTGGTGACCGCCACACGAACGTAGACGAGCAAGAATGGGTTGCCGCCGATCGTCACCTTGTCGGCGAAGTCGGTGATGCTGATCGCGACGCTGCCCGACGTGCGGGTGGTGGTCATCGCGGGGAGATAGCCGCTGGCTTCGGTCCACTGGACCGACTGCGCCGCGGGTGCACCGCCGAAATCGTAGGCGCTGAACGTGTACATCGCGCCGCAGTAATTGGTCCCGTTCTGGGAGAACGTGGTGGTCACGCCCCGCGCGAAGAACGAGCCGGACAAGTACTCGAAGACCGGCCAGGAGTTGCCGTCCCAGCCGATGGCCGTGTCGTTGGAGAACCCCTGGCCGTTCGGGTCGGTGGGGACCGGGAAATTCGTCCCGTAGTCGCGGGCCAGGCTGCTGTTGCCGCACGCGTTGGTGTTGATCACGGGCAGGCCGCTGAACCCGCCGTTGCCGCTGCCGCCGGAGGTGAAGCCCGGAATTTGCCAGACCCGGGTCGCCGCGGTGGTGCACGGTTCCTGGACCAGCACGGTGTCGTTGGCCGTGGTGTCCCCGGTCGGTGCGATGCACTTGCCGGAGTGGACGGCGACAAGGTTGACGTTGGTGCCGGCGATGACCTGGAGGTCGAACTGCTGGTTCGTCTGGCCATTGCAGGTGTACTGGATGACCTGCGCGCCGTTCGCGGTCGAGCGGCCGGAGATGTCTATGCACAGCCCGGCGGACGAGGCGACCGTGTAGGCGCTGCTGCCAGAGACCGGAGTGAACGTCCAGTTCTGATTCGACGCGGTGTGGCAGGTGAACTGGATGAGCTGGGTGCCGGCCGTGGTGGCGGAGTTGGGATCGTCCATGCACAGGGAACTTCCCGTGTTGACCACGGTGCTGGTGAACGTCACCGGCTGGGCAACCGCGGGATGAGCGCCGCCTGCGACCGCGATACCGGTCAGCAGGACGACGGCGACGACGAAGCGGCGGAGCTTGGCTGGGGGTGGTGTCATGGCGCCCTACCGTGTGATCGCGGGGGTTGTTAGCGCTAACATCCATGCGTTCAGGACGCTCGTCAACAGGCGTAAACAGGACAATTCACTAGCGGGATGATCGTGATGATCTACGTAGGTATGCTGATCAGGGAAAACGTTTTCCTTGACCGCGCGGGAAAGCCCGGAAATTTCTGAAATTCAGGCCCGAGGGGAAGTCACTAGCATGAGTCGCGTCGTCGTCATCGGAGCAACCGGTCACATCGGCACGTACCTGGTACCGCGGCTGGTCCGCGGCGGCCATGACGTGGTCGCGGTGAGCCGCGGCAGCCGTTCGCCCTATCACCGCAGTGCCGAGTGGTCCGCGGTCACGACCGTCACCGCGGACCGGGACGCGGAAGACGCGGCAGGCACCTTCGGCGCCCGCGTCGCGGCGCTGGGCCCGGACGTGGTGATCGACCTGATCTGCTTCACCGCGGACTCGGCGCGGCAGCTCCTCGACGCACTGCGGCCGAGCCGGCCGTTGCTGCTACATTGCGGCACGATCTGGGTGCACGGCCCGGCGCTGCGCGTGCCGGTCACCGAGTCCGAGCCGAGGACCGCCTATGGCGAGTACGGCACCGGCAAGGCGGAGATCGAGGCGCTGCTGCACCGGGAGACGCTGGCGGGCGGTGTGCCCGCGGTCGTGCTGCACCCCGGTCACATCTCCGGGCCCGGCTGGCCGGTCATCACCCCGGCCGGCAACCTGGACCCGGCCGTCTGGACCGCGCTGGCCATGGGCAAGCCGCTGGCGCTGCCCGACAACGGGCTCGGCGTCCTGCACCACGTGCACGCCGACGACGTGGCGCAGGCCTTCGAGCGGGCCCTAGACCGGGCCGCCGCGATCGGCGCCAGCTTCCACGTGGTCGCCGCGCAGGCCATGACGCTGCGCGGCCTCGCGGCGGGAGTAGCGGGCTGGTTCGGCCGCGAACCGGTACTGGACTTCGTCGACTGGCCCGAATTCTCGCGCCGCACTCCTCCCGAGCACGCCGAAGCCACCCGCGAGCACACCATGCGCAGCATCACCGCCAGCATCGACCGAGCCGCCGCCGTCCTCGGCTACGCCCCGCGCTACAGCACCCTCGAAGCCCTGCACGAGTCCCTGACCTGGCTAGTCGCCCACGACCAAGCAGACGTAGGCGCCCAGCCCTTCTAGCCCCCCCCCCGCCACCCCC
>DASRFJ010000128.1:0-23976 GCA_035651595.1 Streptosporangiaceae bacterium | reverse complement strand
GCGTCACGCACGACGGTACGGCTGGTGCCCAGCCGTGCGGCCAGATCGTTCTCGGTGGGCAGCCGGTCGCCGGGCTGCAGCCCGAGCTCGGCGATGAACCGCAGGATCTGCTCCGCCGCCAGCTCATACCGGGGCTGGTATCCGCCCGGCTCCGGGCCAGCCGAACCGTCCGGCTTCACCGCGTCGCTCGTCACGGTGCTGATCGTATCAATTTCAAGCGAGACAAGATCTAATAAGTACTACTTATAGTAAAAAAAGTTATCAAAATGGGCGCCTACAGTCTTGACTGCACCTTCGCCATCAGGTCTACATTGAGAGCTAGCGATGGCCAGGCCTGGACAAGCTGCGTACGCCGCGACTTTAACGGCTTATAAGTCCTACTAATCAATTCGTTGTCCCGCCGTCATGAGGCGGATCGGGCGACTGCACGACGTGGTGGAGGTAGCCATGACCCGGATCGCTAGCGTCGCCCGTGCGCGACGCCAGCTCAGACATTTCCTAGTGACCGCTGGTACGGTCGCGCTACTGGCGACGGCGGCGGCCTGCAGCAGCAGTGGCAGCAGCGCGCCTGGAACGAACCAGACCGGCAGTGCGGCGGCAACTGGCACCGTCGGCGGCTCGCTGACGGTGTGGGTGGACTCGGTGCGCTTGCCGGTGGCGCAGGCTTACGCCAAGGCGCACCCCAACGTGAAGCTGCACATCGTCACCTTTGACGGCGACGCCAACGGCGCGACCACGCTGCAGACCAAGATCCAGCTCTGGAACCGGACCGGCAACGGCTGGCCGGACATCATCTTCAGCGAGCAGGTGCAGGACCCGGTGTGGATGGCGCAGAAGCCGTTCGACTATGCCGAGCCGGTCACCAGCCTCTTCCCGGCCAGCATGCTCAGCCAGTGGCCCGCCCCGTCCACCGCCCAGTGCACCGTCAACGGCACCCAGGTCTGCGTCCAGGACAATCTCGCCCAGGTGGTGCTCTGGTACAACAAGAAGCTGATGGACCAGTTCGGCTACCAGGTGCCGACCACCTGGCAGCAGTGGGCGGCCATCGGCCAGAAGGTCGCCACCGAGCACCCCGGCTACGTCGTCGGGAGCATCGGCGACTCGTTCAGCCACTGGATCTACCTGTGGGGCAACCAGTGCCCGCTGCAGCAGGTGCAGGGCACCACGGTCACCATCAACCCGACCGACTCGCACTGCACCGAGATGGCCAGCCTGCTCGACCCGCTGATCAAGAACGGGTCCCTCCCGCCGCTGAGCGTATTCAGCCCGGACTTCGCCAAGAAGTACGGCGGCCCCAACAGCAAGGTGCTGATGATGCCGGGACCGAGCTGGTACGGCCACGACCTGTTCCTGTCCACGCTGAAAACGGCGCCGGGCCAGATCGCCGCCTCGATGCCGCTGCAGTGGAACAGCGACCCGGTGACCACCGGCCAGGTTGGCGGCGGCCCGTGGATCATCTCCCGGCACTCGAAGAACCTGGCCACCGCGGCCGATTTCGTCAAGTGGGCCACCACGGTGTTCAATCCGACCGGGGCGAACGCCCGGCCTGGTTACCCTGCCTACGCACCGTTGGCCGCCGTGTGGGTGTCCCGCTTGGCCGCCAACCCGTTCTTCGCCGCCGACCCGAGCCCGGCGCTCAAGGCGGCCGCCTCGGAGATCTGGAAGGGGTGGAACCTGGTCACCTACCCGGACCAGCCGGTGTGGGCTAACACCGTCGTGACCGGGCTGGTGGCGGGCAAATCGCTCAGCTCGCTGCTGCAGCCGTTCGGCACCGCGCTCGGCCAGGCGGCCCAGGCGGCCGGGTACCAGGTCAGCCAGTGAGTTCAACGGCCGTCACCCCGGCGCCCGCGGCGGCCACGCGACAGCGTGGCCGCCGCGGCGGCGGGGGGCCGCGGAAGATACGGCTTCCGCGCGGGCTGCCGTTCATCGTGCCGTATCTGCCGTTCCTGATCGCGTTCGGCGTCGCGCCGATGCTGTACGCGCTGGACCTCGCGTTCACCAGCAGCGGCGGCGGGTGGGTCGGCTTCCACAACTTCATCCGCACGTTTGACGACTACCGGTTCCGTCCGGCGTTCGAGCACATCCTCTGGTACACCGGTATCTGGCTCGGATCCCTGATCGTCCTGGTGGTGGGGCTGACGCTGCTGCTGCACGGCCGCGCGAACCGGGTTTCCACCGCGTTCCGGTTCCTGTTCTACCTGCCCGGGGCGCTGGCGGGCGCGGCGTCGGTGCTGGTCTGGCTGTTCATGCTGGACCCCGCGGTCAGTCCGGCGTCGTTCCTGATGCATCACCTGTTCGGCGTGCAACTGTTCGTCCAGGCGATCGCACCGGGAAAGCTGCCCGGCGTCTTCGCGATGATCGCGTTCTGGACCGGCGCCGGCGGCTGGATCGTGGTCATGTACGGCGCGCTGAACACGATCCCGCCCGACCTCGAGGAGGCGGCGCGCATCGACGGCGCCGGCCCGGTCACCATCGCGCTGCGGCTGAAGCTGCCGCTGATCCGCAAGTGGATCGCGTACATGGCCATCTTGTCGTTCGCGACCGGCACGCAGCTTTTCGTCGAACCGCAGCTCGTCGACCAGGCGAGCCTGGGCATGGTCCCGGACACCTGGTCCTCGAACCAGCTCGCCTATCAGTTCGCCTTCCGGTACGCGGACTTCAACGCGGCCGCCGCCATCGCCGTCGACCTGCTGGTCATCGGGGTGGTCGCCGCGGTGCTGATCGTCACGCGTACCGGGCTGTTCCGGAGGGAGGACTGATGCGGTTCGCCGCCCGTGGCATCAGGCTGCTGATCCTTGCCGCTTTCGCCGTCTTCTTCGTCGTGCCGGTCCTGTGGCTGCTCCTCGCCCCGACCAAGCCCGACGGCGCGCTGGTCACGAGGAACCCACTGGCGTTCGGCAGTTTCGGGCAGATCGTCAAGGCATGGGATCACCTTGACGGGTTCAGCGATCACATCTTCCGCATCTGGATCGGCAATTCGCTGCTGTACGCGTTCAGCGCCACCGCGATCGTACTGCTGACCGCGGTGCCCGCCGGCTACGGACTCGCCCTGGGCAGGTTCCGTGGCCGCAAGCTGGTGCTGACCGTCACGCTCGTGGTGATGATCATGCCGTCCGCGGCGCTGGTGCTGCCGATCTTCCTGGAGCTCAACGCGCTGCACCTGATCGGGAACGTGCTCTCGGTGATCCTGCCGTTCGCGTTCTTCCCGTTCGGGGTGTACCTGGCCTACATCTACTACGCCACCGCGGTCCCGCGGGACCTGCTCGACGCGGCCCGGGTGGACGGCGCGGGGGAGTGGCAGACGTTCCGGCGCGTCGCGCTGCCGCTGGCCAAGCCGATCGTCGCCCTCGTGTTCTTCTTCAGCTTCGTGGCCGACTGGAACAACTTCTTCCTCCCGTACGCCCTCCTGGCGGACTCGTCGCAGTACCCGATTCAGGTCGGCCTGTCCGACTTGCTGTCGTCGACTCCCTCGTTCAACCCGGCGGCGGGCGGCGGCGGGCAGCAGGTGAACATCTTCCGGCCCGAGCTGGCGCTTGCCACCTTGATCGCGGTCATCCCGGTCGCGATCGTGTTCCTGTTGTCCCAGCGGGCGCTGGTGCGCGGGATGCTCGGTGGCGCGGTGAAGCAGTGATCCATGGCTGAGCTGACCACGATCACCGCGTCTGTGCCGCTGCTTGAGCCGCCGGGCTGGGCCCTGGCCCAGCGGGAACTGCTGGATCTGCTCGACTACGCCTGGCGCCAGTTCGCGCGGGACTTCACTGGCCCGGACGGACGGCTGAATTACCGGCACCGGCTGACCAGCCGCGACGGCGGCGACGACTTCTACGAGGTGTTCTTCAACTGGCCGCAGCTGTACCTGCTCGGCGGCGCCGACGACCTGCTGCCACGGGCGGAACAGCACTGGGAAGGCGTAACCGCGCAGCTCACCGAGCTGGGCATGCTGAAGGACGAGTACGAGCGCGGCTACGACTGGTTCCACCAGGGCGAGAGCCTGCTGCTGCTGTACTTCCTCGCCATGGCGAACCCGGCCCGGTGGGCAGAGCGGGCGGTCCGGTTCGCCGAGCTGTACGTCGATCCGGGGGCAGGCAACTACGATCCGGTCCACCGCATCATCCGCCGCCCGCACAACGGTGCCGATCCGGGACGCACCGGGCTGTTCGACGAGACGCACTACCCGTGGCTGAAGCTGGAGGAACACAGCTACGGATTCCCGCTGGACTGGCTGGTACCCGACGGGGCGCCCGTGCCGGAACGCCGCCTCGATCCCCGGCTGACTACCGAGATGACCGCCCGGATGGGCACCGGGGATACCGCGGTGAACCTCGCGGCCACCGGACTCGTGCTGAACGCGTGGATCCTTACCGGGGACGCGCGTTACCGCGACTGGATCCAGACGTACGTGGGCGCGTGGCTGGAGCGCGCCGCGGCGAACCACGGCATCATCCCGGACAACACCGGCCCGGACGGGGTCGTCGGCAGCCTGCTCGGCGGCCGCTGGTACGGCGGCCACTACGGCTGGACCTGGCCGCACGGCTGGTACAGCGTCGGCTCCGCCGCCACCGTGGCCGCGCTGGCCGCCGCCACCGCCACGGGCGACGACGGCTACCTCGACCTGGTACGCCCCGCCCTGGACACCATCACCGCGCAGGGCAAAGTGATGGCGTTCGCCGACGCCGACTCCTCACTGCCCTCTCGCTGGGTGCCTCAGCTCGGCGAGGCGATCGCCGCGCCGACCCTGCTGGTGCCGTTCCGGCGCAGTGACCGCGGCTGGTTCGATTACAACCCGATGCTCACCGCCATCCCCATGGCACTCTGGCACCACAGCGCCAGCGCGGCTGACCAGCGCAGGCTCGCGGAGCTGCGGGGACGAGCCGGCTACGACTGGCGGAACGTGCGGCCCTTTCGCAGCAAGGAGGAAGCCGGCCACGAGGAACCCTGGTACACGTTCCTGTCCGGCGAGCATCCTGGCTATCCGGAACAGATCCTGGCCGCGGCGCAGGCTCAGGTCCGGCATCGGCTCGCCCGCGGCCGGGCCTACCGGGACACCGACGTCGGCGAGCCGGACATTCACTTGTGGCAGCAGTGCAACCCGGTCGCCACCGAGGCGCTGGTGCAGCTCACCTGGGGTGGGCCGCAGGTCATCTACAACGGCGGCCTCCAGCAGGCCCGGGTCCGCTACTTCGACGCGGTACGACGGCGTCCTGGCCTGCCCCCGTCGGTCGCGGCGCTGGTCACCAGCATTGACCCGGACGCCACCGTGGTGGAGCTGGTCAACCTGGACCCGGCGCGGGACAGCAGCCTGATCGTGCAGGCTGGGGCATTCGGCGAGCACGCCATCACCAGCGTCCGGTACACCACCTGCCGGGACTCGTCCTGGCTAGGCGGGCTCTACGACTACGGCCACAAGGAACCGGTGACGGCGGAGGAGCGCGTCGACGCACGCGGGCGCTGGCTGGCCGTGCACCTGCCCGCCTCTACCCGCATCCGGCTGACGCTGGCCATGACCCTGCGCAGCCGCACTCCCACCTACCAGCCTCCGCCTTGGCCATGAGGCAGGACCACGAACAGCGCCGTCGGCGCCGCCCGCGGCTGACGCCGGTGCGCTCGGTTCCCGTCGAGTTCACCGGGGACCGGGCCGGCGAGGGACCGCTTACGTTGAGCCAGCTCAACATCTACAACTGGCTGAGCGGGGCCCCAGACCACTTCTACGCGATCTTGTGCGTCGAGCTTCCGGTCCCGGCCATGGTGCCGGTCGACGACGTGGCCGCGGCGGTCGCGGTGCTGATCGCGCGGCACGAGAGCCTGCGCACCACCTATCTGCCGGGCGAACCGCCGCGCCAGCGGGTCGCGGCGGCCGGCGTCCAGTTGCTGGAAGTGTGTTCGCTCGGCGAGGGACAGTGGGGACCGCAGGACCGCCCCGCGGTGGCCGAGGCGCTCGTCCGGTGGCTGCGCGAATCACCCGATCCGGCGAGGTGCCCGGTCCGCGTGGCGGTGGCCACCGACACGGACGCGAGTGACCGGGTCATCGCGTGCTCCGCCGCATTCTCGCACCTGGCGGTGGACCACGACGCGATCGCGATACTCAAGCGGGACTTCGCTGACCTGCTGGCCGATCCCGGTCAACGGCAGGCCGAGCGGGGCGCGGCCGGCCGGCGCCCGGTCGGCCGGCTCGGGCACCAGCCGCTCGACCAGGCCCAGCTGGAGGCGACGCCTGCCGAGCGGCACCGAACCGACGCGGCACTGGACTACCTGCGGGAACAGTCGCGGCGGATCCCTCGCTGCCTGTACGCCGTGCCCGGCGCCCAGACCAGCGCCGAGTCAATGGTGATGGAGCTGTCGTCGGTGGCCGCCGCGATGGCCGTGCGGCGGGTGGCGGCGCGCACCCGCACCAGCCGGTCCAGCATCGTCCTCGCCGCCATCTGCGCCGTGATCGGCCGCCGCGCCGGCTACCCGGAGCTGGTGTTCCCCGTGATGACCAGCAACCGTTTCGAACGGCACCTGGCGAACTACGTCGGCTCCCTGATCCAGAGCACCATCGTGACGGTCGAGGTCGACGGGAAAGGTTTCGACGAGCTGGCCCGCCACACCTGGATGAGGGTGGTGGAGGCCAGCCGGCATGGCAGGTACGACACCGCCAAGCAGGCCGCCATGGACGAACTGACCGAGCACGAACGTGGCCTGCGCTTCAACTACGATCCGTTGTTCAACAGCCTCGTCGCCGAGTCGTGGTCCGGGCTCACCGCGGGCGTCGGGTTCGGGCCCGAGGAGATCGGCGCCGCGCTCACCCAGACCGCGCTGCGGTGGCGCCCCGCGCCGGTCAGCGGGAATCCGATCCAGTTCCGCCTCAACCAGATCGATGGCTGCCTTCGGCTGGATGTGTGGAACGCCGACACGGGCCTGATGCCTCGCGCCGAACTGGAGTCGGTGCTGCTGGCCGCCGAACGCCTGCTGGTGGCCGCCGCGCACGGTGACGTGCCCGGCAGCCGGATGCCCGAGATCATCGGGCTCGACCCCCTCACCGGCATCTCGGACCGGATCCTGACCGACTCCTGCTGGGTCGAGGTCGCCGACGTGCAACGCCTGGTGGACGACGCCGTCACCCATGGCGTGGCCCGCGTCTTCGCGTCGGCCGGCGGCCGCCCGCTGGTCGCTTGCCTGGCCGCCACCGAGGACATCCGCACCCCGGAACAGGCGCACGCCCGCTGCATGGCAGTCCTCGCGAAGCATCCTACGGCTATCACTCCGCGCCACTACGTCATCTGCCGCACCGCGCCGTCCGACCCGTCAGACCCCGCCGCGTGGTCGGCGCCCCTGGTAACTGGCACCGGTCGCGGCTGACGCCGGATGGATGTCCGACCATATCTCGATGCGCTGTCCGCCCGTCATGCGGTCATCGTAACGGCGGCGGCTCACGCGGCGGCGGCGCGGTGCGCGGCGAGCACCGCCGCGAAGCGAGCCAGCCGGGCGCCCTGGTAGCGGGCGCAGTCCAGGGTGACCGCGTCGGGCATGGCCGACGGGAAGCCGGCCGGCCAGGACGTGCCGTAGGGGTTGCCGCCCGCCGCGTACACGACGTCGTCGGTGTAGCCGAGCGGGACGATGACCGATCCCCAGTGATAGAAGACGTTGTTCAGTGACAGGATCGTCGCTTCCTGGCCGCCGTGCTGCTCGGCGGACGAGACGAACGTGGTGACCGGCTTGTCCGCGAGCTTGCCCTCGTGCCACAGGCTGCTCGCCGTGTCGAGGAACTGCTTGAGCTGCGCCGCGGGAGCGCCGTACCGCGTGGGGGTGCCGAACGCGTACCCGTCCGCCCAGTCCAGGTCGGTGAGGGCCGCCGTCTGGACCGTGCCGTCGGTTTCCTCGCGGTGCCTGGCCCAGTCCGGGTTCGACGCGATGGCCTCGTCCGGGGCCAGCTCCGCGACGCGGCGCAGCCGCACGTCGGCGCCGGCCGACTCGGCGCCCTCCCGCACCGCCTCGGCGAGACGGTGCACCGAGCCGGTAGCACTGTAATAGGCGACAAGGATGCGGGTGGTCATGCGGTTGCCTCTCAGAGGATGATCGTGATGGTCTTCTCTTCGGTATTCGACTCAATGCCAGGCCAGCCCAGCTCACGCCCGTGGCCACTGAGCCTGGTGCCGCCCCAGGGCAGGGCCGGGTCGAGGGGGGACCAGCCGTTGACCGCGACCGCTCCTGCCCGGATCCGGCGGGCCACGGTGTGGGCGCGGCTGACATCGGCGGTCCACAGCGTCGCGGCGAGCGCGTAGTCACTGTCGTTCGCGATCGCCACGGCCTCGTCTTCGTCGCCGAAGGCGATGATCGTGCCGACCGGGCCGAAGATCTCTTCCCTGGCGATGGTCATCGCATTGGATGCCCCGGTGAACAGGGCCGGCTGGATAAAGTAGCCGCTGCGCCGCGGGCGTTCGCCGCCGGTGAGCAGCCGGGCGCCCTCGTCCTTGCCGAGCTGGACGTACCGCGACACCCGGGCGAGCTGGGCCGGATTGATCAGCGGCCCCATCGTGGTGCCCTCGTCGAAGGGGTCGCCGAGCACGACCTGGCCGGCTCGCGCCAGCAGGCGGCTGGTCAGCTCGTCGCGGATCGCGCGGTCGACCAGGATCCGGCTGCCGGCCGCGCACACCTCCCCCTGGTTGGCGAAGATGCCGGCCGCTATACCGTCGGCCGCCGCGTCGAGGTCAGCGTCGGCGAACACGACCTGCGGGCTCTTGCCGCCCAGTTCGAGTGTGGTGCGGCGGAAACCCTTCGTGGCCGCGATCGCGACTGCTTGCCCGGCCCGCGGGCTGCCGGTGAACGAGATCTTGTCCACGCCCGGATGCTCGGCCAGCTGCCGGCCCGTGGTCTCGCCGCGGCCCGGCAGGACGCTGACCGCACCGGGCGGGAATCCCGCCTCGTGGCAGAGCCCGGCCAGCAGCAGCGCGGTCAGCGGTGCGTCCTCGGGCGGCTTGAGGACGACGGCGCACCCCGCGGCGAGCGCGGGTGCCAGCTTCCAGGCGGCGATCATCGTGGGGGAGTTCCACGGGGTGATCGCCGCGACGACCCCGGCCGGCTCGCGGACCGTGTAGCTGAGCGTCGGCCGCCCGAAGTATCCGGGTGTGGGAATCGTCCGGCCGGTTATCTTGTCGGCCCAGCCGGCGAAGTGGCGGAACGTGCGCACGGCCTGCGGGAGGTCGATCATGCGGGGCTCGAAGCCAGGCTTGCCCACCTCCAGTGACTCCAGGACGGCGAACTCCTCGCGGCGATCATCGAGCAGGTCGGCGAGCCTGCCGAGCAGCGTGCCGCGCGCCGCGCCGTCCGTGCGCCCCCAGCCGCCGTCCGCGAGCGCGTCGCGGGCGGCGGACACCGCCGCGTCGACGGTGTCCGATCCGGCTTCGGCGACGGACGCGATCGGGCGCTCGGTCACCGGATCGATGACAGCGAACGTGCGGAGCCCGCGGCCGCTGTACCAGCTTCCCGCCAGGTACGGCACCGCGGGCACCCTGGCGGCCATCGCCTCAGCATCCACCCGCGTCAGCATCGTCGTCCTGTCCGATTATCGTGCGATAGGTTCGATAATTGAACGTAGACTATCGGCTAGCCGAGGTCAAGATGGCCGGCTGCTAATCCAGGCATGGCATGATCGAGGCGTGCCAGGTACGCGGACGACAGGCGAGGAGAGCGGCGTGGATATGCCGGGCGGCGGGGAGATCTCGCAGACGCTCGACCGCGGACTGACCGTCCTCGCACTGCTCGCCAGGCACGCGGACGGCCTGACCGTCGCGGAGATCGCGGAGCAGCTCGGCGCGGCGCGCGCGATCGTGTACCGGCTGCTGCGTACTCTGGAGGCCCACGACCTGGCTGGGCGTGCCGGTTCCCGGTACGTGCTCGGATTCGGCGTGGCGGAGCTTGCGAGCCACCTGCGGCCCCGGCTCCAGTCGGTGGTGTTCCCGATCCTGCGGCGGCTGAGCCAGCAGACCAGCAATACGGCGCTGCTCAGCGTCGCGGACGGTGACCAGGCGCTTATCCTGCTCACCGCCGAACCGCTGGACAGTACGATGCACCTGGCCATGCGCGAGGGTGCCCGGCACCTCCTCACGGTGGGCGCGGACGGTCTGGCGATTCTCGCCGGGCGCCCGGCCAGCAGCACCGACACCCCGGACGTCCGGCTGGCACGCGAGCGCGGCTACGCCGTCAGCGTCGGCGCCTTGCAGGAAGGCGCCGTCGGTGTCGCCGCGCCGATACGCGTGTCGGACTGGGCGACGGCCAGCCTCGGCGTGGTTCAGCTGGGGGTAACCGTATCCGGCGCCGGCGTTCCGGAGGCGGTCATGGCGGCCGCGGCCGAGGCCTCCGCCCTGCTGTCCGCATCGCAGCCCCAGTCAGCCGCCCGTCAAGGGTCACCCCCGCGCTCGTCCTAGGTTTCGAGGTGGCACCGAACAACGTGGCGGATTATCCCTTTGTGGTAACCTGATCCCCCGTTTGGGGGGTTGATCTACCACGATGGGGCAGCCTTCCACATTAATGCGGGGTCGGCGGACACCGCAGGCACATGTGGCACGCCCGCCTCAGCCGTTACAGCCCGAACGCTCCGCCTCTTGACATGCCGCTTTTCGCCGCCCATCATCTGTTCAATAACCGTACGACATGTACGAATACCGGACACACTGGCAACCCGAGCCCGCACGGGAGCTGATCAGATGACTACTCTCCAGCACGACAAGGCCCTCGGCCGTGCCCGGCTCTCGCTGAGCGGAGTCCTCGCCCAGTCGGTCGGCTTCATGGGCCCGGTGTTCTCGCTCGCCGCGCTGCTGCCGCTGATCGTGGGACAGTCGGCGACCGGGCGCGGCGCCGGCGTCGCCACACCGCTGGCGATCCTCGTCGCCGGGGCCGGCGTGTTCGGTGCCGGCTGGATCATCGCGCAGTACGCCAAGCGGATTCACCTGTGCGGGTCGCTCTACGAGTACATATGCGACGCCGCCGGCCCGCGAGCCGGAATAGTGGCCGGCTGGCTCTACTACGGCGCGATGCTCATCCTGGGCGTGGCGAATTTCCTCGTGCTCGGCGGCCAGACCCAGGGCTTCCTGCAGTCCGCGTTCAAGACCGACGTCCCGTGGTGGCCGCTGTCACTCGGCTTCGTGGCGCTGGTCACCGCGATCGTCGTCGTCGGCGTGCGGTTCTCGGTGCGGTCGCAGCTGATCCTGGTGCTCATCTCCGCCGCGGTCGTCCTCGGCTTCTCCCTCTACGTCATCGGCCGCGGTGGCCTCGGCGGGCATTCGCTGTCGCTGCGGCCGTTCAACCCGGGTGCGGTCGGCCGCCTCGACCTGCTGTACGGGGTGCTCTACGGCATCAACATGTTCATCGGGTTCGAGACCGCCGCCAACCTTGCCGAGGAGACCGACAACCCCAAGCGCCACGTGCCCAGGGCCGTGCTGTTGTCCCTGACCATTGTCGGCGCCTACTTCCTGCTGACCGCCTACGCGCAGGACGCGGGGTTCGGCATGAACGCCGCCACCTGGAAGAACAGCGGGTTCCCGCTTCAGGCGCTCGCCTCGGGCACCTTCGGTTCGGCCGGGTTCGGCAACTTCATGTACGTCCTGATCATCCTCGACATTCTCGCCGTCGCTATCGGCACGGGCGTCGCCGCCACGCGCGGCATGCTGGCCATGGCCCGTGCGGGCCGGCTGCCAGCCGTGCTCGCCACCGTGCACCGCCGGTACCAGACGCCCGTCGCCGGCGCGCTGGTGCTGGCCGGGCTGAGCGCGGTGATCATCATCGTGGTGCGGGCCACCAACGGGTTCTTCGCCCTGAACGGGCAGCCGCAGTGGCTGCCCATGTTCAGCTGGATGGCCGGCATCGGCGGCACCGGTCTTGCGGTGATGTATTTCGCCATCAGCGTGACCGGCATCCGCGGCCTGTGGCAGCACGTCAGCCGGCCCAAGCTCGTCGTCGCGGGCGCCGCCGGCATCATGGTCGCGGCCGGCGCCGTGTTCGGCGCCGTCTACAAGGCGCCGAGCCCGCTGAACAGCGTGCCCTGGGTGATCGGCAGCTGGATCGTGCTCGGCCTGCTCTGGTCGTACTACGCGATGCGCCGCGAGCCTGTTCCGGCCAGCGCCGCCGCCCCGGTCGTCACATCCGCGGAGGAGACCAGGTGACCGCACACCCGTACGACCCGCTGACCGCGCGGGAAACCGAGCGGGCGGTCGCCGCCGTCCGCCTAGCCCGCCCGGAACTCACCTCTCCGCGCTTTCCGCTGATCCGCACCGCCCCGCCGCCGAAGGCGGCCGTGCGTGACTACGACCCGGCGAACCCGCCCGCCCGGCGGGCGTTCCTGGTCGTCTATGACCGCGCGACCGCGGCCACCTTCGAGGCCGTCGTCGACCTGCGGGCAGGCCAGGTCACCTCGTGGCGGCACGTCCCGGGTGTCCAGCCGGCCATCATGATCGAGGAGATCATGGCGCTGGACGACATCGTCAGGAACGACCCGGACGCTGTCGCCGCGCTGCGGCGGCACGGCGTGGCGGACCTCGAACTCCTCCAGATCGACCCCTGGTCGACCGGCACCCTGCCCGTCGAGGGCATCGACGCGCGCCGCCGGATCATCAGGGCCAGCGCATACGTGCGCCGGTTCAAACAGGACAACGGCTACGCCAGGCCGGTCGGCAACCTGGTGTTCGTCATCGACTGCGACGAGCGGAAGGTCGCCGCGATCATCGACGGCGACCCGGTCCCGCTGCCCCCGGAGGACGGCAACTACGTCGGCGTCGGCGCCCTCCGGACCGACCTACGGCCGCTGGAGATCACCCAGCCCGAAGGGCCCTCATTCACCGTCGCCGGGAACGTGATCGAGTGGCAGCGGTGGCGGCTGCACGCGCACGTGGGCGTCGTCGAGGGGCTCGTCGTCAGCGACGTGTCCTACCTCGACGGCGGCCGGCGTCGCCCGGTGCTGCACCAGGCGGGCATCGGCGAGATGGTGGTCCCGTACGGCGACACCAGCGAGGACTTCTACTTCCGCAACGTCTTCGACGCCGGCGAGTACAACCTCGGCAAGACCGTCGCCCCGCTCACCCTCGGCTGCGACTGCCTCGGCGAGATCCGCTACCTCGACGCGGTGCTCGCCGACGAGGAAGGCACCCCGCACACGATCCCGCACGCGATCTGCATCCACGAGGAAGACTACGGAATCTTGTGGAAGCACTGGGACTTCCGCTACGTCGAACACGCCGAGGTGCGGCGGTCCCGGCGGCTGGTCGTCTCGTCCGTCCACACGATCGGCAACTACGAGTACGGCTTCTTCTGGTACTTCTACCTCGACGGCACGATGCAGTTCGAGGCGAAGCTCACCGGAATCGTGCAGACCCGGGCGATCGCGCCCGGCGCCGACCCCGGGCACGGCACGCTGGTCGCGCCGGGGCTCACCGCGCCCAACCATCAGCACCTGTTCTGCATGCGCCTGGACATGGAGGTCGACGGCCCGCGGAACTCCGTCATCGAGCAGGACGTGACCGGGCAGCCGATCGGTCCGGGAAACGAGCACGGCAACGCCATCGCCGCCCGTGGCACGCTGATCGCGAACGAGCGGGACGGCCGCCGCATGTGCGACCCGCTGGCCGCGCGGACCTGGAAGATCGTCAACCCGGACGTGCGCAACCGCCTCGGCGAGCCGGTCGGCTACAAGCTGATCCCGCACCCGAGCCCGCTGCTGCTCGCCGCACCGGACAGCGATCTGGCCCGCCGGGCCGAGTTCGCCCGCGCCCACCTGTGGGTCACCCGCTACGACCCGGCGGAGCTGCACCCGGCCGGCGACTACCCGAACCAGCACCCCGGCGACGGCATCGGCCGCTGGGTCCAGGCAGAACGCGACCTGGCGAACACCGACGTCGTGCTGTGGCACACGTTCGGCACCTCGCACGTGCCCAGGCCGGAGGACTGGCCGGTGATGCCCTGTGACTACACCGGATTCTGGCTGAAGCCGTCCGGCTTCTTCGACCGCAACCCCGCGCTCGACGTCCCATGACCACACTGACCGGCGCCGAGGCGATCGTCCAGGCCGCCGTCGCGCACGGCGCCGAGATCTGCTTCGCCAACCCCGGTACCACGGAAATGCCGCTGGTCGCCGCCCTGGACACGGTGCCCGGCGTCCGCGCGGTGCTCGGCTTGCAGGAAAACGTGTGCACGGGTGCCGCGGACGGCTACGCCCGGATCGCCGGGAAGGCCGCGCTGACGCTGCTGCACCTCGGGCCTGGCCTGGCGAACGGGCTGGCCAACCTGCACAACGCCCGGCGCGCGCACACCCCGGTGGTCAACGTCGTCGGCGACCACGCCAGCTGGCACCTGCGCTACGACGCGCCGCTGACCTCGGACATCGCCGCGCTGGCCGGCACGGTGGGGACGGTCTACCCGGTGACCGGCCGGGCCGAGGCCGCCGCGGCCATGCGCGCCGCCTTCGCCGGGCGCTGCGTCTCGACCGTGGTGGTGCCCGCCGACTTCCAGCGCGCGGTCGCCCCCGAGATTTATCCCGAACGACGTGTCCCGCCAGTTCCAGGACCGTCGCACGTCCCGGAGGCGCAGGTCGAGACGGCCGCGGCTGCGCTGCGGCAAGCGGGAACGCACGCCGTGCTCATCCTCGGCGGCAACGGGCTCGGCCGGGCCGGCCAGGCCGCGGCGGGCCGGATCGCCGCCGCGACCGGGGCCCGGCTGTACAGCGAGACGTTTCCCGCGCGCGCCGAACGCGGCGGTGGCCTGCCGGCCATCGGGCGGCTGCCGTACTTTCCCGAGACCGCCACGGCGGCGCTTCAGGACGCCAGTGTGGTGATCACCGCTGGCGCTGCCGAACCGGTCGCGTACTTCGGCTACGACGGAATGCCCAGTGTCCTGGCCCCGCCCGGGACCGTGCGGCGGCTCGCCGGCCCAGCCGAGGACGCGGAGCGGGCCCTGGAAGCGCTCGCTGAGATGGTGGCCGACGCCGGCCCCGCCGGCCCCGCCGGCGCGAGGCCGGCCAGTGCCGAGGCTCCGCCACCAGGCACGCCGCTGTCCGGCGAGGTCGCGGGCGCGGTGCTCGCCGCCGCGCTGCCGGAGCACGCGATCGTCTCGGTCGAGGGCGGCACCTGCGGCTATCCGTTTTACGACGCGGCGGCCGGCGCGCCCCGGCACACCGTGCTCACCAACACCGGCGGCGCCATCGGGCAGGGCCTGCCCGTCGCGCTGGGCGCGGCCATCGCCGCACCCGACCGGCCGGTGATCGCGCTCCAGTCGGACGGCAGCGGGCTCTACACGCCGCAGGCGCTGTGGACGATGGGCAGGGAACGCTGCGACATCGTGGTGCTCATCGCCGCGAACAGGGCCTACCAGGTGCTGCGTACCGAGCTGGCCCGGCACGGCGCTGTGCAGCCCGGCACTGGCCGGCCAGGACCGCAGGCAGCGGGCCTGACCAGCCTGGACGGCCCGCGCATCGACTGGGTCGCGCTGGCCGGCGGGTTCGGCGTCGCGGCGGCCCGGGTCGCCACGGCCGGCGAGCTGGGGCAGGCGATCAAGCACGGCGTCGCCGAGGGCGGCCCGCACCTCGTCGAGATGACGCTATGACCAGCGCGTTCCTCGCCCGGGAACACGGGCACCTGATCGGCGGGCAATGGCGGCCCAGCGTCTGCGGCCGCACGCTCACCTCGGTCAACCCGGCCACCGGGCGGCCGCTGGCCACGTTCGCCCGCGGCGGGGCAGCGGACGTGGACGTCGCGGTCGACGCGGCCCGCGCCGCGCTCGCCGACCCGGCCTGGCGCGACCTCACCCCGCTCCAGCGCGGCGACCTGCTGTACCGGCTCGCCCAGCTCGTCGACGAGCACGTCGAGGAGCTGGCCACGATCGAGTCGCTGGACAACGGGAAGCCGGTCGCGATCGCCCGGGCCGTCGACTGCGGGACCACCAGCAAGCTGTTCCGGTACTTCGCCGGGTGGCCGAGCAAGTTCGAGGGAAGCACGATCCCGGTGTCGCCGCGCAATGCGCTGCGCATCCTCAACTACACCGTGCACGAGCCGATCGGCGTGGTGGGCGCCATCGTGCCGTGGAACTTCCCCATGTCGATGGCGTCGTGGAAGCTCGCCCCGGCGCTGGCCATGGGCAACACCGTCGTGCTCAAGCCCGCCGAGGAAACCCCGCTGTCCACGCTGCGCCTGGCCGAGCTGGCCATCGAGGCCGGGTTTCCCCGCGGCGTCGTCAACGTGATCACCGGGACCGGCGCCGAAGCCGGCGCGGCGATCGCGGCGCATCCCGGTATCGACAAGGTCGCCTTCACCGGCTCCACCGAGACCGGCCGCCAGATCGTGCGGGCCGCGGCCGGCAACATGAAGAAGGTGTCGCTGGAACTCGGCGGCAAGTCGCCGCACATCGTGCTGCCCGACGCCGACATCGCCGCGGTCGCCGCCGCGGCGGCCGACGGGATCTTCTTCAACGCCGGCCAGGTGTGCACGGCCGGCTCCCGCCTGTACGTGCACAGCGCGGTGCACGACGAGGTCACCGCCGCCGTCGCGGAGCGCGCCCGCGTCATCGTCGTCGGCCCCGGCACCGAACCCGCAACCCAGATGGGCCCGCTGGTCTCGGCCAGGCAGCTCGGCGCCGTCAGCTCCTACATCGAGGCCGGGCTGGCAGCGGGCGCCACGCTAGTGGCCGGCGGTGGCAGGCCGCCCGGCCTGGCGCCGGAGTACCGGGACGGCTTCTTCCTCGAGCCCACCGTGTTCACCGGCACCGATAACTCCATGCGCGTCGTCCGGGAGGAGATCTTCGGGCCGGTGCTGACCGTCCAGCGCTGGGAACAGGTCGATGACCTGGTGGCCAAGGCGAACGACTCGCCGTTCGGGCTGTCCGCAGGGGTGTGGACCCGTGACGTCACCCGGGCGCACCAGATCGCGGCCGCGGTCAAGGCCGGCACGGTGTGGGTCAACTGCTACAACCTCACCGACCCGGCATCGCCGTTCGGCGGCTACAAGCAGTCCGGGTGGGGCCGCGAGATGGGCCGCGGCGTCCTTGAGCAGTACACGGAGACCAAGAGCATATGGGTGAACCTGACATGACCTCCGGGCAGGTGGCGATCGTCACCGGCGGCGGGGCCGGCCTCGGCAAGGCGATCGCCGCCGAGCTGGCCAGCCGCGGCGTCACGGTCGTAATCGCGGCGCGCCGGGTGCCGGTCCTGGCGGCGACGGCCGTCGGCCTCAGCGAGCGGACCGGCGGGAAGGTGATCCCGGTACGGGCTGACACCACCGACACCGCGTCGGTGCGCGCGCTCGCCGAGGCGGCCGCCGGCCACGGCGACCTCGCCATCTTGATGAATTGTGCCGCCGCGCCCGGCGGGGTGGTCCGCGACGACGTGGCGGACGCCGACCCGGATGCGCTGCTCGCCGACCTGAACACGAAGGTCATCGGGTATTTCAGGTGTGCCCAGGCGGTCGCTCCGCACATGAAGCGGCACGGGTACGGCCGGATCGTCAACATCGGCGGGCTGACCGGCCGGGCCAGCCATGCCCTGTCCGGCATGCGCAACGTCGCCGTCGTGCACATGACCAAGGTGCTGTCCGATCAGCTAGGGCCGTTCGGAATCACGGTGAACACCCTTCATCCCGGCGTCGTGGAGACCGAGCATATTCACGAGCTGTACCAGCGGATCGCGGCCAGCCGGGGCACCACCGCCGCCGAAGTGGAACAGGATTTCATCGACCGCACGCCGATCCGCCGCGTGCTGACCGCGAGCGAGGTCGCGCAGGCGGCATGCTTCCTCGCCGCGCCGGGCGCGGGCGGCATCACCGGTGAATCGCTCGGCATCGACGGCGGCCTCAGCCGCGGCATCTTCCTCTGACAGAACCAGGAGCAGCGCTGTGCACGGAACCGTTCTCGTCGCGACCGCCGGGCAAGGGGTGCTGCGCAGCTCAGATGACGGCGTCACCTGGTACCGGATCCCGCTCGGCCAGGACGTCGAGTTCGACGCCGTGGTCCGCTGCCTCGCCGTCCACCCGGCGGACCCGGGCGTCGTGTTCGCGGGCGCGGACATCGGGCTGGCCCGCAGCGGCGACGCCGGCGTCACCTGGTCCCGGGTCAGCTCGCCGTTCGACGGCATGCAGGTATGGTCGATCGCCATCGACCCGGCCGACCCGGACAGCATGCTGGCCGGCACCGGTGCGCCGTCCCGCGCCGCGGTGTTCCGCACCGTCGATGGCGGCATCTCCTGGGACCGGCTGCCGCCCGAGATACCGGAACGCTGCGCGGGCGTCAGCAGACCGCGGATCCTCACCATCGCGTGGGACCAGGCCGACGGCACCTCCGCGTGGTTCGGCATCGAGGAAGGCGGCCTGTGGCGCAGCCGCGATCGCGGCACGACCTGGGAACGGACCGACGGCACGCCGAAAAGCCTGCCGGAGGGCGTGACCAACTCCGACATCCACTGCGTCACCATCCTCGACGGGCCACCGAAGACCGTCGTCTGCGCCGTCGTGAACGCGCTGTTCGTCAGCCAGGACGACGGCGTCACCTGGACCCGGACCGACACCAGGGCCGTCTGGGGCATCTACTACACCCGGCTCGTGATCCGGCTGCCCGGATCGGACGCGCTGCTGCTCGGCATCGGCGACGGCACCCCCGGCACGCGCACGCGGATCTTCCGCTCCGACGACCTGGCCAGGACGTGGACCGAGGCCACCCTCGACGTGCCAGCGAACTCGACGGTATGGGCGTTCGGCACGCACGCCGCCGACCCGGACCTGGTGTTCGCGGGGACCAAGTACGGCCACCTGTTCCGGTCCGCCGACGGCGGGCGGAGCTTCGCCAAGCAGTGGCGTGAGTTCCCCGAGATCACCGACGTGGCGTGGACCCCGGCGATCGCGCCGGCGCCACCCGGCCACTGAGCAGTCGCAGAGCAAAGGAGCCAGACTATGTCAGGCAATGTCAAGCCCGTGATCATCCGGACCCACCTGTCGCTGCTGGTCCGGGACCCGGAAGTATCCGCGACGTGGTTCGCGGACGTCCTGGACATGAAAATCACCGCCCGTGGCCCGCACTGGGTGTTCCTGTCGTTCGGCCGCAAGCACCACGACCTCGCCCTGATCAAGGCCGACCCCGGCGCCGAACCTGGCGGCATCGGCCTGCAGCACTACGGCCTGGAAATCGACGGCGACGTCGACGAGCTGCGCAGGCTTTATGCGATGCTGCTGGACAAGGGCGTCACCGTCGTGAAGACCACCGACCACAAGATCGGGTACGGCGTCTACTTCCTCGACCCCGACGGGAACCGCTTCGAGTTCTTCAGCGAGCTGATCACGGACGACGAGGAAGCCCAGCGGGTGCTCGGCGAGCACAACGCGCCCAGCGACCCGGTCGACCTCGAGCCGCTCTACAGCTAAGGAGCCAGCACTCGTGCCAGCAGCGAACTTCGGTCCGTATCACGTGCGGAAGTGGTTCACGTTCGTCGAGGACACGCACGCCACCGAGTCAGGACAGCCGGACGGGGACCCGGTACGCAAGATCGTCATAGCCGCCGCCGTGCACAACCCGTACGCCGGGACGTTCAGCGAGGATCTGCGCGCCATCGTCGCCAAGTCCGGCATGCTCGGCGGGGAGTTCGGCCGCCGTGCCGTGGCCGCCGCCGGCGACGTACCCATCCAGAGCTACGGAAAGGCCTGCGTGGTCGGCGCGCTCGGCGATTACGAGCACGGCAACGCGTTCCTCACTCAGGTGTTCGCCGACCCGGTACGGGAGAGCCTCGGCGGCGGGAAGGCGTGGGTGCCGTCCACCGGGAAGGTGGCCGGTCCCGGCGCGGTCATCGACATCCCGCTCGCGCACAAGGATGCGCTGTACGTCCGGTCCCACTACGACACCGTGTCGGTGAGCTTCGGCGACGCGCCGCGCGGCGACGAGGTGGTCGTCGCGTTCGCCTTCGCCACCCGCGGCAGGCTCAGGGCACGGCTCGGCGGCCTGGCGGCGCCGGACATCACCGGCGCCGACGGGCTCCGATGACCGCGACCGAGCATGTCACCAAGCTCGGCGGACTGCGCGCACGGTACCTGACCTGGGGTGATCCGGCCCTTCCCGCGGTGCTGATGCTGCACGGCCTGCGCAGCTACGCGGGCACGTGGACGCCGTTCGCCAGTGAGCTGACCGCCCGCTTTCGCGTCGTCGCACCCGACTTCCGCGGCCGCGGCGGCAGCGCGTGGGACCCGGATCGCGACTACTACATCCGCACCTACGTCGCCGATCTCGAAGAGCTGGTGACCCAGCTCGGCCTCGCCAGGTTCGCTCTCGTCGGCCATTCCATGGGCGGTGCCGTCGGCTACGTGTACGCCGCCGCCCACCCGGACCAGGTGACCGGCCTGCTCGCCGAGGACATCGGACCCGGCTCGTCCACCAGCACGCCGGGGGCGGAGCGGGTGCTGCGGGAGATGGCGGCGGCACCACCGGACTTCGACAGCCTCGACGCGGCCACGGAGTACTGGCGCCGGCTTCGTCCGGGGATCTCCGGCGCCGCGCTGGCGTCGCGGATCGACCATACGATCCGGCAGGGGACGGACGGCCGCTGGCACTGGACGCTGGACATGGCAGGCATCGCGCAGGCCAGGCTCAGCGGTGACCCGGCAGGCCAGATCGACCTCTGGGCGTGCGTCAACGCGCTGCGGTGCCCGGCGCTGGTGCTGCGCGGCGAGCATACCGATTTCCTCCCGGTCGCCACCTGCGAGCAGATGGCCGCACGACAGCCCCGGCTGCGATGGGCCGAGGTGCCCGGAGCGGGGCACTACGCCCACGACGACAACCCGGGGTTTTTCATGCTTGCCCTCCGCGAGTTCCTCGACCGGGTCCAGGGGTGAGCAAGCCGGACATCGAGGTCCCGATCGTCGTCATCGGCGCCGGGCCGGCCGGAGCCACCGCGGCCAACCTGCTCGGCTGCTACGGAGTGGAAACGCTGGTCATCGACCGGGACTCCGGCATCGTGGACTACCCGCGTGCGATCGGCATCGACGACGAGAGCGTGCGGGTGCTGCAGACGGCAGGGCTGGCCGCCGAGGTCATGGCCGACGCGATCCAGAACGTCCCGCTGAAGTTCTTCGATGCGTCCGGACGCTGCTTCGCCAGCGTGCAGCCGACCGTCCGCGAGTTCGGCTGGTACAAGCGGAACATCTTCCTGCAGCCGCTCGCCGAGGCCGCGCTCCGCCGCGGGCTCGGCCGGTTCCCGCATGTCCAGACGTGGTTCGGTACCGAGGTCACCGGCCTTGACCAGGACGAGGACGGCGTCACGCTGCACCTGGCGGGACGCGATCCGGTCCGGGCCAAGTACGTGATAGCCGCGGACGGCGGGCGCAGCGGCATCCGCCGCCAGCTAGGCATCAGCCTCGACGGCGACACCCAGCCGCGGCAATGGGTCGTCGTCGACTGCGCCGCCGACCCGGTGGACGCGCCATGGACCGGCTTGCACTGCGATCCGCGGCGGCCGTACGTGAGCGCGCGCCTGCCCTACGGACATCGCCGCTGGGAGTTCATGCTGCACCCTGGCGAGAACGGCGAGTCGCCCGCCACGGTATCGGAGCTGCTCGGCTATCACCTGCCCGACCCGGCCTCGGCCGGCGCGGTCCGGTCCCGCGTCTACACCCACCACGCCCGCCTCGCGCGCACCTTCGTTGCCGGCCGGGTGGCCCTGGCCGGGGACGCGGCCCACCTGATGCCGCCGTGGGCCGGGCAGGGCATGAACACCGGTATCCGGGACGCCGCGAACCTGGCCTGGAAGCTGGCCGCGATCGTCCGCGGCGAGGCCGGTCATGGCCTGCTGGCCAGCTACGACCAGGAACGCAGGCCGCACGCGAAGGCCATGATCGACCTGTCCGTCATGCTCAGCCGGGTCCTCAGCCCGGCACGCCGGCCGGTCGCGCTGGCCCGCGACCTGCTGCTGCGGGGCGCCTGCCTGGTGCCGGGCGCGGCGGACTGGATCACCCAGATGCGGTTCAAGCCCCGCCCTCGGTACCGCGACGGTTTCTTCACCGGTCCCGACGCTGGCGCCATGTTCATCCAGCCGATGGTCGAGGCGCCGGGCGGCAAGCGGATGAGGCTCGACGAGGCGCTGGGGAACTGGTTCGCGGTCGTCGGCTACGGCTGCGATCCGCTCGCCCGCGCCGACACCGCAGGGCGTGCGCTGGTCGAACGGCTCGGCGCCCGGGTGGTGACGATCCTCGAATCACGCGCGGATGATGCCCGCCGCGCCAGCACACGCCCGGGCCTGTGCGTCATCGAGGACGCCGACAACATCCTGCGCGGCTGGTTCGCGGCCAGGAGCCGCGACGTCGCCGTGCTGCGGCCAGACAGGTATGTCGCAGCGCTCACGACACAGCGGGAACTCAGCCAGGCACTGACGAACCTGGGATCCCACCCGGGTCTGGCGCCGGGTCAGACCCGGGCCACGCCGCCATAGGCCCATGCCCGGCCGGCGTTCGGTCCAGGGCCTATGGTGGGACGCCAGTAGTTGACCAGGACCAACCCCGGGTCGAGCAGTTCGCGGCCGTTGAACAGGGCGGTGATCGCTTCCTTGCTGCGGCCGGTGACCGAGGAGCCTTTGCGGCGGGCTTCCGCCTCGTGCGCGCGTACGCGTTCCGGGGCGAACTCATCGGTGTAGTGCGACAGGACAAGGTAGCTGCCCGCGGCGACATGCGGCAGGTAACGCGCGACGATGCCCGCAGGATCGTCCTCATCGGGTATGTGGTGCAGGCTGGCCACGAACATCAGCGCAACCGGCTGGGTGAAGTCGAGCAGCTTGCTCGCTTCGCCGAGGACGGTCTGTTCATCGCGCAGGTCGGCGCAGACGACTCCGGTAGCGGCACCCTTGGCCATAAGCGCCTCGGCGTGCCGGAAGACCATGGGGTCGTTGTCGACGTAGACGACCCGGTTGGACGGGTCGGCCTCCTGGGCGATCTCGTGCACGTTCGGGCTGGTGGGGAAGCCGGAACCGATGTCGAGGAATTGCGTTACGCCCGCGTCGCGCAGGAAGCGGGTGGCACGGACCAGGAACATCCGGTTGCCGCGCGCGTAATCCCGCAGCTGAGGCAGCAGCCGCAGCGCCCACTCGGCGGCGTCCCGATCCGCCGCGAAGTTATCCTTGCCGCCGAGGTAGTAGTCGTAAACGCGGGCAGGGTGCGGGATGTCGGCGCGGATCTCCGACGGTACTTCGTTGTCCTGCCGCTGCCGTCCGGCCATCCATGCCCGATCTGCCAAAGGTCCGCTCCACAGATGATCCCACAAGCGCAGCTGCTCTGGGCGGGAAGCGTCCGTGGAAGTGGAACCGCGATCCGCGACCGGCCAGGCGCGGACGTGGACCTTTCTGGACCCTGCTGGCGAATTTGCGCGCGCGCACGTGCCGGTCGTCGGCAGGCTGCCGGGCCTGGCCGCGCGCCGCCTGTGGCTGGAGTGCGGCATGCGGCTGCTGGGATAGGAGCGCACCGGCAGTCCCGCCAGCGACGTGGAAGGTTACCCCTTCGTGGAGGATCGACCCCCGTGCGTGGGGGCCGCGTTACCACGAAGGGGAAATCCGCCACGTTAACCGAGGCCCATCGAGCCTGCCGCTGACCCACCGGGCGCCCAGCGACGGGCACGCCCCGGAATAAGCCATCAGGATCTTTCTGGGGGACTCCTCCTGGTGCATGACGGCGCAGGAAATCGTCCAGGACCTGGTTGAACCCGGCTTCGGCCTCCAGATTGGGGAGATGGCCAACGCCATCGAAGACCGTCAGTTCGGGGTGCTCAAGGCAGGCGACGATCTCGGCGGTCACCCCCGGGGTGGACCATGGATCCGCCGTGCCCGCGCAGACGAACGCGGGGATGTCGAGGCCAGCCAGCAGGGGGCGGTAGTCCGGCCGTTCCGCCCGGCCGCGCAGCGCCGCGGCCGCGCCCGCGGGAGGCGCCGCCGCCATCATGGCGTCAACACGCTCGCGGACAGCGGGCGGGCACGACGGACCGTACAGGCCGGTGTGCATGTACTTCACC
>DASRFJ010000127.1:0-1070 GCA_035651595.1 Streptosporangiaceae bacterium | reverse complement strand
ACGTCGCGGTCGCCATCCCCCGCTCAGCGGACCAGATCATCGCCCTGCTCGCCGTCCTCAAATCCGGCGCCGCCTACCTCCCCATCGACCTCGCCAACCCCCCCGACCGCATCACCTACATGCTCACCCACGTCCAACCGGATCTGGTGATCACGACTGCCCGGAACGTCTCCGACCTGCCCGCCGCGGCCATGCAAGCCAATCCGGCGACGTGCCTGGTGCTGGATTCCCCGGCGGTTCGGACGGCCCTGCGGAGCTGCGCGACGGCCGATATCACGGACGCGCAGCGGCGGGAGCCGCTGCGCCCAGGGCATCCGGCGTATCTGCTCTACACCTCCGGCTCCACCGGGCGGCCAAAGGGCGTCGTCATGCCGCACACCGGAATCGTCAACTACATCTCATGGGTGCTGGACAGCTACCGGGTTACCGCGTCGGACCGGATTCTGTACAAGGCCTCGGTGAGCTTCGACGTGTCGGTCTGGGAGACGTTCACGCCGCTTGTCGCGGGGGCGACGCTGGTCATCGCGCGGCCGGACGGGCAGCGCGAGCCGGGCTACCTCGCCGCGCTCATCCGCGACCAGCGCGTCACCATCGCTGAGTTCGTCCCATCGATGCTCCAGCTGTTCCTCGCCGAACCCGCCGCCGCCCAGTGCACCACCCTGCGCGAAGTGATCAGCGGCGGCGAAGCGCTGACCGCCGGCATCCGCGACCAGTTCCTGCGCGTCCTGCCCCGCGCCCAGCTGAGCAACGGCTACGGCCCCACGGAGTGCTGTATCGGGGTTGTCACCAGGCATTGCCCGCCCGACATGACGGAATCTCGGATCCCGATCGGAACGCCGCGGTGGAACAACAGGGTGTTCGTGCTGGATGGGGGGCTGCGTCCGGTGCCGTCGGGGGTGGCCGGAGAGCTCTATGTGGCGGGAATGCAGCTGGCGCGTGGTTATCTGGGTCGTGCGGGGCTGACGGCGGAGCGGTTCGTGGCGTGCCCGTTCGGGGGGCCGGGCCAGCGGATGTACCGGACCGGTGACCTGGTCCGCTGGTCCGCGGGGGGAGAGCTGGAGTTCCTGGGG
>DASRFJ010000126.1:0-1058 GCA_035651595.1 Streptosporangiaceae bacterium | reverse complement strand
ACGTCGCGGTCGCCATCCCCCGCTCAGCGGACCAGATCATCGCCCTGCTCGCCGTCCTCAAATCCGGCGCCGCCTACCTCCCCATCGACCTCGCCAACCCCCCCGACCGCATCACCTACATGCTCACCCACGTCCAACCGGTTGCCGTCTTGACCGCCCGTTCGACGGCGGCGGGCATTCCCGGCGATGCTCCGCGGATAGTGCTGGACGACCCGGAGATCGGGGCGGCCCTTGATGCCCTCGACGGCAGCGATGTGACCGATGCCGACCGAGGCGCCGTGCTGCGGCCGGGGAACCCGGCGTACGTGATCTACACCTCCGGCTCCACCGGGCGGCCCAAGGGCGTCGTCATGCCGCACACCGGAATCGTCAACTACATCTCCTGGGTACGGTCCGGATATCCCATAGTCGCGGCCGACCGGCTGCTGCTCACGGCGCCGGTGAGCTTCGACGTGTCGGTCTGGGAGACGTTCACGCCACTGATCGCCGGCGCGACGCTGGTCATCGCGCGGCCGGACGCGCAGCGCGAGCCGGGCTACCTCGCGGCGCTCATCCGCGACCAGCGCGTCACCATCGTCGGGTTCGTGCCGTCCGCGCTCCAGCTGTTCCTCGCCGAACCCGCCGCCGCCGAATGCACCACCCTGCGGGAAGTGGTCAGCGGCGGCGAGCCGCTGACCGCCGGCATCCGCGACCAGTTCCTGCGCGTCCTGCCCCGCGCCCAGCTGCGAAACGACTACGGCCCCACAGAGACGACGGTGGCGTGCACAGAGTTCTGCGTGACGGCCGGCGAACAGGCTCCGGGCGTGGTATTGCCCATCGGGCGTCCGGTGTGGAATGTGCGGGCTTTTGTGCTGGATAGGGGGCTGGGTCCGGTGCCGTCGGGGGTGGCGGGGGAGCTGTATATCGCGGGTCCAGGCCTGGCGCGTGGTTATCTGGGTCGTGCGGGGCTGACGGCGGAGCGGTTCGTGGCGTGCCCGTTCGGGGGGCCGGGCCAGCGGATGTACCGGACCGGTGACCTGGTCCGCTGGTCCGCGGGGGGAGAGCTGGAGTTCCTGGGG
>DASRFJ010000125.1:0-11836 GCA_035651595.1 Streptosporangiaceae bacterium | reverse complement strand
GGCCTGGCCGCCGGGTCTGGCCGGGTGCGCGCAGCCTGTGCCTGGAGTGCAGCGTGCGGCTACCGGGACAGGAACGCACCCGCAGTCCGTCAGCAACGTGGAAGATTTCCCCATCGTGGAAGACCGGCCCCCGTGAACAGGGGTCCCGCTACCACAAAGGGAAAAACCACCACGCTATCGAAGCCCATCAAACCAGCCGCAGACCCACCGGGCAGCCAGCCATCCGGGCAAACCCCCGAATAAGCCAACGGGGTCCGGATCGGGGGGTAAGTGTCCGCAATAATCGCGCACGTCCGGAACGTGTCAGGAATATGGGGATATGTCCTGGCGGGCGCGGCGGGGGGCGGCGCGGGGGTTGGGCGGGCCGCGGGTCGGCCCGGGGGTGGGCGGGACGTCGGCCCGGCGGGGCGGGCGGGTTAGGTTAGCCAGTTGGGTTGGACTAGGCCGGTTTCGTAGGCGAGGACGACGAGCTGGGCGCGGTCTCGTGCGCCTAGTTTGGTCATGGCGTGGCTGACGTGGGTGCGCACCGTGGCCGGGCTCATGTACAGCTTGGCGGCGATCTCGTGGTTGGTGAGGCCGTCGGCGACCAGGCTCATGACTTCGCGTTCGCGCTGGGTGATGACGTCGAGTTCGGCGGCGGGGCGGGGCTTCTTGGCTCGGGTGGCGAACTCGGCGATGAGTTTGCGGGTCATGCTGGGCGAGATCAGCGAGTCGCCGGCCGCCACGACCCGGACCGCGGTGGCCAGGTCGGCCGGCTCGGTGTCCTTGAGGAGGAAGCCGCTGGCGCCGGCCCGCAGCGCGTCGAACAGGTACTCGTCGAGCCCGAATGTGGTGAGGATGACGATGCGCACCCCGGCCAGGTCAGGGTCGGCGGTGATCTGGCGCGTGGCCGTCAGCCCGTCCAGCCCCGGCATCCGGATGTCCATGAGCACCACGTCGGGATGGAGTGTCCTGGCCAGCTCCACCGCGGCGGACCCGTCGGCCGCCTCGCCGACGACCTCGATGTCCTCGCGGGCGTCGAGCAGCGCCTTGAACCCCGCGCGGACCAGGCCCTGGTCGTCGGCGAGCAGCACCCGGATCATGGCGCGGACCTGACCGGTAGCCGGGCGCTGACCCGGAATCCGCCGCCGGGCCGGAACCCGGCGGTCAGGTCACCGCCGAGCGCGACCGCGCGTTCCCGCATCCCCGCGATACCGCTCCCCGTCCCGGCCGGAGTCCCGGCCGGAGTCCCGGCTGGAGTCCCGGCCGGAGTCGGAGTCGTCCCGTCGTCGTCGATCTGCACCCGCACGTCCGCGTCGCCGTAGGCGACCCGAACCCAGACCCGGGCCCGCCCGGCGTGGCGGGCCACGTTGGTCAGCGACTCCTGGATGATCCGGTACGCCGCGACGTGCACCGCGGCCGGCAACGGCGGCGGCTGCCCGGCCACCTCCACTTCCACGGACAGGCCGGCCGCGCGGGTGAGGTCGATCAGCTCCGGCAGCCGGTCCAGCCCGGGGGCAGGCGCAAGAGGCGCCGCAGCCGCAGCCGCAACCGCGGCCGCGTCCTCGTCGTCTTGACGCAGCGTTGTCAGCATCGCACGCAGCTCTTCCAGTGCCTCCTTCGACGCCGACTTGATCGCGGCCAGCGCCGCGCGTGCCTGCGCCGGCTGGCTGTCCATCAGGTCGAGCCCCATGCTGGCCTGGACGTTGATCAGCGAGATGTTGTGGCCAATGACATCGTGCAGGTCCCTGGCGATCCGCAGGCGCTCCTCGCTTCGCCGGCGGCGTTGCTCGATCAGCCGCCCGGCCCTGGTCACGGCCGCCCGCTCCGCCCGGATCCGGGTCGCCTCCGCCGCGATCGCCACCGCCACCACCCACCCCGCCAGCAGCAGCGCGTCGTTCGCCGGCGGGACCGCGTACCGGTAGGCGAGCGGGCCGAGCCAGATCACCCACGTGAACGCGGCCGCGAGCGCCAGCCACGCCGCATAGCGCCGCCCCGCGGTCGCCGCCACGAAGAACGCCGCGACAAAGCTCAGGTGCGTGAACCCGGTACCCGACGGCGCCACCACCGCGGCCAGGCACACCACCAGCGCCGCCACCGGATACCGGCGCCGCGCCACCAGCGCTGCCGGGCCGGCCACAAGCAGCACCCAGTCCGCCGGCCCCAGCGGGCGCGGCGGATTGAACAGGTGGGCGTCCCGGCCGGTGACCGCGGCCCCGGTGAGCTGCACCGCGAGCAGCACCAGCGGCAGCGCCAGGTCCCTAGGTACCCATCTCATCTCGCGTCAAGCCTAACCAGCGCTGTGACCAGCCGCATCACGCGACGGGCGGATCCCGGCCTGCACGCTGTGCGTAATGACCGGTGCTGAGGGTAGTTCCGCTGACGTAGTCCGGATACCGATCCTGGCCCGACGAAATCGACGGCCCAATCGCCCACGATGGCAAGCATGCGCTGAGAACCCAGAAGCGTGCGCCGAGACCCCTGAGAGGAAGAGGCGATGGCTAGTTTCGCCCGCTGGTGCTTCATTCATCGCAAGGCCGTCCTGGCCGGGTGGCTGGTAGCGCTGATCGGATTCTTCGCGCTCGGCAAGCTGGCCGGGACGGCTTACACCAACAGCTACACGCTGCCCGGCACCGACTCGGCCAAGGCCCAGCAGGTGCTGACCGCCGACTTCCCCGCGCTGGCGGGCGACAGCGAGCAGATCGTGGTCCAAGCCAGAAACGGAACGCTGCGCGACCAGGCCGCCGAGTCGGCGGTCACGGCCATGCTCGCCAAGGTCGCCCGGCTGCCGTACGTGGGCGCGGTGACCTCGCCGTACAGCCAAGCAGGCCAGATCAGCAAGGACGGCACGATCGGCCTGGCCACGGTGAACCTCACCACCCAGGCGCAGAACGTCCCCAACGCGGCCGTCACCAAGCTGGTCGACACCGCCAAGTCCGCCGACGGGCCGCTGCTGAACGTGCAGCTGGGCGGTACCGCGATCGAGAACGTCGCCACCTCCAGCGGGGATTCCACCAGCGTGGTGCTCGGGATCGTGGCCGCGCTCGTCGTCTTGTTCTTCGCGTTCCGGCGCTCGGTGTACGGCGCGGTGCTGCCGCTCATCTCGGCGCTGGTGGCGATCGGAGCGGGCACCTCGATCATCGCCATCCTCACCCACGTCATCGCGGTCGCGAGCTGGGTTCCGCAGGTCGCGATCCTCGTGGCCCTCGGCGTCGGCGTGGACTACGCGCTGTTCATCGTCAGCCGGCACCGCACCGGGCTGCTCGCGGGCCAGGCACCCGAAGACGCCGCGATCACCGCGCTCACCACCTCAGGCCGCGCCGTCCTGCTGGCCGGGCTGACCGTCTGCGCCGCGCTGCTCGGCCTGTTCGCCCTCGGTGTCGGCTTCCTGTATGGCGTGGCCGTGACGGTCACGCTCGTCGTCGGCCTGACCATGCTGGCATCGCTGACCCTGCTGCCCGCCATGCTGGGCTTTCTCGGGCTGAAGGTGCTGCGGCGAGCAGAACGCGAGACCGGCCACCGGGTCGAGGACAGCACCGGGTTCTGGCTCCGCTGGGCCGAAGGAATCGGCCGCAAACCCCAGTTCCCCGCCCTCCTCGCGCTGGCGGTGACCGTCGTGCTCGCGATCCCGTTCCTCAGCATGCGCGCCGGGCTGCTCGACTCCAGCACCGACCCGTCCGCATCGACCACCTACCAGGCCTACCAGCTGCTGGCCAAGGGTTTCGGCCCCGGCTTCAACGGCCCGCTGGAACTGATCGGCCAGGTCAGCAGCCCCGCCGACCGGGCACGCTTCACCGCGTTCACCACCGCGGCTCGCGGCCAGCCGGACGTGACGGCGGTCCTGCCGCCACAGCTCAGCCCCAACGGCAAAGCGGTCATCGCCGCGGTCTATCCGGCCACCGGGCCGCAGGACGCCGCGACAACCACCCTGCTCGACAGGTTGCGGGCCGCCATCCCGAAGGCGACGGCGGGCAGCACGCTCGCCATCCACATCGGCGGCACGACCGCGGCCAGCGAGGACTTCTCCCAGGTGCTCAACAGCAAGCTGCCCCAGTTCGTGGCCGTCGTCGTCGGCCTGGCCTTCCTGCTGCTCGCCATCGTCTTCCGCAGCCTGCTCATCCCGCTGGTCGCCGCGGTCATGAACCTCCTCTCGTTCGGCGTGGCGCTAGGTGTCATGACCGCCGTGTTCCAGTTCGGCTGGGGCAAGTCGGTGATCGGGTTCAGCACGACAGGGCCGATCGAATCCTGGATCCCGGCGCTGATGTTCGCCATCCTGTTCGGCCTGTCCACCGACTACGAAGTCTTCCTGATCAGCCGCATGCACGAAGAATGGGCGCGCACCGGCGACAACAGACGCGCGGTGATCCGCGGCCAGGCCCAGACCGGGCGGGTCATCACCGCGGCCTCGCTGATCATGATCCTGGTCTTCGCATCGTTCATCGCCGGCGGACTGCTGCCCATCCAGCAGATAGGCCTCGGCTTCGCGGCGGCCATCTTCGTCGACGCCTACATCATCCGCACGGTCCTGGTGCCCGCCGTGATGCACATGCTGGGGCGGGCCAACTGGTGGCTGCCGTCCTGGCTGGACCGGCACCTGCCCCGCTTCGACGTCGAGCCCGCCCAGCTCCCATCGCCGGAAACGCTCCGCCAGCCGGTAAGCCCAAAGCCGGTAAGCCCAAAGCCGGTGGGCCCCAAGCCGGCCCGGCCATAAACCACCATGAGCAACGCGATCGAGATCCAGGGGCTGCGCAAGGCGTTCGGGTCCACGGTCGCGCTGGATGGCCTGGACCTGACGGTGCGGGCCGGCGAAGTGCACGCCTTTCTCGGCCCGAACGGAGCCGGCAAGACAACGACGCTGCGGGTGCTGCTCGGGCTGCTGCGGGCCGACGCCGGCCAGGTCCGGCTGCTGGGCGGGGACCCGTGGCGGGACGCCACCCGGCTGCACCGGCGGCTCGCGTACGTGCCCGGCGACGTGACCCTGTGGCCGGGCCTGTCCGGCGGCGAGATCATCGCGCTGATGGGGCGGCTGCGCGGGGACCCGCAGACGGCACGGCGAGCAGCGGCCCTGTGCGAGCGGTTCCAGCTCGACCCGGCCAAGAAGGCCCGCGCCTATTCCAAGGGCAACCGGCAGAAGGTCGCGCTGGTCGCGGCGCTGGCCTCCGACGCGGAACTGCTGCTGCTGGACGAGCCCACGGCCGGCCTGGACCCGCTCATGGAAGCGGTGTTCCGCGACTGCGTCCAGGAGGAACGGCAGGCCGGGCGCACGATCCTGCTGTCCAGCCACATCCTCGCCGAGGCCGAAGCGCTCGCGGACCGGGTCAGCATCATCCGCGCCGGCCGGTGCGCGGAGACCGGCACGCTCACCGAACTGCGGCACCTGGCCCGCACCTCGGTCACCGCCGACCTGGACCACCCGGCCCGCCTGGCCGGCGTCCCCGGCGTCCACGACCTGCACCAGAACGGCACCCGGGTGACCTGCCAGGTCGACAGCACGGCGCTGACCGAGGTGCTCGCCCGGCTCGCCGCCGCCGGGATCCGCGCCATCGCCTGCCAGCCGCCCACGCTGGAAGAGCTGTTCCTGCGCCACTACACGACCGGATCGCGGGAAACGGCGGTGGTCCGGTGACCGGGCTGGCCAGCACCGGACCGCTGACCCGGCTCGCGCTGCGCCGCGACTGGTTCATGATGCTGGCCTGGGTCTTGGTGACCACGGCCGGCGTGGCCGGGGTCGCCTACTGGCTCGGCCAGCTCTACCCGACGGCCGCGAAGCGGGACGTGCTGGCGTCGGCGGCCGGCACCAACCCGGCGCTGGTCTTCCTGTACAGCAAGTTGTACGGCGATTCGATCGGCGCGCTGACCGCCTGGCGGTACGGGGTGTGGGCGGCCATCTTCGCGGCGCTGATGAGCATTTTTGTCGTGATACGCAACACCAGGGCCGACGAGGAGGCCGGGCGGCTTGAGCTGGTCGGCTCGGCCGCGGTGGGGCGGCACGCGCCGCTCACCGCGGCGCTTGCCGTCGCGGTGGCCGGCAACGCGCTGCTGGCCATGCTGGTCACCGCCGGGCTGGTGCTGGCCGGCCAGCCGGCCGGCGGGTCGGCCGCCCTCGCGCTCGCCGCGGCCGCCGCCGGCGTCGCGTTCGGTTGCGTCGCCGCGCTGGCCGCGCAGATGGCAGCCGGGGCAAGGACCGCCCGCGGGATCGCGCTCGGTGCGCTCGGCGCCGCGTACCTGCTGCGCGCGGTCGCGGACACCGCCAGCACCGCGCCGCTGACGTGGCTGACCTGGCTGTCCCCGCTCGGCTGGACCGAGCAGGTCCGGCCGTTCGCCGGGCAGCGATGGTGGGCGCTCGCGCTTCCCGCCGCCGTGGCGGCCGCCCTGGGCGCCGCCGCGTACCTGGCGGCGGCCCGGCGCGACCACGGCGCCGGCCTGCTGCCGGACCGGCCGGGCCGGGCGCAGGCGTCCGCCCTGCTCCGCGGCGTGTTCGGCCTGGCCTGGCGGCTCGAGCTGACCGGGCTGGCGGGCTGGATCGCCGGGTTCCTGTTCATGGGTGCCATCTTCGGCGCCGCCGGCAAGGGAATCGGTTCCGTGCTCGGCAGCAGTTCCCTGCTCAGGAACGAGTTCACCCGGATCGGCGGCCAGACCGCGATCACCAACGCCTACCTGGCCGCGGTCGTCATGCTGACCGGGCTGATCGCGGCGGCGTACGCCACCTCGGTCGCGCTGCGGCTGCGCACCGAGGAGACCACCGGACTCGCCGAACCCGTGCTGGCGACCGCGGCCGGCCGGCTCCGGTGGGCGCTCAGCCGTGTGACGATCGCGGTGACCGGGACAGCGGTGCTGCTCACCGGCGCGGGCCTGGCGATCGGCCTCGGTTACGGGCTGCGCGCGGGCAACGCCGGCGGTGCGGTGACCGCGATGCTGGGCGCTGCCCTGGCCCAGCTCCCGGCGGCGCTCGCCGTGGCGGGTGTCGCGGTCCTGCTGTTCGGCGTACTGCCGCGGGCCTGCGTGGGCATCGGATGGGCGGCGGTCGCGGCCACCCTGCTGATGAAGGTGTTCGGCGAGCTGTTGCGCATCCCGCAGTGGGCGATGGACATCTCGCCGTTCACCCACGTGCCGAGGCTGCCCGGTGGTGCCGTGTCCGCGGCACCGGAGGTCTGGCTTTCGCTGGCCGCGGTGACGCTGGCCGCCGTCGGGCTCGGCGCCCTGCGGCTGCGCGACATCGGCTAGGCCGGCTCCGCGTCGAGGTCACGGAACCGGGCCTGGCGGGGCAGCGCGAACAGGCCGGCGAAGAAAATGCCCAGGATGCCCACCGGGTACCACACGCTGAGGCTGAACGCCCGGGCGAATGCCGCGGCCCCGTGCACCGGTCCGCCACCAAGGTAGCCGAAGAAGACCACGCTGGCCAGCGCCACGCCGAGCGCCATGCCGAACTCCTGGATGGCGCTGAGCAGCCCCGAAGCGGACCCGGCGTCGCCGGCCGGCACATCGGTCAGGATGAGGTCGATGATCGGCGCGATGACCAGGCCGAACCCGGTGCCGGCGACGACCAGCGGCGGCACCATCTGCCAGGAGCCGATCGACCCGCCGTAGCGCGCGGCGATGACGGCGTAGCCGGCGAACCCGGCGGCGTTCGCCAGGGCGCCGGCCATCAGGACGCGGCGGCCGAACCTGGGGGTGAGCACCGCCACCGACAGCCCGGAGGAAACCATGGTCGCGAGCGCGAACGAGGCGGCGGTCAGGCCGGCGTGCAGCGGGGTCCAGCCGAGCCCCAGCTGGAGGTAGAGCGTCCAGATGAAGACGAATCCGGCGAACGACACCGCGAAGATCACCAGCAGCGCCGTGCCCGCGCTGAACGTCTTGGCCCGGAACAGGCTGAGCACGACCAGCGGCGAACCGATTCTCCTGGCGCGCCGCCGCTCGTAGCTGACCAGCACCGCGAGCAGGAACAAAGCCACAAGCATCATTCCGAACGACCAGCCCGGCCAGCCCAAGGCACGGCCCTCGGTCAGCGGGTAGGCGAGCAACACCGTCACGGCCAGCGCCAGCGCCGCGCCCACCAGGTCCACCCGGCGCGCGCCCGGTGACCTGGATTCACCGATGACGAACCGCCCCGCGAGCACGGCGGCGAGCCCGATCGGCACGTTGACCAGAAATATCGCGCGCCACTCCAGGTGGAACACATCCCACTGGACGAGCAGCCCGCCGACGATCGTCCCGGCCGAGGAGGCACACCCCACGACGGCGCCGAACAGGCCGTACGCCTTGCCGCGCTCCCCCGCCGGGAACGTCGCGCGGATGATCGAGAGGATCTGCGGGACCATCGTGCCGGCCATCGCGCCCTGGACGATTCGCGTGGCGATAAGCATTCCCGGGTTGACCGCGACCCCGCACAACGCCGAAGCCAGCGTGAACCCGCCCATGCCGATCAGGAAGATACGCTTGCGGCCGAAGACATCCCCGAGCCGTCCGGCGACGATCAGGACCGCTGCGAATCCCAGCGAGTAACCCGCCACCATCCACTCCGCAGCCACGTAGCCGGCGCGCATGTCCCGCAGGATGCTCGGCAGCGCGACGTTCACGATCGACATGTCGAGCAGATCCACGAACCCGGCGAAGAGGATGACCACGAGTGCCCGCCAGCGCCGCGGATCCACCGTGGCCGGCTGAGCGTAGTCCGTTTCCTGGATCATTCCGGCAACGCTAAGAGGGCGCGGTCAGCTGCCGCAATCGCGGACCGGCGAGTTCGACTGCGCCCGTTTCACCGGTTGAACGCTTGGGCTTGGCGGGGTCCGCGTGGCACAACGAACGTAGCCGAGTGGACCGAGCCGAGGAGGTGCCTGATGGCCTACGGGGTGGAGCCGTGGTGCCTGCGCGAACCCAGCCTGGACCTCGACGCGCTCGCGCGGACCGAGTCGGTGTTCGCCCTGTCCAACGGCCACATCGGACTGCGCGGGAACCTGGACGAGGGTGAGCCGTACGGCCTGCCCGGCAGCTACCTCAACGCGTTGTACGAGGTCCGCCCGCTGCCGCACGCCGAACCGGGCTACGGCTATCCCGACTCCGGCCAGACGATCGTCAACGTGACGAACGGCAAGCTGATCCGCCTGCTGGTCGGCGACGAGCCGTTCGACGTCCGGCACGGCACCCTCCACGTTCACGAGCGCGTCCTCGACCTCCGCGCCGGCACCCTGTCCCGCGAAGTGCTCTGGACCTCCCCGGCAGGCCAGACGGTCCGGATCACGTCGGTCCGGCTCGTGTCCTTGACCCAGCGCGCCGTCGCCGCGATCAGCTACACGGTGGAGGCGGTGTCCGGGCAGATGCGGCTCGGCCTCCAGTCCGAACTGGTCGCGAACGAGGCGCTGCCCGGAACAAGCAAGGATCCGCGCACCTGTGCCGTGCTGGCCGCGCCGCTGGTCAGCGAGGAGCACGTGGCCAGCCAGGACCAGTTCCGGGTGACGCTGATGCACCGGACCCGGGGCAGCGGCCTGCGGCTGGCAGCCGGCATGGCGCACGACATCGAGGTCACCGGGGCCATGCCGGACCGGACGATGCACGCGCGCACCGAGGCATTTCCCGACGTGGGCCGCTGCACCGTCGCCGCGCAGGTCCGGCAGGCCAGCCTGCTCCGGGTCGTGAAGTACCTGGGCTATGGCTGGTCGGACGTGCGGTCCGGGTCGGCACTGCACGCCGAGGTGACCGCCGCGCTCGCCATGGCACGGCTGGCGGGCTGGTCCGGCCTGCTCGCCGAGCAGCGGCGCTACCTGGACGAATTCTGGGCGGGCGCGGACGTCGAGCTGGACGGCGATGCGGAGATCCAGCAGGCGGTGCGGTTCGCGCTGTTCCACATCCTCCAGGCCGGAGCCCGGGCCGAACGCCGGCCGATCGCGGCGAAGGGATTGACCGGTCCCGGCTACGACGGGCACACGTTCTGGGACACCGAGACGTTCGTCCTGCCGGTCCTCACCTACACCCAGCCGGCGGCGGCCGCGGACGTGCTCCGCTGGCGGCATACCGTGCTGCCGGCGGCCAAGGAGCGAGCGGCCGACCTGGGCCTGGCCGGCGCCGCATACCCGTGGCGGACCATCGGCGGGCGGGAATGCTCCGGCTACTGGCCGGCCGGAACCGCCGCCTTTCACATCAACGCCGACATCGCCCACGCGGTGGTCCAGTACGTCAACGCGACGCAGGACACCTGGTTCGAACGCGAGACCGGCCTTGAACTGCTCGTAGAAACCGCCCGCCTGTGGCGGGCACTTGGCCACCACGACCACGCCGAACAGTTCCGGATCGACGGTGTGACCGGGCCGGACGAGTACAGCGCGGCGACCGACAACAACGTCTACACGAACCTGATGGCGCAACGGAACCTGCGCGCCGCCGCGGACGCTTGTCGCGAATACCCGGACGGCGCGGCGCGCCTCGGCGTAGACGAGCGCGAGCTGTCCGCGTGGCGCCGCGCCGCCGACGCGATGGTCATCCCGTTCAACGCCGAGATCGGCATCCACCCGCAGGACGAGAGCTTCCTCGCGCACGCGCGCTGGGACTTCGAGAGCACGCCGCCGGACAGCTATCCGCTGCTGCTGTACTACCCGTACTTCGAGCTGTACCGCAAGCAGGTGGTCAAGCAGGCCGACCTGGTGCTGGCCATGCACCTGTGCCCGGACGCGTTCACCGCCGAGCAGAAGGCCAGGAACTTCGCCTACTACGAAGGGCTGACCGTCCGCGATTCCTCGCTGTCGGCCTGCACCCAGGCCGTGCTGGCCGCGCAGACCTCGCACCTGGAACTGGCGCACGACTACCTGGCCGAGGCGGCGCTGACCGATCTACAGGACCGGCACCGCAATACCCGCGACGGCCTGCACCTCGCCGCGTTGGCCGGTACCTGGATCGCGTTGGTCGACGGCTTCGGCGGCCTGCGGGCGGCGAACGGCAGCCTGGCGTTCCGGCCGCGGCTGCCGGCCGGCATCACCCGGCTCGCGTTCCGGATCCGGTACCGCGGGCGCCTGCTGCGGGTGACGATCTGGCACCGGGAGGCGCGGTACGAATTGCTGGCGGGCGAGCCGCTGGCCATCGCCCACCACGAGGAGCAGGTCATCCTGGCCGGGAAGCCGGTCGTGCTGGACATCCCGCCGGCACCGTCCTCCTTCCCGCCACGGCAGCCAGCGGGCCGCGCACCGGTGCGACGTTCGGCGCGGCAGAAAGGTAGTGCGCAATGCGAAAGGTACTGGTCGCCAACCGAGGCGAGATCGCGGTCCGGGTTATCCGGGCGTGCCGGGACGCGGGGCTGGAGAGCGTCGCGGTGTACGCCGAGCCCGATCTCGACGGGCTGCCCGCGCGGATGGCCGACGAGGCGTACGCGCTGCGCGGCACCAGTCCGGCCGAGACCTACCTGGACATCGACAAGATCATCAAGGTCGCGCTGGAGTCGGACGCGGACGCGGTCCATCCCGGGTACGGCTTCCTCGCCGAATGCGCCGACTTCTCCCGTGCGGTCGCGAACGTGGGGCTGACCTGGATCGGGCCGCCGCCCGAGGCGATCGAGGCGCTGGGCGACAAGGTCAGCGCGCGGCTGATCGCCCGGCGGGTGGGGGCGCCGCTCGCGCCCGGCACCGCCGATCCGGTGCGCGACGCGGCCGAGGTCCGCGAGTTCGCGGCGGAACACGGGCTGCCGGTGGCGATCAAGGCCGTGTACGGCGGCGGCGGTCGCGGGCTGAAGGTCGCCTGGACGATGGACGAGATCCCGGCGCAGTACGAGTCCGCGGTGCGTGAGGCGGTCACGTCGTTCGGCCGCGGCGAATGCTTCGCCGAACGCTACCTGGACCGGCCCCGGCACGTGGAAACCCAGTGCCTGGCCGACACC